>JBGAID010000018.1:0-130696 GCA_044225865.1 Polyangiaceae bacterium | reverse complement strand
GAGCGGAGCGCTCTCGACGCGGACCGTCCCCGGCTCCGCGCGCGCGCCCACCACGCGTAGCAGCACCGCGAGGGGGGCGCTGTGGGCCCGGTTCATCGCGACTGTTTCGCTTTCACGCGGCGGCTTCGTCACGACCGTCTCGGAGCCGGGGGGAATCGTGGAGGGCAGCGGGCCCGGTGAGCTCGCCCACGATAGCCCCGCCGCTGGGGCGCCGTCCGTCTTTTCTTCACTGCCGGATGCGAGCATGCGGGCGCCCGTCGCACGGGCCGTGCCGCACATCGGGTGGCGAGCCCCCCGCGTTTCCGCGTTGGAAAGAGGGGGCCGAAAGAGGCGCCCGCGCCCCAGCCCATGAGGCGGGCCACCCTCAGGTCGCGAGGGCCTTGTAGACTCCGCCGCCAGGGAGGACGCGATGTCGAAGAAGTATGCGGAGTGGAACCGCTGGAACGTCTACCGATACCCCGACGGGAGGTCGCGAAGCCAAGGCGCGACCGAGAAGGATTGGATCTGGGTGGGCGCGACGGTGGAGCAGCGAGAAGCGGTCGCGATGCTGGAAGAGCACAAGGGCGGGGTGATTCAGTTCGACAAGGACGGCGACGTCTTCGACGTCGACGATCAGGGTGACCTCACCCCTGCGGGCGCGAGCTGACGCGCGTGCCGCGGGCGCGGCGACGTGCGCCGAGGAGGACGAGGGAGAGCCCCAGCAGCGCGACGGCGGTGCGATCCAGAGCGCCGCTGCTCGCGGCGCAGCCTCCGCCGAGGATGGACTCGTTCGCCCCGTCCTCGCCGCCGCCGGCTCCGCTCGTGTCGTCGTCCACGACCTTGATGCGGAGCAGCGCCTGGCCTCGCCGACCGGACGCGTCCGTCACGCGAACCTTGACGACGTGGCGCCCCGGCTCCGCATAGTCGACTCGCACCGACGGCGACGCGAGGACCTCCTCGAACACGCCGTCGTAGTCGCGGTCGAGCTCGAAGAGCAGATCGGGGATGTAATCGTCGGGGTCTCGCACCGTGAACGCGACGTCCGCGGGCCCTCGGGGGATCTCGACCTCGGCGGAGGAGACGACCGGATCGTACCCGGGGGGCGCGGTGTCGCCGAAGACCGCGCGGTGGACGTTGAGCTTGCCGTATCCGAAATCATCGTTCGGCACGCGCCCGGTGAAGCCGTCCGCGACCGCGCTCTCTTCGAGGCGCGCGCGGACGTCGTCGCCGTCGAGCCGCGGCTCGTGTGACAAGAGCAGCGCTGCCGCCCCGGCGACGTGGGGGCTTGCGCCGGACGTGCCGCCGTAGACCATGTACGAGAGGGGCCGGTCCGCGAAGCGAGCGGGCACGATGGGGTTGTCGGGTGCGGAGATGGCGAGGATCGAGGCTCCGTCGATGCGGTGTCCGCGGCCCGAGTAGGCGGCGCGCGCGCCGGAGACTCCCCCATCGAAGCCGTGCCCGGTGTGCGCGGCGACGGCGATCCCATGGTCGGCGGTGGCGGGCCACCCGATGAGGTGAGCCTCGCTGGCGTGGCTCGCGAAGTTGATCCCGAGCCCCCACTTCGTCACGTCGTCGAAGACGAACCCGGCGATCGGCATCGAGGCGGCAGCGGCGGGAGACTCGTCCGCGATCGAGAGCGACCACTGCCCGACCGGCATCTTCACCACCACGTCCTTGGGGTACAGGTAGATGTCGAGCTTGGCGGTGCCGCGATCGGAGACGTCGAACGAGCCGGTGACCGCGAAGTCGCCGAGCTCCATCTCGAACGACGGGGCCTGAAAGGGGACGTCCACCGCGTCGCCGTTCGGGCTCGTGAGGGTGAAGTGGAGCGGCCGCTCCGGCTCGCGATAGAGCATGGTCAGGATCGCGAAGTGGGCGTCGATGGGAGGGACGTCGATGGGGATGACCGTCGTCTGTCCTGCCTGCACGTCGGCCTCGTAGCCCTTGCGCGACCCGGAGAGGTTGCCGACGGGGTTCACGTGCACGACCCCTTGCCCCACCGTCTCGTCGATGAGCTGCTCGACGTCGCTCGACCCGTCGAGGTGGTAGGTGACCCACGGCGCGTACTCGTGGAGCACGACGCGCGCGCCCTCGTCGATGCAGAAGCTCGTCATCGCGAACTCGCGGCCGCCGAGGGTGTCGGTCGCGACGACGAGGTCCGCCCCGGGGGCCATCCCCGTGAGCCGCCGATAGCCGAGCTGCCCGCCCACCATCACGCCCGCCGCGCCGTTGCCGTGCTGCATGCTCGGGTCCCACGGCGCGTCGAGGAGGTTCTCACCCCGTCGATAGATGTGGTCGTCGACGCGGAACGCCTTGATCTTGGGGGTACCCAGCATCGCGAGCTTCTCGTCGACCTCCGCGATGCCGCTCTGGTCCACGTCGTCGACGACGAACAGCGGCTCACCGAGCCCCGGCGACTCCTCGGTGAAGCCGAAGTTCGAGCCGGTGTTGCGGGCCCCGTCGTCGTTGAGATCCGCGTAGAGGTAGTCGTAGCGGAGGTCGAAGCCGGGGGCGTCCGTCCCGAAGAGGGGGAGCTCGTCGGAGTAGTGAGAGACGATCCCGTTCAACGCGCGCAGGACGCGGGGCTGCCCGTCGATGTCGATGGTGTCGATGCCGGGGTCGAGCTTGCCGTTCTTGTTCTCGTCGTTCCAGTCGAAGAGGCCGGCGTCGGCTTGGAAGAACATCGGATGGAGCCCGTCGATGCCGGCGTCCACGTCGCAAACGGTGATGCCCTGGCCGGCGATCGCCTCGCCCTCGGGGCCCTGCGCCCGATGGACGGCGTCCGCTTGGATCATCCTCGCGGTGAGATCGAGGGGCCGGGGGACGGTGAACGGCCGGCCGTCGAGCGCGACTCGCTTCACCGCCGCGTCGCCGGCGACGGAGGCGACCCGGTCTTCCGGGAGGCGCGCGGCCAGCCTTCGCTTGCTGCCGAGCACCCGACCGCCCTTGCCGCGCTCGACGGTGACGCCCAGCGCTTCGAGCCTCGCGACGTCACCCGGGCCGATCTCGTGATCGAGCTCGATGATGACGGGGAGGACGCGGGGAGCCGTCACGCCCGGCCGGCGGATCATCTTCTGGAGATCGGGCAGCTGCGTCGTCGCGCCGTCGAGGCGGCGGAGCGTCAGCTCGAGCGCGCCGTCGAGCTTCTTCGGAGCGGCCTGGGCGACGCCGGCCCCCGCCGCGAGCGTCGATGCGATCACGAGAGCTTGAATCGAGCGTCGTCGCATCCATTCAAGAAGTAACGGCCTCGAACGAGACCCACAGCTCAAAGCTTCTTCGAGCGGAGGCGTTACGGGAGTGACGGCTCCGCGCAGCAGCGGACGCCGGTCGAGTAGTCCGCGTAGTCGAAGGTGTGGTTCACGATCTTCGCCTGGCAGCCGTCGCGCCGGCCCCGCGCGTAGAACGCCCCCACGAAGGTCCCCTCCGGATCGTCGATCCACTCGTCGAGGTTGCCCACCATGTCGTAGATGGCGTCGTCCCCCCACTTGCTCTTGCACGTCGTCGTCGCGCCCGTCTTCCTGAGGAGCGCGCCCGTCTTCGACGTCATCAGATTGAAGCGAGGATCCGTGTGATTGATGCTCGGGTTGTCCCATAAGAGGATGCCGGGGTGGGTGTCCCGAACGACGTTGCAAGTGCCCTGCTGGTACTTGTCGCCGTAGGGGAAGTCCCTGTCCTCTTGCCCTCTGCACGCTGTGCGCCACTCCTCCAACGTGCACAATCGCTTGTGCGCGTTGGCGCATGCGAGCGCGGCATCTTTGCCGCTCGCGTACGCTTGCGGCACCACACCCTTCTTGGAGACGGCGCGCGGTCGCATCGATCGCTGCTTCTGAAATGGGGGGAGCAGCGGCAGCTCGGTCGCTTGCTCGAGCTCGGTGCCGGTCCCCTTCAGGTCGCGCCAGATCTTCTCGAGGTAGGTCGCCTTCGGACCATCCGGCGGCCAATAGGGGGAGAGCGCCTTGCCGCTCGTGTCGTCGACGATGGTGTCCTCGAATCGGTCGACGCAGAGTCGATCCTTCACCAGCACCATGTCCGGCGGGCAGACGGGCTTCGGTGGGGGTGGCAGCACGATCGTCGCGGCCGAGGCGGATGCGCTCGCGGGAGGCATCGCCCCCGACGCGGGAAGAGGCGGAGCGACCCCCTCCGGCGCGCCTTCGGACGCGGTCGAGAGGGCGGAGGCGCTGGAGCTGCCCGCGGCGTCGCGGCGGTCCGACCGGCAGGCGAAGAGGAGCGTGGTCGCCGCGACCGCGGCCGCGACCACCGGCGCGGCGCGGGACGTGCTCGTCGCCTTCACTGCAGATAAGAAGAAGCTCGCATGCCGGAAGGCGACTCGATCTTTCATCTCGCTCGGCGCCTTCGCAGCGCCCTTCTCCACGAGGTCATCGTCAGCGCTCAGTCCGAGGTGGTGACAGTTCCCGTCGAGCTCGTCCGAGGGGCCACCGTGCTCGACATCGACGCGAGGGGCAAGAACCTGCTCGTGACGCTCTCGACGGGCGCGACCCTCCACGTCCATCTTCGCATGCACGGGCGCGTACGCGTCCGCGAGCGATCCTCTTCCGAGCCCTCCCGCGTTCCGACCCGCATGCCGGGCGTCCGGCTCGCCCTCGCGACCCGCTCCGCCGACGTGTTCTTCGTGGACACCCCCGTCACCCGCCTGCTCGCGTCCGAGAAGGTCGATCAGGACCGAGCCCTCGCGCGCCTCGGCCCCGACCCTCTCGGCGAGGCCCCGTTCGACGCGCGGGCGGTCGCGGAGGCGTTCGCCCTCCACGCGGGCGAGGAGGTCGGGGTCGCGCTGCTCGACCAGTCGATCATGGCGGGCGTGGGCAATGTGCTGAAGAGCGAGGCGCTCTTCTGCTCGGGAGCGGATCCCTTCGCGCTCGTCGATCTGTATCCGGTGGCGGTGCTCGAGGAGATCGTGAAGGTCGCGGCCGCTCAGCTGCGGAACACGACCGATCCCCGGGTCGCGCGCTTCGTGGCCCGGCACGGCCGCATGACGCGGTTCAACGAGGGCTCCATGCGCGGTCGCGGCTCTCCGCTGTGGGTCTACGAGCGCGCCGGGAAGGAGTGCTTCGTCTGCGGAGACACGATCCGCATGAGGCGTCAGGGCGCGCCCTCCCCTCGCTCGACCTACGCCTGCCCGACCTGCCAGCCCACGCGGTCGACGCGCGACGCGCCCCTCGTCGCCCCGCCGGGGGTGATGCCGCGATGGGGCGACGCGCCGGCGCGCTGACGTCATTCGTCCGACGCATCGTCAGAGGACCGACGTTCGAGAGATTGACGTCGACGCCGCGGACGCCGAGGCTCGCGCGGTGGAAAGCCCGGCCAAGCCCCCGCACTTCGGACGCGGAGATCTGAGCGACCCCACCCGAAGGCCGATCGTCGAGCAGCGGCGCCGGGTTCGCTTCCAAGACGTCGACGCGGCGGGCACCATCTTCTTTCCGCGGGTGCTCGAGTACTTCGCGGACGCCTACCAGGAGCTCTTGGTCCAGGCCGGGCTCGACGTGCCCCGCCTGCTGCGCGAGCGGACCCTCGCCGTCCCCCTCGCCCACGCCGAGGCCGACTTCCTGGCGCCGCTCTTCTTCGGGGACGAAGTGGAGGTCGGGATCGTCCTCGCGAGCGCGGGCGCGTCGAGCCTCACCCTCGGCCACCGCATCGTGAAGACGAAGGACGGCCGGGTCGCGAGCGTGGGCCAGACCGTGCATGTGTTCGTGGACGGCACCACGTTCCGGCCCTCGGCCGTCCCGGAGGGGCTGCGTCAGCTGCTCTCGCGATAGCGCATCTCGGCGAGCTCGGGGCGGAGATCCCGAGCGAGCTGCCGGCGCGAGACCTTGCCGCTCGGCCCGACCGGGATCGAAGAGACGACCGCGAACCGGCGGGGTCGGCGGAATCGCGCGAGCCGAGGTGCGACCTCGGCGAGCACGGCGCGCGGGTCGATCCCCTCGCCGAGGACGAGCGCGACCGCGACGAGCGCCCCCCAAACTTCGTCCGGGACGCCGAACACGACCGCGCTCTCGACCCCGGGGTGACCGGCGAAGACAGCCTCGACCTCGGAGGGGTGGACGTTCTCGCCGCCCGTCACGATCGTCTCGTCGGCGCGCCCGAGGACGGTGAGCGCTCCCCGCTCGTCGAGCCACCCCTCGTCGCCGGTGTCGAAGAGCGCCGCGGCGTCGCGGGGGCCGTCCGCGAGGTAGCCCTCCATGAGGGCCGGTCCGCGGACGAGGATGCGTCCGGAGAGGCCTGCCGCGACGGGCGCTCCGGTCGCGTCGACGATGCGGACCTGGAAGCCGGGGAGCGGAGCGCCGCTCGACCCCGAAGAGGAGGAGGAGGGGGCCTCTCCCGCGAGACCGGGTCGCGCCGTCGCGATCTGCGAGCAAGTCTCCGTCATCCCGTAGGTGGCGAACGCTCGGATCCCGGCCGACGCGCAGCGCGCGCGGAGAGGAGCCGGGAACCCTGCCCCTCCGACGAGCACGACCCGGGCCCTCGCGAGGGCCGCCGCCGCCGCGGGCCGATCGAGGATCCGAGCGAGCATCGAGGGCACGACCGAGACGCACGTGACCCGGTGTCGGAGGATCGCCTCTTCGACGTCCTCGGGATCGAATGCGGGTCGCACGACCACGCCCGTGCGCGACACGAGCGCCCGCATCACGATCGAGAGCCCGCCCGCGTGGGAGAGGGGCATGGCGAGCAGCCACCGGTCGTCGCGCTCGAACGGCAGGTTCGCGGCGTGGGCGCGGAGCCACCGCCGCCCAGCTCGCTACCTTCGGTCCCTCCCCGTCGTCCCCCGTCAGGAAACGTCTTTTGAGGCGGCAGCGAAAAGCTGCGCAGGTGCGCTGATCGGCGCAGCTCGGCGCAGGCTCTCGCTCGCGATCCGCCTCCTGCGTCAGGGGTGGAGCAGGGCAAACGGCACGGATCGCTCGAGGGCGGCGAGAGGATGCGCACGAGGGTGGCGAAAGTCGCAGGCGACAAAGCAGTCGACCGTCCTCAAGTCGCGTCGCAACGGCGAGCCAA
This sequence comes from Polyangiaceae bacterium, assembly GCA_044225865.1. Taxonomy (GTDB): domain Bacteria; phylum Myxococcota_A; class Polyangia; order Polyangiales; family Polyangiaceae; genus Xiheicaenibacterium. The sequence goes on along the minus strand of JBGAID010000018.1, from coordinate 123,712 downwards.
CCGCCTCTGAAACAGCAGCGAGCGATCGTCGAAGGTGAAAAACGCTGATCTGCGCGTCTTCCAGCAGCCGCTCGAGCAGGTCCGCGGGCATGCTGCAGAAGTTCGATCGTGCAGGAAGAACCCGGCGCGCCGCTCGGTCGGACGAGCCCATCGACGCCCGCACCTGCGCGACGTGGGCGAGCGCGAACGTCCTCGAAACGGCGTCGTCGACGCCCGGGCGCGGCCTGCCCTTCTCGGCCGGCGAGGGCGAGGGCCAGCTCCGCGCAGGCGTGAGCCCCACCGGGCCGCGAACGCGTGGGTGACCACCACCGGTAGGCCGCGGTCACGGGCGACGTCGGCGATGCGGAGAGAGACGGCGAGCCCGCCCAGGAGCGTCGGCTTGAGGACGAACCCCCCGACGTGGGGATGTGCGAGCAGGCGCGCCCGCAGCGACTCGTCCACGAGCGACTCGTCCGCCAGCCACGGGACGTCGAAGGGGCCGAGCTCCAGGAGGGCCGCGCCTCGACATGGCTCCTCCACGAGCTCCACACCGGCGCGCGCGAGGGTGGTCAGGGCGGGGGCGACGTCGCGGACGTCGAGGGCGCCGTTGTAGTCGACGCGGAGGGCGGGCCTCGCCCCGAGGTGCGCCTCCGCGACGGCGCGCACCCGCTCGAGGAACGCCGCCGTCGCTTCGTGGTCCGGACGAGAATGTTTGAGCTTCAACGATCGAGCCCCTGCCCTCGCGGCGCGGTCCGTCCTCTCGAGCGCGGTCTCCTCTCCGACGCGCCCCACGAGCACGCTGCGCGGAACGGCAGAGGCGATCTCTCGCCGCGCCAGGAACGTCGCCAGAGACACCCCCCGTCCCCACGCGGCCAAGGAGCCGAGGGCGGTCTCGAGCGCGAACCGCGCCGCCCGCTCCCGGGCACCTCCTGCCGCTGCCGCCGTCACCGCAAAGAGCTCATCGAGCTCGCGCGGGACCACGACGTCGGCCCAGGGGACGCGCCGGAGGGCGCGCTCGCCGTCCTCGAGCGTCTCGAGGGAGAAGCCGGCGAGGGGGGCGGCCTCGCCGAGGCCGACGGCCTCGCTGTCCTCCGCGCTCAACACGAGCAGAAGGCCGCGGCGCGCGAAGGGGATCGCTTCGGGTGATCCCCACGCGAAGAGGCGCGCCGCGGAGAGCCGCCGATCGCTCAAGCGGCAGGCCCGATCCCGAGGGCCGCCCCTGCGAACATGCTGGCGGCGAGGGTGAAGCTCACCGCCAGCATGAGCTTCGCGGTGTCGGCCAGGCACGCGTTCAACGTCGGGCCGTCGCGGGAGTCCCGAACCGTCCGGTAGAGGCGCAGGCCGAAGGCGAGCGGCGCGAGAGACACGAGGGCGAGCGGGCTGACGAGGCGAAGCGCGACCGCCGCGATGATGGCGAGGGCGGAGAGCGCCAGCAGCGCTCCGTACTCCGCGACCCCGAAGGCGCGCCCGAGCCGGACCACGAGGGTTCGCTTCTTCGCCCGCACGTCGCCCTCGTGATCGCGGACGTTGTTCACGACGAGCACGCACGTCGCGAGGGCGCCGACGGGCACGGAGACGAGCCACGCGGAGGCGGGGATCTCGCCGGAGGCCACGAAGGCGGTGCCGGTGACGGCGACGAGCCCGAAGAAGACGAACACGAAGACGTCCCCGAGGCCGTTGTAGCCGAGAGGATACGGGCCGCCCGTGTAGGCGATGCCGCTCAGGATGGACGCGATGCCGATCGCGAGGATGGGGGCGCCGCCGACCGCGGTCAGGTAGAGCCCGACGCCGATCGCGAGCAGGAAGCACACGACCATCCCCACCCGCACCGACCGCGCGCTGAGGAGGCCGGTCGCGACGGCGCGCGGGGGACCGATGCGCCGCTCGTCGTCGGCGCCCTTGTCGTGATCGAAGACGTCGTTGGCGAGGTTCGTCCCGATCTGGATCAAGAGCGCGCCGACGAGGGCGGCCACGATCGCGAGCGGCCGAAACGAGGCGCTCCCCCACGCCGCCGCCGCGCCCACGAGCACGGGCGCGACCGCGACCGGCAACGTCTTGGGCCGGGTCGCGAGGACCCACGCCCCGAGGGATCGCGGAGCAGGCAGCGTGGTCACGGCAGCCGCTTGAACTTGCCGAAGTTGGGCTTTCGCTTCTCGATGTAGGCGTTCTTCCCCTCCTGGCCCTCCTCGGTCATGTAGAAGAGCAGGGTCGCGTTGCCGGCCAGCTCCTGGAGCCCGGCCTGACCGTCGCAGTCGGCGTTGAGGGAAGCCTTGAGGCAGCGGAGGGCGAGCGGCGAGTGCTGGAGCATCTCGCGGCACCACTGCACCGTCTCCTCCTCGAGCTCGGCGAGCGGGACGACCTTGTTGACGAGGCCCATGTCGAGGGCCTGCTTGGCGTCGTATTGACGGCACAAGAACCAGATCTCGCGGGCCTTCTTCTGACCGACGACGCGCGCGAGGTACGAGGCGCCGAAGCCCCCGTCGAAGCTCCCGACGCGAGGCCCCGTCTGACCGAACCGGGCGTTGTCGGCGGCGATGGTGAGGTCGCAGACGAGGTGGAGGACGTGCCCGCCGCCGATCGCGTAGCCGGCCACCATCGCCACCACCGGCTTGGGGAGGGTGCGGATCTGACGCTGGAGATCTAGCACGTTGAGGCGCGGGACGCCGTCGGAGCCCACGTACCCTGCCTTGCCGCGCACGCGCTGATCGCCGCCCGAGCAGAAGGCCTCGCCCCCCGCGCCGGTGAGGATCACGACGCCGACGTCCGCGTCGTCGCGCGCGTCCGCGAAGGCGCGGATCATCTCCGTCACCGTCTGGGGCCGAAACGCGTTTCGGACCTCGGGGCGGTTGATCGTGATCTTCGCGATGCCCTCGGCCTTCTCGTAGATGATGTCTTCGTAGCCGGGGACGGGGGTGTAACGGGGGATGGTCATGACGTTCCTCGGGGTGCGTGTGATGGGCTCACGAGGGAGCCGAGAAGCTCTCGAATCGAATCGCGGGCGGCCTGGGGCGCCTCGACGATGGGGTTGTGTCCGGCCCCGGAGACGAGCCGCGCCGGAGCGTGGAGCCGCTCCCCCATCGCCTTCGCGAGGGCCGCGTACTTCTCATCGAGCGCGCCCGAGACGAACGCGATCGGGGCGGGCGATGCTTCGAGGCGCGGCGCCACGTCCGGCATCGCCGCCGCGCCGAGCGTCTCGAACGCCCACGCGATCGCCTCCGCGCGGTGGGCGAGCCGGGCCCGGCGCTGGGCGGAGAGGAGCGAAGGGTCGAGCGCGCGCTGCGAAGCGAACAGCGGCAGCTTCTCCCACGCGTCGACGAGGGCGGCCATCCCTCCGCTCCGCGCGAGGGCCGCCATCGATGCGTCCCACCTCGCGCGGTCGCGCCGCTCCTCGTCGCTCGCGATCCCGGTGCTCGCGCCGATCGCGATCGCGGCCACGACGCGAGGATCCTGCCGGGCGGCGAGGGCGAGCGCGACGCGACCGCCGAGCGAGTAGCCGATGATGGCGAGGGGCCGCCGCGGCAAGCGCTCCGCGAGGGCGGAGACGGCTTCGTCGAACGAGCCGAGCTCGGTCCCCCAGGGCTCGGGCCCGTGCCCGGGGAGCCACGGGGCGTGCACGTCGGCCGCGGCTCCCTCGCCCGCCCACCACCGCGCGAGCGGGCCCGGCGCGCCGAGCATCCCGTGGAGCAGCACGATCGCCGGCCCCTCAGCGATCACGCGCCACCTCCGCTCTCGCGCGGACGAGCGCCCGCTCCCGCGCGCTTCGGCTCGCCTCCGGATCGACGACGGCCTCGATCACGGTAGGCCCGTCGGTGCGGAGGGCGGCCTCGAGCGCCTCGTCGAGGGCAGCGGCTTCGGGCACCGTGATCACGGGGAGCTCGAAGGCGCGCGCGAGGCGAGACGCGAGCCCCTTGGGAGGAGGCGTCAGGTAGAGGCGCTCGAACTGGGCGCGGTCGTCGAGGGCGCGCGCGATCGGGAGATCCTCGAAGATGCGCCCGCCCCCGTTGTCGACCACGAGCACGACGAGCGGTCCGTGGCCTCGGAGCGCGGGCAGGAGCGCGAACGAGCCCGCGTCGTGGAGGGCGCTCACGTCGCCGTACGCGAGCACGACCGGCTCCTCTTTCGGCGCCGCGAGGCGCGTGCCCACCGCCCCCGCGAGGAGGCCGTCGATGCCGGCGGCGCCGCGCTGGTGGAGGACGCGCAGGGCGTCTGCGGCGATGGCCGCGCCGAACACTTCGAAGTCGCGGACGACCAGGCTGTTGCCGAGCACGAGCGCGCCGTGGCCCACCTTCGTCGCGAGGGCGCGCGCGACGCGCAGCTCGACGAGCGCGCCGTCCTGGCTCTCCGAGAGGCTCGCGACGGCGCGTTCGTATCGAGCCCTCGCCGCCCCCCACCCTCCGCCGCGCCGAGCGGCGGGGGCGCCGCGGGCGATCTCCTCGAGGAGGGAGGTCGGGTCGGCGTCGATGGACGCGTGCGCCCCGCCGAACGGATCCGAGAAGGTCGTGGGGGAGACGGTGATCCGGTGGGACGCCGAGGAGACGAGCCGCGGGTAGGCCCCCGTCACCACCGCCGCGCCCATCTCGACGACGAGGTCGGGCGCGAGCGCGCCATGGAAGACCTCGCACGCGAGCGCCGTCCCGAGCATGAAGATGCCGCGGCTCGGGTCCGCGCGCAGCCCGCTCGTCGACTCGGCGAGGACGCAAGCCCCCGTCGCCGCCGCGGCCGCGACCGCTGCCTCCCTCAGCGCCCGCGCGCTCGGCCCGCAGGGCATCGGGCCCACCACGAAGCAAGGCGAGCGCGCCTCCAAGAGCGCGAGGGCGAGCATCGCCACCGCGTCCTTGTCCGGGGCGCGGCGCGCGCCCGCGGTCCACGGGCCCGGGCGCGCCTCCTCGCCGCGATGGGCCCCGTCGTCCGCGTCCGGCTCGAGGGGCTTTCTGAACCGCGCGTTCACGTGCACCGGCCCCGCGACCGGCCCTCGGGCCGCGAGCACCGCGCGCCGGGCGATCGCGCGCATCGATCGCAGCGCGTGCTCGTCGGGCGCTCCGAGCTCCACCGTGGCGCGCGGCACGTCGCCGAAGAGCTTCACCTGATCGATCGTCTGCGAGGCGTTCGCGCCCTGGAGCTCGACTGGTCGATCGGCGGTGATCGCCACGAGCGGCACCTCCGCCTGCCGCGCCTCCACCATCGCGGGCAGGTAGTGCGCCCCTGCCGATCCGCTCGTCGCGACGAGGGCGCTCGGACGCCCCGTCCAGCGCGCGTGGCCGAGGGCGGCGAAGGCGGCCCGCGCGCTCGTCCACGACGACAGTGACGAGGCGCGGCGCCACGTCCCACCGCGGCGAGGGCGAGCGGCGTCGAGCGCGAGCCGGGGCTCTGAAGAGGCGGTCGACCCCCGCCTCCACGAGACCCCGGACGAGCTCCCTGGACCACCGCGTCGCGAGGCTCATGCGTCCGCCTCGCGCGAACGCGCCCGCGCGCCGAAGCGCCTCTCCCGCTGCGGCTCGGGAGCCCCGAGGGCTTCCATCATCGTGCGCAGCTTGGCGTTCGTCTCCGCGAGCTCGACGCTCGTGACGGAGCCGCGGACGACCCCCACCCCCGCGAAGGCCCAGGCTTCTCGCGGGAGCAGCAGCGCGGAACGGATCCCGACCACGAAGGCGCCGTGGCCGGCGGCGTCCACCCAGCCGAACGGCGACGCATAGAGTCCGCGCGCGAAGGTCTCGTATCGGCGGAGAAAGGCCTCCGCGGCGGCGCGCGGGACGCCGCCCATGGCCGGGGTGGGATGCAGAGCGATCGCGAGCTCGAGCGCGTGGGCGCGAGCGCTCGCGGAGGCGCTGATCGACGTGACGAGGTGATGGACGTGGGTGAGAGACCGAACGTGCGGCTCCCGCTCGGCGGTGACGGTCGCTCCCTGCCCCTCCAGGGCAGCTCGGATGGCGTCGAGCACGAACGCGTGCTCCCGCCGATCCTTCTCGCGCACGAGGAGAAGCGAGACCTCCGACAGATCCGCCCCGCGGCGCGGCTCCGATCCCGCCACTGCCTCCGTGCGGATCCCCCGCTCGTCACACGCGACGAGGACCTCGGGGGTCGCGCCCACGAACGCGCCGGAGGGCGTCGCGAGGCCGAACCGCACGCAGCCGGCGTTTCCCGCGAGCCTCGCGAGCACGTGAGCGGGTGGCGCGGCGCCCTTCAGGAGGGCCCGCCTCGCCACCACCACCTTCTCGAGGTTGCCGTCCGCGATCGCGGCGATGGCCTGCTCGCACAGGGTGACGAACGGCACCGCGCCATCGTCCACGACGCGCGCCGCCGGCTCCTCGACCGCGGGCGCCCGGCGCCCGTTCGTGAGGGCGGCCTCGATCTCGGCCGCCTCGACGGCGAGGCGTGGATCCGGCTCCTTTCCATCGAGCCGCGTCGTGACGACGAGCCGAGCCCGCCCGTTCGCTCCCGCGAAGAAGGTCCACCGCGGCACCACGAAGGTGAACCTTCCGAACGGCTCGCGGGGGGTGCTCCGAGAGCCGCCTGCCCACTCGAACGCAACCCCGCCGAAGGCGCGCACCGGGGCGCCGTCTTCGACCGCGGCGAGGGCCCGCGCGACGTCGGCCGCGGGGTCGTCCCCTTGCGTCGTCGCGACGGCCGCGCCGAGCCCTACGATCAGCTCGCCGTCCAAGGTCTCCGAGCCGCGGCTGTCCCAGACCACCGCCGCGTCGAAGGTGCCCGCCTCTCCCGGCGCGGGGGCGAGGGCGACCAGGCGCTCGACGTCCGCGTCCACCTCGAGCTCCACCGCCACGAGCGCGCGCACCCGGCTCTTGCTCCGCTTTCGCGAGGCAAGGGCGCTGCGTACGGCCTCGTAGAGGGCGCTCACGACCGGCTCGCCTCCCCCCGCGTGCCGACGAAGAGGTGGGCCACCCCCATCGTGAGGGGCGTCGCCGTGACGTCGACGAGGCCGGCCGCTCCCATCATCTCCGAGAAGGTCTCGGGAGGAGGGAACGCCGCGATCGACCTCTGGAGGTAGCCGTATTCCTTGCGGCCGCTGAGGAGCCCGCCGAGGAACGGGACCATGTGGTGCACGTGCACGCGCGCGATGGAGCTCATGAGGCCGCCTCTCGGCTCCGAGAGCTCGAGCACGACGACCTTCCCTCCGGGACGGGTCACGCGCGCGAGCTCGGCGAGGCCCCGGGGGCGGTCCTCCACGTTTCGAATCCCGAACGCGATCGTCGCGCCGTCGAAGGCGGCGTCGGGGAACGGCAGCTGCTCCGCTTGACCGACCTCCAGCGAGACGCGGTCGGCGAGGCCGCGCTTGTCCACCTTCTGGGCGCCGACCTCGAGCATCCCCGCGGAGGGATCGACGCCGACGACCTTCGAGCCGGGCAGCGCCTCCGCGATCGCCATAGCGAGATCCCCGGTGCCGGTCGCCACGTCCAAGACCCGCGCTCCTTCGTGACCGGAGAGGGCGAGCGCCCGGACGGCGGCGCGCCGCCAGCCCTTGTCGATCCCGAGCGACAGGATCCGATTCATCATGTCGTAGCGGCCCGCGATCGCGTCGAACATGCGGCCGCCGCCGAGCCGATCCGTGCCGAGGCTCTCGTCTCTCTTCATGACGCACTCCCCGTCTGCAGCGCGCGCGCGATGGGCACGAGCTCCTCCGGCAGCAGCGCCTGAGGTCCGTCGCTCTCCGCGCACGCGGGTTGATCGTGGACCTCCACCATCAGCCCCGCCGCGCCCGCGGCGATGGCGGCGCGCGAGAGGGGCGCGATGAGATCGCGCCGGCCTGTCGCGTGCGATGGGTCGACGATGACGGGGAGGCGATGCACGTGGGAGAGCAGCGCGACCGCGCCGAGGTCGAGGAGGTTTCGGGTCGAGTCGTCGAATGTGCGGATGCCGCGCTCGCAGAAGATCACCCCGCGCGCCCCGTGCTCGAGCAGGTACTCGCCCGCGAGCAGCCACTCCTCGAGGGTGGCGGCCATGCTCCGCTTCAAGAGGACCGGCCGCTGGGCGCGGCCCACCGTCTTGAGCAGAGCGTAGTTGTGCATGTTGCGCGAGCCGACCTGGAGGAGGGCCGCGCTCTGGGCGACGACGTCCACGTCGCCCTCCGAGAGGACCTCGGTGACGACCCGCATCTCCGCGGCGTCGGCGGCGCGCTTGAGCCAGCCGAGGGCGACCCGCCCGTGACCCTGGAACGCGTACGGGCTCGTCCGCGGCTTGAACGCTCCGCCCCGGAGGAATCGAACCCCCTGCGCCGCGAGCTTCTTGGCGATGCGCGTGATCTGCTCCTCGGACTCGACGGAGCAGGGGCCGGCGATCAGGCACGGCCGCTCCGCGCTCACCATGATGCCGGCGACCTCGACCGCGCCCCCCTGGGCGTCGACGCGCGGGTGGGGCGAGCTGGGCTCGCTCACGCTCGCGATGCCCGCGATCGCCTCGACGGACGCGATGTCGACCGCCGTCGATCCCCGCCCGACCACGAGGTGGACGTCGCCGCCTCGGGACCGCTCCACGCCTTGGACCCACAGCCCGAGCCGCGTCAGCTCTTGCCGCACCGGCGAGAGCTCCACTCCCTTTTGTAGCGTGACGATCATTTCACTTTCTCCGGTTCACGATGGAGTGGGCGACGCTCTCGAGGGCGCGCGTCGCGGGTTTGTCGGGCAGCGGTGCGATGTCGTCGAGGGCGGCCGCGACGAGGCGCTTCGCGAGGGCGCGCGCCTCCTCGGCGCCTCCCGCGGCGCGGATCGACGCGAGGGCGGCGCGGGCCGCGTCCGGCTCGAGGACCTCGTTCTTGCTCGCGAGGTGCTCGGCGAGCAAGGTGCGCAGGCCGCCGTCGCGCTCGAGCGCGATCATCAGCGGGTAGGTGATCTTTCCTTCGCGCAGATCGGCGAGCAGATCCTTCCCGATCACGTCCGCGTCTCCGTCCACGTCGAGGGCGTCGTCCACGACCTGGAACGCGACCCCGAGCGCGTCCCCGAAGCGCGCGAGGCGCCCGCACGCGTCCGCGTCGAGCTGCCCTGCCCGCGCCCCCGCGAAGAGGGACCACCGGAACAGCGACGCCGTCTTGCCCCGCGCGACATCCATGTACTCGGACATGCTGCCGTCCGCCCTGCCCCGCCGCTTGAGCTGGAGGGCCTCCGCCTCGAGCATCTCCGAGAGCACGGCGAGGGCGCGATCGAGCACGTCCGCCATCCCTGCGCGCCGCACCCGCATGAGCGCCTCGACGAGGAGCCAGTCCCCCGCGTAGATGCTGGCGGCGTTGCCGTACAGGACGCGCGACGTCGGCGCCCCGCGACGGCGGTCCCCTACGTCGACCACGTCGTCGTGGAGGAGGGTGGCGTTGTGCACGAGCTCGGACGCGACCGCGAGATCCCGCGCCGCCGCGTCGAACCCGGCCCCGATCCTCGCCGCGAGGGCGACGCACATGGGCCGGATGCGCTTTCCCCCGAGCCCGAGCAGGTGCTTGGCGCTGTCGTGCATCGGCGTCGGCCGGCGCTCGATCGCCTCGATGTCCTGCTCGATCGAGCCGAGATCGTGGGCGAGGAACTCCCGGATCTCGGCGAGCCGACTCTCCATCGGGCCCGGAGCTCGCTGCGCGACGACCTCCGTCAGGGAAGTGAACACGGGGCCGCGGGCCTCGATGCCCTGGGCCGCGAACGCGGGCTCTGCGAAAGCTTTCAAGACTCCCTCCCGGACGCCTTGGCGGCGCGCGCGATGGTGAGCAGGTTGCCGAACTTCTGGAAATCGGCGCGCTGCGACTGGATGAACGAATCGAGGACGGTCTTCGCGACGGAGGCGAATGAGGAGAGGCGCTTGAGTCGATCGACGACGTGGGTCTTCCGAGCCGATCGCGGGGCCTCCCCCGCGTGCTCGAGGGCCTTGTCGAGGCGGTCGCGCACGCTCTCGGCGAGGAAGCGCTCCCGCTCGCTGACGACCTTGCTGATCATCTTCCAGAAGTCCGTCTCCGCCTCGAAGAACTCCTTGCGCTCCCCCGGCTTCCAGACCCGGCGCACCACACCCCAGCGCTGCAGCTCGGTGAGGGTCGTGCTCACCGCCCCGCTCGACATCGTCAGCCGCTCCGCGATCTCCTGGGCCGACAGCGGCGACGTCTCGAGGTACATGACGGCCCACACGCGGCCGAGCGCCTTGCGAAACCCCCAGTGCTCGATGACGTCGCCCACTGCGTCCGCACAGAGCATCTCCGCCTCGAACAGCGGATCCGACATGGCCGAGCTTCTCCTTTCGCCCCGAAGCTTCGACGTTCGCCGACGTCAGAACTTTCAGAGCTTCCTGAAAGTTCATTAGACCCAAAGACCGACCCGGTCAAGGTCGGGGGACGGCGACGGCGCGATCCGACGCCGGCGGCGCCTGCCGCGCAGCGTCGACGATTTCGCACGAAACCACTTCGGGCTCGGCTGCGTAGGGAGGGCGCAGGTTCGGAGGGCGACGCGGCGGGTGGGGGCCACAGCCCCTCGACGGGCCCCGCCGCGAGCGTCTACAAGCAAGAGCTCCGCCCCCAACCCACGAGGAAATCCCCACGATGAGCTTCGCCAAGTCACTCGCCCGCTCCGCATTCGGTGGAATGGTCATGGGCGTCGCGCTCTCCGCGACCGGTTGCAGCCACGAGGGCGCCCCCCCTCAGGAGCCCCAGCCAGAGGGGACGAGCGCGCCCGCGGCGACCCCAACCAGCGACGCCGCCGCGACCGCCCCGACGTCCGGCCCCGCCTCCGGCTCCGCTGGCGATCCCAGCGGCGCGAAGGCCTGCTGCAAAGGGAAGAACGAGTGCAAAGGCAAAGGCGATTGCCGCGTCGCCGGCGCCCAGGACTGCAAGGGAATGAACGAGTGCAAAGGCAAAGGCGGCTGCAACAAACACTGCGAAAAGAAGTGAATGAGGGAAGAGGCCGGGGGGCCTCCATCTCGTAACGGCATCAAGCTCTTGTCCCGATTCGAAGTTCGGACGGAAACTGGCTCGCAACGAAGAGATCGGGTGGTTGGCGAATGGAACGTTCCAACGCCCCGATCCGGAGGAATGAACATGGATCTTGCGAAGACGTTGGCGTTGTCTGCGGTGGGTGGGATGGTCGTGGGGGTCGTCGGGTGCGCCGGCGACCAGAAGAAGTCGGATACCCCGAGCGGTGACTCGTCGGCCACGCCGGCAGAAACGTCCGCGCCTTCCGGCGAGAAGGCCTGTTGCGCCGGCAAGAACGAGTGCAAGGGCAAGGGCGGCTGCAAGGCCCAGGACGGCTCGCACGACTGCGCCACCAAGAACGAGTGCAAGGGCAAGGGCGGCTGCAAGCACCGCACGTGCGAGTGAGCTGAGGCAGGTCAGCGCTCTTCTCGCTGCACCCCGCCCGGTGCCCGCGCTCTCCTTCGATTCGATCGGGGGCGCTGCATCGGGCGATTTGTTTTGTGTCGGCCGCGTGCGCGCTTGTTCTCCGGCCCGCGCAGGCGGATAACGACGGCCCGAGGTCGCCAATGAAGAACGCTTCGATTCCGCTCCTCGCCAAAGGCTCCCGCGAGCGGAGGCTCGGCCTCCCCGATCTCGGCGTCGGGCTCGGCTTGCGGGTCCCGCACTACCCGACTGTCTTCGAGTCCAAGCCGCCGTGCGATTGGTTCGAGGTCATCAGCGAGAACTTCATGGTCGGAGGCGGCCGCCCCATCAAGAACCTGGAGCGCGCCCTCGCGGACTATCGCGTCGTCCAGCACGGCGTCTCCCTCTCGCTCGGCAGCACCAATCCCCTCGACTGGGACTACCTGCGCGCCCTGAAGCAGCTCACCCAGAAGACGTCGACCCCGTGGCTCAGCGACCATCTGTGCTGGACGGGCTCCGACTGTCTGAACCTCCATGACCTGCTCCCGCTGCCTTATACCGAGGAGACGATCCGATACGTCGCGGGGCGAGCGCGCATCGTTCAGGATTTCTTGGGCATCCGCTTCGCGATCGAGAACGTGTCGAGCTACCTGACGTACACGGAGAGCCGAATGACGGAGTGGGAGTTCGTGGCCGCGATCGCAGAGGAGGCGGACGTGGGGATCCTCCTCGACGTGAACAACATCTACGTCTCCTCCCAGAACCACGGCTTCGATCCCATCGAGTACCTGGAGGGGATCCCGGCCCATCGCGTCGTCCAGATCCACCTCGCTGGCCACACGCGCATGGAGAAGTACATCCTCGACACCCACACCGGTCCGATCGTCGACCCGGTCTGGGATTTGTACGCCCGCGCGCTCGAGCGCGTCGGCCCCGTCTCCACGCTCATCGAGTGGGACGACGAGATCCCCGCCTTCGAGGTGGTCCACCAAGAGGCGGAGCGGGCCAAGGCGATTCGGCAGCGGACGCTCGGGGCCAGCCGCAGCTCCGCCGGACTCCCGCGCTCGGAGGAGGATCAGCCGTGAGCGAGGCCCGCCCGATCGAGGCCGAGCCGAAGCCCCCCGCGTCGCTCGTGGCCATGCAGGAGTTTTTGACCCACGCCTTTCGCCGCGCGACGCCGGTGGTCGCGGACGAGGCGGCTTCGCGCACGAGCGCCCGCTTCGTGGCTGGCAACGACCGGCTGACGCCGGCCGAGCAGGTCGATATCTATCGGAGGCAGTTCTGGCTTCGTCACGAGGAGGCCTTGCGCGAGGACTTCCCCACCCTCGTCCACGTGCTCGGGGATACGTGGGATGCGTTCGTAGCCGACTACCTCGAGGCCTACCCGCCCGCGACGCCGAACCTCCGGGACCTGGGCGCGAGCGCCCTCGCCTTCGTAAAGCAGTGGCCGAAGGTCCCGCCCGCGCTCCGTCCGCTCGCGGAGGCGGCCGCCCGCTACGAGCTCGCGTTCATCGACGTGTTCGACGGCGCCGATCCCCCCGCCCTCGATCCGGGACGTCTCGCCGCCCTCACCCCCGAGCAATGGGAGCGCGCGACCCTCGTCCTGAGCCCCTTGGTGGTGCGCATGCACCTCGAGCTCCCCGTCCACGAGCTGAGGCGGCGCGTGAAGGAGCTCCACGCATCCGACGACGACGCGGACTTCGACCTCGAGGCCTGGCGGCGCGACAACGCGCGCCCCGTCCACCTCGCCCTCTTTCGGCACGAGCTCGTGGTCCATTTCGAGGAGCTGCCCCCCGACGCCTACGCGCTGCTCGAAGCCTTGGGGAGCGGGGCCACCCTCCTCGAAGCGTGCGCCTCGATCGCGGAAGGGAAGGACGAGGCGGCGGCCCAGGACCTCTCGCGCGATGTCGGAGGGTGGTTCTCGCGCTGGGCCTCGTGGGGCTTCATCACCGACATCGTCGTGGCACCGTGAAGACGCATCGAGAGACGATCGAGGTCCGCACGCGCGAGAAGGGCCCGCGCCGCGCCGACGAGCGCGGTCGCGCTGCGTTCACGGACGCGACGGCCGCGATCGCGGCCGTCGTCTCGCGCTCCGGGATTCGAGACGGGATCGTCACCGTCTTCTTGATGCACACCTCCGCGAGCCTCGTCATTCAGGAGAACGCCGACCCTCGCGTCCTCGACGATCTCGACGCGTGGATGCGGCGCGCGGTCCCCGAGAGCGATCGGTACACGCACGACGACGAGGGACCGGACGACATGCCCTCGCACATCAAGAGCGCGATCACCAAGACGAGCGAGACGATCCCCGTCGCGAGCGGCGCCCTCTCGCTCGGGACTTGGCAGGCCCTCTACGTCTGGGAGCACCGCGACCGGCCCCACGGTCGCAAGCTCGCCGTCTGCGTGCTCGGGGTGTGACCGCGGTTTGGAGGCAACAGGCGGCGAGCTCTGGTATCGTGCCGCCGCGAAGATGACGCTCCTCGACTCGGTTCGCGCGATAGGCATCACGGCCCGGATCTGCATTCCGACGGTGGTCGAGGCGATGAGCAACACCGTCTCCCTCGACGAGTGCGACAAGCGCCTCGCGTGGTGGAGTCGCGAGCTCCTGCGCCGCGCCGAGGTGACCCTGCACGTGAGCGGCATCGAGAACCTCCCCGAGGGTGAGCCGCTCGTCGTGATGTCGAACCATCGAAGCTACTACGACATCCCGACCGTGTTCTGTTCGGTGCCGGGGCCCCTCCGGATGGTGGCCAAGAAGGAGCTCTTCCGGGTCCCCGTGTTCGGCCAGGCGATGCTCGCGTCCGGCTTCGTGAAGATCGATCGGGACAAGCGCGCGAGCGCGATCGAGAGCCTCCGCGAGAGCGAGCAGCTCCTCGCGCGCGGGACCCGCGTGTGGATCGCGCCCGAGGGCACGCGCAGCAAGACGGGGGAGCTCGGGCCGTTCAAGTCCGGCGGGTTCCACATGGCCATCGACGCGAAGGTTCGCATCCTGCCGCTCGTCCTCGAAGGGACGGAGGACGTCATGGGCGCCGACTCCGTCGTCGTGAAGAAGGGCGCCGTCGTCCGGGTGAAGATCCTGCCCCCCGTCGACGCCCGCAAATACGGCCGCGAGCGCCGCAAGGAGCTCATGACCGAGGTACGCGAGGTGATCTCGGCCGCGCTCGAGAAGCGCGGCTGAGCGTCCTCGGTCCGCGCTCCGTCAGTGGGAGATCGCGAGGCTGTAGAAGCCGCCGGTGTTCCCCACGCTGTCGACCCAAACGTACACCAGATCGTTGTTGTCGAGCTGGGTCGTGATCCCGGCGTTGTTGTTGGCGGCGGGGGCATCGCAGTCGATCTGCGAGCCGGAGTCGCTGCAGTCGAACCGATCGTAGATGCTGGAGTTGAACGCGGAGTTCTGGGTGTCGAACGCGTAGTCGCCGTTCTGCTCGACCGAGACCTGGTACACCAAGTCGGGGCCGTTGCCGGATCCGGTGCAGAACCCGTTCGGGTTCGCGTTGCCCTGATGCCCGGCCGTCGAGCCGTAGAAGAGGTAGCTCGCGTCCCCCTCGATGGTGATCGGGATCGGGTCTTCGCAGTTCTCGCCGCTCGAGAGGTCGAGCTCGAGGGTGAACGCCCCGACCTGATCTGCGGTGTAGCCGTCGACGACGAGCAGCACCGTCTCCCCCTGTTGGACGGGGAACGAGACGACCTCGCCGCCTCGATCCTGAGGGGTGCCGAAGTTGTCGTGGCAGGGAGCGTTGTCGGGCGGCCCTCCGCAGCCGTCGGTCACGTAGAGGACGGCGTCGAAGTCCGTGCCGCTCGAGGGCAGGTAGGCGGTGAGGATCCCGCTCGCCTCGGGGTGAACGGCGAAGACGATCTCCGGCCCGGTGGAGTTGTTGCAGTTGCCGGCCGAGCCCGCGCTCAGATCGCCGAAGCCGTTCGTGTTGTCGCCGAAGATCGTGCTCGCGCCCACGCCGAGGGGCACGGCGATCGGAGTGTCACAGCTTCCTTGGACATGACACGTCGGTGAGCACCCGTCGTTGTCGAGGTTGTTGTTGTCGTCGCACTCCTCCCCTGCTTCTTGGACGCCGTTGCCGCACTGGGTGGCGGCCACGCATCCGCTCGTGTCGAGGAAGCAGGCCGCGCAGGCGAGGCCCGCCGCCGTCGACGAGCCGAAGTCGAGGCACGTGAGCCCGCCGAAGTCACTCCCGTCGCACTCCTCGGTGCCGTTCTTCACGCCGTCGCCGCAGACCGGGTTGGTCGTGCCGCCGCCCTGCGACGATTGGCCGCCCATCACCCCGCCGCCGTCGGCCGGGCCGCCCACGCCTTCGCCTCCTTGGCTGCCGGCGCCGTTGCCGCCCTGGCTGCTCGCTCCCGATCCGGAGGGTTGGTCCGAGAACAGATCTCCGGTGTCGATGCTGCACGCCGTCGCGAGCAGCGCGAGGAGCGGAGCCGCATACGAGGCGCACGCGAGCTGCATGCGCCGGCCTCGTGTCGACGGAAAGTAAGTCATCCGATCAACGTAGCAGCGAGGCCACCCGATGGGGAGCGCCGCCATTCGGCCGGCCCGCCATCGCTCGGCCTCCGCTCGACGGGGCGACGGCTCAGTGGGGCAAGGGTCCGCGGATCCCTCTCGGGGTGCGCTCCGGGGACGGCGCGGCCTTCAGGTCCCAAGGTCGCTCCGCGTCGCCCGTCCGCTCGTCGAGGAGGTAGTCGAAGAGCTTGTCGGCCCACATCGCGCCTCCATCCATCGTGGGGTGGATTTTGTCCTCGCGTCGGGGGATGTACTTGCCGACGTGCTCGTCCGTCTCGAAGAACCGGCACGGAGCGACGTGCTGCTGGATGGTGTCGAAGAGCCCGGACTCGGTCATCCAGAGGGGCGGCGTCGTCCAAACGCAAGGACGGTTGCCGATCGCCTTGACGATCCGCTCGATCGCACGGGCCTGGACGTCCAAGTGCTTGCTCCCGATCTCGTTGCCGCCCAGGGTCACGATGACGAGATCGGGCTTGGTCGAGGCGACCTCGTCGGGCACGCGCTTCGCCCAGTCGAGGCTGTTGGTGCTCTTCTCCGCGCGGACCTCGTATCGGACCCCGATCGGCTCGAGCAGCTTGCGCAGGCGTTGGGTGAGCCCCGAGTGCACGAACGAGTCGCCGACGTGGAGGACCGTCGTCTTCTTCGCGGGCGGGGCGGCGCGGACCGCGGCCGGGGCCGAGGCGGGGGCCGGCGCTTCGGAACTGGCCGGGGTCGAGGAAGCCGGAGTCGAGGAAGCCGGAGTCGAGGAAGCCGGAGTCGGGGCCTCGGAAGCCTTCGTGGTCGGGCTCGTGTCGGTGGCCTCCGCCTTCGCGAACGCCGGCGTCGGGCCATCCGCCGGCGCTCCGCCGCAGCCGGCTCCCAGCGAGAGGACGAGGACGATGGCGCAACGTGAGGAGCTCTTCACGGTCGCGTTTTCCGACAACGGCGCGCGGGCGGCAAGGTTTCGGCCGAGCGATCTC
Source organism: Polyangiaceae bacterium (assembly GCA_044225865.1). Classification (GTDB taxonomy): domain Bacteria; phylum Myxococcota_A; class Polyangia; order Polyangiales; family Polyangiaceae; genus Xiheicaenibacterium. The sequence continues at coordinate 106,977 of JBGAID010000018.1, read as the reverse complement.
CGATCGATGGAGGCCTTCCCCACGTGCGATGGCCCGCTCCTCGTACTATAAGAGCCTGGCCCCAATGAACGTTCGGCTCTTCGGGATCGACATCGAGATCACGGTCGGCTTCTGGATGACCGTGGTGCTCTTCAGCGTCATGGGCGGAGACATGTCGCGCGGCTTCGGGGGGATGATCCTCTGGGCCTTCGTCCTCCTCCTGTCGGTCCTCATCCATGAGCTCGGGCACGCCCTCGCCTATCGGGCCTTCGGCGTTCGCTCCTCGATCCGCCTGCATTTCCTCGGCGGGATGACGATGCCGAGCGTGCTGCTGCCGCTCTCCCGACCGAAGCGGGTCTTCGTCTCCGCGGCCGGGCCTCTCGCGGGGTTCTTGCTGATGGGGGTCTCCTTCGCGCTGCTCGCCTTCGCGCGGATCACCCATCCAGGCTTCCACCTCGCCCTCAGCACGCTGTTCATGGTGAACCTCTACTGGAGCATCCTGAACCTCGCGCCCGTGCTGCCGCTCGATGGTGGTCACATCGTCGAGCACGCCCTCGGTCCGCGCCGGGTCCGTATCACCCTCTGGATCTCCGGCATCGCGGGCGCGCTGCTCGCCGTCTACGGCCTCATGAACCACGGGCTGTTCTTCGTCTACATCTTCGGCGCGGGCGCGGTGCAGTCCTTCATCCAGCTGCGCGAGACGACGGAGGCCGTCCGGCACTCACGCGAGGCGGCCGAGGTCGCCCGTCCCTCCGTGGAGCCGCTCCCCAGCGCGACCGTCCGCGCTCTGAAAGAGGCGAAGCTGGCCCTGGCCGAGGACGATTTCGAAAAGGCGATCGACCTCGCGCGCGGGGTGCTCGAAGGGCGCGAGCTCGAGGGGGGCCGTCCCCACTCCCGCGCCATCCCCGAGGCGCTCACCGTGCTCGGCTGGGCCCACCTCGGCCGCGGCGAGACGGCGGAGGCGGTCGAGGCCGTCTCCCGGCTGACGCGGATGGCGCACGGAGATCCTGCCCTCGTCGCCTCCGTCGCGATCGCGCGAGGGGACGACATGGGCGGCCGGCGCCTCCTCGAGGCGGCCCGCGCTGCCGGCGACGATCGCAAGGAGGTCTTCGGCCCCCTCATCCAGATCCTCCTCCGCCAGAACGAGCCCGCGCGCGCCGCCGCCCTCGCCCTCGACTGCGCCGAGTCGATCTCGAGCGACGACCTGCGCGTTTTGGCCGGCATGACGTCTGAGCACGGCGCCCCCCATTGGGCCGCCCGCCTGCACGAGCAGGTGTTCAAGCGAGAGCGCAACCCGGAGGACGCCTTCGAGGCGGCGCGCGCGTATGCCCGCGCGTCGGACCCGGCCAAGGCCATCGACATGATGCGCCGGGCGGTCCAAGCCGGCTTCACCGACAGCGGCCGCGTGTACGCGGATCAGGCCCTCGTCGGCATCGACGAGCTCGAGCACATCCTGCCGCGATGAGCTCCGTGCTGCGCGTGCATCGTCTCCGCTCCGGAGCCGCCCTGCCCTCGTATCAGACGGCAGGGGCGGCCGGGCTCGATTTGGCCGCTTGCCTCGACACCCAGGTCGTGATCGCGCCGGGCGGGCGCGCCCTCGTCCCGACCGGGCTTTCGATCGCCCTCCCCGCTGGACACGAAGGCCAGGTGCGTCCCCGCTCCGGTCTCGCCCTGAAGCACGGCGTCACCGTGTTGAACGCCCCCGGCACCATCGACGAGGACTATCGCGGAGAGGTCTCCGTCGTCCTCGTGAACCACGGCGCGGAGCCGTTCCGTATCGAGCCTGGGATGCGCATCGCCCAGCTCGTCGTTGCGCCGGTGTGCAAGGTCCACGTCGAGGAGACGGGCGCCCTCGACGAGACGAGCCGCGGCGCAGGCGGCTATGGCTCGACAGGCGTCTGAGCACCCCCCGGGATCCGACCATCACGACAGCGTTGTCAGGGCCGAAGCGGCGAGGCCGCGCGCGCCGAGCAGAAAAGGCGCTGAACGGCTGCGGCAGGTCCCGCTGGCACGGATGATGTTTTAGGCCGAGGCACGCCGCCTCCGGGCGGCCGTACTTGGTGGCTTTGGCTCTCACCGCTTGTCTTATCGGAGCGGGACGGCTGGCGGGGCTGTCACCATCGCGAGCGCAGGCGCTCTCCAGCGCTTCGCGACCGTGAGCGCCTCGCCTGCCGTTCGGCTCGAGCCGGCCGGCGTCTTCGCCGCGCCATCTCCTTTTCTTCGGAGGCTTGCATGCTTCGCGCATCGACCGCGTCGTGCTCTCTCGTCCTCGCGGCGCTCGTCGTCACGGGATGCGACGGAACGCTCCCCGGTGACTGGCTCGCACCTCAAGAACCGCCGCTGCCATCCGCTCCCGCCGAGCCTCCGCCCACCGGCAACAAATGGCAGGGCATCCAGGTCACTGGGGATTGCGGGCGAACCACCCTCGCTTACGTCCTCGTCGACGAGGTGTGCGGGGGCACGGACGACCCGGCCTACATGGACTATTTCCACGCGCCCATCATGCGCGACGGCGTCGAGATCGACGGTCGGCTCTACACCGTCGACGCGACGAGCGTCTGGGTCCTCGACGTCACGCAACCGGACGAGACCTCGCGACACGCGCTGCTCGGCGGCTTCGGGGAGCCTCTCGCCGTCGGCGAGCACGAGGGTGATTTGATCCTCGCCGCCGGCGACGAAGGCCTCATCGTCGTCGACGTCACCTCCGACGCGCCGGTTCGCGTGGGCTCCGTCGAGCTCGCGGGCCCTGCCCTCGACGTGTGGGTCGATGGTGACCGCGCCTTCGTCGCGACCGGGTTCGGTGGGGTCGCCGTCGTCGATCTCTCGCTCGGCGCGCCCGAGCTCGTCGCCACCCTCGATGCGCCGGGGTTCGCGGCGGCGGTCGCGGCGCGGGACGGCGTCGCCTACGTCGCCGCGTGCGACACGTTCGCGACCATCGACGTCGCGACCGGGGCGCTGCTCGGACAAGCGTGGCTCTCGGACGCGATCCAGAACGACATCCTCGTCGCGCCCGCCAAGGACATCACCCTCGTCGGAGACCGCGCCTTCGTCGCCGCCGGACGCTACGGAGCGGTCGCGATGGACATCACGAGCCCGGCCTCGCCGGCCCCGTTCGGCAACTGCACCGTCGCGGACGATCAGAGCTTCTATGCGAGCGGCGTGCGGGAGCGAAACGGCAAGGTCTACGTCGCGGGCGGCGAGTACGGCATCCTCCCCGTCGACGTCACCTCGCCCTCGAGCGCCTGCAGCTCCCTCGTCACGCCCGCGCTCCCGCCGCCCCCGAGCGGCGAGGAGGCGTGCACTACCGAGGCACCGTGGGAGCTCGTCGAGTGGGAGGACAGCTGGACTCCGCCTAGCGTCCCGCCGGAGGGTCGCGATCCCATCCAGACCCTCCCCCTCGACACGCGCGTCTACGCCTTCGGGGACGCGACGCGGATCGGCCTCCGGGCGATCGACATTCGCGACCCCGACGCGCTCGAGGTGAAGATCGGGAGGTACTCCGAGCCTCGCCTCACCGAGGGCATCGCCGCTCAGAACGACGCGATCCTGGTCGCCGGGAAAAAGGGCGGGCTCTTCGCCGTCGATCCCTCGGGAGCCGTGCGCCTCGCCGCCCCCATCCCTCAGGCTGCGCTCTCGCGCGCCGCCGCCTTCCTCGGCGATGGTCGGTGGGTGCTCGGGGGGCTCGACCCCTCGACGGGCGCGGGCGTCGTCTACGTTCAAGGCCTCGCTCCCCAGGCGTTCGAGTCGCCGATCTGGGCGGGCGGGCTCGCCGCGAAGGCGTCGACGATTTACGTGCCGACCTCGACCGGCGTCGAAGCGCGCGACATCACGAGCGGCGGGAGCTTCTTCACGAGCGGCCACACCGCGCAGCTCCCCCAGTCGATCGCGGTGGGAGAGAATCACCTCGTGGTCGCCTCCCCCGAGTGGACCTCGGCGGTCCGCGTCGACGGCGCGACCGTGACCGACGTGGACGCGATCGGGGTGTTCGCCACGAACGATCTCGCGAACGTCTCGGAGTGGCGCAAGGCCCTCCCCCGGCGCGTCGTCATGACGAACGACACCGGCATCATCGAGGTCGCGAGCCTCGGTGGTCGGGCCGGCATCACCGTCCACACCGACGTCGGCGCGACGTCCGCGGACCTCCCCGCCGGTGACTACATCGCCGCGACCTATGGGGAAGGCGTCGTCTACGCCGTCGCGGTCGACCGCGGACGCTACCGCAGTCAGCTCGTCACCATCGACGTGTCCGGCGGCGAGCCGGTCGTGGAAGGGAGCGTCGCCTTCGCGGGCGCGGCGACTGGCCTCGCGATCGCGGGCGGTCACCTCGTCGTCGCGGACGCCGACCGCGGCCTTCGGAACTTCGATCTCTCGACGGGGAGCCCCGTCCTCGTCCAAATCCTCGAGCTGGGAGACGTGCCGTGAAGCACATGAAAGCCCTTCTTTTCGCGCTCGGCTGCGCGGCCTCGCTCTCCACCGCCGGCTGCGAGTGGATCGCCATCGGGATCGCCGCCAGCGACAACGATTGCGAGGGGTACGACGTCTACGGTGACTGCTGCGACACCACCGACGCGTACGGCAACTGCTGCTACTACGACGACTACACCGGCGCGTGCTGCTACGAGTACGACTCGACCGGCAACTGCATCGGGGGAGACCAATGCGTCGGCTATGACGCCTACGGCTCCTGCTGCGTCGATTACGACGTCTACGGCTCCTGCTGTTACGACTACCTCGATTGCGAGCAGGCCGTCGGCGGCGTGCCCACGCTCACGGTGAACCTCCCCGACTGGCCTCCGCTCGGCGCGGCGAGCTCGCTCACCGCGGACGCCCAGAGCGACTCCGGGATGAGCTACGCCACGTTTCAGTTCGTCAACGTCGCCACGACCTACTTCGACGGGACGGGACGCACGACCGTGCCCTGCGTCCAGCTCGGTGAAGGCCTCGGTTCGCTCGTCGTCACGGCGGTAGCGACCGACGCCCAGTGGACCTCGCAGACCTTCGACAACGTCCTCGTCGACCTCACCCCTCCCCGAGCCTTCTTCGATCAGGACAGCGTCGTCCTCAAGCCCGGCGCCACCCTCGACTTCTGGATCGGTGACGCGTGGATCGTCGGGGGCTGGTCCCTCGCGATCGGCGACCAGACCTTCGGCGGTCAGGTCGACCCGGGTTACCCGCCGACCTTCGGCACGGAGTGGGACTACACCTACGTCTCCCAATCGCTCGACGCCGTGCTGCCCGGCTCGTACGTCGGAGTCCTCGACACCTGGGACGCGGCTGGCAACACGATCCAGTCCGTGATCCCCATCACCATCGACGCCGTACCCCCCGAAGCCCAGATCGTCACCCCCGACGACGGCGCCCAGCTGAACGGATCCTTCCAGCTCGTCGTCACCGCCTCCGACGACACCCCGCTCCCCGTCGCCCTCGAGATCCGCGTCGGCGGCGCCCTCGTCGCCACCGGCGCATCGCCCCAAACCACGATCACCCTCGACACCTCCGAGTTCGCCGCCGGCCCCACCGAGATCGGCGTCACCGCCGTCGACGCCGCCGGCAACCGAAGCCCCGAGATCGTCCACGAGGTCGTGTTCGGGAGCTGAGCTCTGTTTGTCCGCTCGGCGCTCGGCCCGAGAGGAAGATGCTCGCTCGCTCTGTTTTCCGCTCGGCGCTCGGCCCGAGAGGAAGATGATCGCTCGCATATAAGGCTCGCTGCGCCGTTCGTCGAGGGAGGAACCGTCGCCGACAGTGGTTGTTGCGAGGGCTGGGCGGGGCGCGCTGAGAGGTTGTTGCGAGGTTGGGCGGGGGGCGCTGAGAGGTTGTTGCGAGGTTGGGCGGGGGGCGCGCTGAGAGGTTGTTGCGAGGTTGGGCGGGGGCGCGCTTGGAGGTTGTTGCGAGGCTGGGCGGGGGCGCGCTGAGAGGTTGTTGCGAGGTTGGGCGGGGGGCGCGCTGAGAGGTTGTTGCGAGGTTGGGCGGGGGCGCGCTGAGAGGCTGTTGCGGGCTTGGAATGGGCTCGACCTGGGAGGTCGCAGCAGCGGCGCTACTAAATACGCAGCGCGCCTGTGTCTCCCCCACGCACGCGCAGGGCTGCGCTTTGGCAGCCCGAGCATGCGTTTGGGAGACCGGCGGCGCGCGGGCGCGAAGCGCCGAGCACCTACGAGTGGGGGCGCTCTCGCTCGGCGCTCGGCCCGAGAGTCAGATGCTCGCTCGCTCTGTTTTCCGCTCGGCGCTCGGCCCGAGAGTCAGATGCTCGCTCGCCTATAAGGCTCGCTGCGCCGGTCGGCGCATGAGGAACATGCGCCGACCGTGGTTGTCGCGAGGTTGGGCGGGGGCGCGCTGAGAGGCTGTTGCGAGGCTGGGCGGGGGCGCGCTGAGTGGTTGTGGTGTGGCGGGGGCGCGCTGAGAGGGCGTGGTGTGGCGGGGGCGCGCTGATGGGGCGTGAGCTGGGAGGTCGTGGCGGGGGGGCGCTTCGGAAACTGTGGCTGGGTCGCCGTGCGGCGGTGGGGCGCGCGGGGAGGGCCGAATGGATCCATGCGCTCGTTCTTGTCGCTCGGCGGCTTGGGAGGGGTGAGCGCTATGCTTTCGATAGCGGCGGAGGGCGGCTGGGGGGGCACGGGGCGGTGGAAGCGGCGGCGGCTCGATCTAGTCTATGGGGTGTGAGAGATCGTGACCGAGAGGTGCTCCTCGAAGCGCTGCGCGCGCTCGCTCGTGGGGAGGTGTCGGTGCGGCTGCCCGCGGCGGGGGACGGGGGGGACGCGGCGATGGCGGAGGCGTTCAACGCGATCGCGGAGCGGCAGGAGACGATGGCTCGGCAGTTTCGGGACCTGGCGCTCGTAACGAGCGCGGTCGCGCGGGGCGACGTGAGCAAGAGGCTCACGGTCGAGATCGACGGGGTCGACTTCGGTCTGAAGGATGTGATCAACGGGATGATCGACCAACTGGGGCGGTTCGCGACCGAGGTCACGCGGGTCGCTCGCGAGGTCGGGGTAGAGGGGGTCCTCGGCGGCGAGATCCAGGTGCCGACCGGAGCGGGGATCTGGAAGGCGATCGTCGACGACATGAACTCCCTGTCGCGGAACGTGGCGATCCAAGTGCGGGCGGTGGCGCGGGTGGTGGAGGCGGTTCAAGAGGGCCGGTTCGACGCGCGGGTCACGGCGCTGGCGCGCGGGGAAATCGCCGATCTCTTCGCGTCCATCAACCGCACGGTCGAGAGCCTCGAGCGCTCGAAGCTGGAGGCGGCGCGGGCCCAGGCGCGGCTCTCCGACAAGGCGGAGGAGCTGACCGCGGCCTCTCGCTACAAGTCTCAGTTCCTCGCCAACATGTCCCACGAGCTTCGCACGCCGCTCAACGGACTCTTGATCCTCGCCCAGAAGCTGGCCGACAACGGCCTCGGGCACCTCGACGCCCGCGAGGTCGAGTACGCGAAGACCATCTACGCGGCGGGGACGGACCTGCTCGACCTCATCAACGAGATCCTCGACCTCGCGAAGGTCGAGAGCGGCACGATGCACGTCGAGCCGGAGCCGATCGATCTCTCCGCGCTGTTCGCGGAGCTCACCGCGTCCTTCGCCCCGATCGCGGCCCAGCGCTCCATCGCCTTCGAGGCCCACCTCGGTCCGGGGACGAGCGCGCCGTGGACCAGCGACGGGCGACGGGTGAAGCAGATCCTCCGCAACCTCCTCTCGAACGCGCTCAAGTTCACCACGGCCGGCTCCGTCGTGCTTTCCGCGCGCGTCGTCGACGAGGAGCCTCCGCGCCTCGAGCTGATCGTCGCCGACACCGGCATCGGCATCGCTCCCGAGAAGCACGCCCTCGTGTTCGAGGCCTTCCAGCAGGCGGATGGGACGACGACGCGGAACTACGGCGGCACCGGGCTCGGTCTCACGATCAGCCGTGATCTCGCGCGCTTGCTCGGCGGCGACGTCTCGATCGCGAGCGAGCTCGGGAAGGGAAGCACGTTCACGGTGTGCCTCCCCGAGCTCGCCTCCCCGGCCCGAGCCGTCCCCGCGCCCCCGTCGATCGCGCGGCCTCCATCCCCCGACGCGCTCCGCGGGCGCGTCATCCTCGTGGCCGACGACGACGTGCGGAACTCCTTCGCCCTCGCCGCCGTGCTCGAAGCCTCGGGGGCGACGATCGTCTACGCCGACAACGGAGCGCGCGCGGTCGAGATGGTCTCGCTCCGTCCCGAGATCGCCGCCGTGCTCATGGACGTGATGATGCCGTCGATGGACGGGCTCGAAGCGACCCGCCGCATCCGCTCCGATCCTTCCAAGGCTTCCCTCCCGATCATCGCCGTCACCGCGAACGCGATGCCCGGCGATCGCGAGCGGTGCCTCTCCGCGGGCGCGTCCGACTACGTGACCAAGCCCGTGCGCCCCGAGGTGCTCCTCGACCTCCTCGCGCGCAGCGTCGGCCCGTAGGGGTCGCGCCGCTCGCTACTGCGCGCGCTCCTTCGCGAGGGCGGCCCGCACCGCCTCGTGGAGCGGGTCCTTGTTCGCGTCGTAGTCGCGCGCCGCGAGCTCGACGACCAACGAGAGCGCGGCCGCCCACAGCGGCATCGCCTTCGCCTTCTTCGGGTCGAGGACGCGCTTCTCTTCAGGGGCGGGGCACGCCTCCGCCAGCTTCTTCGAGGCAGCGGCCGGCTCGCCCCCCCGCGCCTCCTCCATCGCTCCGTCGCAGCCGTACAGGCCGAGGTGACGCGAGAGCTCCGGCAGCAAGGCCAGCTCGTAGCGGCTCGGATCGAACTTCGCGAGGCCGCGGAAGAGCGCCGAGACCTTGTTGCCCCAGAGCTTGTCCGCGAGCTTCGGGACGTCCTTGCCGAGCGCGGCGCGCCGAACGTTAGGGTCGTCGCTCTTCAGATCGGCGATCACCGCGGAGACCTCGCGCGCGGGGTCCACGACGGGCGGCGGCGGGGGCGGCCGGGACGCCGGCCGCGGTGAGGGCTCGGGGGCGTCGTCGATCCCGGGGCGCGGCCGCGGGGGAGGGTCGTCCCGATGCTCGGCGGCCCATTGCTCGGCGGCCCGACGGCTCTGCTCTTGCTCCTTGCGATAGCGCTCGTCGCGGGCTCGGTCCGCGAGCTTGCCCTCGATGATGGGATAGAACACCAGGTAAGACACGAGGCCGGCGATCCCGAGCACGACCGCGATCGCGATCCACTTCCGCCCGCGCTGTCTCATCACGAGGGCTCGCTCGCTGAGGGCCTCCGCGCCCGTGTCGATACCGACCTGAGCTCCCCCGCCGAGCTCGACCGCGATCGCGTCGACCTCCAATCGCTCCGCGGCGACGCGCGCATCGTTGTAGGCGATCGCGAACAGCGCCGCCTGCCAGACGGTGCCGAAGCACGCCACGAACATCAGGCTGAACCCGGTGATGGTCGCGTCGAGGAGCCCCGCCTGCGGCATCCCCGGGGGGGAGAGGATGCTGAAGAGTCGCGCCATCAAGGCGGAGAAGAACCACACGAGGAACACCGCGCCCGCGAGGCGCAGCCGCTGGCCTCTGGTGATCTCGAGGGCCCGGCCGAACGAGGCGGCGACGCCCTTTCCTTCGATCGCCGCGACCACCGCCGCCGGCATGAAGAGGGCGGTGAGGACGATGCCCGGCAACCAGCAGAGCGCATAGCCGACCGACGTCAGCAGCGCGAGCAGCACGCCGGTCACGATGCCGCGCCCGCCGGCTCGCCGCGCCCCTTGGAAGAGCAGCCCGAAGCGCAGCCGCTCCCCAAACGCCCCGCGGATCACCGGGACGGCGAAGATGGCCGAGAGCGCAGGAGCTCCGAACGTCGCGGCGGAGAGCATGACGGAGGTCACGAGCAGGGTCGCGATCTCCACCCGCTCGCGCGCGTCGAGATCGCCGGGGCCGCCGGCCGGCAGCGACAGCGCGAGTACGTTGAAACCCAGCCATCCCGTCACGAGCATCGCCGGCACGACGACCGGCAGCGACAGCGCGAGGAGCCGCGGGGTGAGGGTCAGGCTCCGCCGCACGAGGTCCGCGACCGAGACGTTCCGAAGCGCGATCCGCGCGATGAGCCCGCCCATCGCCTCCGTTTACCGAAGGCTCGGCCCGCGGTCGACGGTCGCCGCGCTCAAGCGCGTCGATAGACCAGCTCGTACGTCACATCCTTCGGCAGCGCCGCGGCGTGGACAGTCACGTGGATGCGCAGCTCGTCCCCTTCGACGCGGAACGCGTTGACGCGGCTCTTCTCGTCGCCCGAGAACTTCTGCTCGAGCCGCTCTCCCACGCCCAAAGAGAGGTCCATGGGGTCCCCGGTGATGCTCTGCACCTTCACCGCCGACCCGTCGAGCGGAGCGGTGTACGTGCGACCGTCCATCGAAATGGTGACTTGGCCGTCCTTCTCCGAGATCGCCACCTGCCGCGCGACAGGGTTCGTCTCCTTGAGCTTGTCCTTGGCGAAGCCCCGCGTAAGCATCCCCATCTCCGCTACCGCAGCGTCGATGGCGGCGTCGCGCGCCTGCTCGTTCGCGGGCCCTTCCACGCGCTCGAACGTCCCCGCGAACTTGGCGATCGGCGAGCTCGCGTCGGTGGGCGCGGCCGGATTCTGCCGAGCGAGCGCGGAGGGCGGTCCGTCCGAGGTGTTGCAACCGGCGAGGCCGAGGGCGATGGCGAACGGCAAGAGGAGGTGCCGTCCCCGAAGCCTGCGGGCGCCCCCCGAAGGCGCGAACCCAACCGGACAATCGCAGGCACGCGAGCGAACATGGTGCTTCATGGCCCTCAAGATGACAGCGTCGGGGCTGGGCGCTCGCGCCACGATCCGGACGCGCGCGCGCTCGAACGTGGCTCCTGTGCCGAACGATCGCGCGTTCGAGGACGCTCGCCGCGCGACCCTCCGCGAGAGGCCGAGCACCGGCCGCCGCGCGCGGATTTCTGCCACGCTCCGAAGCGCCTCGCCGATGACGAAAAGATGACCGACCGACGTACAATCCGCGCCGTGTCGAGACCCCTGCCCGTCTCCGGGATCGGTGGCTTCGCGCTCGCGCTCGCTGCCTTCGTCGCCGCGACCGACTGCGGAGGCGCCCCTCGACCGGCCCCCGGTGACCGCGCCGTCGCCGCTCGGGTCACGAGCAACGCCGTCCGCGGCGACTATGCAGGCTCCGAGGCTTGCAGAGGTTGCCACGCTGCCATCTTCGACAAGTGGCGCGACTCGCCGATGCATCGCATGACCCGGAGCTTGCCGACCGACGTGGCCGGCCGGTTCGATGGCTCGACGATCCAGGTCGGCGGGGACCGCGCCACCGTCGAGGAGCAAGAAGGAGCGCGCATCGTCCGCGTTCGCCACGCGAGCGGCGCCGAGCAGCGCTTCCGCGTAACCCGGGTCATCGGCGGACGGACCCGCGAGGACTACGCGGGCGTCGAGATCGGAGGGCCGAACGCGGCGGGCGGGCGAGAGGTCGTCCTGCCTGTCTCGTATGTGCGGTTCGCCGGCGCGTGGCGGTACAAGGGCTATTCGGTGCTCGTCCACGAGCGGCCCGAGATCGCGGACGGTCCCATCTGGTCCGAGAGCTGTCTCGGTTGTCACAACACCTATCCCCAGCTCCTCGGGGTGCTCGATGATCTCGCGGGCCCCGACGCCCCCATCTTTCAAGGCAGCATCTCCGATCGGCTCCTGCCCGAAGACAAGAAGTCGGTGGCGACAATCCGATCCGACGCGCTCCTGCGACGGCAGGTCACCGACGAGCTGGAGCTCTTGGGGGTCCGGGACGCCAAGCTCGACTCGCTCCCGACCGCGGACCTCTTGGGACGTGCCATTCGATATGTCGACAAGCGCTTCGGGGGCTCCCAGCTCGTGGAAGAGGGCGTCGGCTGCGAGGCATGTCACGGCGGATCGCGGGCCCACGTCGACGACCCTTCCATTCTGCCCGCGCGCGGGCTGATCAATCCCGCGCTGTCGCTCGGACGCGCGGGCGGCGCCGCCTTCACGGACGCGGAGACTCGGAACCGCATATGCGCCCGCTGCCACACTGTCCTGTTCTCGAAATATCCATATACGTGGGAGGGAGGAGGCCGCCGTGACCCGGTCCCCGGCGGCAGCACCATCAACTCCGGGGAAGCTCGCGACTTCATCCTCGGGCACTGCGCGCGCGAAATGACCTGCACCGCGTGCCACGATCCCCACGGGCAGGACGACAAGGCCCGCCTCGCCCGCTTCGACACGGTCGAAGAGAATGGCGTGTGCACCCGCTGTCACGATCGCTATCGCGGAGAGGGGGCCCTCGCCGCCCACACTCACCACGATCCGAAGGGCCCAGGCGCGGCGTGCCTCGCCTGCCACATGCCGAAGAAGAACATGGGGCTCTCGTACGAGCTCACCCGCTATCACCGCATCGGATCGCCCACCGACGACGAGCGGGCCCTCGCCGACCGGCCGCTCGAGTGCGCGCTGTGCCACACCGAGGCGAGCACGGAAGCGCTCGCGGCGAGGATGGCCGATTGGTGGGGTCACCCGATCGACCGCGCGAAGCTCGAGGGTCTGTACGGCCCCGAGCTATCGCGCTCGAACCTGACAGTCACCCTCGAACGAGGCAAACCCCACGAGCAAGCGGCGGCGATTGGCGCCCTCGGCGCGCGCGGAGCGCCCGGGGAGCTTTGTGCGGTCGCGGCTCAGATGGCCCACCCCTACCCCCTCGTTCGATTGTTCGCCCAGCACGCGACCCTGACCTTGCTCGCCCGGACCCTCACCCTCGGAGCGAGGGCCTCCTCGGAGGCGCTCCTCCTCCAGGTCTCGAAGCTCTGCGACCGCTGACTCATAGATCGGGCGCGGGGCGGTATACCCAGCGATCGAAGAACGGCCCCAGGTCTTTCCCGGTTGCGGTTTGCATGGCCCGCTGGAAGTCGCCAGTGCGGGGGCTCTTGCCCGCTTGATCCGTGACATACCTGGATAGCCCGCTCCAGAAGAGGGGGTCACCGAGCTCGGCGCGAAGTCGATGGAGCACCAGGGCACCGCGCGAATAGGTGATCCCGCGGGGCCCCGGCTTGGGGTCCGCCTCGCGCGGCGCGTCCGGACGGGGGGCGACGGGCGCGTCCTTCCCTTGCTCCGTCACCTTCTTCGAGCGCGCCCGAAAGAGCTCGATCTCGCGCTCGTAGGCCGGCTTGCCCCACGCCTCCTCCTTGAACGCCGCTACGAGAAACGTAGCAAACCCCTCGTTCAGCCAGAAGTCGCCGAAGTCTGCGCACGGCAGCGCCCGCGCGAACCACTGATGGGCGAGCTCGTGGGAGAACACCCAGTCCTCCTGGGGGTGCTCCTTCAAGTCGCGCACGTAGTCCTCCCCGATGAGGGCGAGCCCCACCGCCTCTTGGGCCGCGTCGCCCTTCACGAAGGCCTGATCGTAGCGATCGCCGGGAAGGCGCGCCCGGAGCCGTGTCTCGAAGAAGCGCAGCATCGCCCCGGTGCGCGCGAGGACGTCGGCGAGGTCGGCGTCACTCGGCCCGTGGGCGACGAGCAGCGCGTCGCCGACCTTCAGCTCCGCCTTCGCGAACCGCCCCACCGCGAACGCGAACAAGAAGGTCGGGCTCGGCACGTCCACCACGAAGCGAGGCCTCTCTCCCTCGACGCGCCTCCCGCTCGCGACGACGTCGAGCCCGGGGGGCGCGTCGATCGTGAGATCCAGCGTCGCCCGCTGCGCGGCCGCGAGCACCGTCGGCATCCACGCCGAGGTGCCGTAGCCCGCCCAAGCTTGGCTCCCGTCGTAGAAGCGAACCGGCCCCTCCGTGGGGCGCGCGCTCGCCGGGCGATGCCACGAGAGCTGCAGCGCGGCGCTGCTCCCCGCCCGGAGCGGCCGGTCGAGGGCGACGCAGAGCCGCCCGCCCGCTTGCTCGAACGAGCGGCGCTCCGCTCCGAAGATAGCCTCGTCCACGACGAGGCCGTCTGCCTCGATCGCCACCGAGCGCGTCTCCTCGACCGCGCGCACGACGATCGTCCCGTGGCCCGCGAGCGTCCCCGCCGCGGGGTCGACGCGCAGCGCGACGTGGTGGTCGATCACGTCCACCCTCGAGCGTCCGTCACAGACGGCGGGCTCGCGCACCGGTGGCGGCCGCTTCGATGGCAGAGAGGTCGGCGGCGTCCGGCGCGGCGTCCGATCGGCCGCGCACCCCGACGCGACCGCAATCACGAGCAGCATCGGAGACGAGCGCCGCACCCGCGCCTTATAGCTCAGCCAACGCGGCGGCGGCTCTGCACCGTCGTCGGGGCGGGGAGCCCCGCGCGCGGGAACGCGTTGGTGAGCGCCTCCGCGTTCGCGTACCCGACCGCCTTCGCGATCTCCCGGATCGTCAGGTCGGGCGCGGAGAGGAGCAGGGCCGCGAATCCCAAGCGCGTCATGCGGAGCAAGCTCCTCCACGAGCCGGCGGGCAGCACCAGCTCCTCGAACATGCGCGCCGCCACCCGCTCCATCTGTCGCGACGAGAGGGCGGCGTCGGTGATCTCTTCAGTCGCGCGCCGCTATCCAGCCCGCGATATGCGGTCTGACAATCAGGATCGCGGGCAGATTGAACAGCATGGAGACACCAATCAACCCGCAGCCGCACCGCCGCGGCGCGTCCCGACAGCGTGCGAGCGTGACGAGCGAGCGGCATCTGGAGGGTCGTCGACGTGAGGGGTCGTTCCTTTCTCTCCGCCGGGTTGAGCGGACGCCCCTTTCGTGCTCGCGGGTGGGATAAACGCGTCCCACGAATTTCCACTGGCGGGGGATCGGCAGCCGCGACGAACGGGGCAGACTCGTGCCACGCCGAGGCGGCCCAGCGAGCGTGCGTCGGCGTGCCCCCATCGACGCGCTGGGCCCTGCGCCGCTGCCCTTCCGAAGACTGCAACCACCTGCTCGAGAGGCGCGTAGAGGAGGCGAACCACGGGGAACATTGATTTGCGTAGCACGATCGATCTACTGTCGTGCCACTCAGACATGGCACCACGACGCTTCGACCGCGCCACGGCCTCATGAACCGACCCACTCGCATGCTCGCGTCGGCCATCGCCGTGTCGACGTGTGTGGCCCTCGGCGCGACGGCCTCGGCTCAGGAGGTGCCGCCCCCGACCTCGTCACCCGCTTCTGCGAAGGCGAAGGGGGAACAAGAGAAGGCGCCCGATCCCATCGAAGTGACGATTCAGGGAGACGCTCCCGATGGAGACGCCGCCTCGAGCGTCCACTACCGAAAGCCCGAGCTCGATCTCCGGCCGCGCCTCCGCCCTGGAGACATCGTGGAGGCGGTGCCTGGGGTCTTCGCTGTGCAGCACGCGGGCGGGGGAAAGGCGAACCAGTATTTCCTCCGCGGCTTCGACGCCGACCACGGCACGGACATCCGCATCATGGTCGACGGCGTGCCGGTCAACATGGTCAGCCACGGCCACGGCCAAGGCTTCGCCGACCTGCACTTCCTCATCCCCGAGCTGGTGGTCGGGCTCGACGGGACGAAGGGCCCTTACTACGCACCGCTGGGGGACTTCGCCACCGCCGGCTCGGTGGACATGCACCTCGCGGAGACCTTGCCCGAGAGCTACGCCCAGGCCTCCATCGGACAATACGGGATCTACCGGGCGCTCGTCGTCGAGTCGCCCGACCTCGGGGACGACTGGCGGGCGGTCGCGGCCGCGGAGGTCTTTCACGACGATGGGCCCTTCCTGAATCCGGAGAGCCTCCTCCGCTTCAACCTCTATGGGAAGATCAACCACGATTTCTCGAGCCACGTGAAGGGGTGGGCCTCCTTCATGTCCTATGCATCGGGGTGGAACGGCTCAGGACAGATCCCTGCCCGCGCCGTGTGCAAAGAGGGTGAAGCGGGGGCCCCCAAGCCGGAAGATTTTGGCCAGCCCTGCATCGATCACTTCGGCTTCGTCGACCCGAGCGAGGGCGGCAGCACCCAGCGCCACCAAGGCCAGATCGGGCTGAATGGAAGGTGGGAGGACTGGCAGGTCGACGCGATGGCCTACCTGGTCAAGTACCGATTCCAGCTCTATTCGAACTTCACCTTCTTCGCCGACGACCCAATCCGTGGCGATGAGATCGAGCAAGACGACGACCGCCTGCTCGGCGGCTTCGATCTTCGACTGAAGAAGCCCGTCTCGATTGGCAAGTCCGTATTCACGACGTCGTTCGGGGTGCAGATGCGAGTCGACGGGATCGAGAACGGGCTCTACCACGACGAGCGGAGGGAGCGCCTCGAGACGAAGGTTCACTCCAACATCGTCGAGAGCAGCGTGGGCGCCTATGTCCAGGAGGACGCCCGCCTCACCCCCTGGCTCAGATTCGTCCTCGGCCTGCGCGCCGACCGCGTCGACGTCGCCGTCGACGACCCCCTCGAGGACACCGCCACGACCGGCAACAAGACGAGCGGCGAGGCGGGAGACTTCTTGGTCTCACCCAAGGCGACGGCCATGATTTCGCCCATCAAGGAGCTCGATTTCTTCCTCGACTACGGCCGGGGCTTCCATTCGAACGACGCGCGTGGGGCGGTTGTCGAGAGAGAGCCGGTGACGCTCCTCTCCCCTTCGACTGGCTATGAGGTCGGCGTGCAAGTGAAGCCGGTGAAGGGGCTCACCCTCGACGCGGCGTTCTTCCTCATCGACATCGACTCCGAGATTGTCTGGGTCGGCGACGAGGGCCGCACCGAGCCGAGCGGCGCGACGAGGCGGTTCGGCGGCGAGCTCGCCGGTCGCTATCAATTCTCCGATTGGCTCTTCGCCGATCTCGAGGCCACCGCCGTCCGCCCGCGATATCGGGGGAACGCCGGCAACGACGGCGCCATCGCCCTCGCCCCGACCTTCACCCTCACCGCCGGGGCGGGGTTTCGAAAGAAGCTCGGCGACTTCACACCATTCGCCGCCCTCCGCCTGAAGGCCATCGCCGACCGCCCCGCCACCGAAGACGGCTCGCTCACCGCCGACGGCTTCGCCATCGTCGACGCCAACGCCGGCCTGCGCTGGAAGATGCTCGAGCTCGGAGCGGACATCCAGAACCTCTTCAATTCGACGTGGCGAGAGGTGAACTTCGCGAGCGACACTCGACTCTCTTACGAGCCGAGCGTCGTCTCCGGCATCCACTATTCGCCGGGCTGGCCATTCACGGCGATTGGCAGGGCGACCGTCTACTGGCGCTGAGACGCGCTCAGGTCGCGACCCGCACCTCGAGCTTGTCGTCATAGAAGGCCACGTAGTCCCTGACTGGCTGGCAGACGGGCGTCGTCTCGCCATAGGTCCACGCCCCCCGGGCCACCGTCGTTTCACCGAGGACGACGTCGAGGTGGTGCCACTTCCCTTTCCAAGGGCACGTCCCTGCCCCCTCGCCCCGCGCCAGCTCGGCCTTCACGTCGGCGCGCGGGAAATAGTAGCGAGGGGGGAGCCCCTGCTCGTGCACGACGATACCGCGGCTGGTGTCGGCGACGAGGGTGTCGCCGAGGTGGACAGTCAGTCGGGACGTGAGAGGCTCGAGGCGGACGCGGTCGGTCATCGGCGCATCGTGACCGATTTCATGGATCAGCGAGCGCAATTCTCGATCAGAACGAGCGCGACCGCGGGGGGTGTTGGTGGGTCGACAGGGACTCGAACCCTGGACCTACGGATTAAAAGTCCGCAGCTCTACCGACTGAGCGAGCCGTTTTCCTGGCTGGAGGCTGCGAAGGAGGAGCTGTCGGCCTGCCCGTTTTCGTCGTGGTTCTCCATGGTGGCCGGTGGGTCGGGTCCCGATTTGGGGCCCGGTCCCGGTGACGCTTCGCAGGTCGGCCTCGAACTTTCGCCAACTGTGGGGTGCCCGGTTCGAGTGCGCCATGCTCGCACGACCAACTTGCTAGCGCTTGTCGTACGGGCCGAGGAACCGCTCGCCGTTGAAGTGGATCATGTGGTCCGGCGACTCAGCAACCCAAGCCTCGGTCTCCCAGGATATGTCGGCAAGGTACTTGATCATCGCCTTCCGGGTGAGGAAGGAGGTCACGTACACGAGGCCGGGCCTAGCCTTGTCGAAGAGCTTCGACAGTTCGCCGCGACGCTTTGGGTTCACTGGTCCGTGGCTCGTGACTGCCTCGATGAGAAGCAGCCAGTCCTTGTCTGGTCGATGGACCACCACGTCGGGCATCTTCCCGTGCGAATCCACCTTCACGCCGAGGCTCTCAAGTCCGGGCTCGTCGAACAGGGCGAACTTCTCGTCGGTGTCGCCCACGTAGAGCAGGCGCCCACCGGGGGCGAAGCGCGGGCAGAACTGCTCGACGATGTGCTTGAGGAGTTCGTTCTGGCCTCCGGGTGACAGGTTGAGCGTCTGGCCCTGGGGGAGTTGGACGGGGATCCGTGCCATGTCCCGAGCCTGGGCGTACCGGTCGGCGAGCGACCCGACTTCGGCGAGGTAGTTCGGGAGGTGGCGTTCCCACTTTGGGGTGCCGAACGTGCGTAGCAAGTCCAATGCCTTGGCCTCAACCTGGTAGACCGCCTTCGGACTGTTCACGGGTCGCCCCGGGTTGTCCGGGTTCGCTACGATCAGCCCCGCGTCCAGAAACTGGTGAACCGTCTGCCGACGAACAGTTTCCCGGGTGTTCGGTGCGTACTCCTTGCCGAACTGCTCCGCGATGAACTCCATGATCGGGGTGATGCCCATCAGCGGGGCAGATGCCTTGGCCCATGGGAGGTCCGGGGTGAGCCCGAGGAGGGCGAGCAGCGTCAAGGCCGATCGCTCGTTCTGCTGTTGCTTGGGCAGTCCCAGCGCCTTGAGGATGCCCAACGCTTCGTCGCACTTCTTCAACCTCTTGCTCGCCACTTGAACGCCACCGCGGGCCAAGCCGAGCACCTTCGTGACGAGGCGGTCAAGTTCCTGCTGGTCGGTGCCAGGCTCGGCTTGCTCGCCGAGTGCCTCCATCACGTCTGGGGCCGGGTATCGGAGGTTCCGCAAATCGGTGGCATTCACCTGAGTGTGGCCGTTGAATTGCCGGAAGTAAGTGTCCACCAACGTCGAATTCAAGAACGCCACCAACCCGCGGGCGACCTTGAGCGGAAGCCCTTCCCCGCGCCGATGGAAGACGTTCAGATGGTTCTCGAACCCGACTCTCGCGCCCGGGACGAGTTTGGGGTCGAAGAGAGCCGCAACGACCCGACGCCGCTCCTCCTTCGATGAGAAGCGCTTCACGAGGACGTAGAAGCCGCTAGGCACCCACAGCTCTGCGGTCTCTGGGACGATGGCGAGCGCGTTCGGCTTCTTCCCAACCTTCGGCCAACGCACCAACCCTTCGCTGAAATGCGTGGGGTAGATCAACGGCCCCGCCGTCTTGTCAGGCTCTGCTCGGAGGTGGTCGCGTGCTCGAAAGTCAACGACCCGGCCCGTGGACACGCCAAGGTCGAGGTCAGCCAGGCGTGAGGGGAGGCTGGTAACTGCGTCGGCGACCTGTTCCCCGCTCTCATCTGGAACGACGTGGATGAACAGTTCGGGGTCTCCCGTTCGCACTACCTCACATTGAGGCGTCGAACGGACTGAGAGCAGTTCGTCCTCGGGGCCACTCGACGAGGAAATGGTCACCTTGCCAGGCCGACCGCCTTTCACCGCGTGGAAGATGACGTTCTCCTGGAGCACGTCGTCATCGGAGAACGCCGAGGACCGGGAGTCGAAGACGTGAACTCGTCGAAGAGTCATCTCCCGCAGGAACAACTCCCTGAAGGGCCGGAAGTACGGCCCGTTGCAGAAGCTCCTCGGCGTGATGGCAACCAGTTCGCCGCCCGGTTCCAGCAAGTGGACGGCCAGACCAAGGAACGCAGTGTAGAGGTTGCTGGTCTCGATGCCGACCCGGCGCAACGCCAACCTAGCGGGCGAGTCCGAGTTGAGCTTCTTGTACGGCGGGTTGAGGATGGCGTGGCTGAAAGTTGGCGTGCTTCGAGGGCCGAACAGACCCGCGTCCAGTTGATCTGCCGCTGCTTGGATGAAGTCAGCTTCGATCACGTTCGCCGTGAACGACACGTTGAAGCGAGCGCACTCGTCCCGGCATTCCGCTACCGTCCGGCGGAGGTGCGAAGCGAGCACCGGATCGACCTCGAACGTCGTCGCTTCGATCGTCTTGGGACGCTTTTCTCGGGCGCACGCCTCGGCGGCAAGTGCCGCCACAAGGCTGCCGATACCAGCACCGGCATCGAGCACCCTCACGGCATTTCCGAACTGGCCGAACAAGGCGGCCATGAAGGTCGCCACCGAGGGCGGCGTCATGTACTGCCCCAGCTCAGATCGTCGAGCAGGCCGCAGGCTCTTGGATGCCTCGACCCGGTGCAGGTCCACACGATCGATGAGCGGCGGAAGAGCCAGCACCCGGAGCTTCTCGGCGACGCTGGTGATCACGCCCGTGACCTCCTCCGGTCAGACTTGGCGGTCGTCGTGGCACGGCGCTTCCCGGCCGTGTACCTCGTTCCCGCTGGCTCGGCGGCCCGAAGCACTTTCGGGTCAGGGATTACCAAGCGGTCGGGCGGAGTCGTCGTGGGCGGGGTGTCCGAGGACGGGAGCATCTCGTGGCGAGGGTTCAGATAAGCCTGGACCTGTTCCAGGAACCAGTCCTTCAGGTGACGGCCCTCGCCAACGAGTCGCGCGTGAAGAGCACGCTTCAACCCCGGGTCAATTTCGAGAACAATGCGCCCGCTCTGTCCGACGGCCATGTGCCTCATGTAACATAACATACAGCACATATGTCAAGTGGCGCGTCGGGCCGTTGGACCACCTACCCAGCGGCGTGGGCGACGATGAACCCTGGCCCACGAAAGCGCCAGAGGCTCAATCCGGATCGGTCGGAAACACGGTGTCCCTGGCTCCGCTCCGGCACGTGGCAAGGTGATCGGGCCCGAGCCCGTCCATGACCTTCGTCACGGGCTGGCAGCACGGCGCGGACGAGGGCCCCTCCGACATGATCATGCAGCGCATGTTGTAGAAGCAGTTTGGGTCGCAAGGCTGCTTCGGCTTCGTGGCGCCGCTCGTTCGAGCTGACGAGGTTGGGACGGCGGCGATCGTCGTGGTTGTTGTCGCCGACGTGGAGGACGACCGGCTCGTGCTCGCGACCACTCGGGCCGAAGGGCTTGCTCTCCGGGGCGCATGCGACGACGCGATCGGCGCAGTCGTCGTCTCGTCGCCGCCGCTGAACCGTCCGAGCACGTACTTGCTGACGAGCCACCATCCGAGCCCGCCGACGAGTGCGACGATCACGAGGCACCCAACGCATCCGGTCGCGGTGATGGCACCGACCTTCTCGACCTTCTCGGCCTGGTAGTTAGGGTCGAGCTTTTGGAGAGCGGCGATGAAGCCGTTTCGGATCCTCGTGGCGTGCTTCTCAAGCTCGGGGGGGACGCTGGTGGTCTCCATCTGCCCGTCCTTGAACTCGTGCTCGAACCACACTCCGTCGAGCATGGCCTTCGCGAGATCGATGCCGTTGCCAAGGAGCTGCTGGTTTACCGGGTCGAACTCGTGCCCGACCTGAAGCGCGTGGAGCATCGAGATGCAGCGCTGCACGTGCTCCTCCCACGTGCCATCGAGCGAGATGAACTCCATGGTGTGCTGCTTCGAAAGCTCGAAGTAAGCGACGGTCACGTCGTTGATGATGGCGGCCGCTGCCTTCTTGGTCGCGGTCGGATCGGCTGCGAGCTGCACGGCCTTCGTCATCCCCAAGATCAGCTCGGGGTACCGGTCGTGACGGAGGTTCGTGTTCCATCCCGCGGCCGTCGCCTTGCCGAACCACGCCTCTGCCTTGCCGGGCTCGACCTCGAGCACCTTGGTGAAGAACCGGTACGCCTCGTCGTGGTTGCCCGCCTGCTGGGCAGCGTCGGCAAGCTGCATCCAGTTCCGCACGCGCGGATCGCTCGAGGTCGGCTCCGGTCGAGGCGCTGCCTCCGATGACGCTGGCGAGTCGATCCATGTGATCGACGCGAGCACTGGATGCCACGTCGTGTCGCCGACCCGTCGGATCCTCGCCTCTGGTGGGATCTTCCCCGCCGCCAACCCTCGTCGAACCTGGTCGAGGGTGACCGGGCCGACAACGTTCTCGCCGTCGGTCGTGACCTCGTACTTCCCCATCGCGTCGAAGGAGAACGCTCGGGCCAGAAAATATCAACCTGTGGGTTGATGGTTCACCGTCGGGCCGTGGCTGACCTTCTGGGCCTTGGCCCGAAGGGAGACCGCCACCAAGCTGAAGGCCCGCATCGGCACGCGTGTTGCCGAGCTTCGTCGTGCTCGAGGCTGGACCCAGGAGCGGCTCGCCGAGAAGGTCGAAGCCAGTGTCCAATGGGTGTCCCGGATCGAAGGCGGCAAGGAGAACGTTACGATCGATACCTTGGTGTTGTTCGCGAATACGCTCGGTGCTGGGGTCGTGGATCTCGTCGAGCCTCGTGAGGATGACGATGTCGGGCGGGCAGCCAGGGCCCGAGGGCGACCGAAAAAGGGCGGCTGAGCACCGGGCACGTCAGGCTACGTTCGAGGCGACCCGAAATGAACCGGTCCGACGAGGGAATCGTCCGACGGTTGGAATCGACATCAGACTTCAGAAACCGCACCTCGGACGGGCCGTCGTGGTGTGCCGCCGGTGTACTTGGATCAACGATGGCCGCCCCTGCACTGTGGTCGCGGGAGCCATCGGAGGACCAACGTGCCCCGAAAGCCCCGACTCGATCAGGCTGCTCAAACCCGTGTCACGATCCGTCTGACGGATCAGGAGTTCGTCGCAGCGAAGCGCCTAGCTCAGCTCGACGGCGCAAACATCTCTGATCTGATCCGTCGTCTGCTGGCGGTCGAAGCTGCCCGAGCCGAGGAGACACGCAACCGCGCTCAAGCGGAGGCGGAGAGCCGTCGGCGGGCGGAGCGGAATCGCCGGAGTCGAGAGCAACGTGCCCGGCGTCGGCGTGAGGAAGGGGATCACCGCCAGCGTGAGGAAGAGGCCCGCCGCCAGCGTGAGGAACAGCGCTCGAAGGCTGGTGGAGGCTCGGCGGATTCGTCCGACGCTACGCGCCGCCAGGCTCGGCGCCGCGACTTCCCCTGGCTGCCGCACGACGAACTGGACCTGCTCGGCCTCGAGTGGCCGTGCACCGAAGCAGAGGTTCGCAAGGCCCAGCGCAAGGCCGCCCTGAACCACCATCCCGACCTCGGTGGTGATCTCCGGCAAATGCAGGCCATCAACGCAGCCGCCGCCCAGATTCTTCAGATTCTCGGCTCGGGTGGCTGATCTCGCCGTGTATGGAGAACAAAGTGACCCGAGTCTGTCCGCTGATCCACTTGTGGGCTCGGGGCCACGGAGGACCACCATGCGCAAGAACGCCAAGCCCACCACGCCCGTCACGCCCGAGCCCGCACGTATCCGGAACGTTCGCCTTCACCTGCCCGACCGTCTGTACCGCCAGGTGCGCCACCGGCTCGCCGATGCGGATCCGCAGACCAGCATTTCCGTGGTGATCGCCGACCTGATCGAGGCGGGGCTCTCGAAGACCGCCTGAACCGCTGCCCCTCGGGCTCGCCACCGTTCCACCAGGACGGCCCGAGGGGGTACTCCGATGACTGCCCCTGTTCATACACCGGAAGGCACTGCTTCGCCGCTGAAGCTCGACGATCCGAGCACGTGGACGAACAGTCGCGCGCCGACCTTCCTCGTCCAGGCGTTGCCCGCGACCGGAGAGCACCAACGTCCGGCCGTACGCTGGGACCCGTGCTCTTCCCGGCTAGCGGCGGCTGAAGCGGAAGGACTCCCTGTCCACTTGGTGGACCCGTGCCGAGGAACCGACAGCGCTGCGCTACATGGCGTCGTCCTCGATCGAGCTTCGGCTCTTCACGCCGCGAACGCCCACTACCTGCACCCCATCTTAGGGGTTCGCCGTTGGACCTCCCACCTTCGTGCCCAGTACGCTGTCGATCTCACGCTCGAGATCGACGCCCACGTCGGCTATCCCGGCACGTGGACGCTCACGCTCGAGGACTATGAGCCGATCATCGAGGCGGCCGTCACGATCGGTCGCACAGGCTACGACCACCTCGTCGGCGAACTTGGGGTTGACCCTCGCTACATCACAACCTCCGTGACAAGGATGGGCGCCCGGCTCGATGTGGACTGGAGAGCCTTCGGTCCACGCCGCTGCTGGATGGTGGCCGCGATCGTGCGACATCTCGAGACACGGTTGTTCCCGGAGGGCTTCACCACGATCGAGGCCCGTCTCAAGGACGCCGTCGCCCGTCGTCGTGCTCATCATGAGCCGACCGACGAAGTTAGGGTCCACGTCGAACTCGACACCCGGATGTTCGAAGGCTCGGACCGTGTTCGACTTGACGGTGCGAGCCGTGGCGGAACGCTTAGGGCCATCGGCTCGCTCCACTCGGCCAGCTCGAACCGGATCATGTGGGTCCGCTCGACACCGGTTCCGCATGAGGCTTTCAGGCCCGAGCACGCCGCCCGCCTGACCAAGGTCAGCCGAAATCACGTCGGCCCAAGCCCCGAACACTTCGAGCTGCCCGAGCTATTCGCATCGAGCTGGCTGCGCCGACAGCCCGCCTACCGGGAACCCCGCGGCGACTCCCTGATTGAGGCGAACCCCCAATTCAGTCACGGGCTCGTCACTGCCTTCGATCAAGCCAGCGACATCGTGGACCGGCTCGGTATCCCGGCTCTCGTGCGAGCCCGGGACAGCGCGACTCTGCGGAGTGCCAGGGACCCCGGCCCGGCGGGCTACGAGATCACGCCGGAGATCGTTCGAGCCGTGGCTGCTCGTCTTGACGGCGGCGCCGTCGATCGAGGGGGCTACTTCCGGATCGTGTGCCCGGAATGCGGCGACCAGGCTCGGAGCGCCAAGCTGTTCCTCGACACGGGAGGCTTCCAGTGCTTTCGCTGCAACCCCTCGGGACCGATCGGCGTCGTCCAGCTCGCACGGCTCGCGGGCTGCGTCGACCTCGTCCCCGTTCGTCGCCACTCCACGAGTTCCGTCCGACGAATCCACCTCGATGCGTGCGACGACGGCGTCTCGGAGCCGGACTGGACTGCGGATCGCGTCGAGGCGCCCATCGTCGAAACCGTGGTTGAAGCCCGAGCTGCTCAAGGCGACTTCCTTCGAGCCGCTCTCCGGCACCGTGACGAGTGGGATCTACTCGTGCTGCGTTCGCCCACCGGCGCCGGCAAGACCACGATGGCGGAGGACGCCGTCGCCGAGTCGGGGCTCCTATCGAGGGGCTTCTACGCCAGGGCGGAAGGACGACGTCGGTTCCTGGAGGTCCTCCAACCGTCGCGGGCTGTCGACGGCCGACAGCCTGGCGTGAACTGCGACAACCCCAAACTCGCCCAGGCCGTGACCGTCGGGATGCCGAGCTACGAGGTCTGCGGCCCCGCCTGCGAGTACCACACCGGCTGCCGCTACCTGGCCCAATTCGAGGGCGCTGAGGGTCACCACCTGGCGCTCCTGCACGCCCACCTACCTCACGCAGAGCTTCGCAAGTTCGGCGGCAACGGGGACCTTCATGGACCGGATGCCGACATCGCGATCGTGGACGAAAACCCCTGGGCGCAGTGCTTCGAGACCATCGACCTCGACGCTCAGGATCTCGACCGGATGCGGACGGTTCCCGACTGGACGGATCCGACAACTGACGAACTCGTCGCGGTCCTCCGCGCCGATGGGCCCAACGACTTCTTGGGGAGCAGCATCGAGGACCTGGAGCAAGGGATGAGCCTCGACACGTCGGTGCTCACCTGGATTGCGACGACACCCGCGATCGACCGGCTGCTCGACCGACTGATCGAGGTGCTGCGACCCGAGGCGATGATGGTGGCCCAGCGCCGAACCGTCGGGCTGCGTCCGAAGCGTCGGGGCAAGCGGGACGAGACGACCGTCTTCAACGTTCTGGCCGACGCCGAGCTTCGGGTCGTTCTTGGCGATGACCGGGTCCTGCTGGAGGCGCTCGGGGCCCTCGACGATGCTGCTGTTGGCCGGTGGGTGTCGTCCGCGAAGGCACTGTTCCACGAGAACGGCCCGGCAAGTGGTCGGACACCCAAGATGGCGTTGCCGCTGCTCGTCGAGGCGCTACGCGATCTCGTCACCGGCCTCGAACCGGTTGCCCCGGTTCACCTCGTCCACGACCACAAGACGGATCGCTGGGTGGTGCGGCTCACCAAGACCCGCGACATGTGGCCGGGCCAGACGATCCTCTGCTCGGCGACGATCACGCCGCTCCAGGTGAAGCTCGCGTTCTGGTCCAAGCGGACCTGGGTTTTTGCTCCCACGGTCCGGGCCCGAGAGAAGCGAATCCTGATCGCGGACCGTTCCTACAGCCAGACCCAGCTCAAGGACCCCAAAGAATGGAAGCGCGTCGTGGAGACGGTCCGGGCCCTGATCGAGCGGGAGCGCCAGCGGACCAGGATGGCCGTCGCCGTGATCGGCAACAGCAAGGTGATGAACCGCTTCCTCGACGAGCTTCTTGGTGGCCTCCCCCAGACCCTCAAGATGCCCTGGCTGCGCGGCAAGCGAGACGACTGCTTCGAGGAGTTGCGGAAGCTGTGCGAACCGTTCGGCGTCCTCCCGGGCTATGCGGGTGGTGTTGCGGGCAGCAACGCCTTCGTGGCGACCCTGGATGGTGTCACGAGGTTCGTGCGCAGCCTCGTCGTCCTGGGCAACATCCTGCCGAGGCTCGCCGACTTCGCCGCCGCACATCGAGGTGTCTTCTCCGCCGTCGGGGCCACCGATGAAGACGAGGAGATCGAGGGCTTCGGCGTCTCGGTCAAGCGGCCTGTGGACTGGACCATCGTCCGACGGACCTCCGCCATTCCTGGTACCGAACGAGGGGAGGCCCCGACGCGGACCGTGAAGGCCATCAGCAACATGATGGGCTTCGCAGACCATCGAGCCCAAGACCTTCTCCATGCCTCGTACCAGGCCGAGCTGGTCCAAATCGTCGGACGGCTCCGAGGCGTGATCGGGGACCCCGACGGCATCCAAGCTCGGGCGTACATCGTCGCGGGGCTCGCGATCCCCGGGTTCGGGATGGACGTCGTGATCGGGCTCGACCAGCTTCGGGCCGAACTCGGCTTCGATGAGGAAGCCAAGTGTCCGACGAAACCGGTCACGGTCGACATCGACAAGGTCGCTGCGGCGGTGAAGCTTCGCGGCACCGGCGAGACGCTACGGCGGCTGACCGTCTCGCTCTTCGCGGGCGGCGTTCGGCTGGCTGGAGCCAGCCCGTGGGCCTCGGCGATGCGCCTGGCTGAAGCGGCCATGGTGAAGGCCGGGTACGCCGTCACCGACGCCCACCGAGCCCGGGCCCGAGAAGCGATCTCGGGCCGTGATCCGGTTCCGGGTGGACCCTGGGTCCGGGACCTCGATGAGATGCTCAGCGAATGAGGATGTGGGAGAACATCCACCATCCATGGCTACAACACGATCGATCTTGTTGCAGCCATGGATGGTCAGCACCCGGGGGCCCAGACGGATCGCGCCGCCGATCCCGGCGGGTTCATTTCGTCGGACGCCGCCACGTACTACCCGGCGATGGTTCGCCGTCTTCGTGCGTCAGGAGAAAGACCAGGCACCGGAAGCAGCGCTGGCGAGCAGGCCGGAAAGAAGCCGCGCCGTGACCGCCTCGTCCTTACGCTCGACCTGCTGGGGCTTCATCGCCGCAAGCGGGAGACGATCCGGGCGATCGGCGACCACGTCGAGGTGCTCGAGCACCTCGTCGGTCTCGCGCAGTCGGTCGCCGACGACACCTTCGCCGACGATGAGCCCGACGCGCTCCGAGCATCGAGCACGCTCCTCCGGGCCGCCGCCCGGGAGATGATGAGCACCAGCGTCGAGCTGGCAGGGCGGCTCGGGGAGCTTCGCTTCATGGCGTTCATCCAAGCGATCACGATCGAAGACGGACCCGAAGAGTAGTTGTCGTTGCGGCAGGCCAACGGCAGCTCCCGAAAGTCGAACCCGCACGCGGTGGTGGATGGTGGCCCGGCGAAAACGAGAAACTCGGCCGAAACGACGGCAAGCCGCGGAGAAGACTCACCAAGTTGATGGAAAGTTTTCGCGCGAAATTGAGTAATTCCCCGAGTTGATGAACATGCGCTCGGGGGTGCTCGGCTCACCCGGGCGGGACGATCGCCACGACCAAGCCTCGCGACCGGAGGCTCGCCAGTAGCTCGACCGTGTGCTCGCTGTCGTCCTCCGTGTAGATCGCAGCGGTCGAGCCGGGGCGTCGCAGCGTGTAGATGAAGAGCGCGGCGTCGTACGCCCGTGACAACACGTGGCACGCGGCCTTCATGAGGCAGGCCTTGAAATGCGACCAGTCCATCGACCCGCCGGGCTCCCGGTCGAACTCGAGGGCGCACGTGAACGGCCGCAGCACGGCGGCGTCCGGGTGGGCCCACGTCCCGAGCAGGGGGTAGCTGTGCTGCTGCGTTCCGCGAACACGCTCGGCGTTGCCCTCCCAGTCGAAGACGAACTCCTCCCCACCTTGGACGTGGCCCCGAAGCAGGGCGCGGATGTGCTCGCAGAGGTGCTTGTGCTCGTCGATGCGTCCGTCGACCGCACGTCTGACCTCGTCGGCCAGCTCGCCTTCGAGTCTCGACTTGAGCAGTTGGGCGAACGAGACGGCGGCGACGGCGCGGCTGAGCATGATCTTGAAGGTTAGGGCCACCAGCCGTGCCCGTAACTGATGTCTTGGGCACGGCTCGACCGGCTACGGGATTTCGGCCACTTGCAGGCGGTCCCCGAGGTCGGATTTCTGGCACGCCTTGATCGTCCGCTGCACGACCGACGGCGAGACGCCGACCACCTTCGCGATGTCCCTCACCGAGCGGCCGTCGGCCTTCAGATTCATCACGAGCTGAGCGTTCACATTCGCCTTGGGCCTCCCCAATTTCACGCCCGAACGTCGAAGCCGGTCGAGCCCGGCGCGTACCCTCTCCCCGACACGAGTGCGTTCCTGCTCGGCCACCCAGCCCATGACGCCGAGCAGAAGCTGACGAGCCGGGCCGATGTCCGAGTCGAGCCAGCTCTCACGGACGCTGACGACCTGGACGCCACGGCGATCGAGATCGAGCACGGCTTGCAGGTTGCCGACCATCGACCTCCCGAGCCTGTCGAGTGACCACACGACGAGAACGCTGAAGACACTGCCCCGGTGAGCGTCCTTCATCATGCGCTCGAACTCGGGGCGGGACTTCGCGGCGGCGGAGACATTCTCCTCGTAGACCGCGACCAGCTCGAACCCACGGGCCGCGATCAGCCGTTCGACTTCCGGCCTTTGGTTCTCGGTGTGCTGCCCACCCGTCGAACAGCGGAGGTAAATGGCCGCCCGAGCCCGATTCGTTCCAGAAAGCTTCACAGCGTTTTCTACGCCGGGATGCTGGCCGAGATGAACCCGGGGCCCATCACTACGTCCAGGGAACGGACGCGAGCAGACGGGCTGCGGCACGGGTGTTCACAGCTCGGGCGGGTCGGGCTCGACATCGACCTCCCCATCTGGAGCCGTCAACGGTGGTTGGTCGAACACATCCGAGACGTGGAACTGTCGCTCGCGCAGGACACCGACTGCCCAGACCGGGTGAACTCGGTCGGTGTAGAGCTTGCGCACGCGTTCGAGGTTCTCGGGTCTGATTGTGGCCTTCACTTCATCGGGGAGATTCGTGTCTCGAAGGATGAATGTCCCGCGATCGTCATCGAACTCTCCGATGCGACCTTCGATGATGAGCACTCTCTCGTCCCGGAGCTTCGCGATCTCGTCCGACACCCGCTTTCGGGCTGCCGTGGTCAGTCGAACGGTTCGCCGTCCAACCCAAGGTCCGGCCAACTCGACCACCTCGACGTAGCTGCCCTTCGGCGGGGTGAGCCTTCGCACCGCATGCAGGATCGCGGACCGCTCCCGATCGCTCGACGCTACCAGCGGCACGTCATCGGACGCGGCCACCCAGTCGATGCCGCGACGCAGTAGGCTGACGACCTCGTCGAACTCCGCTGGGAACATCTGCGCCGGGGGAGCGCCGAACCCGATCGCGAAGCTGTTGAACGCGAGCTGCCGCACCGGCAGATCGTAAAGCTCACGGATGTCGTCCTTGGGTCGGCCCGATGGAACTTGGTCGTACACGAACTCGACCAAGGTCTTCACGGCCGATCGCGTGGCGTCGGCGACGAACGCGACGACGCTGGCGGGCGTAACGCCCGGCTGTATGCGCGAGCCCAACACGCGGGTAGACAAGATGGCCTGGTGTTCCGGGAGGAGCGGGGTCCAGGCACGGGGCAGGTGCCCGGGAGGCAGCATGTCCTCGCTCACGCGCCAGGCCTGGCGCCAAGCCCCATCACGATGGAGTGCTAGCCACATCCACGTGTCGGTCAGGCAAGCGCGGACCGCCAAGAGACCAGTACGGAGGCGCTGGAGCGTCGTTGGGCCGATGGGGGCGAGAACGATCCAGGACCCCTCGGTATCTTCAGCCGCGAGATAGCCCAGCATGGTTCCCGTGGACGCTGTGATCGTGAAGACGATGGGGCTCTCCGCCTCGTACAGCACCTCCGCAGGCCGCGGGTCCCCCAGCAGTTCAACCGGAACTTCGGGCGTCTCCAGGGGCGGCCGGACCGTCATGCGCCCTCCGCGGGGCATTCGACGAACTCCTTGAACAACGAGGCACGGTCGAACTGCTTGGGCGACCACCAAGCGACGTGGCCGGTTCGCTCGTCGGTCAGCTTGGTTTTGCCAGCTCCTTGGACAAACTCGCCGACCGCTACGAACGACCCGAGGTGCGGGGAAAGGCTCTGCCGGTGCAACGCATGCTCGAGCTTCGCGTAGACCGAGACGGCTTTTCGTCGACACTCCGAGCCAACCTGGATCCCGAGTTCCTCGTAGCTCTTGAGGTCGTCGGGGCCTGGGGGCTTCGCGGTGACGATCCGAAAGACGGGCCCGGAGCAGTCCGCCGCATCGCTCGGCGGGCAGTTCTTCGGCCAGTCTGTCGGGAACAACATGCGCGGAGTAGACCAGGTTCCTCTGGCCGTGCAACCGATGTTCCGAGAACCGTGTGCTTATCCGCTCGAGTGTCCACGGGAGGCGTCCGGGGTCACCTCAGGTGGCGCATGGAGATGTGACGGCGAACGACCCGGATCTCGGAAAATTCTGGGCGGGTCATTTTTGCCCCGAGAAACACCGAATCCTCGGTGTAGGCGCCCGCATCATGGGCGACTCTCGGCCTACCAGCACGAACCACGACGACGGTCGCGACCACGAGGCGAACCACACTTCGGACGCGAGCGTCCACGAGGTGCTCACCGTCGCGGAGGCGGCGTGCTTCCTGCGCCTCCCTCGGAAGACGCTCTACAAGCTGATCGATCAAGGGGTCGTTCCGCACGTGCGGCTCACCACGTCTCGCATCCGCCTGAGGCGCAGCTCCCTGGTAGCCTGGCTGGCAAGCCAGGAGAGCAGCTCGCGGAGAGGAAGACTCCGATGAGTGTGCGCAGGAGGAAGGATGGAAGGTGGCGGGTCGACGTTTGCGTTCGGCAACACGGCGTTCGAAAGCGCGTTCGTGTCTCGGCGAAGACCCGCGAGGAGGGCCTTCGGCTCGAACGTCAGCTTCACGCGAAGCTCGCCGCCGGGCAGGAGCACATCCGTGGCGTGCCGCTGTTCAAGGACTTCGCGGAGGAGTTCTTGAGGCTGTACGCCGCGACGAACAACAAGCCGAGCGAGCGGCGGGCGAAGGAGATGATCATCGAGAAGCATCTCGTGCCCTTCTTCGGCGCCGTTCCGCTCGACTGCATCACGGCCGGGGAGATCGAGCGCTTCAAGGCGCACCAGATGGCTCGACCGAAAACGATCAACAACAGGCTCACGGTCCTCAGGCGCATCTTCGGGGTCGCCGTCGAGTGGGGGAGGCTCAGCTTCGCGCCGAAGATTCGGCTGATGAAGGTGCCGTCCCCCAAGTTCCGCTTCCTCACGTTCGACGAGGCCGACAAGTTGATCGCGGCGGCCGACCCGATGTGGCGGCCGATGATCACCTTCGCGCTTCGCACCGGTCTTCGACGCGGGGAGCTGCTCGCCCTGCGTTGGGAGGATGTCGATCTCACGCACAACGTGATCAGCGTGCAGCGTTCGATCTGGAACGAGCACGAAGGCACCCCAAAAGGAGGACGCACCCGCAAGGTGTCGCTCTCGGGTCACGCGCGAGAGGCCCTTCGCTCGCTCTCGTCCCGGTTCAAGCAAGGGTACGTCTTCGGCCCCGGGGACCGTCCCCTAAGAACCGGCGAGGTGCAGTACCCGCTCATCTTCGCCAGTCGTGAGGCCGGGCTGAAGAGGGTCGGGTGGCACGTCCTCCGTCACACGTACGCGAGCCACCTCGTGATGAGGAACGTTCCGATCCGCGTCATCCAGGAGCTGCTCGGTCACGCCACGATCGAGATGACGCTCCGGTACGCCCACGTGGCTCCGGCCTTCCACGCCGAGGCCGTGAACCGTCTCGACGAACCGGCCCCAGTGCTTGGGGTCGCGAGCGAGGGGGCGACCACCAAGACGGGGTAGGGTCCCGTTTGGGACCCGATCTCGTCGAAAACCTCGACGAACGCTGGTGGGTCGACAGGGACTCGAACCCTGGGCCAGAGGATTAAAAGTCCCCTGCTCTACCGACTGAGCTATCGACCCGAGAACGGGCGGACCCTAGCACGAAAGGGGCGCGCGTTGGGGAGACGCTTCGCGGGGGGGAGGGCTGACGGGCCCGCACCGTCGCCCACAATGAAGTGCGCGGGGCCGCTCTTTGCTAGGCTTGGGGCTCTCTATGCCGTCCGACCGTTCCGAAGATTCTTTCGCGTCGTTGTTCGAGAGCTCGCAGACGAAGGGCCGTCCCAAGCGGCCGCGGAGGGGCGACCGGATCGACGTGCGCGTCGTGGCGATCGGGCGCGACGCGGTGTTCGTGGATCTGGGCGAGAAGCAGGAAGGCTACTTCGAGCGCTCGGAGATGCTTCGGCCGGACGGGACGCTGACGGTCGAGGTGGGATCGACGGTCCAGGCGCTGGTGGTGGAAGCGAGCGGGGAGCGGGTGCGGCTCGCTCCGGTGTTCGTGCGGGCGGCGGAGGGCGCTTCGTCGATCGACGCAGGCGGCGAGACGCTGGCGATCCCGCGCGCGAAGGCAGGCCCGCTGCTGGTCGAGGGCGCGCACGTCCGGGGGACGGTGGCCTCGGTCGAGCGCTACGGCGTCTTCGTGCAGATCCAGGGCACCCACGGCCGGCAGGGTCGCGGTCTCGTGCCGACGGCCGAGACAGGCACGCCGCGCGGGGCCGATCTTCGCAAGCTCTTCCCGGCCGGGATGGAGGTCGAGGCGAAGATCCTGAGCATGAGCGAGGACGGAAAGATTCGGCTCTCGTTCAAGGCCCTCACCGCCGACGCGGAGCGGAAGGACTTCGAGGCGTACGAGCGGAGCAAGTCGGGCGGCGAGGAGGCGAAGCCCGCCCCCGAAGGCAAGCCTCGCTCGGGGACGATCCCTCCCCCGCGCCGCGACGCCTCACCCCGCAGCTTCGGGACGCTCGGGGACTTGCTCGCGAAGCGCAAGGGCTGACGCTCAGCCCTTGCGGAAGCGATCGTAGAGCGACTTCTTCACGTTCGAGCGCGAGGTGACCTTCGGCGTGGCGGGCTTCTTCGGCACCGCTACGGGGGCGGTGTCTTCGGGGAAATTCCGCCAAGGGCCCTTGCCGTCCTTCTTCTCGTCCTTCTTCTTCTCTTCGGCCGGCGGCGGCGGCGGAACGGCGAGCTTCGGCGGCTCCTCCGGCGGCGGCGCGGTCTCCTCTTCACGCTTCTTGAGGAGCTCCTCGATCTCTTCGTCGAACGAGTCGTCGGGGGAAGACGTCGTGACGAGAGACTCGGACGCGGGCAGCGGTTTGCGGGAAGGGACCGGCCCCCACGGGGCGCCGGGGATCTCTGCCTTCTTGCGGGGCTTGGTCCCGGCGCGCGCGAGCTTGAAGGGCGCGCTCGTCGAAGGCGGCGGGCGCTCGACGACGAGGGTGCGGTTCTCGAACGCGGAGGGCAACACGGTGAGCGGGGGAGCCTCTTCGTCGGGAGGCGGGGGTGCGGGCGGCGGAGGCGCAGGCGGCGGAGGTCTTCGTGCGCCGACGAACGGCAACGCGGAGGCTTGGGCCGCCGGCTGCTCGATGATCATCGTGCCGCGCTCCCGCAGCGGCCCCTCGGGAGGCTCGAGGATCATCGTGCCCTCGCGCTTGTCTCCGCGGTCCGCGGCCTCGGCCCCCGGCTCCATGATCATCGTGAAGTCGCGCGAGCGCTGCTGCTGCTGCTGCGCGGGGCGGGCCTCCTCGATGACGACGACGCCGCGCGTGCCCAGCTCGAAGCCGGCGAGGAGCTTCAGCCACCGGAGATCGGCCTCGCTCTCGATGGCGAACGATCCGCGCGCGATCACGTCCACGATGCCCGCCTCGCCGTCGATGTAGAGGGTGTCGATGTGCATGCGCACGGGCTGGGTCTCGCCGCGCGGCATGCGGACGGCGGCGGTCGCGCGCAGCGAAGGCAGCTGGGTGAAGAAGCGCTCCGCGATCGGGCTGAGGTGCTCGAGGTAGAGCCACTCGTCACCGCGCAGATAGGCGGTGCGCTGATCGATGGGCGCCGAGTGGAAGTAGCGGAAGTCCATGTTCGACACGAGCTCGGGCCGGGGCTGAGCGACGGTGGCGAGGACGTTCGGCGCGAGGAGGCGTTTGCGGGCGAGCCACGCCGGCGGAATGGGCCCGAAGCCGGCCGGCTCGTGCACGGCGGCGGCGTCCTTGGGGTACGCGAGGCACGGCAGTCGCACGCGGCCTTGCCCGTCCGCCTCGTGACCGGTGCCGGCCGGGTTCGCCTCGTAGCGAGGGCCGCCGTAGGCGTTCTCGTACCCGACGGAGAGCGTCGTGAAGCCCGAAGGTGGGACGGTGGGCCAGCCTTTGGTGGCCGTCCTTGGGCCGACGACCTCGATCGTCTTGTCGACGAGCACGACCGCGTTCGAGAAGGGCCCGCCCGGCACGATGGGGCTGAGCAGCGCGAGCCTCACCGAGGTGCGAGCGACCGGCTCCGAGGAGAACGTGTGCGCGGCGCCAAAGAAGAGGATGTCCGCGCCGGGACGAAAGGGGACGGCGTCCGAGACGGGATCGATGGCCGGGGGCGCGGCGGCCGTCATCGTGCCCATCGGCACGAGCTTCAGCCGGAGCTTGGAGATCGCGGCGACGTGCACTCGCCCGTCGAAGCGGAACAGCCGCGCGCCCGACTGCGAAGGACCGATGGCGACGACTTCCAGCGGGGAAACGAAGCTCATGGGGGGTGTCTCAAGGCCTCCGGGTGGGCGCCGCGGACGAGGGCCCCGCGGGGGAGCCTTCGGGCGCGCTCGCCTTCACGATCAGATAGCGGAGTGGGGCCTCGGAGGACACGTTCTCGATCGACAGGACGGAGCCGAGCTTCACGAAGACGACGGTGCCGGCGACGACGTCGGTCGTGTCGCGGTCGACGGTGATCCGCCCCCTTCCCTCGATGGTGACGACGATCTCGTGAGCGCCTGCCTGGTGATGCTCGCCGACCTCACCGTTCGGATCGAGCTCGCACGCGAGGACGGCTTCGAAGGGGGCGGCCGCGCGGGGGCCGAGCAAGTCGGAGACCTGCACTGCCCCTCGCCCGCCGAACAGATCGTGCCGCACCCAACGCCCGAAATCCGTCGCGAACATGTCGCGATCCCTTCTATCGCGACTTCGCGCGGGCGCGGATCGGATTAAGCGGTCGCGCGCGCTTCGCTCGCTCCTCCCGCGCCGCCCCCTTCGGGCTCGGGGCCGGCGGGGACGGGGCCGTCGTAGAGCGAGGCAGGACGAATGAGACGTCCCTTCGCCTTCTGCTCGCGGACGTGGGCGCACCAGCCGGCCACGCGCCCGACCGCGAACGTGGCCGCGAAGAGCTTCCGGTCGAGGCCGACCGCGTCGAGGACGACGGCGGTGTAGAACTCGACGTTGGCCTTGAGGGCGCGCTCGGGAGACTTCCCGGCGAGGAGGTCGGTCGCTTCCCGCTCGACGGCGCGGGCGAGGGCGAGGCGGTCGGCGCTCGCGCGGTCGCTGCGCTCGAGCTCCGAGAGGGCCCTCTCGAGGACGGCGGCGCGGGGATCCCGGACGCGGTAGATGCGGTGACCCATCCCCATGATGCGCCGCTTGGCGGCGATCTC
Organism: Polyangiaceae bacterium; assembly: GCA_044225865.1. Taxonomy (GTDB): domain Bacteria; phylum Myxococcota_A; class Polyangia; order Polyangiales; family Polyangiaceae; genus Xiheicaenibacterium. The sequence continues at coordinate 70,905 of JBGAID010000018.1, read as the reverse complement.
GCCCTCGAGCCATGGCCGGGCGCGCGCGGCGTCGCCGATGGCGTCGAGCATGTCGAGCACCGGCCCGGGGGCGCCGCCGTGGAGCGGGCCTTTGAGCGCGCCGATGGCGGCCGCGATCGCGCTCACGAGATCGGAGCCGGTGGACGCGACGACGCGCGCGGTGAAGGTCGAGGCGTTCATCCCGTGATCGATGACGGCGACGAGGTACGCGTCGAGGGCGCGCACGAGGGCCGGCGACGGGGACGCCGCGCGGGAGGCCATCCGGAGGAAATCCTCGGCGTGACCGCGCTCGGGATCGGGCGCGACCAGGGCCTCCCCTCGCCTCACCCGGGCGTGGGCGGCGACGAAGGTCCCGACCTGCCCGACGAGGGTGAGGCACCCTTCGATGTCCGCCTCTTGGGACGGCAGGCTCGCGATCGCTCCGCGCAGCGCGTCCATCGCGTCGTCGCGCTCGAGCAAGGCGCGGCGGCTCGCGAGCGCTTCGTGACCCATCACGCGCCCGCGCGCGATGCCCGCGCGCGCCCGGGCGACCGCGGGCGCGTCGGGCTGCGCACCGAAGAGGAGGAGCGCGGTCGCCGCTTCGAATGAGACCGTCCCCGAGAGATCCTCGATCCGGGAGCCGCCGACGACGAGCCGCCCTGCCTCTCCGTCCACGTCCGACAGCGCCGTCTTCGTGACGACGACCCCTTCCAAACCCTCTGCGACGATTGCCATGTGTGGCCTCCTCGCGGGAACACATGGGGCCGGTCGGACCGGTCATCCATATTGATTCAGACATCCACGTAGAGGCCGCTCATGGATCGAAATACACGCGGAGCCCCGTCGCGACCTCGAACGTGGCGATGGGGTCGGGCGCGTCGATCTCGAACCCGCGCGGCTCGTCGATGTCGATGGACCCGCTGAGGATCGGCACGCCCGCGGTCAGGCCGGCGAAGATCCCGATCGGCCCGGCGAGAGGCACCGACAGCTCGATCTCGAACGTGGCCTCCACGAGATTGCCCGACGCGGTGGCCTCGTTCTCCGCCGCGTCCACGACTCGCACGGAGCGCCGCCCGGCGAGGAACCCTTGGCAGATCGCGATGCCGTACGAGCGCGCGAGCGGCATCGCACAGATGTGGGCGCGGCCCGCCCAGAAGTCGAAGACCACGTCGCGCGAGGGGCGCGCACGGCTGTCGCGCGGCAAGGTCACGAGCTCGAGGCCGATCGAGACCCAGCGGAAGTACGCGTCGAGGCGGACGGAGAGGCCGAGGGCGTCCTCACCCAGGGTGCCGTCGTCGTAGACGGCCCCCGCGGCCACGCCGAACCGCCGCCGCGGCTCGGGCGTCCGACCCGCCTCTTCCGGGCGCTCGATGGCAGGGAGCACGAAGCGCTCGAAGTCGGGGGCGGGCGCGGCGGGCTTCGGCGGGACCGGCGGCGGACCAGGAGGCGCCGGCGGCGGACCAGGAGGCGCCGGCGGCGGACCAGGAGGCGCTGGCGGCCCCGGCGGCGGCGCCTCCTTCGGGGTCGCGTCGAGCACGACGAGGGTCGTGATCGCGACCGCCTCCGTGAGGGCTTCGCAGCTCGTGCCCTTGTCCTCGAGGATCCGCTCGCCTGTGCGCGCGCCGCCGATCTTCATGGTGGCGCGGAGGCCCCTCGGGATGCGATCGAAGGCGATCTCGATCTGGACGCTCGCGGGCGCGTCACCGCCGACGAGCGGAGCCCCCGCCAGGGCGTCGACGCGGGCCCCCAGGCCCTGCCCATCGGGGCATCGCTCGGCGCCGGCGCCGCGGCGAACCGTCAGCGACGCGCGGAGCGGATCCGCGAGGGCCTCTCCAGGCGCGAGCGCGATCCAAGCTGCGACGAAGAGCGTGGAAGCGATCGCGACCCCGCCGCGGACCCGCCGCGACGAGCCGCCTCCGAGAGATCGAGGGGGCATCGCCGTCGTGCAGAATCTCATCCGCCCCGGGCGGTGGCACGGGATTTTGATCCTGCTGCAACGGGCGCGGGCGCGCCGGACGTCGGCGCTCGCTATCTTGATCGATATTGATAAAATATGGAGTCGAACATGACGAGCCGCGGGTACCTCTCCGCCGCGGAGGCGACGAAGCTGCTCGGGATCAAGCCGGCGACGCTCTACGCGTACGTGAGCCGCGGCCTCGTTCGGCGGGTCGGCTCGAGCCGGGCCGCGGGGTTCGCGTACCTGCGTGAGGACCTCGATCGCCTCGTCCTCCGGCGAAAGGCGCGGGCCGGGCACGCGGCGGTGGCGGTGGACGCCCTCCACTGGGGTGAGCCCGTCCTCGACAGCGCGATCACCCGCATCGACGACCGCGGGCCACGCTATCGAGGGCGGCTCGCCGTCGACCTGGTCGCGGAGGGGGCGAGCTTCGAGCAGGTGGCGGAGCTGCTCTGGACGGGGGCGATGCCCGAGAGACAGGGGCTCCGCTGGCCCGCGCCCCGGGAGGGCAGCGCCGGCGCCGTGCACGACGCGATCGGTCGCGTCGCTCCCCTCGCCCGGCTGATCGCGCCGCTCGCGGCGGAGGCAGCGACGGAGGTCAGCCGGGCGCTGCACCCGGCCGAGGATCTCGAGCGCGCCCGCGCGCTCGTCCTCGCGCTTTCCGCGAGCGCCGGGCCCCGTGTGGTGAAGCCCAAGGGCTCGGTCGCGGCAACGCTGGCGCGGGCGCTCGGCGTCCCGCCCACCGTCGAAGCGGACCGAGCGATCGACGCCGCCCTCGTCTTGCTCGCCGATCACGAGCTGAACGTCTCGAGCTTCGCCACCCGCGTCGCGGCGTCGTCCGGAGCGGGGCTCGCGAGCAGCCTGCTCGCGGGGCACATGGCCCTCACGGGGGCGCGGCACGGGGGCGCGACCCAGCACGCGGAGCTCTTCCTCGCGAGGCTCTCCCGCGAGAAGAAGGTGGGTCGCGTGGTCGCGGATCTGGTGGCGCGGGGAGAGAGCATCCCGGGGTTCGGGCACCGCCTCTACCCCTCCGGCGATCCGCGCGCCCCTCCGCTCCTCGCGCTGGCGCGCACCCTCGGCGGGCGGAGCGAGCGCGTCGCGGCGGCGCTGGCGCTGGTGCGCCACGTCGCGCGGGCGCGGGGAGAGCACCCGAACGTGGACCTGGGGCTCGCTGCCCTCGCGTGCGCGCTCGGAGCGCGCCCCGGATCGGGCGCGGTCATGTTCGCGGTCGGGCGTTCGGCGGGCTGGGTCGCCCACGCCCTCGAGCAGCGCGCCCAAGGCCACCTCCTTCGGCCCCGCGCGCGATACGTCGGCGCGTGACGCCGTCCGCGGTATCCTCGCGCGCGATGCCGGTTCGGACTCGAGGCGCGATCGGGCTTCTCGTCGTCATCGCCCTCGGGTGCAACGCGGGGCCGAAGCGCCGCCCTCACGCCGACGACGACGCTCCGCCCCCGAGCGCGTCCGCCGCGACGACGGTCGCGAGCGCGGTGCCCACGAGCGTCCTCAGCGTGTCGCTCCCGCGGGCCCACGCGGGGAGCGCGTTCGAGAAGGAGCGCTTCGCGGTGCGGATCGACAAGACCGGCAAGCTCTCGGTGGATGGTCGCGAGCTCGCCGACGACGCCGAGCTCCACAAGCTGGCCCGGGAGGCGAAGACGCGCAGCCCAAGCGTCACCGCCTTGATCTTCGCGGACCGCGAGACGGTCTACCGGCGCGTGATCGAGGTGATGGACGCGCTGAAGACGGAGGGGATCGCCGACTTTGCCTTCGCGGTGGAGGTCGACGCGAGCCCGCCCCCCGCGCCCTCGCGGTGATAGGATGCCGCCCATGTCACGGCGCGGGCTCGGGTGGTGGGTGGCGGGCTTGGCGATGCTCGGCGCGGGCGCCGCCGCGTGCTCGGCGGGAGCTTCCGGGACGAACGGCACCGGCGCGTCTTCGGAGGGCGGGAGCGGCGCCGGCTTCGGCGATGGCGGCTCCGGCGCTGGCTTCGAAGGAGGCGGGAACGCGGGCGGCGCTTCGAGCGACGGCTGCAGCGAGGCGGCGAAGCTCGTCTACGTGATCGGCGAGGGCAACACCCTCTACTCGTTCCAGCCGCAAGAGCTCGCGATCAAAGAGATCGGGATCGTGAGCTGTCCCCAGAACGGCGCGGGGGCGACGCCGTTCTCGATGGCCGTCGATCGAAGCGGGACGGCGTGGGTCCTCTTCAACGACGGGCACATCTACCACGTCGACGTGACCACGGCCGCGTGCACCACGACGCCCTATCAACCCGGCCAGCAGGGTCTGACGACGTTCGGCATGGGCTTCGTCGCGGACGAGCCGGGCAGCACGAAGGAGACGCTCTACGTCGCCGACTACTTCGGCGAAGGCATCGCCAAGATCGACACCGCGACCTACACCCTCAGCCCGATCATCCCCTTCAACGCCCTCTTCTCGGCGGCGGAGCTCACCGGCACCGGCGACGCCCGCCTCTTCGGCTTCTTCCAGCAGTCGCCGATCGTGATCGCGGAGATCGACAAGTCGACCGGTCACATCCTCTCCCAGGCGCCTCAGCCGAGCGTGAACATCGGCAGCGGCTGGGCGTTCGCGTTCTGGGGCGGGGATTTCTGGCTCTTCACGAGCCCGACCGGCCTCTCCCAGGTCGATCGCTATCAGCCGTCCACGGGGACGACGAGCACCGTCCTCACCGGCATCGGCGACAACATCGTGGGGGCGGGCGTCTCCACGTGCGCCCCGACCGCACCGCCGCAGTGATGCGGCGCGACCGCTCGACGGCGCTATGCTGCACCCCACGTGAACGATCCGCACGAGCCCGGCCGCGACGACGACGAGCCCTCTCCCAGCTCCGTCGAAGGGAGCGACCCGACGTCGCAGATGCGAAGGAACGCTCCCTACGACGTGGCCATCCACGAGATGCACGAGGCGCCCGCCGTCTCGACGCGCTTCCACGAAGACCCAGCCGACCTGGTGATCGCGTCGGTGCCCTCCCCCGTCATCGGGAAGGATCCGGCCGTCGATCGCGAGCCCGCGCCGAAGAGCAAGGGCGGCTCCATCGCGTGGATGGTGCTCGTCGTGGCGGCGGGCCTCTTGGCCGCCTGGGTCTACACGCGCCTGCGCTGATCGTTCACGACCCGCCTGCTCCCCCCGCGCCGCCGCTGCCGCCAGCGCTGGCCCCGCCTCCTCCCGGCCCATCCCCTCCTTGAGGGATGGTGGCGGCGCACCCGAGCGTGCGCTCGGGGCGGCACCCCTCGCAGTCGGTGTCCTCGAACGCGCAGCGGTACTGGCCCTCCGTCTGCCACTCCGCAGTGCAAATGTCCGTCGTCCCGCACACGTGATAGCGGACCGTCTCGCCGTTCACGCACTGCGCGATGATCCCTTCGACGCACGCGTTGATTCGGCCGCACTCGAGGGCGGCGCAGTCGACCTCGGGGCCCTCCTGGTTCTGGAGCGAGCAAGAGAACGCGACGATCGGCGCGAGGCCGAAGGCGAGCAAAAGCGCGGGCCGCCTCACGGGCACACCTCCTTCATGCAGTCGTCCTTGCAGCTCTTGTCCTTCTCGCAGACGCGGGTGCACTCGCGATCGCAGGCGGCGCGGCCCTCTTTGTCGGCGGCTTGCTGGGCCTTCTCGAACGCCTTCCGGGCGTCGTCGCCGAGCTTCTTGGAGGTCGCCCCGACCGCCTTCTTGGCGGCGTCGATCGCCTTGCCGGTCTTGTCGGTCTTGTTCGGCTTGTCGACCTTCGCCCCCTTGTCCTTCGGCGGCGTCGCGACCGTGTTCGTCTTGGGCCCCAGCATCTTGCGCGCCTCTTCCGCGTGGCGACCGTTCGGGAAGCGCGCGAGGTAGCTCTGCACGCCGGCGCACGCCCCCGTCCGCTCGCACCCCGCCGGCTCGGAGGCGGTCCACGCGGCGTCGTCCTGGGCGTCGCGCTCCGCCTTCGCGGCGCCCACGATGTCGTCGGTGGGGATCTCCGTCGCGAACTTCTCGTTGATCCAGATCGCGACCTTCTCCGGGATGGGCGAGATGCCGAGCACCGTCGAGCCGAGCGAGCGACGAAGATCGACGTCGAGCTCGTCGCCGGGGATGGCGGCGCCGAGGGGGACGGTGTGGCCAGAGGCGAAGCGGGCCACCACCGAGTACGTGGGGAGCGGCGCGACCCCTTTGCAAGGCGTCTGCTCCTGGATCGTACCGCCGAGCCGCTGGGACGTCGTCTTGGTCTCCTCGGAGCCGACAGCGCGCAGGCCGTTGACCATCGGGGGAAGCACGCACGCGAGCCCGAGGCCGATGAGCGCCGCGCCGAGGCCGATGACGACGTCTTGTCCCGTCTCGTTGTAGAGCCGCCCGTTGAGATCGGAGTCGTAGACGTTGGGGGAGTCGGCGACCATGGCCGTCCCGCCGGTCAGCGGGACCGCGCCTGCGATCGAGAGGGCCGTCATCCAGACCCGCGACTCGTTGGAGACCGTCTTGTCGTTGGTCACGACGTGCTCGACCGTCTCCTCCTCGATCGTCGAGCACTGCGGGGTGACGACGACGCGGAGGATGCCGCCCCGCACCGTCACGTCGGCGGAGAAGCGCGGGCTCGCGACCACCTTGGGTCTGCGAGCGATGACGTTGTCCTCCGTCTTCACCTGCGTCTTGTTGATATCGACGCAGCCGACGCCGAGGGAGGCGCACGTGCAAGCGAGCGCGAGCGCCGTCAGCCCGAGCCAAGAGCCGCCGAGCCTGGGAGCGAAGCGAATGCCAAGGAGCATCGAGTGCCTGCGTGCGAGGGTTGGGTAGCCGGATCCCGCTACGTCGATTCGATGCGGTCCGACCTCGAGAGCGGGTGACAAACGGCGAAGGCTCGCCGAAGCTTACACGCGATGCGAAGCGCGCTGCTGCAGATCCTCGAAGAGCTCGGCGTCTCGATCGAGCACGGGCCGGACGCTCGCGCGGAGGTCGCGCGGCTCCTGGAAAATCCTGGGATCGGGGCGGGCACCCCCGAAGGCTCCCGGCTCGAGGACGCGACCGGGCTCCCCTTCGTGACGATCGACGGCCCTTCGTCGAAGGACCTCGACCAAGCCATCTTCGTGGAGCGCGCGGACGGCGGCGGCTTCGTCGTCCACTACGCCCTCGCCGACGCCGCCCACTTCCTCCCTCCGACGAGCGCGCTGTTCCGCGAGGCGCTCGCGCGCGGGACGAGCTTCTACCTGCCCGGCTTCAGCGTGCCCATGCTCCCGCGCGAGCTCTCGGAGGGGCTCATCTCGCTCAACCCCGAGGTCGAGCGGCGCGCGCTGATCTTCGCCTGCGCGCTGGACGAAAAGGCGGCGGTCGTATCGACGAGGGTGACGAGGGCGCGCATCAAGAGCCGCGCCAAGCTCTCGTTCGGGCAGGTGCAGGCGCTCTACGACGACCCGGAGAAGAGCCCCCTCGCGGCCGCGTCCTTCCGGCCCAGCCTCGAGCTCCTGCGCGAGGTCGGGGAGCGGAGGCTCGAGCTCGCCGAGCACGCGGACGTCATCCGGTACCGCCGCCGCGAGATCGAGATCCGCGCCGACGACGCCGACCTCGGCTTCGTGGTGCTCGAGGCGGCGCGGCTGCGGGTGGAGGCCTACAACGAGCAGATCTCCGTGCTCGTCAACCGCGAGGGCGGCCGCCTCCTCGCCGAGAGCCACGACCCGCGGTTGCAGCCCGTCTACCGCGTCCACCCCGCCCCCGATCCGGAGAAGCTCGGGGCGCTGCGCGCCCTCACCCACGGCATCGCGAAGGCGCACGGCCTCGACCCGGCGCGCTTCGCGATGGGCCCAAACGAGACCCTCAACGATCTGTTGGGGAGGCTCCCTCACGACGACGGCGCGCCGCGATCGCGGCTCACGCGCGTCGCGGAGGCGATCGAGCGCCAGGCCATCCTCGTCAACATGCGCTCCGCGTTCTCGGCCGAGCCGTCGCGGCACTTCGGGGTGGGGGCGGAGGTGTACGCGCGCTTCACCGCTCCGATGCGCGAGGTCGTCGGGGTCTTCCTCCACAAGGAGATGCTGGAGCTCCTCGGCCTCGAGCAGCCCGGCGACGCCGCCGTCGACGAGGCGATGCGCGACGAGATCGTCGCGAGCGCGAACGCGGCCCGCGAGCGCCAGCGCCGCGTGAACGACCGCATCAATCGGCTCGTCCTCGACTCGTTCTTCTCCGGCGATTTGAAGCAAGATCCAAGGCCGCGGCGGCGGGGGACGGTGATGGGCCTCTCGATTTCGAAGGTCCACGTCGAGCTCGACACGCCGGGCATGGACGTGAAGGTGTACCTCCGTGACGTCGGCCAGGCCCTCGGCGGCGCGTGGCTCGACCTGGAGGACGACGGCGCCAAGCTCGTCACGCGCAAGGACCGAAGGCTCGTGTGCGCGGTCGGCGACGAGGTCGAGATCTTCGTCCGTGGACGCGACGAAGCCCAGGACCGCTGGATCCTGGGCCTCGAACGTGTCCGGCAGGAGGCGTGAGCGCCCCCCGCGATCACTTCTCGATCGTGTAGACGAAGTTCGGCAGGGCGAAGCGGAGGATCCGCTCCCGGATGGCGGCGTGGGGGACCTTGCTCGTCGCTTCGTCGACGTACTTGTCAGCGAGCTCGAGGGCGCCCTTCTTGTCGCCCTTGGCCTTGATCGTCCCGACCGTCTTCATGAGCTTGATCGAAGCGTCCTTCATCTTCGTGAAGTCGATCTTGAACGCGCCCTTGTCGGTGCCGTTCGCGGCCGTCGCCTTCTCGTCCCAGATGAAGACGCCCTCGTCCATGAAGAAGCCGACCTGGATCGCGGCGAGCTGTGAGTAGGGTTTCCGCTTGCCGGCGCCGTCCTTCATCCCGCGCGAGATGTGCCCGAGGCTCCACACCAGGTTGTCGACGATGGTGCGGCGGAGCTGGTCGTCGGTGAGGAGCCCTTTGTCCTGCATGAGGAACAAGTAGTAGTAGGCCCCGCACTGCGCCTTGAGCTCCTCGAGGGTGCTCGCGAGGTCGCCGCCGAACGCGTCGTCCTCCTTCTTGCCATCCTTCTTTCCGTCGAGGGTGCCGTGGGAGGGCCCGATGTTGTGGGTCGCCTCGTGGAGCACGGTGCCGAGCACGCCGGGGCCGCCCTCGTCGACGTAGTCCTTCATCGCCTCGGCGGAGAGGACCGTCATCGCCTTGTCCTTGCGGACGCCGACGCTGTCGGGATCCATGTAGAGGTTCGTCATCACGATGGTGCGACCGTGCCCCTCCGCGACGGGCCCCCAGTTGGGCAGGCTCTGCCCGACGGTGGCCCCGACCGGATCTCGGTCGTCGCCGGCGTTGATGATGATCTCGACCGAGTCGGGCAGCTTGAAGCCGACCTTGCGCGCCTTGTAGCCATCGCCGATGAGCTTCGCGAGGTTGTCCTCCATCTCCTGCTCGAGGGGGGTGAGCTTGTCCTGGAGCTCGTTGGCGCCTACCCGCGCGAACGTGAGGTGGAAGCCGGCCTTGATGCTGCACGGGCCCCAGTACGTCTCATCGGGCCCGACGCGCAGGTACCACTTGGAGTTGTGCGCATCCATCTTGGCCCACGCCTCGTCGGCGACGAACCACTTGTTGTCCTCGAACGCGGTCGCCGCCGCCTTCAGGTAGTCGACCATCGCCGTCTCTTTCGGATCGGTGAGATCGGTGGCGGCGGCGCGCAGCTCCTCCGCGATCTTCTTCATCGGCTCGGCGAACGCCTTCTCGTAGCCCTGCGCGGCGAGCTTGCCTTCCTTGTCGACGACGACCGTGAACGGATCGGTGAGCTCCGCCTTCTTCGAATCCTGGAGCTTCTTGCAGAAGTCCTCCGACTTCTGGGCTTCCGCCGGGAAGACCGCGACGGGCGGATCCCCCATGCCCGGCGCGGCCGTGCACGCCTCGTTCTTCTCGAATTTGGGCGTCTTGCAGCGCACGCTCCAGTCGCGCCGGAACACGCTCTGGCTCGCGTCGTCCTTCGCCACCTTGTCGGCGATCGCGGGCAGGCCGAGCTGGATCGCGTGGAGCTCGTCGATGAGCTTGGCCGCCTTGAGCATGTGCTCGAGGAGCTTCTTGTCCTGATCGGTCCAGCCCGCCGTCTTCGTCACGACGGGGACGCTCGCGGCCGCGTCGAGCTCACCGATGAGGAGCTTCTGGCGCTCGGCGTCGGGGCCGCTCGGTGTCGCCTTCGAGGCCTCCACCAGCTTCTCGTAGGTCTTGTTGAAGGCGTCGGTGAACTTGCCGCCATCCACCCAAGCGCCCTCCGTCGGGTAGAAGAGGAGCGCCGCGACCTCGTTCGGGTCCACGACGCCGTCGCCGTTCGCGTCCTTCACCCAATAGACCGGCTGGTTGAGCCGGACCGCCATCCGGTTGAACGTCGCGCGATCGAGGCGGGCGAAGCCCTGCGGCTCCTTCTTGGCTTCGACCTTGGCCGTCGGAGCGGGCTTGGCCGGCTTCTTCTTGGGGGCGCTCGCCGACGCGAGCGGGCCCGCGGACTCCGACTTCCACTCGAGCGGAGAATCCGGGTAGGCGGTGTCGCAGCCGGGAGCGGCGGCGACCACGACAGATGCGGCGAGCAAACGGGCGACCTTTCGCATGCGCCGCGACATACTCGTCCGAACGGGCGACGTCTATCGGTCTCAGCCCACCCCCGAGAGCAGGTGCCCGAACGCGGCGACGGCCTTCGCCACGTCCTTCGCCCCCGCCATCTCGCGGCACGAGTGCATGCTCAGCATCGGGCTGCCGACGTCGACGGTGGCGACGCCGAGCTTCGCGGCGGTGATGGGGCCGATGGTGCTCCCGCACGGCAGGTCGCTGCGCACGACGAAGCGCTGCGGCTCGAAGCCGGCGGCGCGGCACGCGAGGATGAAGCGCCCCGCCGTCTCGCCGCTCGTCGCGTAGGACTGGTTGGAGTTCGACTTGAGCACGAGGCCCTTCCCGAGCTCGGGGGTGTGCTCCGGCTCGTGCTGGTCCGCGTAGTTCGGGTGGACGGCGTGGGCCATGTCCGCCGAGACCAGGAACGAGGACGCGATCGCCCGCTCGAACGCCTGCGCCTCTCCCGCCGAGGTGGCGGCGACGATCCGCGCGACCACGTCTCGCAGCACCGAGCCTTGGGCGCCCACCGCGCTGCGCGACCCGCACTCCTCGTGGTCGTAGAGGACGACGAGGCGGGTGTGGACCGTGCGCGTGCCCGCGCCCTCGACGAGGGCGGTGAGCGCGGCGTGACAGCTGCCGAGGTTGTCGAGTCGGGAGGCGTACACGATGTCGCCGTCGAGCCCGCCGATGGCTGCGCGCTGGGTGTCGTAGAGCATCAGATCGAAGCCGAGCACGTCGCCCGCGTCCTCTCCGAGCCTCGAAGCGACGTGCTTCGCCAGCTCGACCTTGCTCCCGACGCCGAGCATCGGGACGAGGTGCTTCTGCGCGTTGAGGACGAGCCCGTCCGTGTTGACGCCGCGGTTCAAGTGGATGGCGAGGTGGGGCACCCGCGCGATCGGGCCCTCCAGATCCACGAGCCGGCTCTCGGTGGCGCCGCTCCCCCGGCGCAGGGTCACCCGCCCCGCGATCGAGAGGTCCCGGTCGAGCCACGTCGCGTAGATGAGGCCGCCGTAGGGCTCCACCGCGACCTGCCGGTAGCCGCTCTTGTGCACGTCGGCGTGGGGCTTCACCCGCAAGTTCGGTGAATCCGTATGAGCTCCAATCATCCGGAGCCCGGAGATCGCGGCCGGCTCGTCGCCGACGATGAAGGCGATCAGGGTCGACCCGCCGCGCACCACCCAGCGCCGGTCGCCGGGGGCGAGCCTCCACGCCTCGCGCTCGTCGAGGGGGGTGAACCCCGCCCCCGCGAGCCGCCGGATGGACTCCGCGACGGCGTGGAAGGGCGTGGGCGAGCGATCCACGTAGGCACAGAGATCGCGAGCGGCTTCTTCGGAAGACATGCGCTAAGGCTTAGCGCATGCAGGGCCGTTCGGAGAAGACCGAGCACGCCGTCACGCTCCGGGTCTTCGATGCGTTCTCCAAGATCGAGCCGCGGTGGAGCGAGCTGTCGGGTCACGAGGGCAACCCCACCCTCTCGGCGCCGTGGCTCCGCGCCCTCGAGGAGACGGGCTGCGCGCGCGAAGAGACGGGCTGGATCCCCTATCACCTCGCGCTCTTCGAAGGCGACGCGCTGCTCGCGGCCGCGCCCTGCTACTTGAAGCTCAACAGCGAGGGCGAGTTCATCTTCGACTGGGGGCTCGCGCGCGCGGCCAAGAGCTTCGGCGTCGCGTACTACCCGAAGCTCCTCGTCGCCGTCCCGTTCACGCCCGCGACCGGCCCGCGTGTCCTCGTGGCGAAGGGCGCCTCCCCCACCCTCGCCCGCGCCGCCTTCGCGGCGGCCGTCGCGAGCCTCACCGACAAGCTCGGCCTCTCGAGCGCGCACGTCCTGTTCTCTCCCGAGGGGGAGGCGCGCGCGCTCTCGGAGGCGGGCCTCCTCCATCGGGCCAGCGTGCAGTTCCACTTCAAGAACCGCGGCTACGCGACCTTCGAAGACTTCTTGAAGACCCTCCCATCGAAGCGCCGCACCCAGCTCCGCCGGGAGATGCGCGCGCCGACCGAGCAGGGGATCCACATCGAGACCCTCCGCGCCGACGGGATGAGCCCGGCCCTCGCCGACACCGCGTTCGACCTCTACAAGACGACGATCGACAAGATGTACTGGGGCCGGCAGTACCTCAATCGCAGCTTCTTCGAGGCGGTGATGGGCTCGATGAAGGATCGGGTGGAGCTCGTGGCGGCGAAGGACGATCGCGGGAAGATCATCGCGGGAGCGTTCAACCTCCGGGGCGACGACACCCTCTACGGCCGCTACTGGGGCACGTTCGTAGACGTGCCCTTCCTCCACTTCAACGTCTGCTTCTACCACTCCATCGAGCGCTGCATCGCGGACGGGCTCTCCACGTTCGAGCCCGGCGCGGGGGGTGAGCACAAGCTCGCGCGGGGGTTCGACCCCACCATCACCCACAGCGTCCATTTTTTCGCCGACCGGCGTTTCGGTCTCGCCGTACAGGATCTTTTCGCTCGAGAGAGAGAGGCGCTGGAGGCCGAGGTCGCCTCCCACCGTTCGGACGGTTGACGAACGCACACGCCATTCGACATGCTTGCTCTCGATGAAGCACTTCGTTCAGGCCTTGCCCCTCTTGCTTGTCGGCGCGATCGCTCTCCACTCCGCTTGTGACAGCTCCGGCGGACCGGGCGACACATCGAGCGTCAACGTCACGACCGAGCCCGTGCACGGCGACGCGTGCAACGGCGGGCGGCCGGACGGGTACTGCAACTCGCTCGGCGATCTGCCCGAGACGTGCGAGTGCTTCGACTGCGTCGACACCGCGTACTGCAACGGCACCTGCAACAACGACGGCACGTGCGCGGCCGACGAGGACTGCACCTGCGACGATTGCTACGACCCGGGCTGTGACGGCCCGCCCACCGACGACACGACCGGCCCCGGCGCCGGCACCCCCAACGGCGGCGCTCCCAGCAACGGCGGCGCGGGGAACGGCGGCGCTCCCACCACGAGCACCGGCGGCGCGCCGAGCAACGGCGGCGGCGGCGCGGCCGCCAACGGCGGCGCGGGCGGCGTCTAGTTGATCCGCTCGGCGCTCGGCCCGAGAGCTCCTTGGTGCGAAGCGCACTGCGTCGCTTCGCTCGAATGACGTGTCGCGAGGGGGCTCGCTTGCGCGAGCTGGGGTGGACCCTTACGGCTCCTGGGCCACGGCGCGAGTTGCTACTTTCTCCGTAGCACGGAGAGGTCGTCTCCCCCACGCACGCGCAGGGCTGCGCTTTGGCAGCCCGAGCATGCGTTTGGGGGAGACCGGCGGCGCGTTGGCGCCGACGAGGGCATCCCTCGCTCGGCGCTCGGCCCGAGAGCTCGCGCTATTGTATTGATAGCAATGTGGAAGCAAGTCGACCACCTGACGGGTCAGGTCCGCGGGTTGTTTCCACTTCGGGGGGCGCGGGCGAGGGTTCACGATGGACGGACCTTCGGATTTGCCGCGCTTCTGATGAGCGGACGATGCGCGCCCTCGAGAGGGTGGAAGCAAGCCGACCCCCTGACCCGTCAGGTCCCCGAGTTTTCTCCGTTCGAGGAGGGCGCGGCGGCGCCGCCGCTTGGAGGTGGGAACGACCACGGCGTGACTTGTCGGAGGGTGGGCCGGTACCCTCTGCTATCAAAACAATAGCAAAGGAACCGCGGCGCGGCTCGGTCAGCTCTTGCCGAGGCCGAGCTTGCGGAGGAAGGGGCGGATGTGGTGGCGCTCCATGCCGCTTCGGCGGGCCATCTCGCTGACGTTGCCGTTGGTGGCGCGGAAGAGGTCCCCGAAGTACTTGGCTTCGAACGCGGCGACGGCGGTGCGCTTGGCTTCTCCGTAGGGCGTCGAGAAGTCGATCGCCTCCCCGACGGGGCTGCCGCGCTCGAGCGGGAGCAGCTCGGTGAGCGAGGGAGCACCTTGAGGGAGGCTCGCGGCGACGCTCGTGACGTTGACGAGCTCGCGGACGTTGCCCGGCCAGTCGTGCTGCGCGAGGGTGGTCGTCACGAGCGACACGACGTCGCCGGCGCGATCGGCGCGCCCGATGCGATCGCACACCGCGCGCACGAGCGGGGGGATGTCCTCGCGTCGCTCGCGGAGCGGCGGCATCTCGACCCGGACCTGGGCGATGCGGAAGAACAAGTCGCTCCGGAAGCGGCCTGCGTTCATGGCCTGTCCGAGGTCGCGGCGAGTCGCGGCGATGACGCGCACGTCGACGCTCTCGTAGTGCTGGGAGCCGACGCGCTTCACCATCTTCTCGGAGAGCACGCGGAGCAGCTTCGGCTGGAGCTCGATGGGGAGCTCCCCGAGCTCGTCCAGGAAGATGGTCCCCTTGTGGGCCTCGTGGAACGCGCCCGGCCTCCGCTCGTTGGCGCCCGTGAACGCGCCCTTCTCGTGGCCGAACAAGAGGCTCTCCGCGAGGGGCCCGGGGATGCTGCCGCAGTCGACGACGATGAACGGCGCCTTCGCGCGCGCGCTCTTCTCGTGGACGGCGTGGGCGACCAGCTCCTTGCCGCAGCCCGTCTCGCCGTTGATGAGGATCGAGAGATCGGTCTGGGCGATCTCGGCGAGCAACCGGAAGAGGTGCCGCATGCGGGGCGCCGATCCGACCAGCGGCCCGAAGCTCTCCTCGAAGCCGACGTCGACGCGCTCCTTCTTCTCGACCGGCTCGAACGAGAGCCGCGTGGAGCCGACTTGGAGGGTGCACGCGGACGTGAGGAACGCCTCCTTGATGCGGATGCCGGAGACGAACGTGCCGTTCTTGCTGCCGAGATCGCGGATGAGCACGCCCTGCCCGTCTGCCCTCAAGTCGCAGTGGATGCTGCTCACTTCCATGTCGTCGACGACGACGTGGCAGCTCGGGTCGCGCCCGACGAGGATCGGCTCGACGCCGACTCGAACCGGCGTGTGGCCCGGGAGCGCGACCGCACCTCCCCGAACGAACCATTGGAGCGCGCTCGCGCGCGTCGCGTCCGCCATAGGCCTAAGGTCTATCGCAGCGGCGGCGACATTGGCGAGCCCCGCGACCACTCCCGTGAGCGCTGCCGTGACCGGCTCGCGCTCCGTGGCTGCGGACACGCGCGCTCAAGGTGCGCGTGGACTCCGAGGCGTTCCCCCGAACGTGTCCACGTCCAGGGCGGCGACGTCCAGTGACGTGACGTGGCCCTCGGATTTGGGCGGATAACCCGCAGAAGCAGCGATTCGTTCCTCGGCACGCCCCCTGCATTAGGGCTCGTCGTCCTGTAACCCTGCGAGGCCCCAATGCGGAGACTAACTCGGCGAGCAGCAAGTTCATTGTGGATGGGAGGAGCAGTCGCAGTCACGGCTCTTGCTCTTGGACTCACCACGGCGGGCTGCGAAAGCTCGACCGAAGACGGTATCGAAGGCTCCACGTGCGTCAGCAACGACGAGTACTTCGCCGTTCTCTACTTCAAGACGCTCAAGGACAAGTGCGCGAGCTGCCACAGCGGCGGCAACGGCGATGTCCAGAGCCAGCTGCACCTCGCTCCGGTCTCCCAAGCGGGCTTCCTCGACACGAACTACGCGGCGTTCCAGTCGATCGCCGGCTACGAGGTCAACGGGGTGAGCGAGCTGCTGCTGAAGCCGCTCGGTCAGCTCGACCACGGAGGCGGCAACCTCTTCCCCGAGGGTGAGACGGACCCGGAGTACCAGCAGCTCGTGAAGCTGGTCGAGCGCATGAAGGGCTCGGACACCTGCCCCAACACCGAGGCTCAGTTCCTCGCCGGCACCGTCCTCGCCGGGCCGAATCAGGTCCTCCGCAAGGCGACGCTCGCCCTCGCTGCCCGCATCCCGACGGATGACGAGCAAGCCGCTGTCGAGGCCGGCGGCTGGGACGCCGTCAACGCCATCATGGACAACCTGATGATGGAGGACGCGTTCTACACGCGGCTCAAGGAGAAGTACAACGACGTCACCCTCGTCGACTTCTACCTGAACGACGACTTCGACGTCATCGGCGACGACGAGAACTACGATCCGCGCTGGTACGAGAACATCAGCACCGATGACCCGGCCCTCCTGAAGAAGTACGGGGCCCGTGACGGCAACGACCTCCAGGACAAGCTCGCGCGCTGGACCCAGCGCGGCGTGGCCGAGGCCTCGCTCGAGCTCATCGCGTACACGGTCCGGAACGACCTCAGCTACCAGAACATCGTGACCGCGCCGTACATGGTCGTGAACCCGTTCTCCGCCAAGGCGTTCAAGATCACCGACGTCACGTTCAAGAACGACGCGGACCCGAACGAGTTCGTCCCCGCGAAGATCGGCGGCTACGACGGCAAGTACCCGCACGCCGGCAACCTGACGGACGCAATCTGGCTTCAGCGGCACCCGACGACGGCGACGAACCGCAACCGTCACCGCGCGAAGGAGATCCTCTTCACCTACTTGGGGAATGACATCCTCAAGGCGGCGGAGCGGCCCATCGCCGTCGACGCGACCGCCCTCGCCGACAACCCCACCGTCAACAACCCGAACTGCAGCATCTGCCACACCCTGGTCGACCCGATCGCGGGCTGGTACCGGAACTTCCAGCCGACCTTCGAGAACGGCGACGACAACAACTTCACGTACCACGAGGAGTCCGCGTGGTTCCCGGAGATGTTCCAGACCGGCTTCAAGAACACGGTCATGCCGCCCAGCTCTTACTCGCAGGCCACGGTGTGGGGCGGCCAGCAGGTCGCGAACGACCCGGGCTTCGCCTTCGCGGCCGTGTTCATGGGGTACCGCATGCTGACCGGGCAAGAGCCGCTTCAGCCGCCCTCGGATGGCAGCGAGAACTTCGACAACGAGCTCACGGCGTTCCTCGGCCAGTACTACACGTTCAGCAAGATCGCGAACGACTTCCGGAACAACGGGTACCACTTCAAGCAGCTGATCAAAGATTTGATCATGAGCCCGTACTTCCGGTCGATCAACGCGGCCGACAACATCGACGAGGCTCAGCTCGAGCACTTGAGCGCGGTCGGCTCGGCGCACTTGCTGACGCCGGAGCAGCTCAACCGCAAGATCGAGAACGTCACCGGCATCCAGTGGCAGCCCAACGAGTACGACACGCCGAACCTCCTCGAGACGGACGGCGGTCAGGGCTACCGGATCCTCTACGGCGGCATCGACTCCCGCGACACCACGAACCGCATCACGGCGCCGAGCGGCATCATGGCGAACGTGGCGGAGCGCATGGGCCTCGAGGTCGGCTGCAAGCTCTCCAACGCCGAGTTCGCGATCCCCATCGAGCAGCGCCGGTTCCTCAAGAACGTGGAGCTGACCGACGAGCCCCAGGACGCGAACTACCGCGACGTCCCCGAGTCGATCGCGAAGATCAAGGCCGACATCCAGTTCCTCCACGAGAAGCTCCTCGGTGAGAAGCTCGAGGTGACGGACCCGGAGATCGAGCGGACCTACCAGCTGTTCGTCGACGTCTGGCGCAACGGTAAGGACAACGTGGTCGCGGTCGACGCCAGCTTCCCCGGTGAGTGCGTCGCGGAACGGAACTACGTCACCGGTGAGTCGCTGCGCGGCGAGGGTGACATGGACATGACGCTCAACGACGACTCGCTCTACACCGGGCGCGCTTGGCAAGCGGTCATCGCTTACCTCATGACCGACTTCGACTTCCTGTACGAGTGAGAGAGAGGACAAACATGGAACGCCGAGATTTTCTCAAGCTCTGCAGCATGACCGGCCTCTCCGTCGCCGTTGGCTCCGCTCTCTCCGGGAGTGAAGCCCAGGCCGACACATACAGCGGCACGTTGTTCATCACGTGCTCTCAAGGTGGCGGCTGGGACGTCACCAGCATCTGCGACCCGAAGGGTTGCGAGACGGAGGCCGAGCAGAACGCCGGCCCCGGCACGCCGCAGATGAACCGCTACCTCAGGAAGAACATCCGGTCGAACTCGAAGACTGGCGTCCAATGGGCGCCTCTCTCCGAGAGCCCGCTGGTCCAGAACAACCAGCAGGCTCTGGACGGGGCGACCGCGATGGAGACCTTCTTCGAGACGTGGTCGGGGAAGATGCTCGTCATCAACGGCGTCGACCACCAGACCAACGCCCACGACGTCGGCGCGCGGCTCAGCGTCACCGGCAACGCGGCGGAGAACAGCGCATCGTTCGGCGCGGTGGCCTCGGCGGCGCTGCTCCCGAACGCGCCGATGGGCTACGTCGGCTTCGGCGGCTACACGGGGACCGGCGGTCTGACCGCGGTCACCCGCCTCGGCAACATCGACGTCATCAAGCGCCTCGCCTACCCGTACCGCCGCGATCCGGACTCGGAGGATCAGCTCTACTTCAACGATGAGCAGGCGGCCCTCATCGCCAAGGCCCGTGAGGATCGCTTCAACACCCGCTTCGCCGCCCAGCGCCTGCCGAAGCTGAAGACGGCGATGAACACGCTCTATCTGTCCCGCTTGGGGCAGAACGAGCTCAAGAAGCTCGTCGACTTCCTCCCCGGCCCCGACCAGCTCTTGAACGGCCTGGCGGGCGCCGTCCAGCTGACGGCAGCCGCGTACAAGGCGGGCCTCTGCGTCTCGATGAGCATGGGAACGGGCGGCTGGGACAACCACGGCGACGTCGACGTCAACGTGGCCCAGGCCGTGGGCAACCTCTTCGATCCGAACGAGGGCATCCCCATGTGCCTCAAGCTCCTCCAGGACGCGGGCATCTTGGACAAGACCTTGCTGATGATGGCCTCCGACTTCGGCCGCACCCCCGGCTACAACATGGGCAACGGGAAGGATCACTTCGCCTTCACGAGCTACATCGTGATGGGCGGGGTGAACGGCAAGGCGATCAAGCCCGGCGTGAAGGGTGGCACGAACGAGCGCCAGGCGGCCTTGGACGTGGATCCGACGACGGGCGTCTTGAAGGAGGGCACCGGGCTGACGATCAAGGCCCCCCACATCCACAACAACCTCCGCTCCCTCGCTGGAATCGCGGAGAGCGAGCCGGCCCGCCGTCAGCCGACCACGGCCGACGTGGGCGAGCTCACGAACCTCATCGAGGTCGCCTGACCCCAGTCGATTGACGGGACTTCGAGGAGAGGAGAGCTCGCGCGAGCAGCGCGGACTCTCCTCGCTTCGTTTTGTCACTCGACGGTGAAGCGTACGACCGCGCTCGTCGCTCCGGCCGCGGTCGCGGTAAGCTCGTGCTCGCCTGGGGAGAGGGCAACGACGGCGCGACCGCGCGCGTCGGCGGCGAGCGTCCGGCCATCGAGGACGAACGCTCCACGGGCCTCTCCGAAGGTCGCGCGGAGCTCGATGCTCGACGTGCCTTGGGTGAGATAGAAGCGCGCGCCGTCTCGGGGGAAGAGGATCTCGACGCTCCGGCCTTCCCCGCGGAGAGGACAAAGGCGGCTCTGCTTGTCCTCGGGGATCCCGCGGCCGACCGATCGAGCCCACGGCACGAGCAGCGGCGGGAAGCGTTCGAAGACGCGCTCTTCGGCGTCGCGCGGATCGCACCCCTGGCCGAGCACCTCGCCCGTCGCGCGCTCCACGAAGAGCTTCTCGTGCATGTCGCAGCGGTCGATGCGGGCCTTGGCCCGGACGATCTCGGTCACGCGGTGGGGGCAATCGGGCCCTGCGCGCTTGCCGGAGAGCGGACAGATCTCGACCTCCACGGCGTCAGCAGGCTTGGCGAACGTCGCGGGCGCCGCGAAGGGCGCGGCGGCGAGCATGGACGCGCGGAAGAGAGGCCCTGCGCCCGCGATGCCAGAGACGTCGTGCATCGGTGAGCCGTCGAAGTTTCCGACCCACACTCCGACCGTGATCGACGGGGTCGAGCCGACGACCCAGTTGTCGCGGTATCCCTTGGAGGTGCCCGTCTTCGCCGCGACCTCGAACGGGAGATCGAGGACGGTGGACTCGCCGAACGAAGCCATCCGCGCGCGCGGATCCGTGAGGATGTCGAGGACGTAAGGGGCGCTCGGGCGAGCCTGCGCCGGGGGCGACGCAGGCTCGAAATCGATGTGCTCCCCCTCGCTCGTCTCCACGTCGAGGACCGCCCGCGGAGAGAGCGGGGCTCCTCCTCGCGCGAGCGCGGCGTACGCCATCGTGAGCTCGAGGAGGGTCACCTCACCGTCACCGAGCGCGACCCCCACGCCGTATCGGCTCGGGGTATCGTCGAGGGAGCACAGCCCGTCCTCGCGGAGGCGACCGAGCACGTGCGCGGCGCCGAGCCGATCCGTCAGCCACACCGCGGGCACGTTCAAGGAGTTCCCCAAGGCCTGCCGCGCGAGGACGGGGCCGTGGAACAGGCGATCGTAGTTGTGGGGAGTGAAGGTGTCGCCGTCGGGGGCGGTGAACGAGAGCTCCACGTCGGGCATCATCGTCGCGGCGGTGAGCGCGCCGTCGTCCATGCCGAGCTCGTAGACGAACGGCTTGAGGGTGGAGCCGGGTTGACGCCTCGCGAGCACGCCGTCGTTTCCCCCGAGGCGCGCGACGTCCGAAGCGTCGGGAGAGCCGAGGTAGGCGAGGATCTCGCCGCGCGCGTTGTCGACGACGACGACGCTCGCGGCGGTGGCGTGTCGATCCTCGAGCTCGCGGAGGGTCGCGCGGGCGGCGAGCTCGATCTGGCGCTGCAGGTCCGCGATGAGGGTCGTCCTCACGACCGCCGCTCCCACCGGGCGCTTCCAGGGGGGGCCGCACGGGTCGAAGCGGCCTCGATCCACGGCCGCGACGAAGTGGGGCGCTCGCGCGGTGGCGTACCGGCTCGGCGCGCCGATGATCTCGCTCTTGGCGAGAGAGGCCTGCTCGGGCTCGATCATCTCGTGCTGGACCATCCGATCGAGGACGACGTCTCGACGAGCTCGGAGCCGCTCCGGGTGGCGCCGAGGATCGTAGATGGTGGGGCCGCGCACCATCGCAGCGAGAGAAGCCGCCTCGCCGTACGACAGGTCGCGCGCGCGCTTGCCGTAGAAGGTCCACGCCGCCGCCTCCGCGCCGCGCACGTTCGGGCCGAACTCGATCCGGTTGAGGTACTCCTCGAGGATGCGCCGCTTGGAGAAGGTCGCCTCGAGCTTCACCGCGAGGGCCATGACCTTCAGCTTTCCCGCCGTCGTGCGAGGGGCTCCGAGCAGGGTCCGCGCGAGCTGTTGGGTGAGCGTCGAAGCCCCGGACACGATCCGTCCGCGCGCGATGGACGCGACGAGGGCGCGCCCGACCGCGAGCGGGTCGACGCCGAAGTGATCGAAGAACCGAGCGTCCTCCGCCGCGATCACCGCCTGCTGGATCGGCGCGCCGAGATCGGCGAGGGGGAGCCGGCGCTGCTTCATCCCTTGCTCGTCGCGGAGCTCGGCGAGGACCACCCCCGTCCGGTCCGTCACTCGAACGCTGTCCCGATCCGCCTCGGAGGGAGCGCCCGCCGAGAGCGCCTCCGGCAGGGGGGTCGCGGCCACGTAGACGCCGAACGCCGCAAACGGCACGAGCGACGCGACGAGGCCTGCGCGCGCGAGCTTCCGCGCCCGCGCCCGCCATCCGCGCCGCGCCGGGCTCACGGGGCGGAGACCGTGATCGTCTGACCGGCGGTTCGGCCGAAGACCTCGGGCGCGTACATCTCCTCGGCCTTGGTGGGAGGGGTCACGAACGAGCCGAGCGCCGTCGCCCGCGCGAGGAACCGATACCGGAACACGCCGGCCGGCATCGCGTCGACGAAGAACAACACTCGATCGTCGCGGACCTCGCGGGTGAAGTCGGTCGAGACCTCGGCCCGCTCCATGGCCGCGTCGCCCTCGGTGGTCTCTGGGCTCACCGCGTCGTAGCCGCGCAGCCGATCCGAGGTCGTGGCGAGGCGCGTGTCGACCGCTTCGAAGCCGGCCGGGAGAGGGGCGTCGATCGCCACGAAGCGCCGCGGCTTCGCGCTCACGACGACGATGTCGGCGAGGACGAGGTCGCCGCCGGAGAAGGTGGTCGTGGTCGCCGTCGGCACCGTCTCGAGGGCGGCGTCCATCGTGTCGGCGGAGACCTTGCGCAGCCGCTGCTCGACGTAGAACCCGCGGTCGATGGACGTCGTGGGCAGCTTCTTCTTCGCGTAGCGGAGGCGCGCTTCGTAGAAGAGCTTTCCGTCGCCGTCGACCTCGAAGCTGAGGATGCTGCCCCCCTGGCCCACCACCCGAGACGCGGGGAACGTCTGCACGTCGGGGACGATGCTCCGGCCTCGGAACGAAGGCTCCGCGACCGAAGTCTGGCCGAAGAAGATCCGGGCCGTGAAGCTCGGCTCCTCCGCCTCCTGGGCGCGCCGGTAGTCGCCGAGCGCGAGCAGCGCCCAGGCCCCCTCCTGCGTCGAGCGCCAGTGCCCGCCTTCCCGGTCGGCGAGCAGGCCCATCGCGAGCTTCGCCGCGAGCGGATGCTTCGGGCTCGCGTGCAACAGGGCCCGGAGCACCATCGCGCTCGTCCTCGCGTTCGAATCGAGGAGGGCGGCGTACTCGTCGCCGAGGTTCTCGGTCGTGCGCGCGATGTTCCCGTCGACGCGGACGCTCGACTCCATGTCCTTGACGAGCTCGGCGATCGCGGCCGGGTCGCTCTTGCCGACCGCCATCGCGCTCGCGAGGAGCGCCTTGCCATACAAGGGCAGGCTCGCGCGCGCCTCGAAGAGCTTGCTCATGCGCCCCGAGTCGGGCTTGCCCATCTCGGCGAGGACGTAGAGGACGAACGGCCCGACGTGCTCGCGGAACCCTTCGTCGGAGCTCTCGAGCGTGGAGAAGAGGTAGTGGGTGCCGCGCTCGAGCGCGCTCTTCGGCACCGAGAAGCCCTTCTTCTTCGCTTGATCGAGGCCCCAGAGCGCGTAGGTCGTCGCCCACGGGCTCGACTTGGGAGAGTCCGGCCAGAAGCCGAAGGAGCCGTCGTAGCGCTGACGGGTGAGGATCTCCGCGACCGTCTTGTCGACGACCTCGGTGACGTTGGGCGGCATGGGGAGGTTGAAATCCTTCGCGAGCTCGCGCCGGGCGACGAGAGGGACGAGCCGGCTCGTCAGCTGCTCCGTGCACCCGTACGGGTAATCGAGGAGCTGGGCCCCTCCCGCGTCGAGCCCGACGAGCGCCGTCGACGAGGTCGTGATCGTGAGCTCGCCCGCGTCGTCGCGGATCTCGGAGAGGTCCCCGAGCTTCTCCGCGGATGCTTCGGTGGTGTTGCCGTAGAGCGCGACGGACTCCATCAGCTGGGGCACCTGCACTCTGCGCTCGACGACGACGGCGTCGCGCTCGGAGCCGGCGACCGCTTCGAACTGGAACGACGCCGAGCCGACCTTGGACGCGACGGCGGCGAAGCGGACCTCGACGCTCTTGCCCGGGTCCACCGTCACGTGCTTCTTCGTCTCTCCCGACGCCTGGACGCCGATGAGCTTCGCCGTCACGTCGACCTCCTGGGGCACGGAGGCCTTCGACGACACGATCACGGACGCGTCGAAGGTGTCGCCTGCGCGCAGGAACCGAGGAAGCGCGGGCCGGGTCATGAGCACGCGGCTCGTCGTGACCTTCGACTGACCGGAGCCGAACCGATCCGTCGAGGTCGCCGCGACCGCCATCACGCGATAGGTCGTCAGGCCGTCGGGGAGCTTGAAGCGGACCTCCGCCTCCCCGTCGTCGTTCGTCACGACGTTCGCGTTGTAGTACGCGCTCGCGCGGAAATCGGCGCGGAACCCGCGGCCGCCCCCATCGCCGCCGCCGCCATCCATGCCCTTGTCGAGCCCGAGACCGGAGAGCGGATCGAAGAGGGTCGCGAGCCGGCTGCGGCTCTCGAGGGTGGCGACGTGGAGCGGCCTCGACGCGCCGAACGTCTGGACGGGATCCGGCATGGAGTAGTCCACGAGAGAGAGGACGCCCTCGTCGGCGGCGTAGAGCGTGACCTCGGATTTGACGCCCTTGCCCTTCACGTCCGCGACCTTGACCCGGACGACCGCGTCGTCGCCCGGGCGCAGGTCCGTCTTCTCCGGCTTCACCTCGACCTTGAGCCGCTTCGACTCGGGATCGACGGCGAGGTTCGTCTGGCCGAGGAGGAAGGCGGGGGCGCCGACGTCGGGCTTGTCGAGGGCGGCGGGGGCGCGCTTGGTACGGCCCTTGAGCACGAGCACCGAGACGTACGCGTTCGGCCTCATCGCCTCCGTGATCGGCACCTCGACGCTGGGCGCGGAGCCGGTGAGCTTCACCCTTCGCTGCTCGTAGATCCCCGCTCGCTCGACCGTCACGAGGGCCTCGGCGTTCTTCCACGGCGTCTTGACGAGGACCTTGGCCTTGTCGCCCACCGCGTACGTGTGCTTGTCGGTGACGAGATCGATCTGGGGGTTGTCGTACTCGGGGAAGGAGGCGAGCTTGCCCCCCGACTCACCGGCCACGTAGACGCTCTGCGACGAGGCGACGGTGTTCTTGCGACCGTCCTCCGTGACGACGCGGACGATGTACTGGCCGGCGTCGGGCGGGGTGACGTCGCACGTCACGGGCGCCTTCTGGCTCACCAGCGCGCAGGAGCTGACGACGGTGTCGACGGGGGTCGAGATGCTCGACGCGGCCGTCGCGCCCTTTCCCTGCTTCGCGGTCGCCCACGTGCGCTTGATGAACGAGACCTTGAGGGGCGCCCCGACGACCCGATCCCCGTTCGGCTTCACGGCGATGAACTTCGGAGAGAGCTTCGTCTTCGCCTCCACGAAGGTGCTGTCGAGGGAGAGGGCCGCGTAGTGCTCGCCGGGGTGGACGATCGCGCTCGTCGACGCCGACACCTGCTGGCGCGAGACGTCGGTGACATCGAGGACGCAGCGCACCGTCTCCGGGCCGCTCTGACCGGGGAGATCGAGGGTTGCGCTCGTGGTCGCGGTGCCGCTCGCGTCGAGCGAGACCTTGCTGTTCGCGAGCACCGACTGGCGCATGGAGCGATCGGCCAGCTCTGCCTGGTAGGCGTAGTCGCTCGTGGAGAAGCCGTCGGTGTTCGGCGGATAGAACGACGTCGGCGTCCGCGCCACGACGAGCTCGGCCTTCGCCCCGTTCATGGGGGCGCCGTAGAAGAAGTCGCCGCGGCCCATCCACTTCGCGGAGTCGCCACGGATGTAGCTGGGGCGATCGCTCTCGACGCTCGCCTTGAACTCGGCGGCGCGGAACTCCGCGACCTCGACCCCGCGCTCCGCGATCGTCACGCCGCCGCGCCAAGCCCGCAGGTAGTAGGTGCCGAGGCGCCCGGCGGTGGGGATCTTCAGATCGAAGGAGAACGTCCCGTACTCGGTCGTGGTCGGGTTCTGGGCGGGGAGCTTCTCGCCGTCGGGCCCCTCGAAGGTGATCTCGATCGGGGTTCCCTTGGACGGCGTCGACATGCCCGTCGGGAGAGGGTCTCGGAGGATGCCCTTGATGTGGGCCGTCTCGCCGGGCCGGTAGATCCCGCGATCGTCGAACATCATCGCGATGGTGGTGTCCTCGCCGGGGTCGAACGAGTCCGTCCAGAGGTTGTCGGAGACGGCCTTGTAGGCGAAGTCGTCCTTCGTCCGCGCGAACACGACCGCGTCGTCGTCTTGGAAGCTGGGCACGAAGTCCTTCGGATCGAAGACGGCGAAGCCTTGAGCGTCGGTCTTCTTCGTCACCCCCGGCTTGCCTCGCCGGCGGATCTTCACGTCCGCGTCCGCGACAGGAGAGGCGTCCGCCAGGCGGGTGACGAGGACGACGGTGCCGAGGCGCCCGACCTTCGCGCTCACCCCGAGGTCGGTGACCATGACGACGCTCTTCTCGGTCTGAGCGGCGCGACCGGACGTGTACGTCGAGGTCAGGGCGAACGTCCCCTTCCCCTTCGGCCCGAGCACCGAGTCGATCGACACGTGGGCGCGCTCGAGGACGTTCTTTCGACCGGCGGCGACGTTCGTCGAAGAGAACCCGGGGAGCTTGAGGATCTCGTCGAAGGAGAGCTTGTCGTTCTCGAGGGCGAGGATCGCGTCCTCGTCGAGCTTCACGGTGCCGACCTTGAGATCGCTCGTGTTGACGTGACCGACGGTGACGTCGCGCCGCGCGCTCGCCTCGAGCACGCCGCTCGTGACCCCGATCCGCGCGATCGGCATGAGGTCCCCGAACTCGACGCGCTTCTCGAACGTGGCGGTGAGAGGCTGGCCATACTCGTCCGAGAGCGGACCGCGGACCGTGACCGTGTAGGCGCGACCGGGCAGGAAGCCCCCCGCGAGCTCGATGTTGTTGTAGGTCTCGTCGTCGCTCATCCACGAGCTGAAGCGGAGCTTCGCGGGGGGATCGATCGAGATCGCCTTCTTCAGATCCTTGAGCTTCACCCGGTTCGTCAGGGCGAGCACGACCCCGTCGGGGGCGTCGCACTTCCCGTCCGCGCGCTTGTACGTGCACCGCACCTCACGCACCGAGAGGGGGCCGAACGTCGCGAAGTCGAACGACTGCGCCGTCTCCATCGGCAGAGGCCCCTCCTTGCCGCGCAGCCCGGCCCTCACGCTCAGCGCGATGCGGCTCGCGCGAGGCATCGGGGCGGTGGGCGTCAGCAAGAAGCGCTTCTCGTTCCCGGGCTCCGGCCGCGTCACCTTGAACGCGACGGGCTTTCCCGAGGCGGTGATCGAGACCGCCTTCTCCACCTCCAGGTCCGCCATCGGCTGATCGAAGAAGAGGGTGAACGGGTCCTCCGGCTTCAGATCCTCGGACGACGCGCTGGGGGCGGTGCTCACGACGTGCGGCCGCTCCGTCTCGAACTGGAGCTTGAAGTCTTCGGCGAGGGTGTCGCCGTCGAGGCTCGGCGTGCCCTTCGGGATCGTGACGGTGAAGGTGGTGCCCTTCGGGAGGCGGAACGCTCCTCCGCCCGTGTCCTTCGCCGGGATGAACGAGGCCGCGCGCGTGCCCGCCCACTGCCAGGTGCCGGGGATGGGCGGATCGATCTTCGCCGGGAAGGGCGCCTCCTTCCCCGCGACCTCGAGGGCCCGCATCGGCTTGTTGAAGAGGATCGTGACCTCGCTCGGCCCCTTCAGCTTGCCTTTGGGTGACGCGTAGACGACGCGCAGGGGGCCCTTCTCTTCGTCGGCCCCGCCGAGCTCCTTGAGGCCGAGCGTGCCGTGGGGCGGGACGGCGGGAGGGCGCGACCCCTGGATGCACGCGACCACCACCGCGAGCATGAAGAGCGGCAGCGCTCGCACGAAGCGGCGGGGCCGCGGCCTTTGATGCGCTTCCACCTGGGAGCCTCCGCGAGACGCGTTCCGCGCCGCGAGGTCCGATCGTTCGGGTGCCATCGGGCGCACACTTCAGCAACAAAGGGGCCGAAGGATCAAGCGCCGACGAAGCCTTCACAGAAAGACAGGGGAGGAATCCGAGCGCGCGCGTCGCGTCCGCTCGCACACGCGGCGCGTCCGAGAGGCCACAAGGGCGCCGCTGTCACGCGCGCGGGTGGGCCTTCGCGTGGGCGGCGCGGACGTGATCGTAGGCGACGTGGGTGTAGATCTCGGTCGTCGAGATGTCGGCGTGGCCGAGCATCGCCTGCACGCTCCGGAGATCGGCGCCACCCGCGAGCAGGTGGGTCGCGAACGAATGCCGCAGCTTGTGCGGAGAGATGGCGCGGGAGATCCCGCTCGCGCGTGCGACCCGACGGACGAGCTTGAAGGCGGCCTGCCGGGTCATCGGTCGCGCGCCGCGCGCGAGGAACAGGAAATCTCCGGCGCTGCGCCCCGAAGCGGCGGCGCGCGTGGCGCGGTGCTCGAGGTACCGATCGAGGGCGACGAGGGCGGGCTCGGCCACCGGGACGAGCCTCCGCTTGTGGCCCTTGCCGAGGGGGCTCACGATCCCGCGGGCCCGGTCGACGTCCTGCACGCGCAGCCCGACGAGCTCGCTCACGCGCAACCCGCTCGAGTACAGAAGGAGCAACATGGCGCGATCGCGAGCGGCTCGGAACGCCGCCGAAGGCGAGATCTTCTCCGAGCTCCGAGCGGAGGACATCGCGATCGTCTTCTCGTCGATCATCCTCAGCACCTCTTCGGCGGAGAGGACCTTGGGCAGCCTCCGCATGAGGCGAGGCCGATCGATGAGCTCGGTCGGGTCCCGATCCAAGAGGCGCTCCCGCACCAGGAACTTGAAGAAGCCGCGCATCGCCGAGAGGTGACGAGCCTGGGACTTCGCGCTCACGTCCGCCCCGGCGAGGACAGCGGAGAGCTCACCCCCGCCGATGGCGCGCAGCTCGCGCACCCCCCGATCCTCGAGCGCGGCCGCCATCCGGGCGAGGTCGCCGCCGTAGGCCTCGAGGGTAGCCTTGGAGAGGGCTCGCTCGACCTTCAGGTGATCGAGGTAGGCGTCGATGAAGCCGCCGAGCTCGCCGGAGGTGGACGTCACCCCGAAGAACGTAGCAGCGGCGTTTGCCCGCGACCAAAAGGTCGACCGCGCGGGAGCGATGTCGGGCGATAATCGCCGCCTCCATGGCGACCGAAGACGCCGACCCGCCTGCGTCGAGCGCGCGCATCACGAGTCGCACGAGCACGCTGCGCGGGGTGGGGCTCACGAGCGACCGCCCCTTGGAGGGGCCGTCGACGAGCCGCGGCCTCGCGGAGGGAATGATCGTCGCGGGCAAGTTCGCGCTCGTCCGGCGCCTCGGGCGCGACGGCTCGATCGAGACGTTCGAGGCCGAGGACACCCTCATGGGCCGCCGCGTCGCCCTCCGCGCCCTCGTGCCGGAGCTCGCCACCCATCCCGATCACATCCGGCGCTTCCGAAGAGAAGCGCACATCACCTCGAGCGTCGCCCACCCGGGCGTGGTGGGCATCCTCGAGATCGGGCGCCGGAGCGACGGCGCGCTCTACGTGATCCAAGAGCTCCTCGGCGGGCCCACCCTCGACGCCTACCTCGTCGAGCGGCGGAGGTTACCCGAGGAGGAGGCCCTCGCGATCGCGCGGCCGATCGCGGGCGCGCTCGCGTCCGCCCACGCCCTCGGGATCGCCCATCGCGAGATCACCCCCGCCAACATCGTCCTCACCCGCGCGCCCTTCTCGGAGCGGGCGCCGAAGCTCGCCGGGTTCCGGGTGGGGCGCGGCCCCGCGAGCTTCCCCCTCGGGGATCCGCGCTACCTCGCCCCCGAGCAGCTCGTGCCGGGGGGATGGATCGATGGGCGGAGCGACGTGTTCTCCCTCGGCGCGGTGCTCTACGCGATGCTCGCGGGCAGCTCGCCGTTCGATCCTTCCGGGCCCATCCCCATCTTCCAGCAGGTCACCGAGCACGACGCGCCCCGCCTCGACGAGCGCGCGCCGGAGACGACCCCGGAGGCGGTCGCGCTCGTGCACCGCTGCCTCGCGCGCGACTCGAACGCGCGGCCCGACATGCACTTCGTCTACGCGGAGCTCCTGCGGTTGACCCACGCCGCCGCTCCCATCGAAGAGCGGCGCACCCTCCGTCCCGCCCACGACGAGCCCGACTCGATCGTCCTTACCGAGAGCGACCTGGAGGAGGTCGAGCTCGTGGACGCGGAGCCGGAAGAAGACCTTCTGGGCGGCGCGGATCCGCATTCCTTCCCGAGAGAGAGCTCGCCGGGGGTGAGCATCTCCTTCCCGTCTCCCGCCCCCCACGATTGGATCCGCGCCACGACGGAGGGCGAGAGCGACTTCGCGCGGGGGTCGGACGCCCCTATCGATCTCGTGGATCTCGCCGCCGACAGCGCCCAGCGAGCGCTCCGGGTGAACGCGCTCGAGGAGGCGGTGCTCTTCGCGGAGCAAGGGATCACGGCCGCGGAGGGAGGCGAGCTCCTCGGTCAGCTCCACCTCGTGCGGTCCATCGCGGAGCTCTGGCTCGGGCGATATCAGGAGAGCCTCGCGGCCGCGCTCGCGGCCATGGAAGTGCTGCCGCGGGGCGCGACGAGCTTCCTCGGCGCGTTCGGGTACGGGTGGCTCGCGCGGGTGCGGATCGGGAAGATCGAAGGCGCGACCGCGGCCGCGGAGGCGCTCCTCGCGGGCCTGGATGGGCGAGCGTCCTCCGCCCAGATCATCGCCGCCTGCCGCGTGGGCGTCGCGCTGATCCGGGGCGGCTCGCTCGCTCGGGCCCGGCGCCTCGTGCGGGCGGTGCGCGAGCGGATGGATAAGCACGCGAGCGGTGAGCCGGTCGTCCACGCGTGGATCGACGTCGCGATGGCGGAGCGCGCGCTCTTCGTGGGCGACGTCGCGCGCGAGCTGCCGTTCCGGCTCTCGGCCCTCGAGCGGTTCACTTCGGCGGGGGACGTTCGAAACGCCTGCGAGCAGCGGGTCGCGACGGGCGCGCTGCTGCTCCGGTTTGGCGCGTACGACGAAGCAGAGAGGACGCTGCACGAGGCCCTCGGGATCGCAGAGCCGATGAAGCTCGCGGTCGCGTCGCTCGCGAAGACCCACCTCGCCTTCGCCGCGTTCCGGCAAGGAGAGGCGGCGCGCGCGCTCTCCCTCGGATCAGAGGCCCTCGAAGCGATCCACGCCGCCGGTGACCGATGGGCAGAGGCGATGTGCCAGACCGTCCTCACCCTCGTCCGATCGCTGCGCGACGAGCGAGAGCTTGCGATGGCGGCCGCGGACGCGGCCATCCTCGCGGCCGAGTCCTACCCGGCCCTGCTCGCCCACGCGCTCGGGGTGAAGGCGGCAGCGTGCGTGGCCGCCGGTCGGACGCAGCAGGCGCTCCGGCCGGCCACGGACGGGATGGAGCTGCTCGCCCAGCACGGAGGCGCGGGCGAGGGAGAGAGCTTGCTGCGGCTGACCCACGCCCTCGTGCTCGCGGAGGAAGGGGTGAGCACCCCGCGCGGAGCGGCGTCGCGCAAGGCGATGAAGGACGCGCGCGATCGAATCGCGGGCCTCGCCGAGCGCCTGACCGACCCCCGGTACAAGAAGGGCTTCTTGGAGGCGATCCCGGAGCATGCACGGATCCTGCAGCTCGGGAGCGAGTGGCTCGACGACGCGGGCTGAGCGTGAACGCGCACGAACGATGAGGCACCCAACCCGCGTGCGAATCACCCTCGTCGTCTTCCTGCTGTCGAGCGCCTGCGCGGAGGTGGACGAGCGCGCGATCGTCCCGCCGCAAGAGGGCTTCGGGGAAGCTCCGCTGCGTCCGCCCGCGGCGGCGGGGACGACGACCGCGCCCGCGCCCTCCACCGCTCCCCAAGCGAGCGCGGTCGTCGCGCCCTCCGCCCCCGCTCCGAGCGAGTTGCCCACGTCTCGCGCGCCGCGCCGCCCCAGCCCGGGCGACGACGACGACCCCGTCATCGTCGAAGACCCGACCCTCTCGACGACGGAGCGAGGCGTCCTTCGGGCCGTCGCGCTGTGTCTTCGAAACGAGAAGCCCGGCCGCGGCTCGCTCGCCCTCGAGCTGACCCTGGAGGCGGACGGCCGCGTGCGGGACGTGACGTTCGGCCCTGGCTACACGAAGCCCCTCGAGCGCTGCGTCGAGCCGCGCGTGAAGGCGGTCCGCTATCCGGCCGCACCCGAAGGGGGGCTGCGCGTGATCAAGATCCCCATCAACGAGGCTTCGGTCGACGAAGCGGACGGGGGCGACTGAGCCGCGGTCAGGGCTTCGGGATTCGAATCGTGCTGATCATGAACGAGCCGCTCACCACGTACATGAGCACGAGCGGGTGGAGGATGAAGGGGCCGATCTCCACCGAGCCGAGCCATAGGGCTGTCCCCGTCGCGTGCTTCGCGTAGGCGATGCCGAGGATCAAGACGAGCAGGAGGCTCGTGGGGATGGGCGTCCCCTCGTAGTACTTCACCTTCCCCGTGCCGTTGGAGAGCGCGGAGGCGGTGACGTTGAAGCGGGCGAGGCGGGAGATGCCGCACGCCACAAAGAAGCAGAGGAGCACCGCGTCCCAACCCCCGCGCATGCCGAGGGCGAACGCGAGCGCGGCGGGGGCGACCCCGAACGACACCACGTCGGCGAGGGAGTCGAGGTCGCCGCCGAGCGGTGACGACTTGCGGCGCCATCGCGCCACGCTCCCGTCGAGGATGTCGCAAATGAGCGCGAGGGGCAGGAGGATGAACGCCGCCGTCGCCGCTTCGGGATCCTCGGCGCGTACGTACTGCATGCTCGCGAGGATCGCGCCCGTGCCGCAGAACGCGTTGCCGAGGGTGATGACGTCCGCGAGGGCGAACGTCCGGATCATCGAGAACGGCTTCTTCCGCTCGGGCGCGGCGGCGGCGGTGGCGGTGCCGATCGCGTCGGGCTCTCGTTCGGGCATCGTAGGGGTTCGCTCTCTCGATCGGGAGGATCGCGGCCGTCGAGTCGGCCGCTCCTGCCCAACGTGGTCTCGAGGCGATGATACGCTCGTGCGCATAGAACACACCGCGCTTCGCGCAGGGTACGTCCCGAAGTGGATGCACGCCCCGGACCGCCCCGGATCGCCGCCGGGCAAGGGCGCGGTGCGCGCGGCGGCCTTCGTCGCCTCGCTCTCGATGCTCTCGGCCGGGTGCGGCTCGGAAGACCCAAGCGCGCCTTCTGCGAGCGAAGCGTCGCCCGTCGTCTCGAGCGCGCCGGTCGCCGCTGCCGCGAGCGAGACCGCCGCGCCGAGAGAGTCCGGGCCCTTCGCGAAGGAGGAGCCCGCGCCGCGCCGATCCGAGATCTGCGCCCGGCTCGTCGGGGCGTCCCGAAAGGAGTGCGCGAAGGACGAGAAGATCGAGAAGGCGCTCGTGGATCTCTGCACCGCCCATCCGATCTGGGAGTGCGATCGCATCCCCACGCGAGACCTCGAGGCGTGCTGGATCCCGATCCGAAAGCGCGTCGACCGATCGCCGGCGTGCGCGGGCTGGGAGCGCGCCATCGAGGGCTGCGATCTCGATGGCAAGGTGCGCGCGCGCTGCCCCGGCTATCTCGAGAAGGTCATCGCGGGATCGCCGGCCGCGAAGGCCGGCCTCCTCGCCGGCGATCGCCTCGTCGCCGTCGACGGAGCGGCGTTCTCCGCGCTCGGGAGCCTCTCCACCCTCGTCGAGCGATCGGAGGGCAAGACGATGAAGCTCACGATTCGTCGCCAAGGCAAAGCGGATCAGGAGATCGAGGTGAAGCCAGAGCTCGTGGAGGGCTTCTTTCGGATCGGGGTCGTGCCCGGCTTCGCCCCCGATTGCCCGCTCGCTCCCGATCCGAAGCTCGCGGTCTGCGCGCCCCGCTGAGGTCAGGGGTGCACGACGCATCCTCCGACGACGTCGCCCCTCCATTTCGCGAGCATCGCCTCTCGGATCGATGCGAGGGGATAGCGGTGCGAGACGTGAGGCGTGATCGAGCCCTGCTCCGCCCACGCGAGGACGGCGGCGAGCCGCGGCGGGCGCAGCGTCGGATCGTGCAAGATCGAGATCGCGGCCGGACAGCCCAGCACGTCGAGGCCCTTCATCATGATGAGGTTCGTGGGCAGCTGGTTCGCGTTGGGGGCGCCACGCGCGCCCTTGCCGCGCGCCACGAAGGGCGTCGCCGCCCACCCCACGACGAGGTGCTTCGCGCCGAACTTCACGCACCGCATGCTCTCTACCGAGAGCGCACCGCCCACCGGATCGTAGACGGCGTCGACCCCCTGCCCTCCCGTCTTCGCGCGGACCTCGTCGCGGAGCGAGACGCCTTCCCCGAGCTCGATCGTCGCGTCCGCCCCGAGCGCGCGCACGATCTCGAGCTTCTTCGCCGAGCGCCCCACGCCGAGGACGGTCGCGCCGATCGCCTTGCCCACTTGAACCGCGGCCAGCCCCGTCGCGCCCGAGGCCCCCAACACGAGCAGCGTCTGCCCTCGCTGGAGGTTCCCCCGCGCGACGAGCGCGTGGTACGCCGTCTCGTAGTTGCCGAGGAGGTTGCAGGCCTGGTCGAAGTCGAGCGGCGCGGGTATCGGGATCACCGCCGCCTCGGGGGCCACCGCGAAGCTCGCCCAGCCTCCCCACTTGCGATGGGCGCCGAGCGATCGCGGACCCGCGAGGAGGCCATCGACGAGGACGCGATCGCCGGGGGCGATCGCGCGGGTCACCGCGGGCCCGACCTCGCGGACGACCCCGGCGTACTCGAGCCCGGGGGTGTACGGAGGCTCCGGCAGGTGCTGGTACTGCCCGCTCGTCATGATGAGATCGACCCAGCCGACGGAGGCGCTCTTCACCTCGATGACGACGTCGTCGGGCGCGAGCTCCGCCACCGCCGGGAGCTCCATCTGCACGATCGAGACATGGCGCTCGATCGCCTCCTCCGGCGTCTCGCCGAGCTCGCTCACGACGACCTTGATCATGGGCCCATCCTAGAGCACCGATCATGTTGAAAGCCGGCGCATTCGCGCGATTTCGCGCCCGATCCACACGGCCTCGTCGCTCCGCTCCTCAGATTACGAGGAGTAGTCTTGCGGTGCTCACTCCTCGGGCGCGCGCTTCAGCCGCAAACTCCCCCGACTTCACTCGGCTTTCAACATTCGCGCGCGGAGGAGAGAGGCCCAAGGCGAGCTCGCTCCAGCCGTGCCCTCCGACGGATCTCCCCCTCGCACAGCGAGGCGGGCCGGGGGGTGAATTGGCAGCCACTCCGGTGCCGAGAGGCATCACGCCGACTCTTTCAGCAGCCTGCTAGAGCACCGATCCGTTTGAAAGCCGGCGCTTTCGCGCCATTTCACGCGTGATCCACGCGGCCTCGTCGCTCCGCTCCTCGCATGACTGCGAGTCGTGCTGTGGTGCTCACTCCTCGGGCGCGCGCCTCCCACGCAAACTCGCGCGACATCACTCGGCCTTCAAACGGATCGGTGCTCTGGCAGCGCACGCTTGCGTTGGCCCATTCGCCGCGGATCGGTCACGATGGTCGCGTGCAAAGCGCCCTCGCCCTCTCCGACTCCGTGAAGAAGACGCTCGCCGCCGCGGTCGGGGTCGCGACGCGTGGTCTGCCCGCGGTGCGGGCGGGCCTTCATGGCGCGAGGCTCGGCGCCGGCGCCGCCCTCGAGCCCGCCGTCGTCGAGCGGCTCGGCGTCCAGGTGCTCTCCGACATCCCCACCAAAGCCTCCGAGGGCGCCCGCGCGCTCATGGTGCATGGCCGCGACGGGGTCGCGATCGCCCTCGGGTCGGCGGGCGGCGTCCGCGCCGTCGTGACGGAGAGCGCGGTGCGGGCGGTGGCCCGGCAGACGGCTCGCACCGCCTTCGCGGGGGTGCTCCGCGCCACCCGACAGGGCGCCGCCGCGGGCGCGATCGTGGACGGCGCGCTCGGGATCCTCGAGGCGGCCAAGGGCCTCAAGCGCGGGGAGCTCACCCCCGTCCAAGCGGCGAAGCTCGCAGGAAAGCGAACGGCGCGGGGAGCGGTGGTGGGCGGGGCCAGTGTCGCCGCGGCGGGCGTCGCTTCGGCCGCGATCGCGGCGACCGGCGTCGCGTTCTTGGGCGCCCCCATCGTCGTCCCGATCGTGACGATGACGGCAGCCGGGGTCGCCATCGGTCACGGCTTCGATCGCGTGTTCGGCTCCTGAGCGGCGAAGAGAAGGCCCGGCCGCCGCGCCGTCACGGCTCGAGGAGCAACTCCACGTGACGCAGCAGCTCGGGGCTCGAGAAGGGCTTGAGGAGCACGGCGGACAGGCCCTCGCGAACCGGGACCGCCTCGGGGCTGAACGCGGTGATGAAGAGGACGCGGAACCCCGCGCCGAGCGCCTCCACGCGCCTCGCGAGCTCGGGACCGCTCATCCCCGGCATCCGCACGTCGACGATGGCGAGGCCGATCTCGTCGCGATGCGCCTCCACGACCCGAAGGGCCTCCTCGCCGCTCGTCGCGACACGCACGGGGTGACCGGCGCGCTCGAGGATGCGGCGGATCGAGCCGACGAGCACGACCTCGTCGTCCACCACCAGCACGGTCCGCCGGCGCTTCTCCCGGGCCTGGATCGCCCGCGGCTTGGCCTCTCGCTCGGGCGCGCTCCCGTCGTGCTTCGGTAGGTAGAGGCGGAACGTCGTGCCGCGGCCGATCTGGCTCTCCACGTCCACGTGACCTCCGCAGCTCTTCACGAAGCCGTACACCGTCGTCAGCCCCAGCCCCGTGCCCACCCCTTCCCGCTTCGTCGAGTAGAACGGCTCGAAGATCCGCTCGATGACCTCCTCGCTCATCCCCTGGCCGGTGTCGGCGACCGCGACCACGACGTACGGTCCGGCGGCGATGCCGTGGAACACGCCCGCGGCGAGCGTCGCCTCCGTCACCTCGATCCGAACGACGCCGCCGTCCGGCATCGCGTCTCGCGCGTTCACGACGAGGTTCACGAGCGCCTGCTCGAGCCCGCCGCGGTCGGCGGTCACGCTCGAGGGCGTGCGTGACGGAACGGCGACGACCCGGATATCCTTTCCGACGAGGGTCTGCAGCATCGGCGAGAGGCCCTCGACGACCGCGTTCACGGAGCAGGGTCCGGGCTGCGGCGTGTGCCTCGAGAATGTCAGGAGCTGCCGGGTGAGCTGCATCGCGCGCTGGGTGGCCTGGGAGATGATCTCGATGTCCTGGACCGCGTCGTCGCCGCGATCGACGTGGGCGGTGAGGCTGTCGAGCGAGAATCGAATCGCCGCGATCATGTTGTTGAAGTCGTGGGCCACGCCGCCCGCGAGACGCCCGACCGCCTCCATCTTCTGGGCGTGCTGCAGCGACGACTGCAGACGCTCGCGGTCCACGAGGAGCCGCGCGATCTCGAGCGCGAGCGGCACTTGGTGGGAGAGGACCTCGAGCAGCGCGTGCGCCTCCGGTCCGAACTCGGGGGCGGCGGCCTCCCGCTCCACCACGAGCGCTCCCACCGGCCGATCGGCGAGGTAGAGCGGCATGCCGAGCAGCCGCCCGCGCCCGATCAGGGGATCGCCGGCGTGGAGCACGGCCTCGTCAGCGACGACCACGACCCCCTCCGTCGCGCGCAGGTGGAGCTTGCGCAAGAGCGCCTCGCGAAAGCCCTCGGCGCCGAAGAACGTCTCCCCGTCGCGGCTGCGGCCCACCACGAGCTCGGTGCGAGCGCCCGCGTCGGGTTGAAACAACAGCGTCGCGCGCTGCGCCTCCAGGTCTCCGAGCAGCTCGTCGAGGATCGAGATCGCCTGCGGCTCCGGCCGAAGGTCCCGAAGGCCCGCCTCCGCGACCCGGAGCAGCGAGGAGAGCTGACGTCGGGCCGCGCTCGAGCCCGACCCGCCGCTGGCGATCGACACGCCGCCCTCGGACGCCTCGTTCGGAGGTAGGCCGAGCTCGATCCGAAGCTTTCGGGCTCGCGGCTTCGCGCCGTGCTCCTCCGCGAGCGCCACCGCGATCCGCGCCTGCTCCCGGGCGGCGTCTTCGAGGCCGTCCTCGCGGAGAACATGCGCGCGAAGACGCGCCACCCCGGAGAGGACCCACGGGCAGGTCGCCTCGATCGCGAGCTCCTCCGCGCGCGCCGCCTGGGCGCGCGCCCGCGGCCGCTCCTGGGAGAGCTCCGCGAGCCACGCGGCGACGAGGTGCTTGTGCGCCTTGAACAGCGGGAGCTTGGCGGCGAGCTCGAGATCTCCGAGCGCCTTCGCGAGCGCGGGGAGCCGGCGCGCCCTCGTCCCGCGCGGCTCCGCGAGGGCTTGCTCGACGCGAGCGTGGGCGACGGCGATGTAATACTCGACGAGGAGCGGGTGGCTGAAGCGAGGGTTGTGGCCCTCTGCCTCGAACGCGGCCACGAGCGCTTCGAACGAAGGGCCTAGCTCGTCCCGATCGAGGTGGACGCGGGCGCGCGCCCCCCAGACCACGAACCCGAACGACCCTTTGGTCTCCCGAGGCGCCGGCTCCGCCGCCTCGAGCTGAGACGCGAGCCACGCGTCCTTCGCATCCGCGACCTTACCGAGGCTGGCGAGGCCGGCGCGAACCCGCTGGACGAAGTAAGCGTGGAAGACCGCCCTCGTCGTCTCGCTCCGTCGAAAGCGCTCCACCGCCCGCGAGAGAAACCCCCAAGCGCTCTCGCCGCGCCCGCGGATGGACTCGATGAAGTCGGCGTTCGCGACGTTGCCGCAGTACTCACCGAGCTCGAGCCAATGACCGTGGACGTCGAGGCACTCCGCGAGGAGGAGGAGGGCCTCGTCGAACCGGCCCGCGAAGCAGGCGGCGAGCGCGGTGTGCTGCACGCACGAGGCGACCGTCACCGGATCGCCGAGCCGCTCCGCGGTGGCGCGGGCGCGGGCGATCTCCGCGAGCCCGGTCGCGCGCCGGCCGAGCGCCACGAGCAAGAAGCCATAGCTGCCCCGCGCGCGCGCCTGCTCGCGCGAAGGCCCCAGGCTCTCGCTCAGCTCCAGGCCCTGGAAGGTGCTCTGCACGAAACGCAGCTGCTTGCCGCACTCCACGCCGAGGCGGAGGTTCTGGTAGTGGAGGTCGCAGAGCAGCGAGATCCTCGCCCGATCTTCCGGGGCCGCCGCGCTCGTCCGCTTGAGGATGCTGAGCCGCGCCGCGCGCACGATCGTCTCGCCGACCGAGAGCACACCCTCCACCGGCATCCGCACCCCGATCGCGTCGAACGCGCGCGCGAGCGCGGACCAAGCGCGGTCGGTGTCGATCGCGACCTGATGCACCCACGCGATCCGGCCGTAGAAGGTCGCGCGCTTTTGCGCCTCGTTGGTGGAGACGAGGGCGGCCTCGAAGGAGGCGAGGCTATCGGCGAGGGCGCCGGTGCGGAGCTTCGCCTCCCCGGCCGCGGCGTGGAAGTCCGCGTCCGGGACGATGCCGCTGCGCTTGGCCTCGGCGAGGGCGTGGTCGAGGTAGTGGGTCGCGCGCTCGTTCGCGAACCGATCGACACACGCCGCCCCGGCTCCATACATCGCCTCGAAGGCCTCGCCGGGATCGGCGACGGGGGCGGCGGCGATGAAGTGATCGGCGATCTTGCACCGACCGTCGAGAGAGGCGTCGCCCTCCGCCGCGAGCGCGCGCGCGCAAGCCGCGTGGACGTTGCGCTTCGCCTCGGGCGGGAGCCGACGCTCCAGCATCTCCCGGACGATATCGTGGGAGAAGCGCTGTCGCCGTGGATCGTGATCCTGCAGGAGCCCGGCGCGACGCGCGTCCGCGAACGCGTAGCCGAGATCGGCGGGCGAGAGCGACACGACGCGGGCGAGGATGTCCTCCGAGAAAGGTGAGCCCAGCACCGCCGCCGAGGAGAGGACGTCTCGGGTAGCGCCCGGGAGCTCGTCCACCCGCCGACCGAGCAGGGCCACCGCCCCCGCCGGGAGCGCGACCCGCTCGGCCCGCTCGACGTCGAGGTGCCAGCGACCGGCGAGCGGGCGCAGCGCGCCGGTGTCGAGGAAAGCGCGCAGCACCTCGAGACAGCCGAGGGGGGTGTTGCCGGCCAGCGTCGTCATGAGATCGACGAGGCGCGGCTCGACGTCGTCGGCGCCGAGGTGAGCCACCGCGAGGGCCCGAACGTCCGCGCGCTCGAGGGGGGCGGGCTCGAACACCTCCACCCGATGCGGGTCCAGGGTGGCGAGCCGCTGCATCGCCCCGCTCGCCTTCACGTCGGGTCGTACGGAGAGGACGAGCAAGAGCGGAGCCTCCGCGACACGATGGGCGAGCCGGATGAGGACGTCTCGGCTCGCGGAGTCGGTCCACTGCAGATCGTCGACCACGAGGAGCATCGGTCCGCCGAGCTTCGCGAGTCGGACGAGGAGCTCGACCGCGCCCTCCGCGAACACGCCCGCCGAGAACCCGAGCTCCTCGTTGCCCCCGAGCCGAGCGCCGACGTTCGGAGCGATGACGCGGACGAGCGGTCCGAGGTGAGGCTCGACCGCCCCGCGGAGGATCTCGATCGCGGTCGCCCCCGCCGGTCCCTCGTCGGGGCGCGCTTCCGCGCTCCCTTCGATCGCGAACGCCTCCAGGATGCGCCGGAGCACCGCCAGCGGCGGATCCCCGACCCGGCTCGGCGCCGAGACGACCCGGCCGCGTCGCGTCGCGCCCCAGGTCGCCTCGACCGAAGCGAGCAGACGGGTCTTGCCGCTGCCGCTCTCTCCCCGAAGGATCACGACGCGCCCGTCCCCCGCGGTCACACGCGCCCCGAGCAGGTCGAACCGCGCGAGGTCCGCTTCGCGACCGACGATCGGCGGGAGGACGGGCGTGCGCGTGCTGGCGAGGGGCCCGCGCGGAGGCTTGCCCTCCTTCACCCGATCGAGATCGGCGCGCGCCGCGGCCGCGTCCGGGTAGCGGTTCTCGGCGGCGGAGGCGAGGAGCCCCTTGATGACGGCGGCGAGCCCGCGAGGCACGCGCGCTTCGGCGAGGCTGCGATCGAGGTCGTCGGCCCCGTACGTCGGCACGACGCCCGTCAGCGATTCGAAGAGCACCACGCCGAGCCCGTAGAGGTCGGCCCGCCCGTCCACGCGCGCCGGCGCGCGGAGCTGCTCGGGGGCCGCGTATCCGCGTGTTCCGATCCACATGCCGTCGCTCTCGGAGGCGCGCTCGATCGGGGTCGCGAACCCGAAGTCGACCAGGCGCACCCGGCCGTCCTCCTCGAGCACGACGTTCCGCGGCTTCACGTCTCGATGGACGAGGCTCGCCCGATGCACCGCCTCCAGGGTCGCGAGGAGCGAGTGCCCGATCGACACTGCCTCCGCCGCGTCGAGGAGGCGACGCTCGATCCGAGCGGCGAGGGTCTCACCGGCCACGAGCTCCATCGCCAGGTAGGGCAGCCCTTCGTGCTCGCCGACCTCGAGGACGGCCGGCAGCCCGGAGCACCGGACGCGGGCGAGCGCGACCGCCTCTCGGTAGACCCACCGCGTCCAGCTCCCGCGCGCCCGCGGCACCTTGAGCGCGCAGAGCTCCCCATCGAGGCGCGCTCGGTACACGACCGAGTGCGCCCCGTGGCCGAGCTCGGCGCCAATTTCGAAGCGCGGGAACGCGATGGTCACGCGGGCGCCGAGGATACCTCCCCGCGAGGACATCCGCGAGGAGGGCCGCTCTTTGCGCGCGCCGAGCTTCTGCGGCGCGCTCAGACCCCCGGCGCGCTCCGCGCTCGCCGACCCTTCCCAGGCGGCTGCGGTCTGCGAGATCGGTCGCGGCAGGGGTCGATTAGGCCACCGGGTGAATGGCGAGGTCGTTCGGAAGATGGGCGGTAAACGGCGATGCGCCGAACGCGAGGGGGGCCGCCGCCTCGCAGATCGCTCGTGCGACCCGCAGCCCCTCTTCCATCCAGCGGGGGGTGAGATCCGCGAACGCGAGCGGCGGGGTCGGTGACACCGCGTTCGGCGGGGCGGTCGGCGCGGGGTGTCCTTCGAGCAAGAACCTCCGGAGCAGGCGGTGGTGGCCCGGAAAGAGGTGCCAGTCGAGGTGTCCCATCGGGCTCGGGGTCGGCGCCGGCCTCGTGGCCGGGATCTCCTCGCCCCAGAGGAACGCGAGCATCTGGAGGGCCTCCTTGGACGCGATCTCGACCGCCTCCCGCCGGTCGACGCCCGCCCCGTAGCCGAAGACGAGGGGGACGGCGGGCCGACGCGGGAAGCCGAAGACAGCCGCGACGACCAGATCCTCGCCGAAGGTCCCCCCAGCCGGGCCGACGAGCTCGACGCCGAGCACCTCATAGCTTCCCGCGCGCGAGAGCTCGCATTCGCCGACGTCGATCGCTCGCGGACGCGTCTCGCCGTACCAGGCGCGCAAGATCCGGTCGCGCTCCACGAGCTCGCGCCGCGCGCGCTCGCACGCCGCCTCCCAGCTCGCGTGGAGGGCGACGCCGTTCGAGCGGGCGTAACGCCAGCGCCCCGGATCGGGGCTCGCCGGAAAGAGCACGCTCGCCTCGACCTCGCCGACCTCGTCCCCCGCCGCGGTCCGCAAGACGAGGCGGGGTTGGCTCGCGGCCTCGAGGGTCGCGACCCGCTCGAGGAGCTCGAAGCCGGCCCGCGCGACGACGTCTCCCCGCCCCGCCGCCGAGCCGGTGACCTGCTCGCCGGTGGGGCTCATGGTCGCGATCCCCGCGCGAGGGATCTCGATCCCGTCCGCCTCGATCGTGTCGGCGACGCGCTCGGGGGCGCCCCACCCTTCAGGCAGCCGGAGCACGGACACGCTCGGCGTGGAGCTCCTCGTCCCCGGCCGCGACGACGTCGGCCGCGAAGACGTCGAAGCGACGGATGGACTCGACGAGGACCTCTCGCATTCGGCGCAGCTTGCGAGGGTCACCGACGAGCTCGTCGATCCGATCGAAGGCCTCTTCCGCGTGGTCGCGATCGAGCTCGGCGTGGTTGCCCACGAAGGTCATCTGCGACCGCGGGATCCCGCAGCGCTCCTCGAGCAGCGCGAGCCAGGCGGGGCCGAGCAGCACCACGAAGTACTCGGCGAAGAGGATGTACGAGAGGTAGAGGACGGGGTCCTCGTCGATCGTGTCCTCGATGAAGCGGATGAGCTCGTTCACGCTCGGCCGCGCCCGCTGTCCCACTAGGCGGGTGCGGCGCTCGTTCCTCTGAATGTCGGCCTCGGCCCACAGCTCGTGCCCCGCTTCTTCACCGCACTTCTTGGCGAAGTGCGCGACCAGCCGCTCGTCACCGACCGCTCGCGCGTGGCTCGCGGCGCGACGAAGGTGCGGCAGGCTGTGCTCGACGAGGTGCTTCACACTCGCGAGGTAGTGCGCGAGGTGCACCGGGGTCAGGGTTCCCTCCGCCGCCCTCGTGAACAGGGGGTTCTCGTGCGGCATCCTCGCCGCGTAGCGCTCGATCTCGACGCGAAGTGCGCTGGCAATCATCGTTCGTTCCCAAAGCAAAGCGGCGCCGCGTGTTGCCGGCGCCGCAAGTGGTGGTGGTCACAGGGGGGGATCAGATCGTGAGCGAAGCGAACTTCTTCATGGTGCCTTCCTTCCTTGTAGTGGGTGGATGGTGCCTTGCGCCTGCACTCCCCGCGCGCGGACGCGACAGAACTGGCGGCCGAAGACCTCCTCCGCTTCATCGCGGAGGAACTTCGTGAATCGGACCGTCGCCCCCCACCGCTCCGAGTTCGTGGTCGCAGTGACGACGAACCCGAGCTTCACCAACGTTCGCATCATCGGCGCGTTCGTCGGGGAGCACTCCCCCTCGACGCGCTCGACCCCCGCCGCCGCGAGCGGCGCGTAGGTACGCTCCATGATCTGCGCGAGCACGCCCCGCGCGCGGTGCTCCGGCAGCAGCGCGACGCTCCGCCAGTAGTAGGTCGACCAGTCGAGCGGATGGCCGATCAAGAGCCCCACCGTGCGCGGACCGTCACACAGACACAGGGTGTCCATCTCGGCCGCGAATCGCCTCTTCGCGTCTGTCTCTGGATCGCTCAGGAAGCGCCCCGCCTCGGACGCGCCGCCGAAGAGCGCCTCGTAGCTCGCGCGCACGAACGGCAGACCGTCGCGCTCGAACGATCCCGCGCGGACCATCAGCCCCGATACCGAGAGCGGCAGGACATCGTCCCACGCGAGGCCGAGGATCCGCTTCGACATGGTCTCCGGGCGGTGCACCTCGGAGTCTGGGAGCGGGCGGGCGTGGGTGGTGCGACTCGGCATGGTCGGACGTCTGCGGGAACAGGGCGGACATTACTCGTCCGGACCGGCCATACCAAATTAGCGGCGCTCGGAAGCCCTTCGCGCGTTCGCGCGAGACGATCCGAAAACTGCGTTGTCCTCAGC
Organism: Polyangiaceae bacterium; assembly: GCA_044225865.1. Lineage (GTDB taxonomy): Bacteria > Myxococcota_A > Polyangia > Polyangiales > Polyangiaceae > Xiheicaenibacterium. Next base: position 26,999 of record JBGAID010000018.1, on the reverse strand, counting down.
GCTTCGTTCCGAACACCACGTACTGGTCGGGGAGCGTCGTCTCGTCGACCCGCGTCGTCAGCCCCGCCCCCGCGAGCTCGTTCGCGACCGAGAGCGGATCGAGCCTGTGCTCCTTCGGGGGACCCTTGTCGCTCGTGAGCTTGAAGTCGACGACGGCGACGAAGCCTCCCGGGGCGAGCGCGTCGTGGAGCTTCTTCGTGTAGGCCGCGCGCTCGCCGATGTGATGCCACGTGTCGACGACGAGGATCCGATCGACCTTCCCCGCATCGAGCTTCGGGTCGTCGAGCGGAACGAGCTCGGCGCGCACGTTCTCGAGCGCCCCCTTCGTCGCGCGCTCGCGCATGAACCGGACGAGATCGGCCTCGACGTCCAGCTCGAGCACCTTCCCCGAGGGGCCGACCCCCTTCGAGAGCCTCTCCATGAAGTAGCCGGTGCCCGCCCCGATGTCGGCCACGGTCATCCCCTGCTTCAGCTCGAGGAGAGCGACGACCGCGTCCGGCCTCTGCCACGCGTCGCGCGCGGGGTCGTCGAAGACCTTCGTCCACTCGTCCGCCTTCTCGAAGCGCTTCCCGTAGCCGTGGTGATGCGGCCCGTGCTCGCCACCGACGGTCGGAGGCGGGGCGGAGGAGCAAGCGGTGACCAGCGAGGCCAAGACAAAGAGCAGAGAGTCGGTGCGCATGGCCGCACGTTACTCGGAACCTCGCCCCGCTGTGCGCCTGTCAAGAAAGGCCTGGGCGGTTCAGGGATCGAGGCGAGGCCGGCGGACGGTCTCGAGACAACGCCATGCAAGCACCGCTTGAGTCTCGAGACGACGCCAATGGGAGAGTCCCAGCCTCGAGACGACGGGGTGCAGGCCAAGGTTGGCGAGCCGAGCTGCGGGCCGCGTGCTTGCCGCGCAACATACAGCACGACGACGCGAAAGCTCTGCCCTCTCTCGGCGAGCGCGGAGCGCGACGCGCGCCCTCCCCTCTCTTGGGACAGCCTCTGTGCGCGGCGAAAACGTCACGTGTCGCGCGTGCGCAGAGCCCGACGCGGTGAAGCGCCTCGTCTCTCCGCAATGGCCGCGTGGCATGGTCGCTGCTCCTTCACCGGCATGCCTATCTGCCCGCCGCGAACCACTCCACCTCGTCGTCACGTCGTCGCGCTCTCTGCGGCTCTCGTCCTCGCGGGGGCATGCGGGGGCGCTTCGATGGACTCCCTGACCAAGGCCCCCACCTCGGAGCAAGACGCGGGCTCGCCGACCCCGACCCCGGCGGCGGCCCCCGTCGCAGAGGCTCCGCCCGCCCCGAAGAGCGCTGCGGAGGCCGCGCCCGCCCGCCCCATCGACGCCCTCGCCGGCACCTATCGCTGGGTCGGGGGCACCCCCGAGAAGCGCGTGCTCTGGCGGAAGATCGAGAACATCGCGGCGACGTTCAACTTCATCGCGAAGCCCATCGTCGAGCAGAAGCTGGCGGAGGGGAACGTGATCCCCAACGAGATCCGGATCGCCGCCGACGCCGACACGGTCCATGTCACGACCGACGGCAAGACGGTGAGCGCGCCCCTCGACGGCTCGAGCGCGGTGAAGGTCAAGGCCATCAACGGAGAGATGATGGACGTGACCTTCTCGGTCGGTGACCGGACGCTCACCCAGACCGCGAAGGGCATCGCGAAGGGACGCGTGAACACGTACACGCTGAAGGACGACGGGAAGCTGACCCTGCACGTCCGCGTGTACGCCAGCCAGCTCCCCTCCGAGCTCGTCTACGATCTCACCTACGAGCGGCAGTGAAGAGAGGCGACCGCGACCGCCGCGTCACCGACGGATCTGACCCGGCTCGAGCCACACCGAGTCCCGAGGTGGCCTTTCGAAGCGCACTTGATATCGGTCGCCTTGCCGCTCGGTCACCGTCGCCTCTTCGAAGCTGGCTCCCGGCTTGCGCGGGGCAAAGACGCGCTCCCCGTTCTTGAATGCACCCGCCGTCCCGGCGTTGGCGGAGCCGCTGCCGAAGGTGAGCGTGAACGAGAACGAGGGACCGGACGCGGACGGCTTGGGCGCGGCGCCCGCCGCGGACGCGCTGGAGGTCGCGACGGCGGCAGCGCTCGACGAGGCCCCGCGCGCCGCGTCGTCGTCACGGACGCGGTGTCCGTTCGACCGCCGACCCGAGGTCGAGACCCCGATCGCGATCGCGCCGATCGCGATCGCGCCGGCCGCGATCGCGCCGATGGCGAAGCGGGCCGTGCCCGAGCGCGGCGGCCGCGCGCTGCGCAGACCCACGGGCGGGGCGTGGTGCGCTCGGAGGGTGGGCGCGATCTCCTCTTGATCCGTCGGAGGGGCAGCCACCGTGGGCTCGAACGCAGCCCTGAGCGCGCTCGGGTCGACGGGCTCGGTCGCGTCCGCCGCCGGTCCCGCGGGGGGAGGCGGCGCGGAGCTTTTGTTCGCGCCGCTGGCGAGCACGCGCGCGATGCGAGGCGGGGCGCCCTGGCTCGTCGGTGACCCGTACGGGGCGATCGCTTGCGCGAGCGCCGCGACGTCGGGAAACCGCCTCTCGCGGGCCTTCTCCAGGCACCGCGCGACGATGGAAGAGAACCCTTGCGGGATCCCTCGCTCCGCGAGCTGGAGACGCGGCGGTTGATCCAAGATCGCGCGGAGGGTGTCGGCCGCGTTCGACGCTCGGAAAGGCAAGTCTCCCGTGAGGAGCTGGTGGATCACGATCCCGAGCGCCCAGACGTCAGTGCGCTCATCGACCTCCCGCGCGTTTCGAAACTGCTCCGGCGACATGTACGAGGGCGATCCCAGCATCGACGACGAGTGCGTCTCGGGGGCCCCTCGCGCGTCGGCGAGGGTCGGCGGGGCGCGGTCGTAGAGGAGCTTCGCGATGCCGAAGTCGAGGATCTTCAGGAGCGGCGTTCCATCCGGTCGCTCCGTGATCATCAGGTTCGACGGCTTCAGATCGCGGTGGACGATCCCGAGCGCGTGGGCCTCCGCGAGCCCTTCGCACGCTTGGAGCGCGAGATCGCACGCCTCCACGAGCGAGAGAGGCCCCGTCCGGAGCAGCCTCGCTCCGAGCGTCTCCCCCCGGAGCAGCTCCATGACGAGGAACGGGTCCCCGTCGTCGAGGGTCCCGATATCCAAGAGCCTCGCGACGTGCTCGCTGCGGAGGCGAAACGCGATCCTCGCCTCGCGGCGGAAGCGCTCCGACGCGGCCCCGCGGCCGGCGCCGTGGAGGAACTTGAGGGCGACGCGCTCGCCGAGCTGGAGGTGGAGGGCGGAGACGACCACGCCCATGCCGCCCTCACCGAGCACCTGCTCGACCTTGTACTTGCCGCCGACGATCTCGCCGATCGCCGTGCCCCTCGGGCCGGCCGGCGCCGCCGCGACGGACGGCCGCGCGCTCACGGAGAGCGTGTCACGCTCCGTCGCAGTACGTGAGCTCGGCGCGGGGCCGTCCGGACGATCCCCCATCGCGATCAAACAACACCCCGCAGGGCGGAGCGTCAATGCGCGCGTGCGCGATCAGAGGCGGACGCCGTAGCGACGCGCGTACTCGGTGATCCCGATCTTGTCGATCGTGCGGATGTCCCGGGTCGTCAGATCGAGGGTCACGAAGCGACCCTCCTCCGGGATGAAGACCCTACGCGTCTGGATGTTCACGTTCTGCCAGCGCTTGGTCTTGATGTTGGAGTGAGAGACATTGCGTCCCTTCAGCTTGCGCTTGCCCGTGATTTCGCTCTTCGCCATGACGTCCGAACCTCGAGGTGTCCTCGGAAAGGGCGCGGAAGGTGCCTCATCGCGGAACCTCTGTCAAGGACCGAGAGCACGTCAGCCGCGAAGGTCACCGAGCCGCTCCGCGACCGCCTTCACGTAGGCGCGCGCACGGGCGACGCCTTCCGGGACCAGCGACAAGCGCGTCTCGTCGAGATAGAGCCGCCGGGCGAGCTCGATCTGGATCGCGTCGAAGCCCTCCGCGGGGCGCCCGTAGTGTCCGGTCGAGAACCCGCCCTTGTACGGGTCGTCGTGCTTCACGGAGAAGCCCCGCTCGACGGCGGCGGCCTCGACGTGGTCGATGACGTCGCTGCGCGCGGTGGTGCGCGCGCGCGTTCCCGGCACGACGTCGGCCCGCCCCGCGCCGACGTCGACGTGCCCGCGGCGGCCGTGGCTCGGCATGGAGTGACCGCAGAGGAGGATCGCGCGCCCGAAGCGCGCCCGCTTCCGCTCGAGGACCGAGGCGACCGCGGCGTGGTAGGGCCGATAGACCTTGTCGAGCCGGCGCTCGAGCTCCTCGCGGCGCAGCCGTCGCGAGAGGATGGGATCGCCGTCGGTGCTGGTCCTCCAGATCAACCCGCGCGGCAGCGACTGCGCCACCCCACCCTCCACCGTCGACCCGTCGACCTCGCCGAGACCGCGGTTGAGGTCGATCACGTACCGGCTGAAATGGGCGACGATCAGGGTGGCGCCGACCTCGGTCGCGACCGAGTAGACCTCGTCGACGAGCATGTCCGCGTCCCGACCGATGCATCGGAGCGGCGCGATCATGTCGCTCAGCGCCTCTCCGTCCACGAAGAGGCCCGCGTGGGGCACCTCGACGCAGAGGGGAGTCTCTTCGGCCGCGGGGGGCTCGACGACGGTGAACGGAGGCGGCTCCGCTCTCATGCGGGCGCGCGCTCCGCAGGCGGGGCGAGCACGAACGGACGCGCGCCGCGCGCGATCGCGAGCACGCCCCGGCCTCGGACCGACCCTGCGAGCACGTCGAGCCCGTGCTCCACCGGCCGGCGCCCGAAGGCGGCGCCGATGGCGAGGGCCTCCACCACCGCGTCGACGGCGAGGGCGGCGCGCAGATCGGGGCCGCAGTCCACCGCGTAGAGGGCGCGGCGCGCGGGGATGATCGTCCCGGGCGCGACGCGGGTCTCACCGCGCCGGACCGGCTCCGCCATCAAGGGCAAGGACAGCTCGATCTCCGGGACGACGAGCTGATCCTCGGGCGCACGATCGTCGGAGACGTGGACCGCGAGCGCGGCGAGCATGCCGCGGCTGTCGGCCACGACCACGGTGCGGGCCTCCCGACCCGCGGCGACGACCTCCTCCGGGCTCGGCCAAGGCTCCGAGAGGACGCGCGTCACGGCGTCGTCCTCCGCCTCGACCTCGAGGACCTTGGCCGCCTCTTCTTGGCCGGCGCGGGCAGGCTCGGGATCCAGATCCGCCTCCGTGAGGAGGCCCGACGCGAACTGGCCCGCGACGCGGAGGAAGGCGTCGCGCTCGGAGGAGATCGCGAGCGCCCCCGCCTCTCCGAACCGCTTCAAGAACGCGGCGCGCGCCTTCGCCCCCGCCGCTCTCGCCGTCGCCACGCCCTCTGCCGCCGCCTTCGCGAGCGAGCGCTTGCCGTGCTTCGCGTGGAGGAGGAGCGCGGCGTGAGGGGCGCGCGGGACGGCGGCGAGGGCGGCGCGCGGGATCGCGCTGCCGTGCACGAAGCCGCGAGGGCGCGGTACGCCGAGCCCAGGTTGCGCGGCGCGCCCATCGTAGACGCGACCGCCGGTGCCGGGTCCGATCACGAGCGCCGTCATCGGGGCGAGGAGGCCGTCCGGGCGCGCCCCCGCGAGCGCGAAGTACGCGGCCATCACCGCGTCGACGGCGGTGCCCCCGTCGAGCAGGGCGTTCTCGGCGGCGACCCGCGACGACTCGTCGGAAGCGACCACCGCGAACTTCGCCGAGGGACCGACCTCGCGATGACGCTTCGGCTTTCGTTCGGCCTCTTTCGCGCCCGCCGAGGCGGTGCGCTTCGCCGGCTTCGCGGCCGGCCCCTTCGAAGGCTCTCGAGAGGGCACGAGCTTCGCGCTCGTCTTCCGCACGCTCACTGCTCTTCGTCCTCCGCTCGCAGGCGCCCGGGCGCCGGCCGCACGATCACCGCCGAAGCGCCGCCCGGCGGCTCGCGCTCCAAGGCCGCCGCGAGCGCCGACCTCACCCGGGCCGCGCTCGGACGGTGCTCCACGACGACCCACGCCTCGCGCCGGCCGACGAGCTGCTCCGACACCCTCGCGAGGCCGCGCTCTCCGATCGCCGACTGCCCGCCGAGCGAGCGCAGCCGCGTGTAGACGATCGGCCCTGGCGCGAGCGCCGTCTGCGCGGCGTCGAAGACGGGGACGACGCCGAGCTGGCGCGCGGTCTGGATGATCTCGGAGCGCTCCCAGATCCCGTGCGGCTCCCAGCAGAGGACGACGCTCGGCTTCGGCAGTCGCTCCACCACCGCCCTGAGCCTCGTCATCGTTTGCTGTGTCGGACGTACGTCGGCGGGCGTCGAGAGGACGACGCACCGCGCCTCGATCGTCGTCGCGACGGCGAGCGACTCCTCGAGGGCGGCGTCCATCTCTTTGTTCATCTTCAGCTCGCCGACGATGGGCGGCAGGACGACGCTGAAGGTGAAGCTCGGGTTCGTCGCGCGTCTCCACCCGCGCAGCGTGGCGGCGCGCGGCGCCGCGCCGGGCGTCGGACGAAGCTCGACCATGTCGAACTTGGTCGCGTACTTCGCCACGTCACCGACGATCTCGGGCAGACCAACTTGCAGACGCGCCATCAGGGAAGGAGATCCTTACCGCGTTTCGGATCGTGCGTCAGGTGACACGAAAATTTCAGCCGGGAGCGCGCGATCGCGGGCTCATCCGAAGTGAAACCAATCTCGCGGGTGGGCGCGGACGTACCGCTCGATCTGCGAGGCGAGCGCTTGAGCCGCCCCTTGGATCTGGTCGCGCGAGGGACGCCGTTCGAGCACGATCGGCTCGCCCGCCTCGATCTCGTAGGCGTGGTGGCCTGTCCTGCGCCCGACCACGAGCAAGAGCGGCGCCCCCGAGACAGCGGCGAGCGCGAACGGGCCCTCGGGGATCTGGAACGGGCGACCGCTCAGCGTGACATCGACCGCGCGCTGCCCGGCCGGGACGCGGTCCATCTGCATCGCGACGACGCCTCCCTTCTTCAAGTGCGCGAGCAGCGGCATCGCCGCGAGCGGATCGGCGCCGACGTGGACGATTCGCATCCCCATGCTCTGCTTGGCCTGGTCTTGGAGCGCCTGCGCCGACGCGTCTCGCTCCGGCTGCATCACGATGACGACCTCCTCGTCGTAGACCGATCCCAGGATCGGCCCCGCCGCGTACCAGCCGCTCGTGTGGGCGGTGGCGATGATGACGCCGCGTCCGCGCGCCTTCGCCTTCTGAAAGCGATCGTCCCCGATCACCCGCGCCACGATCGGATCCCTCCGACCCGCGCTCGCCGCGAAGGCCTCCGTCAGCACGAGGGCGTAGCGCGCGAAGACGGCGACGGTGTCCCCCAGGTCGGCGCGCGCGCCGACCCACCGGAGGTTGTCGGCGACGCGGGCGCGCTTGCTCGGGAGCGCGAGCGCGAACATCGCCCCGATCAGGGGCGGGCTGTAACGAGCGAACGCGTCCGGCATCTCGACCGCGCCGAACCGCGCCGCGCGCCGCAGGATCGCCGAGTCGACGCGGAGATCCGGCAGGAGCGACCGCACCCGGGCTCCGACGCGTGAGACCACCGCGCGAGGCCCGCCCGCGAGCGGTCTCGGGAGCGAAGGGACGAGGCGACGGCGGGGCGCTTGCACGTGGGGAGGGCGCCGCTTATCACCGCATCGGCTTCCCGCATCAAGCCCGCCGCACGGAGCCGGCGGCGGCGCGCGCGCGATCTCGCACGCGCGCGTCGTCGTTCTCCGCGCCGGCCGCGATCGCGTCCCGCGCGTCCTTCGCCTCGGCGCCCTCCGGATCGAGACCGTCGCGCTCGAGCCGCGCCCGCGCGACGTCGATCGCGTTGGCGGCCAGCCCCGCGCGAGTGGCCCGCCGCAGCGGGCTGCCGGTGGCGAACGCGCGAAACGCGTGCTCGTCGAACCGGACCAAATCCGCGAGCCCGCGACCCTCGAACGCAGGGAGCGGCCGGAACGGCCGCACGTTCGCGGCCCGATCGACGGGCGCGCGGTTGTAGGGACAGACCGCCTGGCAGTCGTCGCACCCGAACAGGCGCTCCCCGACCCCACCGCGTTCGGGCGCGAACGGATCCTCGATCGTCAGGTACGCCACGCACCGCCTCGGATCGAGCACGAACGCGGCCTCGAACGCGGACGTCGGGCACGCGTCGAGGCACCGGGTGCAGCTCCCGCAGCGCTCCGTCATCGGCTCGTCCTCGGGGAGCGCGAGCGTCGTCACGACCTCCCCGAGGAGCACGAAGCTCCCCTGCCCCGGCACGATCACGAGGCCGTTTTTTCCGACGAAGCCGAGGCCCGCGCGCTGCGCCCACGCCCGCTCGAGCACCGGCTCCTCGTCGCACAGGACGCGCGTGCGGACATCGTCGCCGAGCGAGGCCATGAAGCGCGCGAGGGCGCGGACCTTCTTCCGCAGATGGTTGTGGTAGTCGTGCCCTCGCGCGTACCGCGCCACGAGCTTCGCGAGAGGCGGGTCGGAGCCCTCATCCTCCTCCCCTCGCTGATACCGCCGGGCGAGGCAGACGACGCTCTTCGCCCCGACGAGGATCGTGTCGTGGTGGAGCTGCCGCCTCACCTCCGAGCCCTCCGCGAGGTAGGCCATCGTCCCGTGGAGGCCCCGCTCGACGAAGCCACGGTACCGGTCGTGCTCGACCCCGAGCGGCACGTCCGCGCGCGCCACCCCCATCGCGTCGAACCCGAGCGACCTCGCCTTCTCGAAGATGCGCTCGCGGAGCATCACGCCGACCACCGGACCCGTTCGCGACGCCCGCCGCAAACACGAAAAAAACGCGACTCAATCTTGTGCGCGGCGCGCCGCTCGGGCAATCGTAGGGGATGGCTCAAGCTTGGCTCATCCAGTCCAAGGTCGGCGTCGCGACCTGCCTCGCCGCGCTCTTCACTCTCACGGCCGCATGCGGCGACAGCTCGGAGGCGGCCGGAGGCGGAAACCAAGGCGGCGGTGCCCAAGGTGGCGGCACCCTCTGCGGCAAGAACCTCGCCGAGGCGGCGAACTCCGAGTTCTGCCAGGCGGACCCGGCGAGCCCCGACTGCGACAGCATCACCGGCCAGGCCTACCAGGTTTGCGGCGTCCCGCTCGACGATCCGCCCGCCGAGCTTGCCCGCAGCTCGAACGTCCAGGAGTTCAGCGGCACCGGCAAGCCCGATGTCTCCTGCTTCCAACCCGCCAACTACCCCGCCCCGCCCGGCGCGTCCGCCCCCGTCACCGTCGAGGGCTTCGCCCGCATCTTCTCCAGCGGCTGTGACTCGCACAATCTCAAGATCACCTTCTACAAGGTCCAGGCCGACGGCCAGCTCGGCGATCCGGTCGGCGAGGGCGTCGTCACCCCCACGACCTGCGAGAACGTCGGCGAGTCGAGCGAGGTCGACGACTGCGACATGCGTTGGGAGTGCAGCTACTCCTACCCCAACGTCCCGAGCGAGACGGAGCTTGCGGTGAAGACGGAGAACGCCGACGGCGCCGGCCTCTGGGCCCCTCTCATCCAGTACAACGTCTACATCCCCACCTCCGAGATCGTCGACGGCAAGTGGCAGCACGACGCGCGCGCCCTCGCCGAGCCCGACTACGGCGTCATCCCGATGACCGCGATCGGCTCCCCCATCACCCCGGGCCACGGCGCCGTCGCGGGCGAGGTCCACGACTGCGGCGACGTCCGCCTCACCAACGCCGTCGCCGACATCGATCAGTCGCGCGTCATCACCACCTACTTCAGCTCGAACGAGGACAACCCCCTCCCCGATCAAGCCGCCGACGGCACCAGCGTCCTCGGCCTCTACGCCGCCCTCGACGTCCCCGAAGGCCCCGTCTGGGTCGCCGCGGGCGGCCTCCTCGACGGCAAGTTCGTCTCCCTCGGCCGTCACCGCGTCTGGGTCTACCCCGACACCGTCACGACCGTCACGTTCAAGGGCCTCCAGCCGTACCAAGTCTCCCAGTAGGCTCTGTTTGTCCGCTCGGCGCTCGGCCCGAGAGTCAGATGCTCGCTCGCCTATAAGGCTCGCTGCGCCGGTCGGCGACGGAGGAACCGTCGCCGACCGGGGTTGTTGCGAGGCTGGGCGAGGTCGAGCTGCGAGGTTGTTGCGAAGCTGGGCGGGGTCGAGCTGAGAGGTTGTTGCGAGGCTGGGCGGGGGCGCGCTGAGGGGTTGTTGCGAGGCTGGGCGGGGGCGCGCTGAGGGGTTGTTGCGAGCTTGGAATGGGCTCGACCGGGGAGGTCGTGGCAGCCGGTGCTACGGAATCCGTAGCGCGTTTCCTTGTCTCCCCCCACGCACGCGCAGGGGTGCGCTTTGGCAGCCCGAGCATCCGCCGCGACGAAGCTTCCGCCGTCTTGCGAAGCAAGTCGGCGAGAGGTGTCGCTGGGTTCGCGGTTCTCCGCGAACACGAGGGGAGTTGGGGGAGACCGGCGGCGCGGTCGGCGTTCAGGCGAGCCCGCTCGCGTGGAGGACGTTCTGCACCGCGGTGAGGAGGTCCTCCGGCGAGAACGGCTTGGTGAGGAAGGTGCCGTCCTCGAGGGCGCGCGGGTCGAGCATGTCGAAGGTGTAGCCCGAGACGTAGATCACCCGCATGTTGCCCTGGCGGGCGCGCAGCTCGCTCACGAGCTTGGGGCCGGCCATCCGAGGCATGACCACGTCGGTGACCACGAGGTCGATCGGCCCCGCGTGGGACCGGACGATGGCGAGGGCGTCCTCGCCGTCGCGCGCTTCGAGGACGGAGTAGCCCTTGCTCTGCAGTGTCCTCAGGGCGGCGCGCCGCAGGCCCGCGTCGTCTTCGACCAGCAGGATGGTCGCGGTCTGAGAGACGTCGGAGGAGATGGGGACGCGCTTGATCGCCTCCATCGTCATCGCCGAGCGGCGCGCGGACGGGAGCAGGATGGTGAAGGTCGTGCCGGCGCCGGCCTGGCTCGAGACGGCGATGTGGCCCCGGTGCTTCTCGACGATGCCGTACACCGTCGCGAGGCCGAGGCCGGTGCCTTGCCCCGGCTCCTTGGTGGTGAAGAACGGCTCGAACAGGCGGGCGCGCGTGGCCTCGTCCATGCCGTGCCCCGTGTCGGAGACGGCGAGGGCGACGAACTGAGAAGGATCCTTCGCGAGCGGCGTGTCGGTGAGATCGTGCATCGTCGCGTGCCGCGTCGTGAGCGTCGCGACCCCTCCCTCCGGCATCGCGTCGCGCGCGTTGACGAGGAGGTTCAGCAGCACCTGCTCGAGCTGGGCCCGGTCGACGCGGACGGGGCCGATCGTGTTGTCGAGATGGAGATCGATCCGCACGTGCTCGCCCACGAGCTGGCCGATCCCGCGCGTCAGCTCCGTCGCGACCCGGTTCACGTCGAGGACCTCGGGCCGGCCGTCGTTGCGCCGGCCAAACGCGAGGAGCTGGCGGGTGATGCGCGTCGCGCGCTCGGCCGCCTCCCCGATGGCCTGGACGTCCTCGAGCTCGGTCGACTCGGCGGGGAGGGTCTCGCGCAGGAACTCCACGTGGTTGCGGATCACGGTGAGCAGGTTGTTGAAGTCGTGGGCGACCCCGCCCGCGAGGCGCCCGATCGCCTCCAGCTTGCGCGCTTGAAGGAGCTGCTTCTGCGTCCGCTCGAGGTTCTCGAGGCTCTCCCGGAAGCGGCGCGTGCTCTCTGCGAGCTCGTCGCTGCGGCTCTTGAGATCGGAGACGAGGAGGGCGGCCTGGAGGGCCCGATCGATGTGGTTCGCGAGCAGGACGAGGAAGGTCGCGTCGTCGTCGCGCGGTCCGTAGGCCTGGCCGCTCAGCGAGTCGAGCTTCTTGCAGGCGACGATCGCCCCGAGCATCTCGCCCGGCCTCGGGCGCAGGGGGATGATGACGATCGTCGATCCTTCGAGGGACTCCGCCTGAGGAAAGAGGAGCTCGAGCAACGCCGAGAGATCGGGGACGTCCGAGCCGTCCCCGACGCGGAGGATCGTCGCGACGGGGAGGCGAGAGAGGTACTTGGCGATCTCGGCCGGGACCGATCGGCCGGAGGGCGCGTCGATGGAGTGACGGCCGCGCCTCGCGAACGCGCGCACGTCGACCTCGTTGCCCTTGAGGCCGAAGGTCGCGCGCATGTCGACGTGGAGGATGTCCCCCAGCACCTGGAGGGCCCGATCGAGGACCTCGCTCGGCTCGGAGGCGGTCGCGCACCGCATCGCGAAGTCGCCGAGGGCGATGATGCGATTGAGCTCGCGGACCAGCTCGAGCCGGCCCTCGCGCAGGGCTTGGTTCTCGCGGCGGAGCCGCTCGAGCTCGTCCTGGCGGGCTTCGACCATGGCGGGGGTCCGCGGGTTCATCCCGCGAAGTCTCCTCGCGGGCGTACCGAGCATGGCGTGGCCACCCACGCATCGCCGGCGCGCCGAGCAGCCCCCCATCGTCCGTCGCCGTAAGCCATCGTCCCGTCGCGGTCGGCGGCGTGTACTAGCCCGCTGCGCATCGGGAGGATAGCAGCGGTGCGACGGCTTGCCTGAGATTGTAGGGGGGCGAGGCAACCAGTCCTCAGCCTCCCGTCACGTCGAGCTACTTCTCTATCGTGCAGTTCGAGACGCTGCCGGCGAACCAGTCCACGTCCTGCTCCCCCCAAGGACCGGCGGCAGCCCAGCGGACGAGCGGGCGCGTGACTTTGCCCTCGACCTTGAACTGGCACTTCAAGTTGAAGCGGCCAGTGGGGCGCTTGCCTTTAGCGATATCTGGTCCGCTCCACACGCCCGCGGCGAGGAGCGGCTCGTCCTGAACCGTCTTGTAGGGCTTGAGGGTCGTCGCGTCCTCCGACTTGTCGCCGAAGCGCGCCGTCTTGTCCTTGAACTCGCAGTGCTTGCCTCCGATCTCGGCGTCGGACGCGCAGGCGAGGTTGTCGTCGTCCTTCGGATCGAGGGTGAGCAGGACGGTGACCGTCGTCCCGACCGTCCACTTGGGGACGCCCGGCTTGTTGAACGGCGACTCCGCGTTGCCCAGGAACCAGAAGCCCGCGGCGAGCGCGATCAGCACGAACATGAAGGTGCTGACGCTCTTACCGAGCGAAGCGGGCGGGGGAGGCGGCGTCACCGGCCTCACGCCCAGCGCCTCCGGCGTGATCGGCTCGACGGCCTTCTTCGCGCGCTGGTGAGAGGCGCCCCCGGTCTTCGGCGCGGCCTCCTCTTCGAGCGGCTCGTCGATGTCCTCGGGAGGATCGCTGTCCCTGTCCTTCGCGCTGTCCTTCGCCTTCTCCGCCGTCGCCATATCGGGGGCGGACCATACCACCTCTTGTCGAAACGAGTCAGCCTCTCAGCGGAAACGGAGCGAGCCGAGCTTCTGGGTCTGTGACGTACCGTCCTTGTGCATGTAAAAGATGCTCGCATCGGGCCCGGTCGCGTCGAAGAACGCCTTCATCCGCTCGACGGAAGGGTCCTTCTCGTTGCTCTGCACCGGCCACATCGGGGCCAAGAGCCCCATCGCGCGAACGTCCTTCGTCAGCCGCTCGAGGCTGCCGTCCACGTCTCCCGGCCAGCCGAAGGCGTAGTAGACCTGGGGGAGGAACGCGTCGCCGCAGTGCCGGTCGAAGGTCTTGAACGGGAAGCGCTTGTTCGGGCCGAGCCAGCCGTAGGTCGTGTAGGCGATGGAGCGGTCCTTCAGCTTGAGGCGGAGCGAACGACAGAGCAGCTCCGCGTCCTTCGCGCGATCCTTGAACTCCTCCTCCGCGTCGACGACGACGCCCTTCACCCCCTTCTGCTTCGCGACCTTCGCGATCGAGTCCACCTGATCGGCGATCGAGCCCCACGTCTTGCCGTCCTGATCGGGGACGTCGGGGGCGTAGAAGTAGCCGAACACCCAGACCTCGATCCCGCGCTTCGTGAACGCCTCGACGTTGGCCTCGCCCGCGTTCTTCCACCAGCGCGGCCCTTGATCGCCGTTCGAGCCCTTGATGAAGACGCGATAGACGCCCCACTTGGCGGCGAGCTCGGCGGAGCGCTCCGCGGAGGGGCCCTTCACGTCGAACTCCCACATCCACAGGCCGCGCCGGAGCGTCTCTGCCTTCGCGGGAGGGGGAGGCGCAGGCTCGGCCGCGCTCGAAGCGGCGGTGGGGAGCGGGGCGGACGCGGGCGAAGAGGCCACGGCAGAGGGAGCGCGCTCGCTCGGGTCGGGCCGAGGGGGACGGACGAAGCGCGGGCGAGGCTCGCGCGCGACGAGCGACGACGCCGAGGCGGTCGCGCTGACCGAGCCTTCGTCGGCTGGATCGGAGCAGCCCGGGGCGAGGGCGAGCGCCAGGGCGAGCCCGCCCGCCCTCACTGCGCGGAAACGCATCGCCCCTCGCTGCAGCGCGCGATCGAGCTGTGGCATGGCTCCTCGGCGCAGCGCTGGGCCCGGCAGTCGAGATCGCGCGCGATCGCGGCGCGGGCCTCGCTCGCGTGCGACTTCGCGACCGACACGTAGTCGCGCGCGCCGCACGCGCAGCAGCGGGTCGCGACGAGGTCGCAGTCGGCGTCGGCGGTGCAGGCCTGCGCGGTCCGCGGGACGAGCGGGTGGCTGCGCGTCACGATCGTGGTCGAGCTCTCGGGCTCGCCGGCGCGGCCGAGCTTCCCGGGTGGGGTCACGCTGCGCTCCGCGACGAGCGTCCCGCGCTCGAAGGTCCTGACGCGGACGCGGCTCCCGTGGACGTACTCGACCTCTTCGAGGGGCGCGCCGCGCTCGTCGAAGGTCGTGACGAGCCCGTGGTAGCGACCACCCTCGAAGGTGGCGATCTGGGCGAGCGCCCCCGACGGAGACCAGAGCTCGAAGCGGCCCTCCTCCGCCCCGGCGGTGTATCGACCCTGGGCCGCCTTGCGGCCGTTCTCGTACCACTTCGTGAAGAGGCCGTGCTTGCGGCCATTCTCGTAGCGGCCCTCTTCCTCCAGCTTGCCGCTCTCGTACCAGGCCTTGAAATCGCCCGAGCCGGCCCTGAGCTCGAACGCGCCGACGGTCGAGCCGTCGCGCCGGTACCCGACGAAGCGGCCGTCGAGGAAGCCCCCTCGATACGCGCCCTCCCACTGCTTCCAGCCGCCGCTCGCGTAGCCGATGATCGGGCCTTCTCGCCTGCCGTCGGGGGCCTCGCAGTAGGCGGCGCGAAACTTCGGCGGTCGCCCGCCCTCGCGGCGCGTGCCGGGCGGACACACGGGCAGCTCGCCCAAGCCGGAGCGACAGCCGGCGAGCGCGGACATCGCCACGAGCGCGGTCGCGATCCCGGCGTGGAGGCGGTGGGTCATGCGAGGGCCCTATCTTCGCGCGCCAGGCGCGGTCACGTCACGCGGCGCGACCACAGCGGGCGAGCTCTCCGAGGACGATGTCGGCCGCGTCGAGGCCGCCCTTGGGCGCGTCCTCGTCGGGGAACCGCCGGGTGATGCGCATGTCGGGGGTGATCCGGTAGCCCGATTTCTTCTGCTGCACGAGGGAGAGCACCTTCGGGATGTCGAGGGGGGTGTCCTCCGCGAGGTGGATCGTCACGCTCTTCGACGTCGCCTCGCACCCGAGCGCGCGCAGCTTCCGGAGCTCGGTCTTGAGCCGCATCAGCCGCACGAGCTTCATCGCCGCCTCGGGCGGGGGGCCGAAGCGGTCTTCCATCTCCGCCGCGATTTCGTCGACCTCGCCCTCTCCCTCCGAGCTTGCGAGCCGCTTGTAGATGGAGAGCCGGACCCCCACGTCCTCGACGTAGTCCTCGGGCAAGAGGGCCTCCTCGTCGACGGAGAGCTCGGGATCGATCTCGTGGCGGACGGCGTCCCCGCTGAGCTCGTGCACGGCCTGATCGAGGAGCTGGCAGAACAGCTCGAAGCCGATCGCGGAGACGGTGCCGCTCTGCTCCGCCCCGAGCAGATCGCCCCCGCCCCGGAGCTCGAGATCGAGCGACGCGACGTGGAATCCCGAGCCGAGCTCGGTGTGGCGCTCGATCGCCTCGATGCGCGAGCGGGCCTCGTCGGTGAGCTCGTTCTGCGGCGGCACGACGAGGTAGCAGTAGGCGCGCTCGCGCGAGCGCCCGACGCGCCCGCGCAGCTGATAGAGCTGGGCGAGGCCGAACATGTCGGCCCGGTCGATGATCATCGTGTTGGCGCGAGGGATGTCGAGGCCGCTCTCGACGATCGCGGTCGCGCAGAGGACGTCGAAGCGCCCCTCGACGAAATCGAGCATCGCCCGCTCGAGGGCCGCCTCCGAGAGCTGCCCGTGGGCGACCGCGATGCGGGCGCGGGGAACGAGCTCGGCGAGGCGCGCCGCCCGCTCGTAGAGGCCCTCGACCCGGTTGTAGACGTAGAAGATCTGCCCCGCCCGATCGAGCTCGCGCTCGATCGCCTCCCGCAGGACGACCGGATCGGGCCGCGTCACGAGGGTGCGGATGGCCCGGCGATCCACGGGGGGCGTGGTGATGACGGACATGTCGCGGATCCCCGAGATCGCCATCTGGAGGGTGCGCGGGATCGGCGTCGCGCTCAGGGTGAGCATGTCCACGCTCGTGCGGAGCTGCTTCATCCGCTCCTTGTGGGCGACCCCGAAGCGCTGCTCCTCGTCGACGACCACGAGCCCGAGCCGCTTGAAGTGGACGTCCTTGGAGAGGAGGCGGTGGGTGCCGATGACGATGTCGACCGCGCCCGACTTCAAGCCGCGCACGACCTCGTCCTGCTCCGCCTTCGTCGAGAAGCGCGAGAGCGACTTCACCACGAGGGGGTAGTCCTTCATGCGCGACGAGAAGCCGAGGTAGTGCTGGTAGGCGAGGACGGTGGTGGGGCAGAGGACGGCCACCTGGCGCCCCCCCGCCGCCACGCGGAACGCGGCCCGGATCGCCACCTCCGTCTTGCCGAACCCGACGTCCCCGCACACGAGCCGATCCATCGGGGAGGCCATCTCGAGGTCGTGCTCGACGTCGGCGATGGCGCGGGCTTGATCCGCCGTCTCCTCGAAGGGGAAGGTCGCCTCGAAGGCGCGGTACTCGTCGTCGACCCGCGCGAACGGCTCCCGCGTGACGGCGCGCCGCTCCGCGTAGAGCCGCAGCAGCTCGTCCGCCATCTGGCGCACCTCGCGCTGGGCGCGCGCCTTCGTCTTCGCGAACGTCTGCCCCCCGAGCCGATCGATCTTGGGCGAGCCCTCGCCGCCCGAGTACTTCTGGATCTGGTTGAGCCGGTAGACGGGCAGGTAGAGCTTGTCTCCCCCCGCGTACTCCACCACCAACAGATCGACGCGGGTCGCGCCGACGTCGCGGTGCACGAGCCCCTGGTAGCGGCCGATGCCGTGGTCGACGTGGACGACGAAGTCGCCGATGGAGAGCGTCTTCAGGTCCTCGACGAAGGCGCGGGTCTTGTTCTCGTTGGAGGCGCGGGCCGCCCGCCGCGCCCGCCGCGCCGCGCGCGCCCCGAAGATCTCCTCCTCCGTGACGAGGACGAGCCGCTCGGTGGGGGCGACGAGGCCGCGGCACAGCCCGCCCTGGACGACGCGGACGCGCGGCTCGACGGAGGGCGAGAAGACGGTGGAGGGATCGGCGTGGGGATCCCCGACGACGGCGATGCCGCGGTGGGAGAGGAGCTGCTCGATCCGATCGACCTGGGTCTGGGTGCGCGCGACGATCGCGGTCGAGAAGCCGAGCTCGCGGTAGAGGGCGATGCGATCGCACAGCGGCTCGAGGGCCTGGGCCTTGCCCGCCCCGCGCGACTCGCGCACGGCCCGCTCCAGCTCTTGCTGATCGAAGGTGAACAGCGTGGGCGCGTCCTCCCCCGCGAGCTCGAGCGCGGAGAGATCCGAGCCGGAGGCGGGCGTCGACGCGGCCGCCTCGCCCACCGTCGCCGTCCGATGGAGGGCGATCGTCGTCCGGGAGAGGAGCTCCTCCGCGACCGCGCGCTCGTCCCGATAGAAGGCCTCCACCGGGAAGTGCACGGCGTGGGTCTTGATCCCGATGTCATGCTCGACCGCGTCGAGCTCCTCGCGCAGGGCGCGGGTGAGGGCAGGGGGATCCTCGAGGAGGACCACGAGATCCTCGCGGAGGTACTCGGAGAGGGGGGCCGGATCGACGAACGCCGGCAAGAACCCGTCCGAGCCGAAGAACGACCGGCCCGAGGCGACGTCCTCGATCAAGGCGCGCGCCTTGCCGCTCGGCATGTCGACGAGATCGCACAGGGCCCGCACCCGCTCCCGGGCGCGCGCGATCGCCTCCTTCGTCATCGGCGTCTCGCGGGCGGGGCAGAAGAATGCCTCCTTCACGTCGCCGACGGTGCGCTGGGTCTCCGCGTCGAACTCCTTGATCGAGAGCACGCCGTCCCCGAGGAGCTCGATGCGCACGGGGCGGTCGGTCGAAGGCGACCACACGTCCACGAGCGAGCCGCGGACCGCGACCGAGCCCGGGTCCTCCACGAGGGGGGCGCGCGCGTAGCCCGCCGCCACGAGCCGCGCCACGAACGCGTCCCGATCGAGCTCCTGATCCACGCTGACGATCTCGCTCAGGTCGTCGAGGACGTCGCGCGGGACGACCCGCCGCGCGAGGGCGCCGATGGGGAGCACGAGGGCGTCGAACGGCAGGCCCCGCGAGAGGTGCCCGAGGGTGGCGAGCCGGAGCTGAGCGGCCCGCCGATCCGGGTTCACGTCCGCGAACGGGCTCGTGTCGTTGTGCACGAACGAGAGCACCGTCGACGAGGGCCCGAGGGCGAACGCGATGTCCCCCTTCGCGCGGGACGCTGCCTCCGCGTCGCTCGTGATCACGAGCAGGCGGCGCTTCTCGGCGTGGAGGGCGCGGGCCACGAGGGCGACCGCGGAGCCGTGGACCCCCGTGACCGCGACGTGCCGAGAGGAGGCGGCGGAGCGCGCGATCTCCGCCGCCGTCGCGACCCTCTTGTCCTCGGGGAGCTCGTAGCGGAAGAGCCTCCGGCGGCGCTCCTCCGAGAGCATCTCGGAGAGGTCGCCGACGTGATCCTGCAGGCTCGCCGCGAGGGCGGACGGGGGGCGCGCTCCGCTCGGGGTCAGGCTCGGATCGTCGTCGTCGGGTGCCGCGCGCACCCGGCACGGCCAAGCCGACGGGTCCCGGACTGTCGACCGCGATCAGGGCGAGAGGAGCGAGAGATCCGCGACGTCCTCCCCGAGCTTGCCGAGCCGCTGCACCTTCGCGCGATCGCCCGCGATCGAGTAGACGAGATCGTCGAGGAACACGCTCCTCTGCACCGCCGAGCTGGCGTTCGACCACCACGTCGAGCAGCTCACGCCCTCCGTGCCGTGGGAGACCCCGCCGAGCTTCTTGAAGCCGCGCTCGAGGCTGACGTCGTAGACGAGCAGGCCGCTGAAGGTGAGCTTGTCGCCGTAGCGGCCGTCGCCGCCGCCCTCGCAGATCGTCATGGGCAGGGCGAGCAGCTGCTTCTGTGCGAAGTAGTTGAAGGCGAGGTGGTTCGTCGCCGCCTCCGAGCTCGAGCCCCGCGAGCCGATCTTCTCCTTGAACATGAGGCGGGGCTCGGTGGGCGAGGTGACGTCGAAGAGCTGGAGGATGACCCCGTTGAAGTAGGCGAACCCGCCGTGATCGTCGGCGTCGAAGCCGATCGTGAGCAGGTGCCCCGGATCGAGGCGCTGCATGTACGTAGAGAAGCCCGGGATCTTGAGCTCGCCGAGGATGGCGGGGGCGTCGGGCTGGTAGAGGTCGATGACGAAGAGGGGGTCCGTCTTCTTGAAGGTCACGATGTAGCCGCGGTCCCCGTCGAAGCGCACGGCGCGGATGTCCTCGCTGGGCGCGATCTTGTCGACGGCGCCCACCCGCACGAGGTTTTTGTCGGGGCCCTCGCGGAGGATGGAGATGGAGCTCGACGCGCTCGGGTTGGGGGCCTTGCCGACGGTCGTCGCGACGCGCAGGTAGCCGGACCACTCATCCATCGAGAACTGGTTCAGCACGTGGCCGGGGACGACGCCGCTGCCGACGTAGCTCGTCTCGCCCGGCCGCTTTCCGATCTTGAACTTGTGGATCTCGCTCACCTCGTCGATCGCGTCGTGAAAGGAGTACCAGCCGCCGCCGGCCGACGCCTTCGCGTGGCGAACCGAGAGGTAGAGCGCTTCCCCGGAGGCGAACACGGCCCCCGGGCGGCTCTCGAGGGTCGCGACCTTGGGGGCCTCGCGGTCGTCGAGGGAGAAGGAGACGACGCTCGTCTTGGCCCTGCCGTCGTCGATCCGCGTGCGATAGCTCGAGCACAGCTTCGTGGCCTGGCCGTCGTCGGTGAGGGTCGGGTGGACGCCGCCCGCGCCGCTGCGGATCTTCTTCTCGTTCTCCACCTTCAGCGCGGCGAACTTCGCGCGGACGACCCTCCAGTCGGTGAAGCACTCGTCGATGTCCGGCCGGGTCACGTAGAGCGGCTTCGCGGAGTCGCCGTCCGCGACGACGGTGTGGATGGTGCGCCCGATCATGCGGGCGGCCATGAGCGAGCCGCTGAGATCGATCGTGCGCGTCACCTTCGGGGCGGCGCGATCTCGGATGTCGAGCACGGTGATGGTGGTGGACGAGCCGTCGCCGGCGAAGGCGCAGTCGTACCCGTACGTGCACGGCTTCGATCGGCGCCCTCGCGAGGTGTAGACGACGGCGGTGTCGCCCTCGACGAAGAGCTCGCGCGCGCCCTCTCCCAGCTTGGTGACGGAGACCACGCGCGGCTTCAGCGCCTCCAAGATGCGCAGGGCGCCGTTGGACGCGAGGTAGACGTAGGTCCCGTCCGTCTTGACGAGGTCGGCCTCGTCGACGCCCGCCACTTGGTTGTTGGTCTTCGACGCGACGCCTGCTTTCGAGGGCGCGGCCCGGACGTTCCCCACCGCCCCATAGACGACGCTCTTGCTCACGCCGCCGCCGCCGGCGCCGACCCCCGAGAGCCCGAGGCCGCCCGCGCCGAACCCGTACCCGACCGCGCCGCCCCACATGTTTGCCGACCGGCGCATCTCCCAGCAGCCGGGCTGGGCCTTCTTCCAAGCCTCGAGCTGGGCGTCGACCTCGACCTTCATCTTCGCGACGACCTCCTCGACCCGCGCTTCGTCCGCGCTGCAGCTCGACGCGACGAGGCGGACCTCGTCGAGGCTGGCCGGCTCGCCGGGCATCGGCCTGGTGACGACGGGCGGGGGCGGTCGCGGCGCGATGGCGGCGACGGTCGGCGCGGTCGGGGGGCCCGCGACCTGGACCTGCGCCGAGGGCGCACGCGCCCCGGTCGGAATGGGCGCGGGCGGGGGAGCGCAGCCGAACGGCAGAGACAACCCCGCGAACAGCGCCGCCGTGGCGGCGCGGCCGTAGAACGAGCTCATCTGCCGAAGGACCGCGCGGCGGCGCGAATGTTCCGACCGAGGCCGCGCGCCCTCGCCTTTGTCGCTCCGTCTCCGCTTCGATCCCGAGGCGAACTCCAGTTTCGCCGATGCGGCGCGTTTGATACTTCTCGGTCGACGCCCGAAGGCCGGCTCGGCTCGGCGCGGGGCGGCACCACTCGATTGGAACGACGATGTTGGACGGCGGACTGCGACCAGGACAGGTCATCGGCGGGGACTTCCGGATCGTCAGGCTGCTCGGCGAGGGCGGCATGGGGGCCGTCTACGTCGCCGAGCAGATGAGCACGGGCGCCCACCGCGCCCTGAAGGTGATGCACCCCAGCGTCGTCGGGGAGCCCGGCCTCCACGAGCGCTTCGTCCAGGAGGCGCGGGTCGGCTCTCGGATCCAGAGCGACCACGTCGTGCAGGTGGTAGCGGCCGGCGTCGATCCGCAGACGGGCACGCCGTGGCTCGCGATGGAGCTGCTCGAGGGCAACGAGCTCCGCCAGGCGGTCGCGGCCCGCCCCCTCACCGCCAGCGAGACGCGGGAGATCTTCGCCCAGCTCTGCCACGCCGTCGGGGCCGCGCACGCCGCTGGCGTGGTCCACCGCGATCTCAAGCCGGAGAACATCTTCCTCGCCCGCTCCCGCCTCTCCGGCCAGCGCTTCACGGTGAAGGTCCTCGATTTCGGGATCGCGAAGATCCTCGACATGGCCCGCACCCGCATGACGAGCGCGATGGGCTCGCAGTACTGGATGGCCCCCGAGCAGACCCAGGCCAGCGATCGCGTCCTGCCCTCGACCGACGTCTGGGCCCTCGGCCTCATCGCGTTCTACCTCCTCACGGGGAAGCTCTACTGGATCAGCGCGAACATGGACGCCGCGAGCGTCGCCGTGCTCCGCGAGATCCTGATGGACCCGATCGTCCCCGCCTCGCAGCGCTCGGCGCAGCTCGGGGGAGCGACGTTGCCGCAGGGCTTCGACGCCTGGTTCGCGAGGTGCGTCCACCGCGATCCCGCCCAGCGCTTCCCCACCGCGACCGAGTGCGATCGCGCCCTCGGGCCGATCTTGGACTACGCGACCAACGCCGCGAAGAGCATGGGCGGGACGCTCCCCGCCCAGCCGATCCCGCAGCCCCCGCCGGCCGCGCCGACGGGCTTCGCCGCCACCCAGCAGGTCGCCTACACGGGCGGGCCCTCGATGATGGGCGCCCCCGCCCGCACCAACCACGCGACGGTGCACGCCCAGATCGACGTCGCTCGGATCGCCTCCTCACCGTCGCTGTCGCCGTACGCGCCGTCGGGCCCCGTCCCGGGACCGCCTCCCCCCGGGTACCCCCACGCGCCCTCCGTCTCCGCGCCTTTCCCCGCCTCCGGCTCGGGCTCCGGCCCCTCGCGCATCGTCCCTCCCGCGCCCGTCGCGCGACCGAAGAAGAAGTCGTCCTCGCTCGGGCTCGTCATCGGGCTCGTCCTCGCGGTGGGCGCCGTCGTCGGGGTCCTCGCCATCGCCGGCGTCTTCAGCGGAAAGAGCAAGAAGACGGGCGCCGGCTCCTCCTCCGCCTCCGGCTCCTCGCTCGGGGCCGCTGCTCCGCCGCCCGCGCCGCCTCCTTTCACCTGCCTCGATCTGCCGGGCGCCGGCCGCCCAAGCGTCCTGCCGAGCCCCGACAAGAAGTCGCTCTTCTTCACCGAGAAGACGGGCAACATCGACTTCACCGACTCGATCGGCCAGCCCGGGAAGCGCAAGCGCCTCGACCTGTTCAAGGTCCCGGTCGAGGGCGGCACCCCGACCAAGCTCGCGAGCGACGTCGAGGAGCGCCTCGTCGTCGCCGACTCGGGAGAGGTCTTCTTCCGCCGTATCGTGAAGAGCTCGCGCTACGACTACGACACCGAATATGGCCTGTTCATGATCGGCGTGGACGGGCGGGAGACGCGACTCTCTCCCGTCCCCGAGGTGAAGCCCGACGACAAATTCAAAGCCCAGGACTCCGTCGTCTATTTCACCGTCGACTCGAAGAACAAGCAGGTCTTCTTCCTCTTCGGCAAGTACTCCAAAGGAAACCTCTTCGTCGTCCCGTTCGCGGGCGGGCCGCCGCGCGCGATCGAGGGCGAGATCGCCCTCGTCTGGGGGGTTACGAAAGATGGTCAATCGCTGCTCTTGCGCACGTCCGCGGGGACGACGGCTCTCCTCCCCACGAGCGCCACCACCCTCTCCGCGTCGCGGGCGATTGGAGAGGATGGGTTCTCCCAGCAGATCATCGGAGACAAGAACTACTATTTCTCCAAGACGGACGAGGTGGTCAAAGTCCGCAAGCTCGACGGCACGGGGACGCAGACCCTCGGCTGGACCTTGAAGAAGGACGATCTGTTGCTCACGTTCGACGAGCGGCGGATCTACGTCCAGCGCGGGGCCGCCGACGCGGACAAAGTCCTCTACGCGGGAGACGATCAGGCCGGCGTCGAGATCGCCAAGGTCGCCTTCCCGAGCCGCTTCAAGACCGCCTTCACGATGGGGGACGACGTCGGCGTGATCGTCCAGCGGGACACCTCCCCCTCCAACGACATCTACGACGACGAGACGGACATCTGCATCGTCCGCGGCAAGGGCGTCACCCTCGAGTCGCGCACCGTCTCGAAGGCCGACCTCCCTCTCTACGCGAAGCTCCTCCCCCTCGCCGCCGCCGACCTCGCGGGGGCGCGCATCTCCGTCTGGCACAACGTCGGCGACCAAGCCGTGTTCACCGTCGAGGGGGCCGGGCCGGAGGACAACGGCCAGCTGCGGCAGCGGGCGAAGACGCTCCAAGCGGAGGTGGCCAAGGCCTCCGGCAACCCCAAGCTCGGGGCGCGCATCTTCTACAAGAAGAACGAGCGGCTCGCGACCGCCTACTACCACCCGGGCTTGCCCGATCACCTCTTGAACGGCGGCGGCCCCGCCTCCCGAATCCAATACCTGCGCGAGCAGTACACGATCGAGATCGACCCCTCGACCGTCTTCTCCGGCAAGCCAGGCGAAGAGTTCGGATCCTTCAACTGCAAAGGGACCGTGCAGAACATCGGCACGACGCCCATCACCCCCGAGGTGAAGTGCACGATCGACGACACGACCATCCCCTGGAGCGGGAAGGGCGCGACCACCCCCGCCACCCTCCAGCCCGGCCAGACGGGCACCTACGACTTCTATGTCGGCGCCGGAAAGCGCGGCAAGACGAACATCAGCGTGTCGATCTCCGACGGCGGCAAGGAGATGCCGTTCTTCAACGCCTACGTCGACCGGTTGAGCCGCGGGCTGTGAGCGCGGGCGCCGCCGCGTGCCGGCGTGCCAATTGGCACTCGATGCCAGATTGATGTGGGCGGGCGCGAAGCGGCGCAAAGGGGAGTCATGCGAACGACCCTGACGCTCTTGCTCGCCTCGTTCACCTCGGGGTGCGGTCTCGCCGCCGGCGGGTACGCATCCCTGCCCGTCGCGGCCGCGATGTCGCCCGCGACCTCCTACGACGGCGCCGTCGTCAGCGCCTACGACCAGGCCGCCTCGACCGCCGACCGAGCGCCGGGGGACGAGCGGGCCGCGCTCGCCCTCGCGGACGCGGCCCAGGTCGCGCTCGCCTCCGGCGCGGGAGCGCGGGGAGCGCTCGCCCCGGCGCGCGTCGTCGCCAAGGTGGAGGGGGCGCTCTCCCGCGTCCGGGCGGAGGGCCCCGAGGCCAAGGCGCGCCTGCTCCTCGCCGCGGGGAGGGTGCAGCTCGCCGCGCACGAGACGGACATGGCGGTGCGAGAGCTCGAGGAGGCGTTCGCGCTCGCGCCCGCGCCGGGCACGGCGGTCGTGCTGCTCGACGCGCACGCGGCGAAGGGCCCGGTGGAGAGGCCGGTCGCGATCCGCGTCTGCGAGAAGGCGAGGAAGGCAGCGGCCACCCCCGCGGCGCGCTACGCCCTGATCGACGCGTGCCTGCGCCGGCTCGACGCCGCGAGCCTCCCCTTCGACGACCGGGAGGCGGACCTCGCCTTTCACGCCGCCGAGTCGGAGCGGCGGGCCCACGAGGCCGACGCCCGCGCGCGCGAGCGACGCAGGGAGTCCGACCTGCTCCGAGCCCGCATGCGCGCGACGCCCTGAGGTCGCGCCGGCTCGACAGCGCGCCCCGGCTCGGCGACCCTCTCGTCCGCCGCCGCCGTGGATCGCCACCTCCTCGAAGTTCACGCCTTGCCCGACGACGAGCGACGGCGCCGCGCGGCGCTCGTCGAGATCGCCTCCCTCGCTTCGGTGCCGCTCGAGGACGCGCGCGCCCTGGTGTCGCGGCTGCCCGCGCGCGTGCCGCGCCCCATCGGCCCCGAGGAGCTCGCGCGCCGGGCCCGCACCCTCGAAGCGCTCGGCGCGGTGGTGCGCGAGGCCGCGTGCGACGAGGTGACGGCGAGCTGCCCGACCCATCCGCTCCTCGTGGCCGACGTGATCTGCGCCGGCTGCGGCGACGTCGTCTGCCGCGTCTGCGCGGGCGAGGGCGAGACCCCGCGGTGCGCCCGGTGCCAAAGGCGCAAGGCGAGGTCGCGGACCTTCTTTCACGTTCGCGTGTCCATCCTCCTCGTCGTCCTCGTCGGCGTGCTCCTCTACGCCTTCCGCGACGTGACCGGCCGCCGCCAGAGGACGAGCTGGGACCGCACCCTCGACGTCGCGATCATCCTCGTCGAGCAGCGCCCCGTCTCGCGCTCCGCCACCGAGGGCGTCTCGGCGCGCGCGAGCGCCCTCGCCGAGGTGCTCGAGGCGGAGATGCGGCGCTATCGAAGAGAAGGCGCGCCCCCCTTTCGCTTCCGGGTGTTCGGCCCCGTCACGGAGACGGAGCCCCCGCCGAGCGCCGGCGAGCCTGGCCTCGTCTCCGACACGAAGTACGCCTACGCGAGCTGGCGCTACACCTCCCGCATCGACGACCACGCCGGCGTCGAGAAGAAGCAGTTCGACTCCCGCATCTACCTCGTCGTCACCCCCCCCGCGAGCGAGACCCGCAAGCTCGTCGAGGGCGCGAGCGAAGAGAACGGCCGCGTCGGGATCGTCGCGGTCGAGCTCGACGACACCATGGTCGACCTCGCCCTCGCCGTCGCCGCCCACGAGCTCTTCCACACCCTGGGCGCGACCGACAAATACGACCTCACCACCGGCCGCCCCTCCGTCCCCGACGGCCTCGCCGAGCCCGACCGCCAGCCGCGCTACCCCCAGACCTTCGTCGAGCTCATGGCCCGCCACCGCCCCGTCGACGAAGTCCAGTCCAAGCCCCCGAAGACCCTCACCGAGCTGCGCGTCGGCCCGCTCACCGCGCGCGAGATCGGCTGGTCGCGCTGATCCCTTTGCGCTCCGGTGCGAACGGGCTGTCTCCTCCGAGCGCTGCGGAGCTCGCTCTCGTTCTCGCCACGCGACCGCCTGCGAGCGACCCAGTCTTTGAGACAAGCTCCGCGAACGGCGGTGCTCGCGCAACCCGCACAACGCTCCAGCAGCGACGCTCCAGCGGCGACGCTTCAGCTCCGCCTCTCCCGGCGAGCGCGAAGCGCGACGCGCGCTCCCCCCGTCTCGAGACGACGCCGTGCGAGCGACCCCAGGCTCGAGTTAACGCACCGCGAGCGACCCCAGTCCTCGAGACAACGCACCGCGAACGATCCCAGTCCTCGAGACAACGCTCTGCGAGCGACCCCAGTCCTCGAGACAACGCTCTGCGAGCGACTCCAGTCCTCGAGACAACGCTCTGCGAGCCAAGGAGCGTTCAGTCACCCATCGCTAAGATCACCTTTCAGAAGCCATCTCCAGCGCCGGAGGGGGGCCCCACGCAGTGGGGGGAGG
>JBGAID010000017.1:78804-131093 GCA_044225865.1 Polyangiaceae bacterium | reverse complement strand
ACCCTTCTGCCCCGTGCCGCACGATCTCGCGCGGGCGGGCGGTCCGGAAGCTCCGCGTCGTGGCGACGAAGTAGATCGCCTCGAGGAGGCTCGTCTTTCCCTGTCCGTTGTCCCCGAAGAGGACGTTGATGGCGGGCGCCGGTCGAAACGCCGAGGTCTCGAGGTTGCGAAACCCTTCGATGCGCAACGACTCGATGACGAACGACGGGAGCTTCAAATGCGCATCGGCATGATGACGGCGACGTAGCTCTCTTTGTCGGACTCCGGCGCGGGCTTGATGACGGCCGGGTCGAGCTCACCGGAGACCCCGAGGACGATCTCGTCGTCGTCGAGCGCGTTCAGCACGTCGAGGAAGTACTTGGCGTTGAACCCGATGGTCATCTCGGTCCCGTCGAAGTCGACCGGGAGCTCGTCGAAGCCGTTGCCGCTCTCCGGCGACTCGCTGGTGATTCGGAGCAGCCCCGGAAGGGTGGTGATCTTCACGCCGCTCGTGCGATCGCTGGCGGCGATGCGGACGGCGTCGAGGGCCTCCGCGAGCGCCCGGCGAGGCGCCCGGATCGTGCGCGCCATCGTCTTCGGGATGACCGGGTTGTAGGGCGGGAACTGGGCGTCGACGAGCTTCACGCTGAAGCGCATCGACGCGACCTCGAAGAACGCGTTGGGACCGCTCTGCGTGATCGACACGACCGCCGGCTCCTTGGCGTCGGTCTTCTCGGCGCGCGCGTCGTCCGCGAGGCGCCGGAGCTCGCTGATCGCCTTGAGGGGGATGAGCATCGGCGGCGTGGTGCTCGAGCCGGCGACGGTCGCCTCCATCTTGGAGAGCCGGTGCCCATCGGTGGTGACCATGCGCACGCGATCGCCCGCCCACTCGAAGAGCGCGCTGTTGACGTGGGCTCGGGTCTCGTCGGTCGAGATCGAGAAGTGGGTCCGAGCGATCAGGCGAGCGAGGAGATCGACCTGAAGCGAGAGCGTCGGGGCGTTGGCGTCGGGGCTCGGCAGCAGGGGGAAGTCCGACCCGGGGATGCCGTGGATGGTGAACCGGCGGGGAGAGCCCGCGGCCTTGATGGTGGTCTGCGCGCCCGTGGTCGACGAGATCTGAATCGGACCATCGGGCATCACCTTGATCCGATCGTGGAGCTCACGTGCCGGAAGGGCAACCGAGCCCGCGGTCGTGATCTCGGCAGGCGCGCTGCCGGTGATCGCGAGGTACATGTCCGTGGCGCTGACCTGAAGCGTGTTCCCTTCAGCGACGAGCAAGACATTCGAGAGCGCCGGCATGGCGCTGCGCTTGTCGGCCACGCCTTGGCAACGACCCACCAGTCGCAACAGGTCCTTCTTCGGGACGACGAGCTCCATCGCGTCGGGTCAATAGCAGGATCAGCATCCGGAAAGGAGGGCTTCAGGTCCGTGGCTCGAAGGTTCTCCGGTTTGCGCTCTCTCTCGAAGGAAGATCGAAGAATAGGGTCTTCATGATCGTAGGCCCTGTGGACATTGGGGAGAACTCTCGAAGTCCAAACATTTCCAGACGTTGGTCGAGCCGGCGCGCTGTGGAAGCTGCGGAGCCAATCGGGGACGAGATCGGGATGGACGGTGGAGAGTCCGGGCGCGGGCGCTCTGACATGAGGAGAAGTCGGATGCTGAGTCCAGGTTGGCCACAGGAAATGCGCTCTTGTGAGGCAATGCGGGAGAGCATCGGGTCAGCTTGGGGAGGACCGGTGGAGAGGTGCCTCGAGAGGCGCCGGCCGACGCGTCACTGGCGGCTCGGCGCCAAGGAGCTACCCGGCGCGAGGGGTTGAATTTCGTAGCGCAGAGTCATTGGATGACCGAAGGTAGAAGGCCTCTCGTCAGACATGATCCGATGTCCCCACTGCGGGCTGTTGCACGTATCGTCGCGGGTGAACTGCCCGACGACGGGACTGCAGATCCAGCCAGGGGATCCGAGAGCCGGGCGACCCGAGCGACGCACGGTCCGTCTCCAGCGCTCTGCGCCCCTCGAGCGGATCGCTATCGGGCACGTCCTCGATCAGCGCTACCGCATCCTCGGGGTCATCGGCCAAGGCGGGATGGGGACTGTCTATGAAGCTGAGCATTTGAACATTGGCCGGCGGGTCGCGATCAAGGTCCTCAAGCCGGAGCACGCTCAGAAGAAGGACGCCATCGCGCGCATGAGGCACGAGGCTCGCGTCGTCAGCCAGATCGGGCATCCGAACATTTGTGAGGTCTTCGACATAGGCCAGCTCAATGACGGGAGCCCCTATCTGGTGATGGAGCGCCTCCATGGCGAGACGCTCGCCGCCCGGATCGAGCGCGGCGGTCCGATGCAGCTTGGCGAGCTCAGTGAGACCATGACCATGGTCCTCCTGGCGCTGGACGCCGCCCACCGCAAGAACGTCATCCATCGCGACATGAAGCCGGACAATATCTTCCTTGCGGATCGGGCCAGCGGAAGGACGGCGAAGATCCTCGACTTCGGGATCTCGAAGGCGACAGTCCCGGATGAGCTCCCTCATGACCTGACCCGCACGGGGATGGTCATGGGCACTCCTTATTATATGGCGCCGGAGCAGGCGATGGGAGAGCGCCAATTGGATGGTCGCGTCGATGTCTGGGGTGTCGGCGTTGCGATGTACGAGGCGCTCAGTGGCCAGCGGCCCTTCGTCGCGCGGAACTACAACGCGCTCCTTGTTCAGATCCTCACGGCCGCTCCCCGCTCCATCCTGACGCTGCGCCCCGACCTGCCGCCGACCTTCGCGCTCGTGCTGGGTCGCGCTCTCGAGAAACGGCGTGAGGCGCGGTTTGGGAGCGCGAGGGAGTTCGGAGAGGCGCTGGCGCAGTTCCGTCCTCCCAAGCCCGCTCCGCCGATGAGCCGGCCGCCCGCGCGCCGCGCCTCGCGGAGCGTCCTCCCCAAGGTGAGCATCTTCGCGAATGGCGAGGATAGCTCTTCGTACACGGGCAGCGATGAGGAGCCGACGCAAGAGATCGAGTCGAAGGCCCGGACCTACGGAGCCGACGACGCCTTGGAGAACGACGAGACGCCGACGCTCGAGGAGAACGACCTCACGGTGGTCGACGTGCCGAAGTTTCCCGATCAGGAAGCGGCGGACAAGCGAAGGCGCGACTCGTGAGGGTCGAGCGGATTGTCGCCCGGAAGGTGACGAAGCGCTTCGGGGCTGTGCTGGCGCTCCGGGGCGTGGACGCTGTGTTCGAGTCCGGTCAGGTCACGGTGATCCGCGGCGCGAACGGATCGGGCAAGAGCACGCTGCTTGCCATCCTCGGGACGACGGTCAGCCCGTCCAGCGGGGAGCTGAGCTTCGAACCGCTCGGTGAGTCGGGTGGCGCGAGCGTTCGTGCCGAGATTGGGTGGCTCGGGCATGACTCTCTTGCCTACGCCGACCTCACCGGACGACGGAACATCGAGATCGCTGCTGAGCTCCATGGGCTCGACCCAGCCGATGCTTGGCGCGCGGCCGTCGAGAGGTTCGCTCTTGGGAAGTTCGCCGAGCGCCCGGTCCGAACGAACTCGCGGGGCCAACGACAGCGCGTCGCCCTCGCGCGCGCGCTCGTGCACGAGCCCTCCGTTGTGCTCTTGGATGAGCCCACGACGGGGCTGGACGCAGAAGGTGTCCAGCAGCTGGAGGGGGTGGTTCGCGCCTGCGCGGCGGATGGGGCGGTGGTCGTGGTCGTGACCCACGATGAGGGAGCCTTTTCCGGTCTCTCGCCGCGGACGCTCCAGATGACACGGGGCACGCTGGCGGCGCTTCCCTCCCCGGTCTGAGAGCGTTTCACGTGAAACGGTAGACAGCTCCGCCCGGGCCGAGCTGACGAGCTTGAATGTCAAGGGCACGCCAGCCATCGACAGGCGGCTGGAGCGATCTCTCCGGGACCGTTGAGCGGACTTTGGGTCGCGTCGCTGTGCGGTGAGCGCGCCGAAATCGGGCAGCTGCGACGATCTCCAGCGCGCGGTCTGGTTTGCACGCGCCGTAGCCAACGCCGATCTCGCAACGGAGCGCGACTTTCCGTCCGAGTGTACCCGCATCGTCGCTCGGGCCCATGCGAGCGGTCGCCCTGTGCAGCCCGCGCGCCGGCGTGGGCCGACGCACTGCCATCTTTCGACTCCCCGAGGTGGAGCCGGTGCTCCGCTCACGTTTCACGTGAAACTGAAGCCACCACGCGGCCCAGCGCAGACTCGACGCGTCCGATCTCCTCAAGGCCGAAGCGGGCGCTCACAGTCATTCGGATGCGACTCGAGCCCACCGGAACCGTAGGTGGCCGTATCGCTCCCGCCCAGATCCCCTCCTCCGCGAGGGAGGCCTGTGCCCCGATTGCTGTCTCGGGTGACCCGAGCACCCAGGGAATGATCGGCCCGGTTCCAAGCGCCCGAACGCCAGCTCCCAGCAGCGCTCCTCGAACCAACTCGGCGTTCCGGAGAACGGCGCGGCGCAGGGCATCTCCGGTTCGGATCATTTCCACCCGCCGAGGGACGTCCGCGGCCAGCGCCGGACTGAGCGCCGTCGAGAAGACGAGAGACCGAGCGCGATTCCAGAGCAGGAGGCAGACTGGCTCAGACGCGAACACGAACGCGCCCTGCAGGCCGAAGGACTTCCCCAGCGTCCCCACTCGGATGTCCGGCTCCACCCCGACCTCGGCGCAGAAGCCCCGACCCTCGGGACCGAAGACTCCCAGGGCGTGGGCCTCGTCCACCATGAAGATCGCATCGTGCCTCCGACAGACGGCCGCGAGGGCAGCCAAATCTGGCGTGTCGGCGTCCATGGAGAAATAGGACTCGGTCACCACAAGACACCGGCGGGCCGAAGGACGGCGCGCGCTCAGGAAAGCGTCCACTGCGGCGACGTCGAGATGGGGGAACACCGCGACCTCGGCGCGGGAGAGCCGGCACCCATCTACGATGGAGGCGTGATTCAACGCGTCAGAGATGACGAGATCACCCCGGCCCACCAACGCCCCGATGGTGCCCGAATTGGCGGCAAACCCCGAGCTGAACAGAAGAGCGGAAGAGGTGCGCAGCCAATCAGCGAGAGCGCGTTCAGCGAGACGGTGCTCCTCTCGATAGCCCGTGACGAGCCCGGATGCTCCCGCTCCGCCCCTCCACGCCGGGAGCGGCTCTCGAGCGAGGCCGAGATAATCGTTGGAGCAGAGGTCCAGGAACCGATCCGGCAGCACCGTCGGTCGTCGCAGGAGCGACACGCCCTCGAGGCGCGCCAGCTCTTCATCGACGAAGTCGAGGACGGGCACGACTACGTCGTGGACGATGGC
The DNA here is from genome assembly GCA_044225865.1 of Polyangiaceae bacterium. Lineage (GTDB taxonomy): Bacteria > Myxococcota_A > Polyangia > Polyangiales > Polyangiaceae > Xiheicaenibacterium. Next base: position 125,819 of record JBGAID010000017.1, on the reverse strand, counting down.
GCGAGCTGCTCGGTCAGCGAGAGCGCGTCGTCGACCTCACGGAGCAGATCCGCGAGCGCAGCCTTGGATTGACCGCGGATGCGCTCCGCCTTGCGTCGCTGCTCCTCGACGTCGTGGGCGAGGGCCAGGGCGACCAGCAGCATCATCTGAGGCGTGAGCGGCTTCCCGGGCGGAGCGATCGTCGAGAGCTTGTCGTCGACCAAGCCCGCGAGGTGCTCGAGCTCGTCCGGGCTCGCCGACGAGACCACGCGATACGTTTGACCTCCGACCTGGAGTTGAACGGGGCGCGCCGTCATGGGTCGTCGACCATATCACGCCGCCGCTGCATGGTCTCGCCGTTGCGGGCGAGCTGACACGCGAATGCGTGGAGGATAGAAAGGCGTGGTGCGTGCTCGTGTCGACCTTGGATGCGCCGTCGCCGTAGCACTCGTCGCGCTGAGCGCGTCGAGCGAGGCGCGTGCCGACCCGCAAGTGAGCACGGGCTTCACGGGCGGCATCGCCGGGCGTGGCTACGGCACGGAGCTCTTCTATGAGCCGGCGTTCGAGCTCGGCGTCATGGGCGATCTGATCTTCGGGCGGGGCGGTGAGCGCGACGTCGGCGTCGGGCCGTACGCGGCGTTCATGACGGTGGGGTTCGACGACGTGCAGTTCGGGGGCGGCGCCTCGCTCGTGCTGCCCGTCGCCGACTCGATACCGTTCGTGGTGTCGGTGGGACCGTACGGTCGTTATGCGCCGCTCGTCGGACTGGAGCCGGGCATCTCGACGAGCCTCTTCTTCGGCAGCCGCAGCTACAACTTCACGTCGACGTACGTGATGGCGCTCGGGCTTCTCGTCGATGCTCGCGTGGGCCTCGGCAGCTCCCACGAGACCTCGTTCATCTTCGGAGTCCGAGTGGACGCAGCCTTCGCCGGGCTGCCGTTCATCTATCTCGCGGACGCGATCCGCGGGGGCTCCCGCGAGACCGATCGCGTTCCGCGATGAGCCGTCAGGGGCAGTTGGCGCAGGCGATCGGGGTGCCGTCGATGCCGGGCAGGGAGTCGGCGGCGTCCTCGCAAGTGCAGTCGTTCGGGTCGTTGTAGACGGACACGGCGAAGTACTGCGTCGGCGTCTCGACATCGAGGCCGCCCGTCGTCCTCCCGTAGATCTTCAGCGTGATGATGACGTTGAGCGACTCCTGCTCCGCGAGGTCCACGCCGCCGAAGAGGTTGCTGATCGAGAGGCAGGTGAAGTCGTCCGGATCGACTTCGCCAAGCAGCGTCTCGCCCGTCACCCCGGGGATCGTCTGGCCATCGGTGTCGAAGGAGATATCCGCGGACGTGACGATGATCTTGGAGGTCTCGACGTCGTTGTGGTTCGCGTTGGTCGTCAGCGACGACACCATTTGGTTGCGGACGACGAAGAGCGCGTCGTAGCCGCACGTGCCGAGCGTACCGCCGTTGCCGTCGGGCAGGCACCCTGCGACGTTGTATTGGCCGGTGAGCGCCTGCTCTCCGCCCGCGCAATCGGCGCACTCTCCGGGTCTGAGCGAGCACTCGATGATGAAGCGACCCTCGGCTTCGGCGCAGGAGCTCGCGACGAGCCCGGCCCCGACGAGCCCCGCGAAAGAGAGTCCAGCGATCCTCTGCGCCCACTTCGAACCAGCCATTACGAGCCTCCAGCAAGGCGCTCCGACCCGAGGAGCGATACCTGTCAAGCTTAGATGAAGGCACCGGGAAGAGCCCAATCTTCGGCGAAGAACGCCTCACGAGCCGCACGAAAGGTGCGTCAACGAGCCGATGATGTGCGGGCAAGGGCGCTGCGCAGGCGGCTGACCTCGAGCTCCACCAGCTCGCCTCGTCCGAGCGCGACAAGCCGAATGATCTTGAGGCTCGAGCCGGCTCGCTTCTTGTCCAAGTCCAGCAGATCGAGGGCCCGCTCGAGCAGGTCGGCCGGGGCGGACGTGGGCAACCCGCGCGCCCGGAGCACCTCCTCGATGCGGTCCGCGACGCCGCCCGGGCCGAGGCCGAGGTCCGTCGCGGCGCGCGCCTCGGCCACCATCCCGATCGCCACCGCCTCGCCGTGCGTGAGCGCTCCGTACCCGCTCGCCGCCTCCAGCGCGTGACCCAGGGTGTGCCCGAAGTTGAGGAGCGCCCTCGCGCCGCGCTCCTCCGGATCGGCGCTCACGAGCGCAGCCTTCACCGCGATCGCCCGGGCGCTGATCTCGGCGAGCGCCTCGGAGAGAGGATCGATCGAAGCGCTGCCGATCGCCTCGATGCGTTCGAACAGGTGAGCGTCCCCGACGCAGCCGGACTTGATCGCCTCCGAGAGACCACTCTCGAAGTCGCGCCGCGCCTGGGTCGCCGCGTAGGTGGGATCGACGATGACGGCGCGCGGGTGGTGGAACGTGCCCACGCCGTTCTTGGCCATGCCGAGGTTGACCCCCGTCTTTCCTCCGATCGCGGCGTCCACCATTCCCAGCAAGGTGGTGGGGACCGCGATCCATGAGACACTTCGCGCGAAGAGCGAAGCGGCGAAGCCGGTCACGTCGGTCACGACGCCGCCCCCCAGCCCGACCAACAAGGAAGAGCGATCGGCCTTCTCCGACTGGAGGGCCTCCAGCACGCTGGTGACGGTGCCCATCGTCTTGTGGGCCTCGCCCGGCTCGAGCGTGACGGCCGTGACCGGACACGAGAGCTCGGCGCGCAGGGCCTCGAGCAGCGGCTTCGCGTGGAGCGCCGCCACGGTGGTGTCGCTCACGACGAAGACCTTGGTGGGGGCGAGCTCCCGCGCGACGGCGGCTACCGTCGACGGTCCTCGGGCGCGGGCGACCTCGACCGCGTACGCGATCGTCCGGCGGGCGACGATGGTCGAAGGCGCCACCGAGAGGCGAGAGGCGAGCTCGTCCACGAGCGCGTCGAGGGAGCCCGAGGCGTCGAGCCGCAGGTGGCCGACGCGGTACGCTTCGCGCCGGGCCTCGAGGAGCGCGGCCAGCTTGGCGCGAGGGTCCGATCCGAGCAGCGGGCGGTCGCGCGCGCTCTCCTCGCACCGCGCGAGGAGGATCTCGACCGGCGCGTGGAGGCTCACCACGATCGCGCCGTCGAGGGCGAGCGCGCAGCTCACCGGGTCGACCAACGAGCCGCCGCCGAGGGCGATCACCCGTGGCTCGGCGTGGGTGAGGAGCGCGCGCAGCGCCTCCGCCTCGAGCTCGCGGAACTTGGGCTCGCCGCGCTCGGCGAAGATCCGCGCCACCGTCGCGTGGGCCCGCACCTCGACGGCGTCGTCGAGATCGGTGAAGGGAAGACCGAGCCTCGCCGCGAGCGCCCGGCCGATGGCCGTCTTCCCGACCCCCATCGGACCCCACAGGAGGATCGGCTTCACGGCGGCGCGACCTCGAGGCTCTCGCGGTACGAGCGGACGTTCCGGAGGAGCTCGGGGAGCGAGTCGCCCCCGAACTTCTCGAGGACCGCCTCCGCGAGGACGGTCGTCACCGCCGCCTCGGCGACCACGCTCGCGGCTGGGACGGCGCAGACGTCGCTGCGCTCGAAGGCGGCGAGCGCGGGCTCGTTCGTGGCGAGGTCGACCGACTCGAGCGGCCGCGCGAGGGTGGAGATCGGCTTCATGGCGGCGCGGCACACGAGGGGCATGCCGTTGGTCATTCCCCCCTCGAGGCCGCCCGCGTGGTTGCTCGTGCGATCCGGGACGCGAGAGCCCTCCCGCGCGCGGATGGGATCGTGGACCGCGGAGCCGCGCGCGGCCGCGGCGGAGAAGCCCATCCCGATCTCGACGCCCTTGATCGCCTGGATGCTCATGAGCGCCTGCGCGATGCGCCCGTCGAGCTTGCGGTCCCACTGCACGTGGCTGCCGAGCCCGATCGGGAGCCCGGTCGCGATGACCTCGACCACCCCGCCCAGCGTGTCCTTGTCGTGGGCGGCGGCGCGGATCGCGTCCTTCATGGCCTCCTCCGCGCGAGGGTCGGCGCACGCCATCTCGCTCGCGCGCGCGGCCGCGAAGAGCGCGTCGACGTCGCCGCGATCCAGGGAGGCCTCGACCTCGCCGATCCGGATCACGTGGCCGAAGACGCGCGCCCCGAGCGCGGCGAGGAGGAGCCGACAGATCGATCCGATCGCGACCCGCGCCGCCGTCTCCCGCGCGCTCGCGCGCTCGAGGATGTCGCGCACGTCCCCCGTGCCGTACTTGAAGGCGCCGGCGAGATCGGCGTGACCGGGCCGCGGGCGCGTCATCGGCTCGGGCGGAGAAGGGAAGGGCGCCGCCCCCATGCGCCCCGCCCAGCTCGTGAAGTCCGCGTTCACGATCCGAAGCGCGATGGGCGAGCCGAGCGTCCGCCCGCCCCGAACCCCGGACACGATATCGGCCCGGTCGGTCTCGATCTTCATGCGGCCGCCGCGCCCGTAGCCGCGCTGCCGGCGGGCGAGGTCGGCGCGGAGGTCCTCCTCGGTGACGGCGAGGCCTGCCGGGATGCCTTCGAGCAGCGCGACGAGCTCTGGCCCGTGGGACTCGCCCGCCGTCATCCATCGAAGCGCGGTCACGCGCCGAGCATACGGTGGCGAGTCGGTTGACGCACGTTCGCGGCGGCGATTGCCTGGCCCGCGATGGCGAGCGTGATCGAGGAGCGCGCGAACGGGGTGGGGATCGCCCTGCGGGTCAAGCCGCGGGCCCCGAAGTCTCGCGTGATCGGTGAGCGCGAAGGGCAGCTCGACGTCGCCATCGCCGCGCCCCCGGTGGACGGCGCCGCCAACGAAGAGATCCGAGCCTTCTTCGCGAAGCTCCTCGGCGTTCCGCGCGGCGACGTCGAGATCGTGACCGGCGCGAGCAGCCGTAGCAAGATCGTGGAGGTGCGCGGCACGACCGTCGCGTCCGTGAGAGAGAAGCTCGGCCTCAAGTGATGGACAGCGCGCGACGACATTTCGAGAAGTGGGAAGGCCTCGGCAACGACTTCGTCATCGTCGAGGCGACGCCGTCGATCGACGAGGTGCGCGCGCTCTGCGATCGACGCCGCGGCGTGGGCGGCGACGGCGTCCTCGTCGTGACGCCGGCGCGCGGAGGCGAGCCCGCCCGCATGGTCGTGTTCAACGCCGACGGCAGCCGCCCCGAGATGTGCGGCAACGGCCTCCGGTGCGCGGCCGCCTATCTGGTCGCGCGCGGCGCCCCCCGCGATCTCGTGGTGATGACGGACGCGGGCCCGCGCCGCTGCGTGGTCCGCGGCGACGGGGCGGACGTCTCGGTCGAGGTCGAGATGGGCGCGGCCCGCTTCGAGGAGCCGCTCGTGAAGGGCTTCGAAGAGCGCGCCGTCACCTTCGCGCGCGCCAGCGTCGGCAACCCCCACGCCATCACCTTCGATCAGGTGAGCCCGCGCGATCACGAACGCCTCGGACGCGAGATCGAGGCGGCCGTACCTGGAGGCGTGAACGTCGAGCTCGTGACGCCGACCGCGGACGGCCTGCGCGTGGTCGTCTGGGAGCGCGGCGTTGGCTTCACCCTCGCGTGCGGAACCGGCGCGTGCGCCGTCGCCGCCGTCGCCTGTGCCACCGGCCGCGCCCAGTTCGGTGAGGAGGTCAGGGTCGAGCTCCCCGGCGGACCGCTCTCCATCCGCGTCGAGCGCCCGCCCTCCGAAGGCGCCCGCGAGACCGGGCCCATCCTCATGACCGGCCCGGCGCGCAAGGTGTTCGAAGGCGCGCGCTGATCGAGCTCATCCAGGGATCGACGATCGCGAAGCGCTCCCAAAAAGACGCCGTTTTGGGAGCGCTGCTCCGTTGCGACGCTGTCGAAGAGGCGACGTGGGGAGCGGCGCACCGGCGAGAGGCTGTCGCGGACTCGATCTTGGGAGCGCTGCTCCGTTGCGACGCTGTTGAAGAGGCGACTTGGGGAGCGGCGCACCGGTGAGAGGCTGTTGAAGAGGCGACTTGGGGAGTGGGGGTCTGCCGATCGGATGCTGAAGGCCTTCTGGGAGGAGTGGCGGTTCAGGGACCGGGCGCCGGGAAGGGTCAGGGGAGGGTGGGGGTCTTCGAGCCGGGTGACGAGGGATGCTGGGAGGGAGCGGCGGTCCCGAATTGCCGCCGAAGTGGGGGGTGCGGGCGGCTCACGATGGGCGCCCGAAACGGGTGGCGCGCACATAAACTTAATAGTAAGTAAACGTTGACTGAAAAGTTAATCATCAACGATGGGCAGCAACCGGCGCGGGCCGGAGAGACGGAGCGAGGTTCATGAGGCTTGCTGAAGAGCTCGGTGGTCGAGAGGTCTCTGCCAGCAACGATTCGGATGCTCCGCGGGTGGTGCCGCTGCCGAGGCCGAGCGAGACGCGGGTGCGCGGGTCGGCGGGCGAGGAAGCGATCGAGCCGGTGGAGGCGCGGGGGGACATGGTCTTCCTGCACCGGTACGGGGTCGCGCGGGCGGACCTGCGCGCGCTGTACGAGAAGGCGAAGGACGCGCAGTGGAACGCGAGGTCGAGCCTGCGCTGGGAGACGCCGGTCGATCCGGAGGCGGAGAACATCCCCAACCAGTTCGTGCCGATCTTCGGGACGCCGATGTGGGATCGGCTCGATCCGAAGCGCGAGCTGCCGAACCTGAGGAGGCACGCGACGTCGTATCTGCTCTCGAACTTCCTTCACGGGGAGCAGGGCGCGCTGCTCGCATCGCTGCAGCTCGCCGCTTCGGCGCCGACAGTGGACGGCAAGCTCTACGCGTCGACGCAGGTGATGGATGAGGCGCGGCACGTGGAGGCGTACGAGCGATACCTGCGCGAGAAGGTGGAGCTCACGTATCCGATCTCTCCGCCGCTCCGTCAGCTGCTCGAAGAGATCCTCGGGGAGAGCCGCTGGGACATGAAGTTCCTCGGCATGCAGATCATGGTGGAGGGGCTCGCGCTCGCGGCGTTCGGGGTGATCTCGCAGACGGCGGACGAGCCGCTCATCCGCGACATCGTGCGGATGATCATGCTCGACGAGTCGAGGCACGTGGCGTTCGGCGTGCTCTCGCTGCGGGGCCTCTACGACGAGATGAGCGCGAGCGAGCTCGCCGATCGAGAGGCGTTCGTCATCGAGGCGTCGCGGCTGATGCGCGACAGGTTCCTGATGCAGGAGGTCTGGGAGAACTTGGGCATGCCGGTCGCCGATTGTCTCGACGCGGTGCACAAGAGCCCCATCATGCAGACCTTTCAGTCACTTCTGTTCTCCAAGATCGTGCCCAACGTAAAAAAGCTGGGCCTGCTGACCCCGAGGGTGCGGAAGAGCTTTGAAGAGTTGCGCGTGATTCAGTACGAAACATGGGATGCGTCGGCCTGATCCAGATCGCCATGCTCGCGCCGCCGACGTTGGGGGGCCCGCCGCCGAGAGTCAGCCGCCACCCAGCGTGAAGAAGTCGTCGCTCGCGAGCGCGGGCTCGGGCAAGCGCGAGAGGAGCGCGGCGCTCACCCAAGAGCGCATCCTCGACGCGGCGGAGCAGGAGTTCGCGGCGCGGGGGTTCGCAGGGGCGCGGCTGCGCGAGATCGCGGTGGCGGCGGGGATCCAGCCCGCCCTCATCCATCACTACTTCGCCGACAAGCAGGGCCTCTACGAGGCGGTCGTCCGGCGGGCGGTGGATCAGATGTCGACGCCGGCGTGGCGCGTGCTCGAGACGGAGCGCGACCTCGAGGGCATCGTGCGCGGCTTCGTCGAGGTGATGGTGGACTTCAGCGATGCCCACCAGAAGCTGCTCGCGATCATGCGGAGCGAGGTGCTGGCGGGGGCGGGCATGCTCGTCGACATCGTCCGGGAGAAGACCCAGGCCCTGCTCGAGGCGGTCGTCGGGATCACGAGCGAGCTGCAGAAGGCGGGGCAGCTCCGGGAGGACGTGGACGCGCGCGAGATGGTCCGGTCCGGACTGTCGTTGATTCTCTATCCAATCGTCGACGCGCCGGTCCTCGAGATCCTCCTGCCCGAGGCGGACGGTCAGACGTCGCTCGAGCGGCGCAAGCGGGTCATCGTGGAGGTGCTGCTCGGGGGGATCCGGCGCAGGTAGAGGTGGGGCGCGGCGCGTCAATCGCGACGGGAAAGAACGCGCGCGCAGCTCTCTCCATGCGCCGAGCTCTGGTATGGTCCGCGCCCTCGGAGCGGCGAAGTCCCCGCCCAGCCACGAAGGAGTCGGAACGTGCTCATCGGAGTTCCCAAAGAGATCAAGACGCGTGAGTACCGAGTCGGAATGACCCCTGCTGGGGTGCGCGCGCTTGTCGCGGCCGGCCACAAGGTCATCGTCGAGAAGAGCGCGGGCGAAGGCAGCGGTCTCTCCGACGAGGCCTACGTTCGCGCGGGCGCTTCGATCGTGCCGACGGCGGCCGACGCGTGGGGCGCCGAGATGGTCGTGAAGGTGAAGGAGCCGCTCAAGGCGGAGTACGGCTTCTTCCGCAAGGACCTCATCCTCTACACGTACCTGCACCTCGCCGCGGAGCCGGAGCTCACCCGCGAGCTCGCGAAGAAGGGCGTGGCCGGGATCGCGTACGAGACGATCGAGGCGCCCGATGGGTCGCTGCCGCTGCTCAAGCCGATGAGCGAGGTCGCGGGGCGCATGAGCGTGCAGGTCGGGGCGAGCTGCCTCGAGAAGGAGCACGGCGGCAAGGGGGTCCTCCTCGGCGGCGTGCCGGGGACGCGGCGCGGGCGCGTGGTGATCCTGGGCGGCGGCGTCGTCGGCAAGAGCGCGGCGACGATCGCGGTCGGCATGGGCGCGCAGGTGACGGTGCTCGACGTGCAGGCGAACGTGATGGCCCACCTCGAGGACGTCTTCGGGGGCGCCATCGAGACGCTCTACTCCAACGCGGAGAACATCGAGCAGATGGTGATGCGCGCCGATCTCGTGATCGGGGCGGTGCTCGTCACGGGCGCGAAGGCGCCGAAGCTCGTCACCCGCGAGCTCATCTCCAAGATGGAGAAGGGGAGCGTCGTCGTCGACGTCGCCGTGGATCAGGGCGGCTGCATCGAGACGTGCCGGCCGACGACCCACGACAACCCGACCTACGAGATCGACGGAGTCGTGCACTACTGCGTGGCGAACATGCCGGGCGCCGTCTCCCACACGAGCACGTGGGCCCTCACCAACACGACCGTCCCCTACGCGGTGAAGCTCGCGAGCCACGGCGTGGTCGCGGCCGCGAAGGCGGACCGCGGGCTGCTCCTCGGGATCAACACCTACGGCGGCAGCGTCACGTACAAGGGCGTCGCCGATGCCCACGGCCTCGAGTACGTGCCGGTCGAGAAGGTCCTCGGCTGACGGAGATGGGCCGCGAGGTCGTTCCTGCTCACGGAGAGATCGTTTGAGCACCAACAAAAAGATCGCCATCGTGGGTGGGGACGGCATCGGCCCCGAAGTGACGCGGGAAGCGGCGCGCCTGCTCGAGATGTTGAAGGAGCGGCGCGGCCTCCCCATCGAGCTGTGGGAGCTCGACCTGGGGGCGGACCGGTACCTGCGCGACGGGACGACGTTCCCGAAAGAGACCTCCGATCGCATCCGGACGGAGTGCGCGGCGGTGCTGCTCGGGGCGATGGGGGATCCGCGCGTCCCCGGCCTCGAGCACGCGCGCGACATCCTGTTCGGGATGCGCTTCGGCTACGACCTGTACGCGAACATCCGGCCCATCAAGGTCCTCGCCGATCGGCTCGTGCCGCTGAAGGACCGCCTCGCGAAGGACGTCGACTTCGTCGTGTTCCGTGAGAACACCGAGGGCGTGTACGTGAACTTCGGGGGGCAATTCAAGAAGGGCACCCCCGACGAGATCGGCATCAACGAGGACGTGAACACGCGCAAGGGCGTGGAGCGGATCATCCGGGCCGCGTTCGCGTGGGCGAAGGCCAAGGGCAAGAAGCGCGTGTGCATGGCCGACAAGTCCAACGCGATGTCGCTCGCTCACGAGCTGTGGCTGCGCACCTTCAAAGAGATCGCGAAGGAGCACCCGGAGCTCGAGACGCGCCACGTCTACGTGGACGCGCTCTGCCTCTACATGATCCAGGACCCGACCCAGTTCGACGTGATCGTGACGAACAACCTGTTCGGAGACATCGTCACGGATCTGGGGGCGGCCCTGCAGGGCGGGCTCGGCATGGCCGCGAGCGCGAACGTGCACGCGTCCGATCCGACGCGGGTGGCGATGTTCGAGCCGGTGCACGGCTCGGCCCCGCCGCTGGCGGGCAAGGACTTGGCGAACCCGTTCGCGGCGTTTCTCACCACCGGCATGCTGCTGACCCACCTCGGGTTCGATGGGTACGAGGCGATCATCGAACGCGCGATCGTGGCGGCGTTGGACGCGCGCGCCTGCACGCGCGACGTCGGCGGTGAGCTCGGGACGAAGGCGGCCGCGAGCTGGGTCATCGAGCGCATCGCGAGCGAGCTGACCGCTTGAAAGAAGACTGAGGCGTGCGAGGTTGCATCCGAGGGTTGGACTCGGGATGCTCCTCGCATGTTGAAGCAAAGCTTTCTTTTCTTGGCAGGCGCGCTCATCGGGTTGGGCTGCGGCGACGACTCGACCAGCGGCGGCGGCGGCGCGGGCCAAGGCGGTACGGCGTCCGCGGGCGGCCACGGCGGCGCCGGTGGAGGCGTCGAGACGGGCGGCGGTGGCCAGGGCGGCGCGTCCAGCGATCCGTGCGTGGACGATCCGACGGCGGCGATCCCGGCGATGCAGCTCGTGCCCTTCGTGGAGGGGCTCGAGCGGCCGATCCACATGATCCCGGATCCGACGAAGCCGGGGCGCTACTTCGTCACGGAGCGGGTCGGCAAGGTGATGATCGTCGACGACGGGGTCGTCTTGCCGGAGCCGTTCTTGGACGTGTCGAGCGACGTGAGCTGCTGCGACGAGGACCGCGGGTTCTTCATGATCGCGCTCCACCCGAGCTTCGCCGACAACGGCCTCTTCTATGTGAACTGCAGCCGAACGGGCACGCCCGCGAGCTCGACGACGATCCTCGCCGAGTATCACCGCTCCGACGCGGACCCGACGAAGGCGGATCCGGAGGCGGTGCGCACGCTCATCGAGCTCGCGCAGACGACGGTGTGGCACTACGGAGGGACGCTCGCGTTCGGCGCGGACGGGATGCTCTATTACTCGCGCGGTGATGGCGGGGGCGAAGGCGATCCGGAGAACGACGCTCAGAACCCTCAGAAGGAGCCTCGGGAAGATCCTCCGCATCGACGTCGATACGTTCCAGGCCGCCCGCGGGGAACTTGGAGGGCGCGGATCCGTTCGTGTGGTCGATGGGCCTGCGCAACCCGTGGCGCATGAGCTTCGACCATTGCACGGGCGATCTCTACATCGGCGACGTCGGGCAGAATCAGTTCGAAGAGGTGAGCGTCGACGTCGGCGGGACCGGCCACAAGAACTTCGGCTGGCACATGTACGAGGGCACGACCTGCTACGAGGAGCCGTGCGACCCGGAGGGGATCACGATGCCGGTCGTGACCCACGCCCACAACACCGGGTTCTGCGCGGTGATCGGCGGCTACGTCTATCGCGGCTCGGCGCTGCCGGAGCTGCGGGGGCGGTACTTCTACGGCGACATCTGCTCGCGCGCCGTCTACTCGTTCCGCCTCGTCGACGGGGCGGCGACGGATCTGATCGAGCACACCTACGACATCGACTCGGACGTGATCCTCCAAGAGCAGGGCTTCGGCTCGTTCGCCCAGGACGAGAACGGCGAGCTCTATCTCTGCGACATGGAGGCGGGGACGATCTACCGCCTGGAGCCGGCCGAGGGGTGAGAGAGCAGCGCGCGATCAGTCTCCGTCGAGGGGCAGCATCCTCATGGGTCGGGGCCGCTTGGCGAGGGGCGGCTCCGCGGTCGCGTCGCCGACGAAGTGGGGCGCGCCGCGCAGGTCGAGGGAGACCCGCCGGTAGCGGTGACCGACGACGCCGGTCTTGGTGACGTCGAGCTCGATGAGGGCGCCGTTGCGTGACTCGGGCGTCGACATGCCGGAGAAGACGAAGTTGCCGAGGCTGTGGGCGATGAGGCGGCCTTTGTAGACCTCCTCGGGCTGGACGACGTGAGGATGGGCGCCGATGACGGCGTCCGCGCCCGCGTCGATGAGGCGCCGGCCCATGCGGCGCTGGTGGAGGATGGGGTCGACGACGTAGTCGATGCCCCAGTGAGGAAAGACGAGGACCACGTCCGCCTGGGCCTTCGCGCGCGCGACGTCGGCGACGGCGTCCTTCATGCTGCGCTCGTACTGCCCGACGAAGGCGATTCGGATCCCGTGAGAGGTGAGGACGAGGACGGGATCGGTCGACCCATGGCCGACGTCGAAGTGGGCTCCGAAGAAGGGGAGCCCGGCGTCGCGCAGGTGGGCGAGGGTGTCGTCGAACCCGTCGACCCCGAAGTCGAGGGTGTGGTTGTTCGCGACCGAGACGGCGTCGAACCCGACGCCGGCGAGCAGCTCGGCCGCGCCGAGGAAGCCCTTCAGGGGCTTGGGCCGCCGCGCGGTGCCTCCCTTCGTCACCGCGCACTCGAGGTTGCCGACGAGGAGATCGTAGGACCTCAAACGATCTGCGACGCCGCCGAAGGGATACCCCGGCTCGAGGGGCGGTCGGGCGGGGGCCCCCTCGAGCCAGGCCGCGACGTGCATGGAGATGGAGAGGTCGCCCACGAAGGCGACGGTGGCGCGGGGATCGCTCGGCGGGGTCGGGGAGGGAGGAGCGGTGGGGGGAGGGGGCGCCGCGGAAGGGGCGGAGGGCGCGCTCGCGGGTGCGCTCGCGGGGCCCGGCTGCGCGGTAGAAAGCACCTCCGCGGAGCTCGGGGTCGAGCAACCCGCCGCGAAGAACGCGAAGAACACGAGCCGAGGGGCGAGCAAGGCGGCCTGCCAGGATAGCCACAAACTGGTCGGTCCTTTCGACCCTGTGATAGCCGCATCGCCTATGGGCGTTTCGAACGCTGCCGAAAGAGAGCCCCAACCGAGGGCGAGCACGGGAGAGGCCGCGACGAGCGCGCCCGCAGGTCGTGAGCGGTTGGGAGGAGCGCGCGCGGACTTCGTCGCGAACCTCGGCAAGCGCCGCGTCGAGCTTCGAATCACGCTGGACGCGCTCCGGGGCGATCCCTCGTCGAAGCGGCATCGTGACGAGCTGCGGCGGAGGGTCCACGCCCTCGGGGCGGGGGCGAAGCTGCTCCGGTTCCCGCGGCTCTCGGAGGAGCTGAAGCTCGTCGAGCACCGCCTGGAGGACGCCTCGCACCGCGGCAAGCTCGAGGACGACGACTTCGGGGCGGTCCAGGATCTGATCGGCCGCATGACGAGCCTCGCGTGGGGGCAGGCCGACGACGGCGACTCGATCGTGAAGCTCTCGGCCGCGAAGGACTCGATCGAGAACCTCCGCGCGAGCAGCGCTGATCAGGAGGAGGCCGCGCCGCGCGCCCCCGTGAGCGTGCTCGTGGTCGGCGGCTCTTCCCTGGCGGACGCGCTGACGATGCCGGGCTCGCGGGCGTCGGAGGACGACGGTCAGGCCTTCGAGGTGGAGCGCACCCACGAGGCGCCGGTCGCGCTCGATCTCGCGCGCGCCCTCGCCCCCGACGTCGCCGTGATCGACGGCGAATTGCCGGACGCGAAGAAGCTCGTCACGGATCTGCTCTCGGATCCGCTCACGGATGCGATCCCGCTCATCGTCACGCTGCGCATCGCGCGGGCGGACGACGCGGGGCCCTTCCTCGCCCTCGGGGTCGCGCGGGTGCTGCCGAAGCCGGTGTCCCCGAGCGAGCTGCGGCGGGCGTGCGCGGCGGTGGTCGCGACGTACGTGCGGCGCGAGGTCCAGCGCGAGCCGCTCGGCGATCTCACCCTCGATCAGCTCGGGGCGCGCCTCGCCGAGGAGCTGCGGCGCGGGCTCGGCGACACCGTGGATCCCGACGCGCGGAGCTCGACCCTCAAGCTGGGAGAGGGCACGGAGATGCTCGCGGCGCTGTGGGGCGCGGTCGCGCGCATCCGCGACGTCGTCACGATCAAGACCCAAGGCCAGGTGCGGTTCGCGAACGGCGGGCCGGAGGGAGCGGTCCCGCTCGCGCCGTGGCTCGAGTCGACCGAGGCCGCGACGAGCGCGCCGAAGCGATCGAACGGGCGCGTCTCGCGCGCCGACACCGAGACGTCCCTCGAGAAGACGAAGATCCTCGTCGCCGACGACGACGCGGCGGTGTGCTGGTTCCTCGCCGGGGTGCTGAAGACGGCGGGGGCGACCGTGTACGAGGCGCGCGACGGTGAGCGCGCCCTCGAGGTCGCGAAGCACGTGAACCCCGACCTCGTGGTGACGGACATCCTGATGCCGCGCATGGATGGGTTCTCGCTGAGCCGCATCCTGAGGCGCGACATCGTCCTGCGCGACGTGCCGATCGTGCTCCTCTCGTGGAAGGAAGATCTGCTCCAGCGCGTGCGCGAGCTCGGCGCGGACGCGGACGGCTACCTGCGCAAAGAGGCGAGCGCGGGCGCGATCGTGCAGCGGGTGCGAGAGCTCGTCCGGCAGCGCAAGCGGGTGGCCCAGCGCATCGCGACCCAAGGCGAGGTCCGCGGGCGGCTCGACGGGCTCACCACCCACTCGCTCCTCCGTCTCGTCTGTCAGCTCCGCGAGAGCTCGACGGTGTCCGTCCGCGACGCGTCCTTCCTCTACGAGGTCGAGGTGCGGCGGGGCAAGCCGGCCCGGGCGACGCGGACGGCCCTCTCGGGCGCGTTCGAGCGCGGGCCGACCGTGCTCGCGGCCCTGCTCGGGGTCGGAGACGGGCGCTTCTCCGTCTCGCCGCCGCGCGAGGATCAGGAGGTCGCGCCGGTGCGGTTCGATCTCAGCGGCTCGCTCGCGGAGCAGGTGATGCCGATCGTAGCGACGGCGCGCGCGGCGCAGCGCCTGCTCTCGGGCGGGAACCTGATGCGCGTGAAGCGGGTCGAGATCGATGACGAGGCGTTCCAGGCCTACGCGAGCCCGACCCCGGAGCTCGCGCGCGGCCTCGTGCAACAGGTCTCGGCGGGGGTGTGCCCGCGCGATCTCGTCACGAGCGGGATCGCGAGCGCGCGGCTGCTCGAGGACGTGCTCATCGATGCGGCCGTGCACGGGGCGGTGTTCCAGGTCCTCGACGCAGAAGGCGAGGATCGTCTCCCGGAGGCGACGGCGCAGGAGCTCGCGCTCCTCCGCGGAGACAAGTCGGTCGCGCCGATCGCGACGCTGCCGGTGCTGGCGGTGCCGATGGGGACGCCCGCTCCGATGACGTCGATCGACGTGGCGATGCCGAAGGCGGCGGACCTCGTGAAGCTCGCCCTCGCGAAGCCCGCGCCCGCGCTGGGGCCGGCGCCGGAGCCGATGCCAGCGAGGCCGGCCGCGCCGGTCGTGGACGCGGCGGGGAACATCGCGCCGCTCTCCGCCGCGACGGGGCAGCCCTCGCGGATGCCGACGCCACCGCCTCCCGCGACCGACGCGTTCGATCAAGACGAGGAGGCCGGCGACGCGATCGGGGGCAGCGAGATCCAGCCTTCGGGCCTCGCCGAGCCCAGAGAGCGGGAGGAGTCGCCGATCCCGCCATCGGGCCCGCGCGCGATCACGCCGCCTCCGCGGACGATGGTCATGAGCGAGCCCGCGAAGGTGGAGCCCGCGCCGCGCACGGTGAAGGAGAAGTCGGGCCCGAGCGATCGTGAGCTCGCGGCGCGCGAGCTCACCCCCACCCCGAGCAGCCTTCCACCTCCTCCGGGGCTCAAGCCGATGCTCACCCTCGGCTCGCTCCACCCGCCGCCGGTCACGGAGCCGGTCGCGGCTCCCGCGCCGACCCCGAAGCCGAAGAACGTCAAGAAGAGCCCGAGCCCGCCGCCCGTCGCGGTGAAGGAGAAGGAGAAGGAGCCGGCCGCGCGAGACAAGAACGAGCTCACGCCGCGGTTCCCGCTGCCCTCTGCGTTCTTCTCTCCGCCCGCCCCGAAGAAGAAGGACCACAAGGCGCTCTACTGGGTAGGCTTCGCCCTCGTCGGCGTCGTGTTCGCGGTGTGGGCTCGCTGGTCCCACGACCGGTCGACCCCGAGCGAGAGCGACATGATGGCGTCGATGGGGAAGGCGAGCGCGCAGGCCGAGTCCGCCCCGCGAGACCCGGCCGCCTCGCAGGACACCGCCGCCGAGTCTCAGGAGCCCATCGACGACGCCGCCCCCAAGCCGGAGCAGAAGGCGGACGCGACGGCGAAGCCGAAGCTCGAGGAGTCGCCCATCGAGGAGCTGCCCTTGCGCGACGGCGACAAGGTGAAGAAGGGCTCCGGCATGCTCGAGGTCGTGGCCGGCAAGAGCGACACGATCCTCATCGACGGCAAGGCGATCGGATCGGGGCCGGTCGTGACCCTCCCCCTCAAGGCGCGCAAGGACGCCTACGAGGTGAAGGTCAAGACGCGGGGCGAAGAGCGCTCGCGGTTCGTGACGGTGAAGGAAGGCAAGATGGTCCGCCTGCGCCTCGCGCCGCCCTGGCAACGCTGAAGAGGTCGTGACATAGAGCGGCCATGGAGAGACGGGTGCGCGGCGGCGCCGTGATCTGCGCGGTGGTCGCGCTCGTCTCTTCGGGGGGCTGCGGCGACAAGCGCGGCTCGAGCCGAGACGGAGGACCCTCCGCCTCCGGGACCTCGACCGCGCCCCCGTTCACCGAGCGGGCCTCGTCCGACCGCGTCGTGGCGAGCCTGTTCGACGAGCTGTCGTCGTGCGACGTCGAGCACCGCGGGCTCCTCGTCGACCTCGGGGGCGACATGGCGCGCGGCCGCACGATGGAGCGGGGCGAGGACGACGCGCCTCGCAAGACGGTCGAGCACCAGGGCTCGAGCTGGGCGGTGATGGATCAGCGCTCGTTCGAGCTCTCGTTCACCCTCGCCGAGCGCTCGCGGCTCTTCGTGGGCTCGCGGCTCATGCCCGTCGACGCGCGCAGCGTCTCGTTCTTCATCGACGATCAGAGCGTCGGCGCCTTCAAGCTGAAGCCGGGCTCGGAGGCGAAGCTCCTCGAGACGGACCCGTCGGAGCTCCCCTTCGACGCGGGCGAGCACACCCTTGTCGTTCGGTTCTCGCCCGCGCGCGTGAAGGAGGCGTACGCGCACGTGGACTGGCTGCGCGTCGGCTTTCCGGATGACCTCAAGGCGACCTACGGCGCCCCGACGTTGGAGGACTTGCAGCAGACCGACGCGGCCCTCGGGCGCGTCCCTCATCGCGCCCTGCGCATGCGGGCGCCGACGATCATCCGGTGTCCGCTCACGGTCCAGAAGGGTGCGCGCTTTCGCGCGTCGCTCGGGCTCGCAGGGGCGAAGGAGGCGAGCGCGGAGGTCGCGGTGCGCGTCGACGGCAAGCCGCCGGTGAAGCTCCTGACGCGCAAGCTGAAGGGCGGCGACGACGCGACGTGGGACGACGTGGACGCGGATCTGGACCCGTTCGCCGGTCAGCTCGTCCAGCTGGAGCTCCGGACCGCCGGACCCCCCACGTCCGGCCGCATCCTGTTCGGCGACCCCGAGGTGGTCGTCGCCTCCGCGCCTCCCGAGCCCGTCCAGCCCGCCCAGGTCGCGGTCGTCATCGTGCTGTCCGGGATCGATCGCGCGGACCTGCCCGGGTACGGCGAGCGGCCCGCGAGCCACCTGGAGCGCCTCACGAAGCTGACGGAGCGCGCGACGCTCTTCGAGGCTCACCGCGCGTCGACCGGCATCTCCGCCGGCAACATGGCGACGCTGCTCACCGGGTTGCCCCCCGAGGTCCACACCGTCGTCGACTTCGGCTCCGCGCTCCCGGAGAAGGTCCCCACCATCGCCCAGCGCGCGCGCGACGCCGCGATCCAGACGGCCATCTTCACGGGGGTGCCGCACTCGTTCGGGCCGAGCGGCCTCCCCCGCGGCAACACGAAGATCGTCGAGGTGAGCCCGGTGGAGGGCGATCAGCGTGACCCTCTCGCCGAGGCGGCGAAGTGGCTCGAGACGACGCTCGCGAGCTCTCCGAAGGGAAAGATCCTCCTCGTCATCCACGCGCGGGGCGGCCACCCGCCCTGGCACGTCCCTCAGAAGCAGCTCGACGTCCTCCCCCCCGAGAACTACTCGGGCGAGATCCAGCCGCGGCGAGCGGCCCAGCAGCTCGCGATGCTCCGCAAAAAGGGCTCCAAGGCCGATCTCTCCGAGCAGGATCGGGCGCGGCTGGGCGCCCTCTACCAGCTCTCCCTGATGGATCAGGACCGCGGCATCGGGAAGGTGCTCGACGCGCTGGACGCTGCCAACGCGGAGGACCACGCGCTCGTCGTCGTCACCTCGGATCAATCGAGCGGGCTCTCGACCCTCTTCGCCGACGTGCCCAGCTACGACGAGAGGGCCCTCGAGCTTCCCCTCTACGTGCTGTTCCCCGAGCGCCGCCTCGCGGGGGTGCACGTCGCGACGCCGACCGGCGTGGAGGACGTCGCGGCGACGGTGATGGGCGCGCTCCGCCTGGAGCCCCCCGCGAAGAAGTGGGGCCGGGACCTCGCGCCGATCGCGGAGGGGGTCGCCGTCGCCGACGCTGGTCCTCGGTTCGCGCTGCTGGGAGATGCCTACAGCGTCCGGTCGGGGAGCCTCGTCTTGCGCGAGAAGCGCAAGGCGAAGGCCACCGTCTGCGATCTCATGTTCGACCCGACGTGCGCCTTCGACCGCCGCCCTCTCGTCCCGTTCGCCACGAGCGCCATGCTCCGCGCCCTCGCCGCCTACGAGGATCGGGTGGCGCAGTCGAAGCTCGAGCGACGCGCGGTCGTGCTCGACGACGGGACCCTCGCCGCGCTGCGGGTGTGGGGCTCGATGGAGTGAGTTTTTTTTGGGCGGGCCGAAGGATCGGGGCGCGGTCGGCCGTCACAGCTACATGCAGAGCAGTCGAGGCCTCTTTCTTGTCGCTGCGATGCTTGGCGCGCTGAGCGGATGTACGCCGTCCGTTCAGCTCCGAACCGCGACGCTCCGCTCTGCTTCGCCGGAGGGTCCTCAGTTCGACGCCGTCCTCGCCGTGAAGAACACGAACCCGTTCGACGTGCAGGTGCGCATGGTGCGCGCCAGCGTGACGGTCGGCGAAAACCCGATGCGGATCCCGGTGCAGTTCGACTCCGGCGTTTGGATCCGCGCCCATCAGACGGCCTATGTCGCGGTGCCGGTGACGGTGCCGTGGGGGATGACGCCCACGCTCGCGCTCTCGACGTTGAGCCCGAAGCCCGTCCCGTTCCGGATCGTCGGTGAGGCCGACGTCACCGCCACAAACACGTTCCGCATCGAGCGAAACGCCTACGAGTTCGATGAGGAGGGCGAGCTGCCGAGGAACGTGTTCGTCCGGCAGCAGGTGGGCGGCATCTTTCCAATCACGTTGGGGGTAGGCAGACCATGAGCGCGGCGTTGAGAATCGTGTCGGAGATCTGCAGGGGGAAGCGGCTGGACGACGAGGCGAAAGCATCGAAGGTCGAGCGTGACCCGTGCGCCGAGAGCGGGACCCACCCACGAATGGCGGTCGGTAATTCCGTTGCTCCGCCGGCCGAATCGGCCACGTCGCTTGAGCAAGGCCCGGATGGGCGCTATCAACAAGGTTCGATGGGACAGCCGCCGCCGAAGGAGAGCTCGATTGGGGCGCTGCGCGCCGAGCTCCACACGGCCGGGCTGCGAGCCACCGGGCCGCGCCTCGCCGTGCTGCGCTGTCTCCACGCCGCCCCTGGACCGGTCAGCCATGGTGACGTCGCGACGAGCCTCGCCGAGGAGGGCTGGGATCGGGCGACCGTGTACCGAAACCTCATCGACCTGACCGAGGCCGGCATCCTCCGCCGCAACGACCACGGCGATCACACCTGGCGCTTCGAGCTCCGGTCGCGGGAGATGGCGCACGTCGACGAGGAGCCGCACCCCCACTTCATGTGCGACGCGTGCGGAGACGTCGTCTGCCTCCCCGACGAGGCGGTCCAGGTCATGCCCGCGCGCGGCACGCCGAAGGCGATTCGCAAGCGCAAGTACGAGGTCCAGATCAAGGGCCGCTGCGACCGCTGCGCCTGAGCGGATCACTCACGCCGAAGGGTGCGTGCCCGCGAAGCTCGGGCGCTTCGAGAGCTCGTCGTACCAGGCGAACAGAGACGCGAACGCCTCTTTCACGTCGACCCCGCCGGCGGGGCGCGTCGCGAGCGGGGCACGAAACGCGAGCCACCCGAGCGCAACCGCGGCCGCGATGTCCCCGATGTTCGGCTCCCGAGCAGACGTGTCGATGGAGCGCTCGAGCTCGCGCAGTCCGGCGAGGACCTTCTCCGCCTGCCCATCCATCCACGCCGCCGACCGCTGCTCCTCGGGGCGGAGGATCGTCTCGTAGCGGAGGAGGATCCCGGCATCGAGGACGCCGTCGGCGAGGGCCTGGGTGCGCAGGGCCGCGAAGCGCTCGGCGCCGGTCGCGGGGATCACCTTGCGACCGACGGCCAGGGCGTCGAGGTACTCGCAGATGACGCGCGAGTCGTAGAGGACGGCGCCGTCGTCGAGCTCGAGAGCAGGGATCTTTCCGAGCGGGTTCCGGCGGTTGAGCTCTGCGTTGGGCGCGATCGGCGAGAGCGCGACGTGCTCGACCTGGACGCGGTCGGCGAGGCCGAGCTCGTGGGCGACGACGAGGACCTTGCGGACGAAGGGCGACGCGGCGGAGGCGAAGAGCTTCATGGTTGGCTCGCGACGGTTCGGGGTTTCTCGGCGCGGGACGAGGCGACCTTCTTCTTCGACTTCGACCCCGTCGCCTTCGGGGAGGCCTCGGCGGCGAGGGCCGGGGGCGCGGCCGGCTTCACCAGGTCGCGGAGGAACGTGCCGGTGAACGAGGCCGGATCGGCCGCGACCTCCTCGGGCGTCCCTTCGGCGATGACGAGCCCGCCGTTCTTCCCGCCCTCGGGGCCGATGTCGATCACGTAGTCGGCGACCTTGATCACGTCCAGGTTGTGCTCGACCACGAGGACCGAGTTGCCCGCGTCGACCAGGCGCTGCAGCACGCCGAGGAGCTGCTTCACGTCCGCGAAGTGGAGGCCCGTCGTCGGCTCGTCGAGGACGTAGAGCGTCCGGCCGGTGTCTCGCCGTGCGAGCTCGCGCGCGAGCTTCACCCGCTGGGCCTCACCGCCGGAGAGCGTCGTCGCCGGCTGCCCGAGGGCGATGTAACCGAGGCCGACCTCGTCCAGCGTCTCCAAGATGCGCGCGATGGGGGGGATGTTCTCGAACAGGGCGCGCGCCTCGCGCACCGGCAGGTCGAGCACCTCCGCGATCGTCTTGCCGCGGAAGGTCACGCGGAGGGTGGCGTCGTTGTAGCGCAGGCCCTTGCACGTCTCGCAGCGGACGAACACGTCGGGGAGGAAGTGCATCTCGATGGCGCGCACGCCGCCGCCCTGGCACGTCTCGCAGCGACCGCCCTTCACGTTGAAGGAGAAGCGCCCGGGACCGTATCCGAAGGCGCGCGCCTCCTTCGTCTGGGCGAAGACGTCGCGCACGAGATCGAACAGCTTCGAGTAGGTGGCCGGGTTCGACCGTGGCGTCCTCCCGATCGGCTGCTGGTCGATGACGATGACCTTGTCGATCTGCTCGATGCCCTCGATGCGATCGTGGTCGCCGACCTCCTCCGTGGAGCCGGAGAGCTCACGCCGGAGCGCGGGCTCCAGGATCTGCCCGACGAGGCTGGACTTGCCGGCTCCGCTCACCCCGGTGACGGCGCAGAACACGCCGAGAGGAAAGGCGACGTCGATGTTGCGGAGGTTGTTCTGCCGCGCGCCGATCACCTTGATGTGGCCCTTGGGGGCGCGCCGCGCGGCGGGCGCCTCGATCGTCTCGCGGCCGGACAAGAACCGCCCGGTGATGCTCTCCGGGCTCGCGAGGATTTGTTGGGGAGTGCCCTCCGCGACGACCCGCCCTCCCAGCTTGCCCGCCCCCGGCCCGAAGTCGACGACGTGATCGGCTTGAAGGATCGTGTCGGCGTCGTGCTCGACCACGATCACGGTGTTGCCGAGATCGCGCAAAGACGAGAGCGTCCGGACGAGGCGGAGGTTGTCGCGCTGGTGGAGCCCGATCGACGGCTCGTCCAAGACGTACATCACCCCCGAGAGCTCGCTGCCGAGCTGGGCAGCGAGCCGGATCCGCTGCGCCTCGCCGCCGGAGAGGGACATCGTCGCGCGCTCGAGGGTGAGGTACTCGAGGCCGACGTTGAGGAGGAACCCGAGGCGGTGGCGGATCTCCTTCAACAGCTCGCGGGCGATCTCCGCGCGCACGTCTTTTAGCGAGAGCGCGCCGAAGTAGGCGTGGGCCTCCGCGATCGTCATCGCCAGGACGTCGGTCAGGCGCTTGCCCTCGAGGTAGACGCTGCGCGCCTCGGGCCGGAGCCGCACCCCTTCGCACGCGCGGCACGCCGCCTCGTGGAGGTACTTCCGGTACTTGTCTCGCATCGCCTCGCTGGAGGTGCCCTCGTAGCGGCGCATGAGCTGGGGGCACAAGCCCTCCCATTTCATCGCCCACGCGCCCTGGGAGTGCTTGCCCGACCACTTCACCTCGATGCGCTTGTCGCCCGCTCCGAAGAGGAGGAGGTCGCGCTTCTTCGGGGGGACCTTCTTCCACGGGACGTCGCGAGGGATCTCGAGCCGGTCGCAGAGCGCGTCCACGATGCGGGCCGTCCACCCCGAGCCCTCGGCGACGTTCCGCCACGGGTCGACCGCCCCTTCGTCGATGGAGAGGCTCGGGTCGGGGACGATGCGGCGCGCGTCCACCTCGAGCTTGGTGCCGAGGCCGTGGCAATCGGGGCACATGCCGAGCGGCGAGTTGTACGAGAGGGACTGGGGCGTGATCTCGGGGAGGGAGAGGTTGCATTTGGGGCAGCTGCGCGCCTCCGAGTACACGCGGCTCTCCCCACCCTCGATCTGCGCGGCGACGCGCCCGCCCCCGACCTTCAGCGCCGTCTCCACGCTGTCGGTGAGGCGCGAGACGACGTCCGGCTGCACGACGATGCGGTCGACGACGACGTCGATGGAGTGCTTCTTCTTCTTGTCGAGGCGAGGGGCCTCCTCGATGTCGACGACCGCGCCGTCGACGCGGACCCGCGAGAAGCCGCGCTCCCTGAGCGAGTCGAGCACGTCTCGGAACTCACCCTTGCGGTGCTCGACGACGGGAGCGAAGAGGACGAGCCTCGTCTTGGGGGGAAGGCGAGCCAGATCTTGGACGATCTCGGCCGCGCTCGTCCCCGAGACAGGGCCGCCGCAGACGTGGCAGCGCTGCTCCCCGACCCGCGCGAACAGCACCCGCAGGTAGTCGTAGATCTCCGTGACCGTGCCCACGGTGGAGCGCGGGTTGGACGAGGCGGACTTCTGCTCGATCGCGACGGTGGGGCAGAGCCCGCGGATGTGCTCGTACTTCGGCTTCTCGAGCTGGCCCAGGAACTGCCGCGCGTAGGTGGAGAGGCTCTCCACGTAGCGGCGCTGGCCCTCGGCGTAGATCGTGTCGAAGGCGAGCGACGACTTGCCCGAGCCGGACACGCCGGTGAAGACGACGAGCCTGTTCTTCGGGACCACGAGCTCGTCGATCACGAGATTGTGCTCGCGAGCGCCGCGGACGATGAGGTGATCCATGGGGGGCGCCAACCCTAGCAGGCTCGACCGCCGTCGGCTCTCGGGCGCTCGTTCGCTCGGTCAGACAATGTCAGGGTCAGGCGCCGGTCGGCGGGCGGCGCGCGCTCAGCCCCTCAGAGGGACGCGACGCGCCGGCATCTGCTGGACGAGGCGGGAGATCGGGGACCTCCCGGCAAAGGGTGGGGGCGTGGCGTGCGTGAACGACGCCCCCTTCCGCGTCCTCACCTCGAGCGAGTCGCCGTCGATCTTCGCCGTCATCGCGTAGCCCGTGCGGAGGTCCTTCGTCTTCGTCTCGCCGCACGCGCCGTTCTTCGTCTTCGTCGACCAATCGTAGTCGCTCCGCGTGATCGGCACCTGGGTGCAACCGAACCCCTCCGCGCCGTGGGTGCAGACGACGACGTCCTCCGCCACGCTTCCCGTCTCGGCGCAGATCCCCATGTCGGCGTCGTGCCATCCGGACTCGATCTTGGCCGCCCATGCGTGCTTGCTCTCGAGCTTGTGGACCTCGATGGCGTGGCTGAACCCGCCGATCCCCGAGCTGAACCCGTGCGCGAGGAAGAACACGGCTACCTCTTCCCCTCGCTGGAGGAGGAGGTAGCGCTCTTCTTCCGCGAACGACTCTGCGGGCTCGAGGACGATGACCGCGCTCTCGACGTCGCCGTTCTTCGCGGCGTCGTCGACGCGGACGCGGATCGACGAGCAGGATCGCAAGGCGTTCTCGCTGCCGAACGGCCCGAACCCAGTGCCGCCGCGCATGCACCACTCGCCCGCGAGCTTGTCCCCGACGAGCTCGGCGACCGTCTTGGGCTTCACGGCAGGGGTGCGCGCCGCTGCGGGCGCGGGATCCGCGGGTGTTTCCGGCGCCGGAGCGGCAACGTCACGGACTGCCTCTGACGCTGGCGCGCGCGGCGTTTCGGCCGGGGAAGGGGCGGCCGCGCACCCAGCGAGGGCGACGGCGACGGACAGGGCGGCGATCCTCATGGTCGTCGCTACAACGCCCGATGAGGGCACGCGCGTCCCCGCGCTCGTGCGGCCAGTGATCAGGCCTTGCGCCGGTCGTCGGTGGCTTCGAACAGGGGCATCGAAGGAGCGGGCTTGGCGCGCGCGCGCCGCGAGGGCGCCGCCGGTCGCGTCCCGTCGTCGTCGAGCTCCTCCGCGCTCGGGGGCTCGAGGCACGCCGGGTCGTCGTTCTTCACCGAGCCGACGCGCTTCGAGACGCGGGTCCGCACGAGGGTCCCGGCGGGCGCGGGGCGCATCAGGTCGAACACCTCGAGCGGCAAATCGCTCGCCTGCTCGGAGGTCGGCTCGGCGAGCCACACCGCGAGGTCCGCGCGCGCGATCACGACCGGCATCCGATCGTGGAGGGGCGCGACGTCGTCGTTCGCGGCGGTGGTGAGGATGCTGAACGTCTCGAGCCGCTCCCCCGCTTCGTCACGCCAGCGATCCCAGATGCCCCCCATCAACAAGAGCCCGCCGTCCGCCGGGCGTATCCAGTAAGGGCGCCGCTCTTTGCCGATCTTCTCCCATTCGAGGAAGCCGTCGGCCACGACCGCGCAGCGGCGACGGACGAGCGAGTCGCGGAACAACGGGCGGCTCATGGCCGACTCGGCCCGCGCGTTGATGGGGCGCCCCCCTTGCTCTTTGTATTTCGACCACCGCGGCACGATGCCCCAGCTCGATCCGACGAGCTCCTTTTGACCGTGGCTCATGCGGAGGATCCACGCCGGATCCGTGGGGGGCAGGTTGTAGCGGGGCCGGTAGATCGCGGCCGCGTCCGGAGAAGGGGTCACGCCGAGCGCGGTCGCGAGCTCGTCGTACGAGGGCACCGTCAGCGTGAACCGGCCGCACACCGTCGAGAGCCTACTCGACGGGGCAAGGCCGCGCACGGGCGAGCGCTGTGTGCTGAAAAAGGCGGTCGTCAGGCCACTGGGTGGGCTGTTGCTGCTCTTTCACACAGGCATGACGCCGACCTTTTCAGCAGCCTGCTAACGAGAGGCGCGCGCGCTCGACGTCGCCTGCGGGATGGGGGCGGGCTCGCTCAGCGAGGGGCGGGTCGACTCGGGCGCTCGATCCATCGAGCCGTTCGGCATCGTCAGCGGAAGGTCCGTCGGACCGGGAGAGATGCTGTCCAGCGCGGCGCACCCGGCGACGAGGATCGCGGAGGCGGCGAGGAGACGAATCGTCCAGCGGCGGGTCATCGGCATCCCTTCGCACGGTCCCGCTCGTCGGGCCAATTCCAGGGCGTCGAGCGGCGGGCCACCACCGGGGAGGTCTTTGGCTAAGATGATCGGAGTCGAGAGAGGTCGCGGATTTGGCAAGCAAGGTCGCAGCGGCGGGCTCGATCATCGCCGGTCGTTTCCAGCTCGTCGCGCAGGTGGCCACGGGAGGGATGGGGACCGTCCATCGAGCCTTCGACCTCGGCCGGCAGCGCGCGGTCGCGGTCAAGCTCCTCACCGAGGTCGGGTCGACGGAGGCCGCCGATCGATTCCGCCGCGAGGCGACGCTGCTCTCCGAGCTGCGCCACCCCGGCATCGTGGAGTACGTCGACGCTGGGCTCCTCGAGGACGGCGGCATGTACATGGCGATGCAGTGGCTGGAGGGGACCGACCTCGCCCAGAAGCTCGCCCTCGGCCCCCTCTCGTCCGCGCAGTCGGTCCGGCTCGTCCGCGTCGTGGCGGAGGCGCTCAGCGCCGCCCACGCCCGCGGCGTCCTCCATCGCGACGTGAAGCCGCAGAACGTCTTCCTCCGAGAGGGGGATCCGGCGAGCCCGGTGCTCCTCGACTTCGGCATCGCGACCCTCGCCCATGTGAACACCGGCATCACGAAGACGGGGCTCACGATCGGGACCCCTGGGTTCATGGCCCCCGAGCAAGCGCGCGGTGAGCGAGGGCTCGACGCGCGCGTCGACGTGTACGGGCTCGGGTGTCTCCTCTTTCAGTGCATCACGGGGAGCCCGCCCTTCGTCGGACCCTCGCCGGTCGCGATCGTGGCCGAGGTCCTCCTCAGCACCGCGCCGCGGCTGCGCACGCGGGTGCCGGACGTCCCCGCGGAGCTCGACGATCTCGTCGCGGAGATGCTCGAGAAGGATCGGTCCGCCCGTCCGCGCGACGCCCTCGCCGTCGCCGAGCGGCTCCGTCGAATCGAGTCGACCCTGAAGCTCCCGAGCCACGCGGGCGCCCCCGCCGTGTCCGGCGAAGAGCGCCGCATGGTCGCGGTGGTCGGGGTGGTTCAACCGCGGACGGCGCAGAAGGGTCCCGCCGCGACCGTCCCCATGCGCGGCCTCTATCTGCCGCGGGTCGCCGCCGATCACCGAGGCGACCTGAAGATCGTCGATCAGACGGCGGCGTTCATCGTCTTCTCCTCGGACGAGTCGATCGTCGAGGCGGCTTCGCGCGCGGCCGCGGCCGCGCTCGTGATCGCGCGCACGGATCCAGAGCTCATGCTCTCGATCGCGGTCGGCCCTTCCCAGGTCCGCGCCGGCCTCGACGGCGCGATCGTAGAGCGGCTCGCCGCGATGGCGACGGTGCCGGGCGCGATCGTGACCGACGCGACCGCGCGCGGAATGCTCCTCGCGAAGTTCGAGCTCGCGCACGGTGACCGCGGGTACCGCCTCGTCTCGGCGCGGGTCGGGGACGAGCCCTCCCGTCACGTCCCCTTCCTCGGTCGAGATCGGGAGCTGCGCGCCCTCGCCGACACGTTCGAGGCCGTCGTCGAGGAGGGCTCGGCGCGAGCGGCGATCGTGGTCGGAGGCGCCGGCCTGGGGAAGTCTCGGCTCTTGCGCGAGCTCTTCATCCGGCTCGAAGCGCGCTCGCCCACCCCGGCCGTGATCGACGCCCGCGCCGAGCCGATGCGCAAGGACACGCCCCTCTCCACGATCGGTCAGCTCGTGCGGAGAGGGCTCACCGTCGTCGAGGGCGCCGAGCCCGAAGAGCAGACCGCCCTCCTCCGGCTCGCCCTCGAGTCGCTCGTCCCGCGCGAAGAGCTCACCCGCGTCACGAGCTTCCTCGCCGTCGCCGCGGACGTCCCCCGCCCCCCCGGCGCGACCTCGATCGAGATTGGCGCCGCCCTCCGCGATCCGCAGCTGCTCGAAGATCAGATCGGGCGCGCCTTCGTCTCCGTCCTCACGGGGTTCGTGCGGCAGGCGGGCGCGGTCGCGCTCATCGTCGACGACGCGCAGTGGATGGACTCCGTCAGCGCCCGGATCGTCGGTCGCGCCGTCCGCAAGCTCCAGGAGACGCCGCTCTGCTTCCTCGCGTTCGCCCGCCCCGAGCTCGACGATCGCCTGCCCCACGCGCTCCGCGACGTCCCCCTCGAGCGCATCCAGCTCGGCGGCCTGCCGAAGAAGGCGGCCGAGAAGCTCGTGCGCGGGGCCCTCGGCGAGGATCTCCCCCAGCCGGTCTTGGAGCGCATCGTCCAACAAGGCGAGGGCAGCCCCCTCTTCCTGCAGGAGCTCGTGGAGTTCGCGCTCGAGCGTCGTTCGGATCGCGTCCCCACCGGGGTGCTCGCCACCCTCGAGGGCCGCCTCCTCCGCCTCGAGCCCACCGCGCGCAAGGTCCTCCGCGCCGCGAGCGTCTTCGGGGAGACCTTCTGGAGCGGAGGCGTCGCGGCCCTGCTCGGAGAAGGATCCACGGAGGCGAAGGCGCTCGACGCGTGGCTCGTCTTCCTCGTCGAGCGCGACCTGCTGACCCTTCGCCGCACGACGCGGTTTCCTCGCGAGACCGAGTTCGCGTTCCGGCACTCGCTCATGCGCGACGTCGCCTACACGATGCTCACCCCCGAGGACCGCGCGCGCGGGCACCGCCTCGCGGCGGCGTGGCTCGAGGCGGCGGGCGAGCGGGAGCCGACGATCCTCGCGACCCACCTCGACGCCGCGGGGGAGGCGACCTCCGCCGCGAAGCAGTGGGCGCGCGCCGCCCGAATCGCGTACGAGCGCAACGACGCGGCTCGCGCCGTCGAGTGCGCGGAGCGGTCGTTGCTCCAAGGCGCGTCCGGCCGCGACCGCGCGGAGACGCTGGTGGTGATGACCAACGCGCTCTCCTGGACGGGCCAGGTCGAGCGCGCCGAGCAGCGAGGTCTCGAGGCGGTCGCGAGCTTCATCCCCGGATCTCAGGGGTGGGTCGACGCGATGAGCGCGCTCCTCCGCATCCAAGCCCGCTCCGACGAGGGGGCCGCGGTCGAGGGCACGAGGAAGCTCGTCGAGGCGGTGCGGCGCGATCCGTCGCTCCACCCCGTCGCGGAGCCCCTCTCCGCGATCATCCCGGTGGCCCTTCGTCGCGGGCTCCACGCGCTCGCGGCGGACGTGCTCGGGGTGCTCGGGGAAGCGGCCCTCGCTCACGCCCCGAACGATCCTGCCGTCCGCGCGAGCATCCTGCGGTGCCGCTCGTGGCAGGCCCTCTTCGACTGGGACTACGCGCGCTGCGCCGCCTGCGACGCGGAGGCCCTCGATTGCTTCTCGAGAGCGGGAGACCAGCGGCAGGCCTGTCAGTCCTACTTCGATCTCGGCTTCGACTTCATGATGCTCGCGGACTACGAGCGCGCGAGGCAGATCTTCGAGGAGGCGCGCTCGGAGGCGAAGCGGCTCGGCATGGAAGGGCTGGAGCACCTGATCGAGCACAACCTCTCCTTCACCCTTCACCGCCTGGGCCACAGCGAGGAGGCCCTCGCGATGCAGCGGCGGTGCATCGCGAGCGCCAACGAGCGCCGCGACCGGGTCGGAGAGGGACACGCGCGAAGGTACCTCGCGATCATCCTCCAGGAGTCCGGGGAGACGGCGGCCGCGAGCGACGAGTTCGAGCGGAGCCTCCGCTGCGGGGAGGGGATGAGCATCCGCTGGGACACCCTGGCGCGGCTCGGCCTGCTCGCCCTCACCCAGGGGAACCTGCCCCTCGCGCGCCTGCGCATCACCGAGGCGACCCACGGGCTGAAGGAGCTCCGCAACGCGGAGGACGGCGACATGATGATCCGCCTCGCGTCCATCGAGCTCGCGCGCACGGAGGGGGACGACGCGCGGATGTACGCGGAGCTCGCGGAGGCGAAGAAGAAGCTGATGGAGACCGCGGACCGCATCCCGACCCCCGAGCATCGCGCGTCGTTCCTCGAGCGCTGGCCGGAGCACGCCCGCCTCCTCGTCCTCGCCCGCGACACCACCGACGTGTCCAGGTGAGGCCGCGCCCTTGACTAATATGCACGATGCATATATATAAAATGCATCGAAGGTCGGGCGCGGTGGACCGAAAAGAAAAGCCGAGAGAAGGCGCGCGCCCGACCGACCGACCCAGCGTCGCCGTGGACGTCGCCCTCCTGACCACGGAGGACGAAGCGCTCTTCACCGTCGTCGTGCCGCGTGAGGCCCCTCCGCATCGAGGCCGCTTCGCGCTGCCCGGCACCTTCGTCCACGCCGACGAGTCGCTCGAGGACGCCGCCCACCGCGCGCTTCGCGACAAGGTCGGGGCGTTCCGCGTCTACCTCGAGCAGCTCTACACGTTCGGCGCGCCGAAGCGCGACCCGCGCGAGCGGGTCATCACCGTCGCGTACTACGCGCTCGTCGCGCGGGACCGGCTCGTCCTTTCGAAGGGCGCGGAGCCCGCGCGCATCGCCAGGGTCGAGGTCCCGTGGGAGGGCGAGACGGGCGGCCCCGTCGTCTGCAAAGACGCGACCGGCAAGGACGCGCGTCGCGAGGCGGAGCTCGAGCTCGCGTTCGACCACGCCGACATCCTCGGGATGGCGGTGAAGCGCCTCCGCGGCAAGCTCGGCTACTCGCCGATCGGCTTTCAGCTGTTGCCGGAGCGATTCACCCTGCTCGACCTGCAGCGCGTCCACGAGACGATCTCAGGAATGCCGCTCAACAAGGATTCGTTCCGCAGAAAAATGCTCGCGTCGGGTCAGCTCGAGGCGACCGGCGAGCTCCAGCAGGACGTGGGGCACCGCCCGGCCGAGCTCTATCGGTTCGCCCGGCGCTCCGCGATCTGAGCCGGGCCGAGAGGCCCGCGCCCGCGTCCACCCAAGCGCTCGCCGTCGAGGCGAGGAGGCATCGTCATGGCCAGCATCCGTTCGTACGGGTTCGTCCGTCATTTGCGCTCGGAGACGAGCAACCACGTCCTTCACTTCCGGCGCGGGCGGCTCGTCGCGAGCGGGCGCGCCCTCGCCTATTGGTTCTCGCCGATGAGCGCGTCCATCGCGGAGGTGCCGATCGATGACTGCGAGGTGCCGCTCGCGGTCCAGGCCCGGACCGCCGATTACCAGGACGTCACCGTGCAAGGGGTCCTCACCTATCGGGTGACGGATCCAGAGGCGGTGGCTCGCCGCGTCGACTTCACCATCGACAACAAGCGCGGCGTCCATCTGAAGCAGCCGGTCGAGAAGCTCGCCTTGCTCCTCGGCCAGCTCGCCCAACAGCACGCGTGCGACTGGGTCGGACGGACGCCGGTGCGCGACGTGCTCCGAGACGGCGCGCGCGAGGTCCGCGATCGCGTCCACGCCGCCCTCGAGGCGGACGAGGGGCTCGCCCTCCTCGGGATCACCCTCGTCTCCGTGCGCGTCTCCACCATCGCCCCCGTCCCGGATCTCGAGCGCGCCCTCGAGGCCCCCGAGCGCGAGCGCATCCAACAAGAGGCGGACGAGGCCGCCTTCGGCCGTCGCGCCCTCGCCGTGGAGAAGGAGCGCGCGATCAAGGAGAACGAGCTGAAGAACGAGATCGAGCTCGCCCGCCGCGAGGAGGAGCTCATCACCCAGCGCGGCGCGAACATGAAGCGCCAAGCGATCGAGGACGCGGAGTCGCGGCGCATCGCCACCGAAGCGGAGGCGAGCCGCACCAAGACGGCAGCGGAGGCCCAGAGCGGGTCGATCCGCCTCGTCGAAGGCGCGAAGGTCGAGCTCGAGAAGGCGCGCATGGAGATCCAAGAGCGGGTGCCTCCCGCCGTGCTCGCTGCCCTCGCCGCGAAGGAGCTCGCGGGCAAGCTCCAGCGCATCGACCACCTCCACCTCGGCGGCGACGCCCTCGGGCCGCTCCTCACCGAGCTCGCCACCGCCGGCACGCGCGCCCTCGAGCGCAAGAACGGGGGGGCGACGTCATGAGCGCGGAGCCGCGGGTCGTGGTCGTGACGAGGCCGACCGAGCTCGAGCACCTCGTGCGGCGTCACGGCACGCGCGAGCAAGCGCGCTTCGCTCTCGCCGCGAAGGGCCGCACCCTCGACGAGGTCGAGGCGAGGCACACCGCGTTCGGAGCGGTGATGACCCGCGTCTCGCAGGCGATCCCGACCCGCACCCGGCGCAGCCGCGTCGCCCGCGACGACCTCGCGCGGTTCGTGTGGGAGCCGGACGATCTCGTCCTCGTCGTCGGGCAGGATGGCCTCGTCGCCAACGTCGCGAAGTACCTCGCCGGGCAGCGGGTAATCGGGATCAACCCAGACCCGGCGCGGTTCGACGGCGTCCTCGTGCGGCACCCCGTCGACCGCCTCGAGCTCCTCCTCGGTCGCGCCTTCGAGGGCCGTGCCGAGATCGAGGAGCGCACCCTCGTCGCCGCGACCGTCGATGACGGGCAGCACCTCCGCGCCCTCAACGAGGTGTTCATCGGGCACCGAACCCATCAATCCGCGCGCTATCGGATCCGCTACGCGGGCGCAGAAGAAGCGCAGTCGTCCTCGGGGGTGATCGTCGCCACCGGCACTGGCGCCACGGGGTGGGCGCGCTCGATCGCGCGCGATCGGGCGAGCGCGGTGGCGCTCCCCGCACCGACCGCACTGGCCCTCGCCTTCTTCGTGCGCGAGGCCTTCCCGAGCCGAGCGACCGGGACGAGCATCACCGAGGGTCTCGTCACCGAGACGTCCCCGCTCGATATCCTCAGCGAGCAAGACGAGGGCGGCGTCGTCTTCGGCGACGGCATCGAAGAAGATCGCCTGCGCGTCGGGTGGGGCATGCGCGTGCGCGTCGGGCTCGCCCCGGAGCGGCTGCGGCTGATCATCGGCGCACCCTGAAAATCGAGCGACGAATCGTTGATCCGCTCACCCGGAAAAGCGGTAAAGCCTTCCGCCATGGACAGCTTCGGCACGCGCGGCACCCTCGACGTCAAAGGAAAGAGCTACACCCTTTATCGCCTCGGCGAGCTCCAGAAGGCGCACCCCAAGGTCGCGCGCTTGCCGCTCTCGATGAAGGTCCTCCTCGAGAACCTCCTCCGCAAAGAGGACGGCCGCGTGGTGAAGAAGGAGCACGTCCTCTCCGTCGTCGACTGGGACCCGAAGGCGACCCCCGACAAGGAGATCTCCTTCTACCCCGCGCGCGTCCTCATGCAGGACTTCACCGGCGTCCCCGCCGTCGCCGATCTCGCGGCGATGCGCGAGGCCCTCGCGAAGATGGGCGGTAACCCCGGCCGCATCAACCCGCTCGAGCAGGCCGATCTCGTCATCGATCACTCCATCCAGGTCGATCACTTCGCGACCCCGCTCGCGCCCAAGCTCAACACCGACCTCGAGTATGAGCGCAACACGGAGCGCTACGTCTTCCTCCGCTGGGGCGCGAAGGCCCTCGCGAACTTCAGCGTCGTGCCGCCCTCGACCGGCATCTGTCACCAGGTGAACCTCGAGTACCTGGGCAAGGTCGTCTACGAGAAGGAGGGCGTCCTCTACCCCGACACCCTCGTCGGGACGGACTCGCACACCGTCATGATCAACGGCCTCGGCGTGGTGGGCTGGGGCGTGGGCGGCATCGAGGCGGAGGCGGCCATGCTCGGCCAGCCGTGCACGATGCTCATCCCTCAGGTCGTCGGCTTCAAGCTCACGGGCCGCCCCAAGGAGGGCATCACCGCGACCGACATCGTCCTCACCGCGACCCAGATGCTCCGCAAGCGCGGCGTCGTCGGCAAGTTCGTCGAGTTCTTCGGGCACGGCGTGAAAGAGCTGAGCCTCGAGGCCCGCGCGACGATCGCCAACATGGCCCCCGAGTATGGCGCGACGATCGGCTTCTTCCCGGTCGACGAGGCGACGATCGCCTATCTCAAGTTCACCGGTCGCTCCGAGACGCAGGTGGCCGCCGTCGAGGCGTACGCGAAGGAGCAGGGCCTCTGGTTCGATCCGGCCGCCCACCCCTCGTTCTCCGACGAGCTCGAGCTCGATCTCGGAACCGTCGAGCCGAGCCTCGCCGGGCCGAAGCGCCCGCAAGATCGCGTCCCCCTGCCCACCTTGAAGTCGACCTACGAGGCCGCCCTCAAGCCGATGATCGAAGGCAAGAGCACCCCCGCGACGAAGGTCCACGTCACCCTCGACGACAAGAAGTTCGATCTCAAGCACGGCGCCGTCGTCATCGCCGCCATCACCTCTTGCACCAACACCTCCAACCCGGCCGTCCTCGTCGGCGCCGGCATCCTCGCGAAGAAGGCGGCCGCGCGCGGCCTCACCCCGAAGCCGTGGGTGAAGACGTCGCTCGCCCCCGGCTCGCAGGTCGTCACCGACTACCTCGTCGAGTCCGGCCTGATGAGCGAGCTCGAGAAGGTAGGCTTCGGCGTCGTCGGCTATGGCTGCACCACCTGCATCGGCAACTCCGGTCCGCTCCCCCAGCCGATCGCGGAGGGCGTCGAGAAGGGTGACCTCGTCGTCGCGAGCGTCCTCAGCGGCAACCGCAACTTCGAAGGCCGGGTGAACCCGCACGTGCGGATGAACTTCCTCGCTTCTCCTCCCCTCGTCGTCGCGTACGCGCTCCGGGGCGACGTCGACGCGGATCTCTCCGTCGAGCCGATCGGCCAAGACACGGAGGGCAAGGATGTCTTCTTGAAGGACATCTGGCCGAGCGACATCGAGATCCAAGAGACGATCGCGAAGAGCATCCACCCCGAGCATTTCAAGAAGCGCTACTCGGCCGTGTTCGAGGGCGACACCGCGTGGCGCGCCCTCAACGTCCCCGAGGGCGAGACGTTCGCCTGGGACGAGAAGAGCACCTACGTGCGGCGTCCGCCCTTCTTCGACGAGGTCGCGCCGCAGCCGGCCGCGCCGCAGGACATCGTGGGCGCGAAGTGCCTCGCCCTCCTCGGGGACTCGATCACCACCGATCACATCTCGCCCGCCGGGAACATCTCGGCCTCGAGCCCGGCCGCGAAGTACCTCAACGAGCACGGCGTCGAGCGCAAGGACTACAACAGCTACGGCGCGCGCCGCGGCAACCACGAGGTCATGGTCCGCGGCACGTTCGCGAACATCCGCCTGAAGAACCTCATGCTCAACGGGGTCGAGGGCGGCCTCACCAAGCACGTCCCGAGCGGCGAGCAGATGAGCATCTTCGACGCCTCCGTGAAGTACCAAGCGGAGGGCGTGCCTCTCGTCATCCTCGCCGGCGCCGAGTACGGCACCGGGTCGAGCCGCGACTGGGCCGCCAAGGGGCCGAAGCTCCTCGGGGTGAAGGCGGTCATCGCCAAGAGCTTCGAGCGCATCCACCGCTCGAACCTCGTCGGCATGGGCGTCCTCCCTCTCGAGTTCCAGGGCACGGACGACGCGACGAGCCTCGGCCTCACCGGCTTCGAGACGTTCTCGATCGAGGGCATCGCGGGCAAGCTCGCCCCCAAGTCGAAGGTCACCGTCACCGCGACGAAGGACGACGGCACCAAGATCAGCTTCACCGCTACCGCGCGCATCGATACCCCGAACGAGCTCGATTACTTCGTCCACGGCGGCATCCTGGTCTACATGCTCCGCCAGCTCGCCCAGAAGCAGGCCTGATCAACCCTGCCGCGAAGCGCGCCGGGGGTCTCATCACCGCTCGTAAACCCCCGCCGCAGTGTTAAAGAGAGGCGCCCTTCCCCCTCGGGAGGGCGCCTTGATTCATGATCCGCCTCGACTCCATCAGCAAGCAGCACGGCCGCCAGATCCTCTTCCTCGAAGCCTCGATGAGCGTCTTCAAGGGAGAGAAGGTCGGCCTCGTCGGCCCCAACGGCGCCGGCAAGTCGACGATCTTCCGCCTCATCGTGAAGGAAGAGGTGCCCGATAGCGGCCAGGTCGCCGTCGATCGCGGCGTCACCATTGGCTACTTCAGCCAGGACGTCGGCGAGATGGCGGGCCGCACCGTGGTGGAAGAGACGATGGCGGGCGCGGGCGAGGTCTCCGAGGTCGGCCACAAGCTCCACGAGCTCGAGCACGCGATGGCCGATCCCGAGCGCGCCGACGAGCTCGACACGATCATCGAGGCGTTCGGAGAGGCGCAGGCCCGCTTCGACGAGCTCGGCGGCTACGCCCTCGAGTCGCGCGCGCGCGAGATCCTCGCCGGCCTCGGCTTCCACCCCGAGTCGGTCGACGCGGGGGTGGAGAAGCTCTCCGGCGGTTGGAAGATGCGCGTCGCCCTCGCCCGCATCCTCCTCATGCAGCCGGACGTGCTCCTCCTCGACGAGCCGACCAACCACCTCGACATCGAGTCCATCGTCTGGCTCGAGCGGTTCTTGAAGGATTTCGGCGGCGCGCTCGTGATGACGTCGCACGATCGCGAGTTCTTGAACCGCCTCGTCACCAAGATCGTGGAGATCGACGGCGGCGAGCTGACGACCTTCACCGGCAACTACGACTTCTACGAGAAGCAGCGGGCCGTCTTCGAGCAGCAGCAAGAGGCCCAATACGAGCGGCAACAAGCGATGCTCGCGAAGGAGCAGGCCTTCATCGAGCGCTTCAAGGCCCGCGCCAGCCACGCCGCCCAGGTCCAATCCCGCGTGAAGAAGCTCGAGAAGATCGAGCGCGTCGAGCCGCCGCGCCGCCGCAAGGTCGTCGAGTTCGACTTCCGCCAGCCGCCCCGCTCCGGCGAAGACGTAGCCAAGCTGACCGGGGTGAAGAAGGCGTACGGCGCTCGGAAGATCTACGACGGCCTCGACCTCCTCATCCGCCGGCGCGAGCGCTGGTGCGTGATGGGGGTGAACGGCGCCGGCAAGTCGACCCTCCTCAAGCTCGTCGCCCAGGAGGCCAAGCCCGACGAGGGCGACATCACCCTCGGGGCGAGCGTGAAGCTCGGCTACTTCGCCCAGCACGCGATGGAGCTCCTCGACCCGAAGAACAACGTCTTCGAGACGCTCCAGGCGGCGTTCCCGTTCGCCACCCAAGGCTCGCTGAGGACCCTCGCCGGCGTCTTCGGCTTCTCCGGCGACGACGTGGAGAAGAGCTGCCGCGTCCTATCCGGCGGCGAGAAGGCGCGCGTCGTCCTCGCGACGATGCTCTACGACCCCCCCAACTTCCTCGTCCTCGACGAGCCGACCAACCACCTCGACCTCCAGACCAAAGAGACGCTCCTCAAGGCCCTGAAGGATTTCGAGGGGACGATGCTCTTCGTCTCCCACGATCGGCAGTTCCTCTCGGCGCTCTCGAACCGCGTCCTCGAGCTCACCCCCGAGGGCCTCCACGTCTATGGCGGCGGCTATCGGGAGTACGTCGAAGCGACCGGCCACGAAGCGCCTGGCGTCGACGTCAAGCGCTGACGCCCGCCCGCCACGATCAGATCCCCATCTCCGCCATCGCGTAGCGCGACTTGTACTTGAGGGCGACCGTCCGCTTGATCGTCTCGTAGACCCGATCACTGCGGCGCGATCGCCACCACATCTGCACCGCCTGCCCGATGAGCCACGTCACGCCCGGAGGCCCGCCGGTCGGACGCGGCACCAGATCCATCATCTTGGATCCGGCCAACGTTTCTTGGAGCATCTCTGCGAGCACTCCGGCAACCTCGTCGTTCACGACCTGAGGCTCGCGGCCGTAGAACCATTGGCCCAGCTCACGAACCATCTGCTGCTGCTCCGAGGTCATCGCATGCTCCTTCGCGCTCGAGAAATACCGGTCGGTCGAGCGCCCGTCGAGACACACGGCTCATCTCGGTAGATAGAAGAGCCGCCGGACCGGGATCCCATGGACCTCGACCTACCCCTCCTCATCGTCTCGGGCTTCTACGCCTTCGTGATCTTCGTCCGATCGCTGAGGTCCACGCCTCGCGCGTATGACTGGGCCATCGTCGGAGCGCTCGTGATGGTCACGGCGGGCGTCACCCGGCTCGCCTCCCCCTCCCACGCCGGCGTCGTCTCGTTCGCGGTCTGCTTCGTCTTCGGCCTCGTCCCGCTGCTCGCGACCCGCTTCGCGATGACGGCGAGCGCCAAGCTCATGCCGAACGCGGCGTGGGCGCTGCTCTTCCTGTCGTACGTCCTGCACCCGACGAAGATGATGCGACAGCACGCGGAGCGGTTCCGCGCCGCCGCCCTCGAGCATCGAGGCGACGTGGCAGGGACGGTCGCCGTCCTCGATCGGCTCGCCGCGCGCGCTCCCTCGGGCGCGCTGGAGACGCTCTGGGAGCGTCTGACGCGCGCCCGCGTCCTCGGGAAGTGGGACGAGATCGCCGCCGAGATCGACGCCCTCCGCGACGAAGACATCCGCAAGCACCCCATCCTCTTCAGCACCGTCCGCCTCGACCTCGACCTCGGCCGGCGCTCCGTCGCCTTCGCGCGCACGATGCGGATGTGGCCGCTCCTCCAGCCCGCCGCCCTCGCGAGCGTCCGTCACCTCACCGCCCTCTGTCTGTTCGCGTTCGCCGGCCAGCTGGATCGCGTGGAGATGATGCTCCAATCCCACCTCTCCTCGTTCGGTCGCGGGCTCGCCGCGCTGTGGCGCGCGACCGCGACCGCCGCCCCGGAGTCCGGGGTCCCCGAGGCGTCGCGCCTCGCCGGGCTCCGCGCGCTCGCGAGCGATCCGGACCCGATCATCGCGTCCACCGCGAAGGTGCGGCTCCGGAACGCGGAGATGGACGGGCCGCTCTCGGAGCGCGACCTCGCCTTCTTGACGCGCATCGCCGCCGAGATGCGCGCGGAGGCGCGGCTGCGCTTCGGCGCCGAGCGCCGGTCCGTCCCCGCCGCGACCCTCGCCATCGCAGGCCTGCTCGCGTCCGTGTTCATGGTCGAGGTCGCGCGGGGGGGGAGCGAGAACGAGCGCGTGCTCTACGACCTCGGCGCCCTCTCCGCGGCGCGCGTGGTCGATCATCACGAGCTCTATCGGCTCGGGATGTTCATGGTCCTCCACTACGGGGTCGTTCACCTCGCGTTCAACGTGCTCGCGTTGTTCGCGCTCGCCCCCTTCGTGGAGCGGTCGCTCGGGGTGGCCCGCTTCGTCGCCGTCTATGTGCTGGCCGGGCTCACCGGCGGCGTGCTCACCGTCCTCGGCCACGTCTGGTTTTCCCCCAGCTACGACCTCCTCGTCGGCGCCTCCGGGTCGATCATGGGCATGGTCGGGGCCCGCATCGCCATCCTGCTCGCCGCCCATCGCACCGAGCCCATCGGGTCTGCGCGCGGGCCGCTCCTGCTCACCCTCTTGCTCGTCGTCCTCCAGACGCTGAGCGACATGCTCATTCCGAACGTCAGCATGTTCGCTCACCTCACCGGGGCGATCGCCGGGTTCGTCTTCACGACGCTGCTCACGATCGGCCGCCGGCGGAGGCCTTCGGTATGAGCTCGCGGGGCGAGGCCGACTTGCTGCTACCCTCCCCGGCGTGAAAGGTCGAACGTCGAAGAAGGTCGTCCAAGCGCTCTCGGTCGGGGCGCTGTGCGCGGTCGCGGCCGTTCAAGCGGGCGCCCCCGAAGCGCGGGCGTGCGGCGCGTTCTTTCGGCCGCAGGAGATGAAGCAAGCCCCCTCGCTCGCGTTGGAGCGGGTGCTCATCCTCCACGATCCCGAGACGCGGACGGAGCACTTCATTCGGGAGGTGGTGTTTCGAGGTGGTCAATCGACCTTCGGGTTCGTCGTCCCCACCCCGACCCGTCCGGAGGTGTTCAAGGTCAAAGACGCCCCCTTCGACAAGCTGGACACCGCGTTTCCGTTCGCCCCGCCCCAGAAGAGCGCGAGCGCCGCCGGCAGCGGTGCTCCCGGGAGCGCTCCCCGCGGCGGCGCCCCTCCCGTGATCATCCTCGACATCAAGAAGGTAGGGAGCTTCACCGCCTTCATCCTCAAGGCCACCGACGCGACCGCGCTCGGGAAATGGCTCCAAGACAACAAGCTCGGCACGACCCCGGAGAACGACGAATGGCTCGCCGAGTACGTCAAACGCGACTTCTACTATGTCGCCTTCCGCTACGAGCCCGGCAAAGACCAGCAGGGTGACAAGCTCAATACGGAGACGGTTCGGATCAGCTTCAAGACCCCCGTCGCGTACTATCCATATCGCGAGCCGCGCCACACCACCCCTGGCGATCCCCTCGGGCGCGCGGTGGCGCTGTGGGTCGCGACGCCCGAGGCGGTGGTCCCGGTGGCGCGCACGACCGATGGCGGTCGCGAGGCGTGGGTGCGCCCTTTCCAAGCCGGCATGGAGTGGAAAGGCACGCTCGGCTCGACATTGAAGCTCTACCTGGGTGACGACGAGGACAAGCTCGTCGGCGACGACGCGAAGCTCGTCGTGCAGACCTTCGAGGATCAGAAGACGGCGCGGTCCGGCTATGGAGACGTGCTGTTCCTCCCCCTCGCCGGCGTCCCCGCGGCCGCCCGAGAAGACGCCAAGAAGCTCGTCTCGTCTCTCCTCGCCGGGGGCTCCA
This sequence comes from Polyangiaceae bacterium, assembly GCA_044225865.1. Classification (GTDB taxonomy): domain Bacteria; phylum Myxococcota_A; class Polyangia; order Polyangiales; family Polyangiaceae; genus Xiheicaenibacterium. The sequence continues at coordinate 85,790 of JBGAID010000017.1, read as the reverse complement.
AATGATCCGCTCCCTGCCGCTCGCGCAGAGCTTCGGGGTGGGCTTGGCGCTGCTCGCCCTGGTCGCGTGCGGCTCGGAGCCGACGTCGGAGGGTCGCTCCGCGAGCGCGACCACCTCCGCGGTCACGAAGAAATCTGGCCCCAAGCCGACCGCCTCGGCGGTCGCCTCAGCGCCGAGCGCGGCGCCCCCATCCGCGTCGAGCGCCGCCCCCACCGCATCGGCTTCTCCGACGGGGCCCCTGGATCCCAGCCCCGCCAACGTGGACGCCCTCGTCGGGGGCGGGCCGGCGCTCAGCGGGCTGCCGGTGCGCGCGACCGACGGGGACAAGCCATTCGATGTCGAGCTGCGGTCGCGCCTGTCGCGTCAAGCCAAGTAGGCGGAGCCAATCAATAGGCGTAGTGCCGCTCGCCCTTCACCAGCAGATCGAGCGGCGCTTCGTCGATGGGGCAGGTGAAAGAGACCGAGCGGATTGCCTGCTCGATGCACACGAGCTCTCCGATATCGAGGCCGGACGAGGCCTTCACGGCGACGCTCTGGACGGTGCCGTCGGGGCCGCGCGCAATGGCGAGGTCCGCGCGGTAGGGGAGGCTCCCGACGTCGGCGGGCGTCTTCGCTTTGGGGTTCGGGATGCAATGGTGAAGCGCGCGCGTGGCCTCCTCGAGCGCCTCGTCATCGTCTTCGGCCACGAGCGCGCCGCGGGTCGTTCTCGGCCGTTGAGGGCCCATGGAGCCCACGGATACCCAGCCCTGGCTCTGATTGAAGCGCGCCCGGAACGAGATCCGAGCGCGCCGCCCATCGCGCCCCTTGGGTTGCTCGACCGCCGTCATGCGTCGACAGAACTCGCAAATGCTCATGTCGGGATCGTCGAGCTCGCAGCCCGTTACGGTCCCCGCCGCGTTCAGCTCGATGAGCGCGGTGATGACGCTGTATCCGCAGGTGAGGTAGGGCGGCAATTGGAAGAAGCCGTCCGAGACGCGCGGCCCGAGGACGATGGACAGGATTTCCGCATCCCCCCCGCTGGGCGGGAGATCGACCGTCTCGAGCGGTCGCGCCGGCCCCGGCGTGAGCGTGCGAAACGCGGCCTCGTAGCTCGCCGCTCGCTCCGGATCCGCGACGGGGGATTCGATTCGGAACACCTCGTCTCCCGCGCCCAACCCCACGAATGGCCGCCTCGGCCGCCTTATGGAGATGGTCGCCCGACAGCCGTCGAAGCATGTCGCCTCGGGTACCGCCGTCAGCACGTCTGGGTAATTGGCGAGGACGACGCGGCCCAAGGAAGGCATTCGTCGGCACTCGGGGCCGTCTCGTCGCGCGCGCCGCCCCGCGCGAACGATCTCGAGATTGTCGATCTCGGTACGAGAGAGCGGGCGCACGGGCCGCGTGCGTTGCGTGCTCAGGCCCTCCGTCGCCGCCTCGCGGAGGTCCGGGAGCTCGGATTGGAACAGCAGCGCGCCGCGATTCGAGACGGGGAGGACGAATACGCGAGGGCTGCCGATGTCGGTGACGTCGGTCGCCTCGAGCGCGGGGGGGGACGGGGCGGCCGGCCTCGGCGCGCGCGGAGAGGGCTCGCCGCACGCCGCCATCACCAGCCCCAGAAGCGCCCATCGCCGATGCATCGACGAGCGATGATAACGCCCCGCGAGCAGGCCGCCCCTCCTATCAGTGTGCTGAAGAAGGCGGTCGTCAGGCCACTGGGTGGGCAGTTGCTGCTCTTTCACCCCCCCAGCCCCCCTCGCGTCGCGAGGGGGGAGTCAGCGCTCTGGGTTGTGCACAGCCGCCGACCGCCTTCATCGAACCGAAGATCGGGCAGGGGGGTGAATTGGCAGCCACTCCGGTGCCGAGAGGCATGACGCCGACTTTTTCAGCAGCCTGTCAGCTCAAGACGCGGCGAGCTCGTTCGCTCGGCGCGCGAACTGCTCGAGGACGCGCGGCCACCCGCCCTCCGAGTCGAAGATGGTCCGCATCTCGGCGGCCTTCTCGCCGTAAGCGTCGAGCATGCGGTGCTCGAGCTCGACCCGAGTCACGCCATTGCCGGCCTCGACGAACCGCACCTCGACCTCGGTGTGGAGCTTCGGGTCGAACTGCCAATCGGCGCCGATCTGCCACGTGAGGAGGACGCGGTGGGGCGGGTCCCAGGAGAGGACGCGTCCCCAGTCGCACTCCGATCCGTCCTCCCCGCGCTCGTACCAGCGCCCTCCCGCGCGCGGCTCCATGATCGCCTCCACCGCTTTCACCTTCCCGATATGGTGAGACTCGAGCTCCCACCAGCTCGTCATGTCTCCCGTGAAGATCCGGAAGGCGAGGTCGACCGAAGCCCTCACCTCGATGGTCTTCTTGATCGGGGCGGGCAGGATGGGGGCGATCGTGGTCATTTGGCGTGTCCCTTTCTTTCTCTCTCTGTTCGTTCCGCTTCGCGCTCCACCGCCGCTTTGAACCGATCGAGCGCGGAGTCCCAAAACGGATCGAGATAGCGACGGAGCGCGAAGAGCCCGGCGTGCTCGATCCGATAGACGCGCTTCGTGCCTTCTGCCCGGTCCTTCACCAGACCGGCCTCTTTCAAGACGCGGAGGTGCTGAGACACGGCGGGGCGACTCACGGGGACCTGCTTGGCGATGTCTGCCACGGAAGCAGGCGCTCGCGAGACCACCTCGAAGATCCGGCGTCGGGTCGGATCTCCCAAGGCGTCGAGGACGCGCGAAGCGTTAGTCATGGCTTACCGTAAGTAGCGCCTGACGGATGACTTCGCAAGGCGAATGAGCTGGTGCTGCCGCCCGAAAGCTCGAAGTCTGCCCGCCTCGTGCTCCGAGCCGCCTTGGCGGGCCCAGCTTCCTTGTCGTGGGTGTCGGATGCGCAGCGCTCGAACGGCTCGGAGCGACGCGCGGGACCCGAACATTAGACCCCACCGAGCGTCGACGATAGAATCTCTACCATGAGGGTTACGGCCGCTTCTTTTGCTTGGCTCGCCGTCGTCGCGACTCTGGGCTGCTCGAGCCAACGCTCGGCGCCCGACCCCGTCGATCAGAACTTCGCCGGCTCCGTCGTGCATCCATCCAGTGGCGGCAACGGCACGGGCGGCGGCACCGGCGGCACCGGCGGTGGAACGGGCGGCAGCGGCGGCGCCGGTGGCGGTGGCGGGGCGGGCGGCGCGGTATCCATGGGCGGGGGCGGCGTGGGCGGCGGGCCCTAAATCCGCTCTGGCTCGCGGCGCCGAGAGCCAAGCTCTTCAGCTCGAGGCGACCCGCATCGACTCCATCGCGAGCAGCGCGCGCTTTCGATCGGAGCCCCAGTGGTACTCGCCGACCTCGCCCGTTGCGCGCAGCACCCGATGGCAGGGGATGAGATAGGCAATCGGGTTTTGACCGACTGCGCTCCCCACCGCGCGGGCGGCCCGCCTCTCGCCGACATGGCTCGCGAGGTCGCCATACGAGACGGCGGCGCCCTCGGGGATGGTCAGGAGCGCCTGCCACACCTTCATTTGGAAGGGCGTTCCGCCGAGCAGCACGCGAATCGGCGACTCCGGTCGGCCCCGCATTCGACAGGCGATCTCCGAGGCGATCGGGGCGGTGCGCTCGGAGGCACGAATGAAGGACGCCGCCGGCCATCGACTGCGCATCTCGTCGAGCGTGCGCTCGCGCCCGTCGCAGACGAACGAGGCGCCGCAGAGCCGCCCATCGTGAAGCGCGAGCATCATCTCTCCGAGGGGGGTCGGGTGGAAGCCGAGCTCCAGGCGGATGCCCGCGCCCCCTGCCTTGAAGGTTCCGGGCGTCATCGCCTCGTGGACGACGAACAAGTCATGCAGACGGCTCGAGCCGGAGAGCCCCACCGCGAGGCTCGCCTCGAGGACGCTCGCCGAGTCGGCCAATGCCTGCTTCGCTCGCCGGAGCGTGATCGCCTGGAGGAAATCCTTGGGCGTCACCCCCGCCCAGCGATGGAAGAGCCTCTGGACATGGAACGGGCTGAGCTGGAGGGTCGCGGCCAGCTCGCCGAGGCTCGGCTGCTCGTGGGCGTGCTCCACCAGGTATCGAATGGCTTGCTCGACGCGCGCGTAATCACTCGGCATGGCAGAGGCATCTTGAAGCAGCGGAGGGTCCCGGCCGACCCGGTTCTTGCGACGACCATCAGGCGCGGGGCGTTCGGGCCCGCCGATAGTGGCTCTCCGGCGGCCTCCGCTTCGACCGGGGCGCGCCGGCGGGCACCTCCGCGCCGGTGAACGCGGTCATCAATCCGGCGATCGCTTGGGTCGCGTCGAACGCGGCCTCCTCGCGGGTGCAGGATCCGTCGAGCCAGCCGGACACGGCGGCGCGGCCCGCGGCGACGATGATGGTGAGCTGGTTCTGGGCGCGCCTCTTCGGCACCCCCAAGTGGGTCGCGAGCTTGTCGAGCCACGGCTCCAGCTCTGTCGCGAGCAGCTCGCTCGAGATCCGGGCGAGGTCGGGCGAGACGCTCCTCGGGTCGAGCATCGACCATGACGCGGCCCCCTTGGCTTGGATGGTGTCGAAGCTCGCGTCGATGAAGGCGCGGGTCAGGGTCGCGACAGTCCCGGGGAGGACCTTGACCAGTCCGCGTTGAAACCTCTCCATCATGTCGCGGACGAAATCCTCGAGCACGGCTTTGAACAAGTCTTCTCGGGTCGGGAACACTCGATACACGAGCGGCCGCGATACCCCTGCTCTTTGGGCGAGCGCGGTGACGTGGAGCGCCTCCAGCCCCTGTTCGTTCAGAATTCGGGTCGCGTGCTCGACGAGCTCGCGTCGCCTCAGCGTGCTCGACAGTCGCGTGGATTTGGGCGCCTCTTCCGTCGTCCTCGACATGCGCGCAGTGTAATCCGTTAGGTAGCTCCGCGTACCGCCTTTCAAACGATCCCGATCGAAAAAGATTCGGAGAGTCTCGAACACGTTACACACTGTAACGATTCGCCATCCGCGCTAACTGAGCGAGCGCAACTCTCGATCAGAGGGCCTCGCGCGCTTCGGTCATTGGATCTGGGCCTGGAACCTCTCGCCCCGCATCAATGAGACCTCCCGACGCCGACTTCTTCAGCAGCCCGTTAGCGCGTGGTGTCTCGAATATGTGTCGAAAGAGCCTGCGCCACGCGCTTCGCCGACGCCGTCGGCCCGGTCGAGGTGATCGCGACCGGTAGGTCCACCCGCTCTTCGAGCCAGGAGGTGAACGCTCGAGGCAATGGCTCCAGCTGCGGCTCGGCCTCGCTCAGTCGCTCCGAGAGGCGCTCTCGCGCGGTGAAGTCGCCGGGCTCGGGAGGGCTCTCCAATGCGCGCTCCGCCCCTCCGTAGTCCTTCACCGCGAAGGGCACGCGATCGATCGCGTCCAGATGGGTGACCGCGAGCGCGTCGATTCGCCCCCCGACGCGGAGCGCATAGCGCCACAGGACCGGATCGGGAAAGCCCCGGCGGAAGCGGCCTTGCCAGCCGTGATCTGCATTGTGCGGCTCGGTCAGGCCGGCGAGCTCGGCGCCCTCACATTCGGAGGGGAGCGGCCCTGCACCGTGCCTTGTCATGAACGTCCGCATGACCCCCAGCCTCGGGCACCCCCATGGTCGCGAGCCACGCGTCCGCGCGCGCGGTCGTCGTTCGGCTCCAGGTGGTATGGGGGTGAAAGCCCCAATCCTCATCCAGCAAGACGCCTTGCGCGCCTTCGAGCACGACATTCGCAAAAGGGCTCGGCTCACGGACCACGAGCCGCGCGCGTGAGGACAGGGGCTCTATCGAGGCCAGCCACCGCCCGACGACATCGCGGTCCTCGAGGAGGCTCCTCTCGGCGTCCGCCCGCGCTCCTCCTCCGCTCAGGCCGCCCGCGTCCTCGAGCATCGCGATTCGGACGCGCTCCGCTCGCTCCCCCAAGGAGGGGTCGAGCAGGTCGCGCGCTCGCAGCGGCCCCGCGGGGTCGCCGCTCCTCGCGGCCGCCCAGACCGTCTCGCCGACGCCCACGCCGCACGTCCCGTGAGGGCGAGGGCGGCAGAGCTCGCGGAGGCGACCCAACGCCTGGTGAAACGGCGTCGTCAAGAGGGCGGTCGGAGCGATGGTGATTCGATCCCAGCCGTCGTCGATGCCCGCCCTCCGCAGGTGGCGCTCCTCGACGACCAGCGCCCCCGGATGAACGACGACCGACCCGGCGAGGTGCGTCCGACAGCCGGGCACGAAGGTGCCGGAGCCGAATTGCGCGAACGTGTGGTGTCGCCCGTCATCGGTGACGACGTTGTGACCAGCCTGCGCGCCCCCATTGAAGCGCACCACGAGGTCGGCCCCCATCGCGCGCACACAAAAATCTACGACCGTCCCCTTCCCCGAGTCGCCGAAGCCGAGATCGACGACGACGACCGCGGTCACGTGCGGACGAGGCCGCTCGAAGTGTCCTGCGACAATCCCGAGAATGGCTGGAGCTTGGGCTCGGGCGCGCCATCCTTGCCAATCGAGGAGGCGAATGGAGTCAGGGCTCGGACCAACCGGCTCACCCGACCGCGATCGGCCCTCGCGAACCGCTCCGCGAGCGCGGGCAGGTCAGCGAGGCCCTCGTTCAATGCTACGAGGCTCGCCGCCACCAGGCAGACGTCGTCGGGGTGCTCGAGGCACACCACCCGGTCTCCCAAGAGATCCCGAAAGGGCCGCTCCGCGCGCGCGCGCCGGTGGAGATCGGGGATGAGAAAGAAGGGCTCGAAGCTCTTCTCCAATGTGGCCACGAGGGTGCGCAGCGGAATGTCCGTGTCGAGGTCGTCCCCGAGGACCTCCTTCACGACATGGCGCGAGACGAGCGGATAAGGCCGATCGTCGCCCGTCATGAACAGATAGCCGCGCTTGCCTCGCTTCCGCAGACAATCCGCCTCGATGTGGCGGGCCGCGAAGTACATCGCGAGCTCGTAGGACTCGCACTCGGCGGCGCCCCCGCCCCCCTCGAGCCAGGACCACGTGAGCCACTGATCCATGAGCTCGGCGGTGGATTCGAACTGGCCTACTTGAAGCGGGGCGCGGTCC
>JBGAID010000017.1:0-78796 GCA_044225865.1 Polyangiaceae bacterium | reverse complement strand
ACTTGAAGCGGGGCGCGGTCCCCGACGGCGTCCCCGACGGCCATGAACAACAGCTGAGGATGGGCGACCCCGAGCTCGCCCAGCAAGGACATCAGGCTCGGCAGCTCGCGCCGGGCGAGCGCCTCCGGGATCTCTCCCATCGAGCTCGTCACATCCAGCGCGAACACGATGGCGAGCGTCTCGGGGTGGTCCGCGCTGTCGCGTGACTCGCGCGCCCGGATGCCTTTGGGGTTCATGAGCGGGTGGCACGCCCGCTGGGTGAAGACATCTTGGGTGGGCTGCGCCTCGCGCCGCACCGCGAGGGCGCGATGGGCTTCGTAGCTGTAGGCGCCGTAGCCCATCACGCACCCTTCGAGGCCGCCATCCAGGGGCCGAGGCACTTCGCGGCGCGCTTGCCGATCTTCGCCTCGAGCTCGCTCGGGCTCGTCACGGTTCCCTCCCCGAGCGCCACGAGGCCGGCCGCGACCGCGGTCGTGTCCTCCGGACCGCCGAGGACGATGACGCGGTCACCGAGGACGGCCCTCCACGCGTCCGAGACCTGATTGGCGCGCGTGCGATCCGGGATCAAGAAGAACGGCTCGAAGGTCTCCTTCAGAGAGGCGATGACATCGGAGAGCTCCATATCCGCGATCTCCTCCCCGAGCACGTGCTTCACGACGTCGCCGCGGGCGTGCGAATACGGGGGCTCGTCTCCGGTCATGAACAGATAGCCCTTCCTCTGTCGCTTCTCCCAGCAGTCCATCGCGGTGTGCTTGGCCGCGAAATAGAACGCGAGATCATAGGACTCGAAATACTTGGAAGTCGTCGACGCGTACTCGGGGGCCCGCTCTCCACCCCCGGAGAGCGAGCATCGAGTGAGCCATTGGTCCATGAGCTCGGCCGTCGTTTCGAACTGCCCCACCTGCAACGGGCGTCCATCCGACTCGTGATCGGTGAACGCCATGAAGAGGACCTGAGGGTCTTCGACGCCGCAGTCGGTGAGGGCCTTCATGAAATTGGGGAGCTCCTTGCGCGCGAGGAGCTCGGGGATCGCGCCCATCGAGCCGCTCACGTCGAGCGCGAAGACGATCCCGAGCGAGCGAGGGTGCTCCTTGCTGTCCCGCGACTCGCGCCATTTCACGCCGAACGGATTCATCGAAGGATGAAGGCTGTTCTGGCTGAAGACCTCTTGGATGGACTTCTGTCCGCGCGCCTGCGTCAGCGCGGTGTGCGCCTCGTAGCTGTAAGCACCGTATCCCATCGCCGCTTCCTTTCAGCTCCAACCGGGCAAATCGAATGGCACGTAGCGAGGCGCTCCAAACGCGGATCGGGCCGCTCGATCGACGTTGGCGAGGGCCTGCATCGCCGTCCCCGGGCCCGCCGAGTCGGCGTCGCTCTCCAGCACCGCCCTCAGCTCCGGCGGGGCGGCGGCGGGGGCGCGCATCGGATCTCCTCCGAGCACGAACAGGACGGCCCGCGCCGCCATCACTACGTCGAGGGCCGCCGAGAGCTCGGTCGCGCGAGAAGGATAGAAGCGATCATCGGCCGCGACGCGCGCCGCGAGCGCGCTCCCCAACGCGCCCGCGCACGTGAAACCGCAGAGCCGGACCCCGTGGTCGCGCGCGTGCACGAGCAGGTGGCGAGGTAACACCGCGCCGTGGGCGAAGCCGCTCTCGTGGACGAACACGAGCAGCTCCAGGATCCGCTTGTACATCCACACCGCCGCCGTCGCGGGGACGCCGCCGGGATAAGCGGCGCGCACTGCATGGAAGTCGTGAACGAACCCGCTATCGAATCGATAGAGGGTCGCGAACGCGTCGCCGGCGTGGCCCATGGACCCGAACCGGGCCTCTCCCCGCGCCACTGGCTGGGGAAGGAGCCGAGTGAAATGGTGGCTCCCGCGCGCCTCCGACTTCGAAAGCGCGACGAGCGTCCGCCACTCGGCCTCGAGACGGTCGCGATCCCCGCTCGCGCGGAGCGCCTTCGCGACCACGCGCTCCCCGACCCGGTGATCGCGCCGGGCGAGGAGCACGTCGGCGCTGTCGCCCCGCGCGATGCGCCCCTCGACGCGATAGCGCGCGCCGTGAAGCCAAAACCGCGGCGCGCCGGGCGCCTCGGTGGGCTCGTCCTCGAACGCCTCCTCGAGCTGGAAGCCGTCGCGAGCCTCCACGAGGGTCGCGCGGCAGTAGGCGCACACGACCGTCCCACGGGCCCCCGGAGGGATCGGGGCCCCGCAACGCGGACACTCCAATGCGACGAACCCCATGGGCCGAACAAGCTATCCCCGGCCCGGCGCTCCGGCAATGGCCCTCCCCCGTAACGATCTCGTGGCATCCTCGTTGCTCTTCGAGCGGGCCCAGAAGGAGCTCCCGGCCCCGTTACGCCGGAGAGAGACGAGCGATGGAAGACTCCCAGCAAGAAAGACCCATGCACCGCATTCCGGGCGCGTTTCAAAGGCTCACGGAGCTGTACGCGGAAGGAGAGCGGCTCGTCGAAGAGGGCCGCTTCGAGGAAGCGGTGGGTCGGTTTTCGGAGGGGATCGCGATCGACGATCACTTCCGCCAGCGTTACGTCACGCTCTACGCCCAGCGCGCGTTCGCGCTCCAGAAGCTCGGCCGCACCGACGAGGCGATCGGCGACTACGGCCGCGCCATCGAGATGGAGCCGCCCATTCATCGGGCCCAGTATCACTTCCACCGGGGGATGTGCTTCGCCGCGCGCGAGGGCGGAGCGGAGGACGCCATCGCCGACTACACCGCGGCCATCGCGATCCATCCGGACCACCCCGGCCCTTGGCACCTGCGCGGCAAGCTCTACGCGGACAAGCTCGAGAAGTACGAAGAGGCGATCGCCGACTTCGACAAGCTCCTCTCCATGATCGAGAGCGCGGACGGCTTGATGTGGAGGGGACTCTGCAAATTCGAGCTCGGTCGATATGAGGAAGCGCGGGCGGACTTCGCGGCGTCACAGGCCATCGCTCCCAACCCGTTCAACGTGACCATGATCGAGCAGATCGACGCCGCGTCGCGCCCGCGCGGCTGACGCTCAGCCCCCGGCGCCGGCGCCGCACAAGGGGCAGCGGCCCGTGAGCTCGGCGATCTTGCCACACGATCTGCAATCGACTCGGTAGCCGTGAAAGCCTGGATCGTCGGGGCCGGTGGTGCTCCGCGCCTTCGAGGTGCGAGCCGCGTCGGTGGTGGCCTCCGCCGGCACGAGCGCGAAGTAGGACAGATCGGTCGTGCCGCACCGCGGGCACCCCTCCGGGAGCGGGAGAGCGTTCTCGCCGGTGAGGGCCCGCTCCAGGCCGTCTTCGCTCCCGCACCGCGGGCAGAGGCTCGACGTGTAATGGGCGCGATCGCACTCGACGCACGTCACCTCGAACGCGCCGCCGACGAAATCATCGCCGTCATAGACCCATTTCGCCTTCCCCACTGGCTCGCCGCCCTGAATGGGGAGCACCTGCCCGACATACGTCTGCACCTCGCATGCGTGACAGCCGCATTCGGGACAGCCATCCTCGATGTACCTTTGCAACGCCGCCGCGCTGAGCTCGCTCACGGCGGGACCTTACACCATTGCGTCCCCGGCGCGCGCACGACAAAGAGACGAGATGCCTAGGTACGTCGCCCTGCTGCGCGGCATCAACGTCGGGGGAAACAACCTGATTCGAATGACCGACCTCGCGCGCTGCTTCGAGGAAGCCGGGCTGGAGGATGTCACCACCTATATCCAGAGCGGCAACGTGGTATTCGCCGTACCGCGGAAGGTCTCGAGCGCCAAGCTCGCCGGCCGCGTCGAACAGGCCCTCGAGGCGCGGTTCGGCGCGCCCATCCCCGTCGTCGTTCGGTCGCTCGACGAGCTTCGGGCCGTCGTCTCGGAGGCGCCCCGAGGCTTCGGCGCGAGCCCCCGAGAGCGGCGCTACGACGTGATCTTCGTCAAGGAGCCGACGTCCCCGGAGGAGGTCCTCGCGGTCGCCCCGGTGAACCCGGCGGTGGACTCGGTCGCGGCCGGGCCGTTCGTCCTCTATTACAGTCGACTCGTGGAAAAGGCCTCCCAGAGCCGACTGTCGAAGCTCGTCGCACTCCCGATCTACAAGCGCGTCACGATCCGGAACTGGAACACCACCACGAAGCTCCTCTCGATGCTCGAGCGCGGCCTCTGACCAGCGCGCCGGTTTCTCGCCTTCCCGAGGGAGGAGGGTAGACTGTGGTGGATGCATCCCATGGTCGACGAAGCGCAGAAGCAGGCCTTCGACAGCCGCGGATTCTTCGTCCTCCCGAGGTTGTTCGGCCCCGCCGAGGTCGCCGAGGTCCGCGCCGCGTTCGAGCGCCTCTATGACGAGGCGCAGCGGCTCCGACAGACGGGGGATCACGCGGGGGCGTTCTTCGTCCTCGAGGGGCGCGCGGACGGACCCGTCGTCGTTCAGAGGGTCGTCTGGGCGGGCGGCATGGAGCCGGCGCTGCTGCGTCTGAGCGAGGATCCCCGCATCGTCGGGCCGGCCTTGGAGCTCTTGGGGACGCCCCGATGCGAGCAGCTGCTCTGCCAAGCCCACTTCAAGATGCCCAATGACGGCGTCGCCTTCGATTGGCATCAGGACATTCAGCACCGCGACAAAGGTCCGGGCACGTGGCGCGACGTCAACGGGCGCGGCTCCTATGTGCAGTCGATCCTGCTCGTGGACGACATGAACGACGTCAATGGCCCCCTCGAGTTCGTGCCCGCCGACGCCGTTCGCTTCGACGAGAGCGGCCGGATGATCTCCGGAACGATCGACGCCGCGCGCGCCATCCCCGTCCTCGGCGAGGCGGGGGACGTGCTGTTCTTCGGCCCGTGGGCGGTGCACGGGAGCCTGCCCAATCAATCGTCGATGCCTCGGCGCGTCCTCATCAATGGCTACGCTGCCCCCGGCGCCAACGGGCGCAAATACCCCGGGCGGGGCGCGTGCCGGGTGCTGCCCCGAGAGGCGGCGGATCCGCGCCCGGCCGACGCGGCGTCGGTCGCGCCATGAGCGCGATCGAGAAGCACAGCGGCTCCTGCGCTTGCAGGTCGGTTCGATTCGAGGTCGTCGGCCCGTTGCCCGGCCCGGACGCGTGCCACTGCACCATCTGCCGCAAGACCTCGGGCCACGTGTTCGTCTCGACCGACGTCCCGCGCAGCGCGGTCACGATCTGGGGCGAAGAGAACGTGGGCTGGTACCGCTCTTCGGAGAAGGTCCGACGGGGCTTCTGCAAGACGTGTGGCTCGTCCCTGTTCTGGGACCCGGTGGAGAGGGACTGGATCGGCATCGCCATGGGCGCCTTCGACGGGCCCACCGGCACGAAGATCGCGATCCATGTCCACGCCTCGAGCAAGGGCGATTACTACGCGATCGAGGAAGGCGTCGAGAAGCGCGACTGAGCCGCGTCAGGAACGCGACGGCAGGTCCGTGGGTGATGTGGATGGCCGAAGGGTTCGTTGTCGAGCGGGTCGAAGAGGTCGGCGCGGGCACCCTCCGCGAGCTCGCCGAGATCACGATGGACGCGGTGGAGGGCGGCGCCTCGATCGGGTTCATGTGGCCGCTGCCGCTGGAGCGCGCCCAGCGGTTCTGGCAGGGATGCGCGGAGTCGGTGAAGCGCGGCGAGCGCGTCCTCTTGGTCGCGCGCGAGGCCGCGACCGGCGTCGTCTGCGGGACCGTCCAGTTGATCGTCGCCATGCCCGACAATCAACCCCACCGCGCCGACGTCGCGAAGATGCAGGTGCACCGGCGCGCCCGCCGGCGCGGGCTCGGAGCCGCCCTCATGCGCGCGGTCGAGCAGGAAGCGGTCCGCGCCGGCAAGACGCTCCTCGTCCTCGACACCGTGAGCGGCAGCGACGCGGAGCGCCTCTATGTGTCGCTCGGCTGGGAGAAGGCGGGGGAGATCCCGGAGTACGCGCTCGGCCCGCGCGGCGGGCTCCTCCCCACGACCGTCCTCTATCGTCGCCTCAGTCGCAGTTGAGCTTGATGGGCTTGCCCTTGATGTCCGTCTCTCCGCCGATGATGGTGACCTTGGGGGCGATAATCTGGACACGGTCGGGGAGGATGCTGATTTGGCTGCCGCCGCTCTGGAGGTGAATGCCCTCGAAGGCAAACAGCAACAGCGAGCTCGTGGCGCCCCTCAACGAAGCGCCCTTGCCCGAGTCCAAAAGAAACTCTCCTGGTTTGAGGACGTGGCAGGTGCAGTCGTTCGGCCCGCCTTCGCCCGGCGGGACCACCCGATTCACGAGCATCTCGCCGACCGTCGTCGAGTCGATCCCGCCAATCGAGCTCGCGCGATGCACCCCGATATTGATGTTCTGACTATGGCCCACCGTGACCCGATCGTTAGCGACGATCCGGGCGGTGCGATTGTGGCCAATCATCACCTCCTCGTCGTTTCCCACCTCACGTGCGCGGTCGTGCCCGACGAAGTCCTGTTCGTCGTGCTTCACGAGCCGGCTCAGATCCTTCTCCGCTTGGATGCGCACGAGCTCCTCGCCCTTCGCGTCCTCGAACATGATCTCGTTGTATCCGCCACCGTGGCCAATCGAGCTGCTCTTCCACCCGCTCTGGGTCTGCTGATCGGGCAGCTTGTAGGGGACGGGCCGAGCCGCGGTGTAGACCCGGCCCACGACGACGGGTCGGTCTGGGTCGCCCCCCAAGAAGTCGACAATCACCTCGTGGCCCACTCGCGGGATGTTCACCCCGCCGAAGCCCGCCCCGGCCCAGGGATGGCTCACCGGGATCCAACACGACGACTCGTCATTCATGCGGCTCTGTCGGTCCCAGTGGAAGTGGACGCGCACTCGCCCGTGCTCGTCGGTGTGGATCTCTGCGCCCTCGGGGCCGACGACGGTCGCGGTCTCCACCCCTTGCACCCGCGGCTTGGGCGTGACGAGGGCAGGCCGAAAAGAGACATCCCCTCTTCGACCCTGGCACGAGAGAGTCCACGCCCCGGTCGCGTCACCGCTCAGACGCGCGCTGGTGACGAGCAAGGGTGTGCTCTCGAGCACTGCCATCGGATGGCCGGTGATAGAGACCCTCGAGCCCGGCTTCAGATCCAGGGCATTCGATCGAAATGAATAGCTGACCGCGTCCCCCCGCTTCGCTTCGAGGCGGCGAGAGATGAGACGCTTCGCCTCTGCCTCACTGGAACGCGCCGCCATCTTGTCGTCCGCGACGGGGGTGGCGTCGGGCGCGCCTTCATAGAGAAAAGCACCGGGCACGTAGTGGTAGCTCTCCAACGCCGCCTCCAGCCGCTTGCCGCTCTCCGCCGAGCCGAACAGAGGGTGACTGGGAGGCAACCGATAGTCGGTGTCGCGGATCGTGTATCTGCCGGGCTTGATGCGGCGGCCGGCCGCGAGCGCGGTGACGTACAGCTCCGCCGCGCCCGTGGTGGGGTCGTCCGCGAAGGGCAAGGGTCGGCGCGGGGGAGCGACATGGGTCGCGTCGGTGAGGACGAGCACGCTCTCTGTGCCTCGTTCCTCGAAGAAGCCCGCGATGCCGGCGTCCTCCAGCATTCGAGCGACGAAGGCCAGGTCCGTTTCGCCATACTGAACTCGATAGTCGCGGCGGGGATATGCGCCCGAGTCGAAGCGTGTCTCCACCGCGATCTGCCACTCCTCGAGGAGCAACAAAGCCATCGCCGGCTCCGACATGCGCTGGAAGATGCGGTAATTGCGTCGCTGCCCGAGGAGCCAAAGCCGGGGCACGATCTCGAGCCGATACGTAGAGAGCCCATTCGGCTCGACCCGGAGGAGCTCGCAATCGCGAACGACGCCCGCCCATGACCGCACGTCGGCGATGGTGAACCGGGCTTCCTCGCCCACGAGCCCCTCGAGATCGAGGCAGGCGTCTCTCGATACCGCCGTGAGCTCGACCGAGAATGGCGCGTTCATCGCCTCGTCTACGCGAAAGCTGCGGACATCGAGGGTGTCGCCGGTGGCGACATCGAGCTTCAGATCCAAAGGCTTCATTTCGCTTCCTTGCTGGTGGCGACGCCGACGAGGCGGCGCAGCCATTGAAAGAACTCTGCCCCGGCCTGCTCGTAGTAGGGCCCCTCGTGCATCCTCCCCACCACGAGGTGAGCCTTCCAATAACTACGCGCGAGCTCGACCTCCGCCGGCGTGGTCGTTCCGTCTCGAAAGCTCCCGAAGACCCGCGGCGCGAGCGCATGCAGTGTCTCCTCGGCGCGGATGATGGAGTCGACGTTCCACCGCTCTCGGTAGTCGTCGAGGCGGGCCTCCGGGTCGTGGATGCCGAGCTCCCGCAGGGAGCGCGGGCCATGCCGGTGGACGTCGCCTTCGGGCCCGAACACGACCTCGTAATCGGGGGGCCGAATGCTCCGGCGGCCTCTCGGACCGGAAGCACGGTAGAACAGCACCACGACCTCCACACCGTGTCCGCCTCGACGCGGGAACGGCATCAGCTCCGCGGCCGAGTCGGTCGTGTGGAGACCCATCGCTTTGCCGTAGTAGACGAGGCCATCCACGAAGCCGCTCGTGGGAACTACAGTCACCATATGCGCCCCTCGGTTACGTTCATCGAGACCGCCCCGTGCTCGTTGTGACGGAGTGAGCCCTCGAACTGGCGGGCCGGGACCGCTTGCCAGCACTGGCCTTGGCCCGTGTCGTTGATGAAGTAGCTCTCGATGTTGCCGTTCGCGTCGTATCGTGCGGAAGTGACGAGGACGGCGTGGGTGCCCGGGTCTTCGTTGTTCCAGAGCTTGCCCGCGTCGTGAGGAGTGATGACGCCCTTGCCGCCCGACAGCGCATCCCCGATGGCCGCGGGGGTCGGGGTCTCGCGCTTCGAGGGGACGCCATACGCATCGAGGAGGCTCTCCCGGCCGATGGGGTTGGTTG
Source organism: Polyangiaceae bacterium (assembly GCA_044225865.1). Lineage (GTDB taxonomy): Bacteria > Myxococcota_A > Polyangia > Polyangiales > Polyangiaceae > Xiheicaenibacterium. The sequence goes on along the minus strand of JBGAID010000017.1, from coordinate 69,961 downwards.
CTCCCTTGTCTTGCGGCCTCGGCGCGTCCTCTGCCCAGCCGTTTGCGATCGCGCCACGCATCAGCAGAGCCTCAGAGACGGGCTGGTTACTGCCGCGGTTGATGATCTGCCGCGAGGCCTCGAGCCCGCAGTTGCCGTTGGATTGCACTCGGCTCCGTTTGGCGCGCGTCGCCGCCGCCCTGACACATTCGCGCGCGGCGTCGGGCCCCTCCGCTCCGACACGGATGCCGGCGCTGTCACCGCCAATCAGCACGTCCGGCGAGCCATCGAGCACGAGACCGCCTGGGTGCACGGTGTGCTCGTGCAGGCGGCTTGCGAGCTTGTTGTTCACATGGACCAGCTTCGCGCCGGTGACGATCCGATTTGCGCCCACGCCGCACGTCACGGCGTCCCCGGCGCGGGCCATCGGCCGGCCATTGACGAGCACGTCCGGGGAGCCCGGGCTCGCCACGTGTCGGCCCCCGTGCTGTGGACAGCCGACGACGTCTCCCGTTCGAGTTGCGAATCGACTCATTGTGAATCCATTTCTGTGTCGACGACTCACCACGCTGGTTTCTTCGTCACGTTCACCGGCACCCCGCCGTGAGCGGTCGCTCGCAGAGAGCCCTCGAACCGATCTCGCTCGATCAACGCGGCGCAGCCGCCGAACGAACCCGTGTCGTTGACGCGATATGCGATCAGCTCGCCCTCCGAGTCGTATTTCGCGCCCGTGACGAGGACGACGTGGTCCCCCGCGTCGGAGGTGCTCCAGAGCGCGTCGGCTCGGTGGTGCGACACCACGCCCTTCCTCTCGGCGAGCGCTCCCGCGATGTGGTCCCGCGTCGCCGGTTGCATCTCGCTCTCCACCCCGTAGTCGTGGAGGAGCATCTCGCGCTGGAGCACGCTGGTGCCGCCGCGATCCTTGTCCTCCGGAGCGTCGTCGGCCAGCCCGCGGGAGATCGCGTCGTTCTGAAGCTCGTCCTCGGTCACGGGCACTTCTCGCCCGCGATTGATGAGCTGCCTCGCCGACTCGAGCCCGCAGTTGCCGTAGTTTTGAATGGCCCGCTGGTTCCTCCGCTGCTCCGCGGCGACCCTGCAGGCGAGGAGGGCTGCGTCTCGATCTGCTCCGATCAACATCCCCTCGCTCGCGCCGCCGATCCAAACGTCTGCCGAACCCTCTGTGACGACCCCTCCGTGCATACAGTGCTCTCCGAGGCGGGAGGCCGGCCTGTCGTTGACTCTTACGTCCTTCACGCCCGTGATGAGGAGGTTCGCCGTGGGTCCGCAGTCCACCCGATCTCCTCCCCGGCCCATCGGGCGCCCATTGACCAGCACATCCGGAGAGAGCGCGGCGCCCACCGCGCTCGGCCCGTGCTCATCGCAGTCCACCCCATCCCCGGCTCTCGTGGCACCCCGTCCCATCGCTGATGCCTTTACCGGCGACCCCCCGCCCGAACCGGAGAAGAAAGTGAACGCGGGCCCCCGTTGCGAGGTCGCGCAGGCCTTGTAAAGATGTTCTGGCATGACCGCGGACGAGTACCGGGACGCGTTGATCGAAGAGGCGCTCGCCCCTTATCTCGAGGTGCTGAGCCCGCGCGGCCTGGATGCCGTCCGAGAGCAACTCCGACTCAGCCTCGAGCTTCATCCCGTGCTCGAGGCGCTCGTCGAGGAGACGCGGCCGCGCGAGAACCCGGACCAGAGCTTCGAGCTCGGGACGAAGAAGAGCGGCGCTGTCTCCGACGCCGCGCTCGAGCGGGCCAAGAAGCTTTATGGCTGACGGGCGGGCGACAGTGGACGAGCGCGTCGCCGGCGTCGCGGACTACGTTCGCCGCCTCGTCTACCGAATGACCGCCGGGCGCAGCGTCGATCGGGAAGAGGCGCTGCAATCGGCGATGACGGCGGTCGTCGCGGCGGCGAAGGTCTTCGATCCGGACGGCCCCGCGAAGTTCTCGACCATCGCCTACACGAAGGCCCACTTCGCGGTCTGTGACCTCTTCGCGCGGACGGCGCGTGAGCGGGCGGAGGCGAAGGCGTTTCGGCTCGCGATGGCTCCTCTGTTGGAGGTCATCGACGCCGGCAACCCGTTCGACGAGAGCCTCGAGGAGCGAGCGCAGCGCCTCAAGCGCGAGACGCGCAACGTCGCCGCCACCACCGTGCTTGCTTTGTTGGAGAGCCCTCGGACGCCGGAAGAGCTGTTCATCGACGCGGAGCGCCGCGCCCTGATTCAATCGCGGGCCGCCGCCGCGTTCGCGGCGATGGATCCGCTCGATCGGGAGGTCGTGTGGGCTTGCCGCGCCGAAGATCAGTCGGTGGCGGAGGCGGCACGGCAGCGAGGCATCAAGGAGGACGACGCGCGCTGGCGAGTGCGAAGGGCCATGGCTGCGCTGGAGCGCGCGCTCCGAGGCGTCGTGGAGGAGGTTGGCTAAATTTGGGAGTGTGCTGAAAAGGGCGGTCGTCAGGCCATGGGTGGGCAGTCGCGAGGAGTCGCCGAGGATGATCACTGCTTGCGACAGAGGGCGACGAGCGACGATCCGATTGGCATGTCCACCGATCGAAGGAGGCGCCGCTCCAGGGACATCGCCCAGTAAAGCGCGCGGTTCAGGGGCGCGGCCGGGACCTCGACATTGTACTCCGCCTTCTCTTTGACGCCGCGGGCCCTCATTGCCAGTCGTTGCGCCGCGATGAGCGGGAAGAGGAGCGAGGTGAAGTAGGAGATGCGATCGACGCGGAACCCCGTCCGACGGAGGAGCCCTTCGAGCTCGGGCTTGTGGTATCGGCGGAAATGGTGATTGGCGACGTCGTGGTCGCTCCAGAGCAGCATGAGGGCGGGGACCGTCAAGAGGAGGACCCCGTCGTCGCGGAGGAGGGCGTGGACCTTGCGCATGGCGAGGTCGGCGTCTTCGATGTGCTCGATGACGTCGAACATCGTAATGGCGTCGAACGTGCCGAGGTCGGGCATCCCGTCCGGCAGCCTCCCCACGTGGACCGGCAGGCCCAGCGTCTCCCGCGCGAAGGCCGCCGTCTGCTCGTCCGGCTCGACCATCGTGACGTCGCCGAAGCGCCCGAGCTCACGGGTGAGGATCGTGCAGGCGCCGCCGATGTCGAGGATGCGGCGAGGGGTGGTGCCCGAGCTCGGGCCGAGCTCGCGCTCGAAGAGCTCGAGCATCAGCTCGCGCTTGCCGACACGCCAGAAGTGCTTCTGCTCGAGCCTCCACCATCGATCGTAGGCGCTGCGGTCCATTCTCGGGGGCGCCGAGCCTAGCAGGGTGGTGAAAAAGGGCACGGCCGTTGTGCGCCGGGCGTGGGCGAGCCTCTGCGCTCGATCAAGCGGCGGTGGGTCGGCTCGGGCGAAGCATCCACCACATCGCGGCGATGAACGCGACCCCGAGCGCCGGGATTGACACGCCTACCAGAAACGCGCCGAGCTCCACCACGCCGAAGCACGCGAGGCCGCCGTCGATGAGGGCGTGAATGGCGATCGCGAGGACGACATAGAGGGCCTGACGCTCCCTCACCGCCCGCATGACGAGGAGATTGGCGAACATATGAAATGCGACGGCCCCGAATCGCTCGGTGGCGGCGGAGAGGAGGGCCCCCGCGGGCATGGCCGCGAACGAGGCCATCGCCGCGTCGACGGGAGGGAGCTGCTCCGGCCGGATTCCGAGCTTGGCCGGGCCGAAGAAGCGAATGGCGGCGAAGGTGAGGGTGCCGGTCGCGGCCAAGAACCCGAGCAGGATGGACTCGATCCCGCCATGTCCGGCCCCGATGAAGAGGCCGGCGCGGTCGTCGCGCTCGCGGATGGCGAATCGAATCATCAAGAGCCGCGCGACCGTCTCGCAGGCGCCGGCGGAGAGGCCCGCTACCACGCTGAACGCGGGCAATGGCCATAGGCCCGCCCCGTGGCTCCCGGTGAGGATCCCGATCGCCCAATTGAGCGGGATGTGGACGACCTGAGAGCCAATGAAGGCGAGGGCGCCGAGCCCCCAGAGTCGATAGGAGATCTTCCATCGACGCCGGAGGACGGCCGCGAGCGCGAATGGCCCCAGCACCATCGCGCTTTGGGCGACGAGGGCGACGGCGATGTTGGAGCGCGGCACGACGGGTCGACCGACCTCCGGCCGGGAGGGGAGCGGGATCGCTGCGTTCTCGGCGCTCCGACCATTCGACCAATCCCGGAGCACGAGCTCGCCCCCAGAGGCGTTCCGATAGCGAACGACTCGCTTCTCGTCGTCGATCCATACGTGGTGGACCTTGACGAGGAACGCCAATTCGAGGTGCGTCGCCTCGACCGTCGCGCCGAGCGCTTCCACCCGATCGCGCCCGACGTTCTTCACTCGCGCCTGCACGGCGACGCCGGAGCGGGCGTCGAGGACGCGGACGACGCGCCGCTCGCCCGGCTTCGGCAGCTCGATCCCGCGCAGCGCCTCGACGCTGAGCGCGTTCTCCACGCAGTCGGGGCAGGGGGCGATGATGGGAGCCTGCCCTTCGCCCGTCCCGGTCCACCCCTCGCCCTCGCGCGTGATCCTGCGGCCGTCGGCGAAGGCCGCGTCTTCGATGGCGAAGCGATCGTCGATGTGGAACGTTGCCGACTTGGGCTCCCCGCCCTCTGGAGCCGCCTTCTCCTCGACGTACACCCAGCCATCACCATCCTTGCGGAAGATGTGCTTGGTGTACCCGGTGACGACGCCGTCCGGTCGGCGCTCTTCGTAGAGCGACGTTTCGCCATCCTCGGCGGGGACGGCGAACCGGTCGACGCGGGGCGGGCTGCAGCCCAGCGCGAGCAGCGAGAGCGCCGCGAAGATCCAAATGAACAGACGCTTCGCGGCCCCGTAACCCATCGCCCGAACGTCGCGCCGAAGGCGGGGCCGATCAACCCCTGCCGCGACGAAGCTCGAAGAGCGCAGTCGCCTGGCCGGGGCCGGCGAGCGCGCCGATCCGGCCCACCCTCAGCTTTGGCCGAGCAGCCCGCGCAGCACCGTCTCGAGCGTGACCTTGCCCTGCAGCCGCTTGTGCCCCGATTCCCACGCAATGCGCCCCGCGCCGAAGCCCTCGAGCATCTCCCGATAGAGCCCCGCGACATTCTCCGAGAAGCCGAAGCCGGTCAGGGTCGGGACAACGGCATCGAGAGGGGCCTCTGCGACGGCGATGGGCTTGCCGAGGATCCGCGAGAGCGTCGCCGCCACGTCGTTCATGGTGACGGCGGGCCCGCCGAGATTGACCACGCCCGCCCGCGGACCTTCGAGGAGCAAGCTCGCCGCCACCTCGCCGATGTCGGGGGTGGCGATCATGTCGATCGCGAGCCCCGCCGGCACGAAGCTAGGCAAGACGCCTTGGGCGAGGGCCCCGAGGGACCCGGCGAGGTTCTCGGTGAAATAGCCGGCGCGCAAGAACGTCGACTTCGTCACGGGCAGCTGGGAGAAGCGCTCCTCCGCCACGTGGAGGCCCAGGATCGGACCGGTCCCGCTCGACTGGTGGGCGCCGATGGAAGACAGCAGGACGACGTGAGGGACGGCGGCGGTGCGAAGCGCGCTCGCGATGGCGCCGCTCCTCTCGTCCTGGAGCTTCCGGAAATCTTTGGATGCAGGGTCGGGGGGGAGCAAGACATACGCCCCCTGGGCGCCATCGAATGCCTTGGCGAGGGCCTGCCCGTCGCCGAGATCCGCGACCGCGACCTGCGCCCCGCGCGCCTCGAAGGCGGCGGCCTTCGCGCGGTCGCGCACGACGACCCGCACCGGCTGCTTCCGGTCGAGCAGCGTGTTCGCGACGATCTTGCCCGTATTCCCAGTCACTCCGGCGACGACGTACATGGTCAGCTCCCTTTCGGTTGGTGGCACCAAGATGGGGCGGGCGAAGTCATTCGTCGAATGCATTGATGATATAGGAGACATCCACGCGATGAATCTGGCAGCGCTCGACCTCAACCTGCTCCTGGTCCTCCGCGCGCTCCTCGCGGAGCGGAGCGTGACCAGGGCCGCGAAGCGCGTGGGGCTGAGCCAGCCCGCGACCAGCCACGCCGTCGCGCGGCTTCGAGAGATCCTCGGGGACCCGCTGTTCGTGAGATCCGGGCGTGACCTCGCGCTGACGCCGCGGGCGGAGGCGCTCCGCGTCCCGCTCGAGGACGCGTTGGGGGCGGTGGAGCGGGCCCTCGACGCGCCGCGGCCCTTCGATCCGAAGACGACGAAGCAGAGCTTCACGATCGCGACGAGCGACTACGCGCTCTTCGTCTTGCTGCCCTCCCTGCTCGAGCGGCTCGCGCATCGCGCGCCCGGCGTCGACCTGCGCGTCCGCGATCTCGGGACCCGCACCACCACGGAGTGGCTGTCCGTCGACGCCGTCGACTTCGTCATCGGGGTCATCGAGTCCGCGCACCGCCCCGGCATCGAGGTGGAGAGCCTCTTCGGCGACTCGTTCGCGTGCCTCGTTCGCAAAGATCACCCTCTCGTCCAGCGCAAGCTCACGCTCCCGATCTATGCGAGCCTCCCCCACGCCTTCGTCGCCCCCCGCGGGACGCTCGGCGGGGTCGTGGACGACGCCTTGGAGAAGCGCGGTCACAAGCGGAGGGTCGCGCTGTTGCTACCGAACTTCCTCGTGGCGCCCCAGGTCGTGGCTCGCTCCGATCTCGTCGTCACCCTCGGGGCCCGCATCGCGAAGACGTTCGCCCATCAGCTCCCGCTCCGCGTCATGCCTCCTCCCCTCTCGCTCCCCGATTTTCGGGTCAGCCTCGCGTGGCACGAGCGGATGGCGGCGGACCCAGCCCACGCGTGGTTGAGGGCGCAGATCCGGGAGGCCGCCGCTAAGCTGTGAGGGTGACAGTCGACCTGGACCAGCGAATCGTGGCGGAGCTCGGGGCGCGGTATGGCGCTCACACCATCATCCTCTATGGGTCGCGCGCGCGCGGGGACGCGACCTCTCAGAGCGATGTCGACGTCGCCTCGTTCGCCGACGTCGAAGAGACGACGCAAGATACCCGCCCATGGGAGGGTACCTATTTGGACGCCTTCGTCTATCCGTCGGCGATGGCGGGCGCGGACGGGGCGGACGACAACGAGCTGCTGAAGCTCGTTGGAGGAAAGACGCTGCGGGACGAGCGCGGGCTCGCCGGCCCGCTCCTCCTCCGGCTCGAGCGCAAGGCGCTGGCCGGGCCTCCTCCCCTCACCGAGCCGGAGGCGCGTCTGCGCCGGGTCTGGCCCGAGAAGATGCTCGCGCGGATCGAGCGCGGCGACGTCGAGGCGCACTATCGCTGGCACTGGCTCCTCTATCAAATCCTCGAAGACCATTTCGCCCTCCAAGGGCGCTTCTTTCCCGGACCGAAGCGGGCATTCCAGATGCTCGCGGTCGAGGCGCCCGCCCTCCTCGCCGCGTTCGAGGCCGCGCTCGCTCCCGGCGCCGATCTGGCCGCGACGAGGCGGCTCGTCGCCATGGCCATCGAGGCGGGGCCTCCACCGCGGTCCCCTTGACGCCGGGCGCGCGGCGATGTAAACACTGTTAACATGAAGATGACGGAGCCGCCCTCCACCAAAGAGCGCCTCCTCGCGGCCGCCCGTGATCACTACCTCGAGGTCGGCACCGTTCATTTCTCACTCCGTGAGGTGGCTCGGCGCACCGAGGTCACGGCGGCGGCGATCTACCGCCACTACGACTCGAAGGAGGCCCTCCTCGCCGAGGTGTGCAACGAAGGCTTCCGGATCTTCGGCGGCTACTTGATGTCCGCGCTCGCGAAGAGAGGGCCTCGGGATCGGATGCACGCCGCGATCGATCAGTATCTCCGCTTCTCGATCGAGCGGCCCCGCGACTATCGGGTGATCTTCATGAGCGAGCCAGTGGACCGTCGCTTGGTGCGGCCTCCCGACGACGCTTCCCCCGACCCTTCGTTCACGTTCTTGGTCGACCGGGTCCGAGAATGCCAGGAAGAGAAGATCATCCGTCGCGGTGATCCGCGCGACTTGGCGCTCTCGATTTGGGCCCACCTCCACGGCCTCGTCTCCCTCCGGATCGCCGGCCTGCTCGGCGAAGAGGGGCAGGACGTGGAGCGATTCACCGCGCTCTATCGCGCCTCCGCAGAGAGCTTGCTCCGCGGCATCGCCCCCCGATCCTAGAGCACCGATCATGTTCGGCGCTCTGGTACTGCCGGCCGGAAGTCCGCTTCCCGATCCGGCAGTGCCCAGGAGCACAGAAGTCCTCGGCCAGACTTGAGGCTTCGTGCCTAGAGCTGCTCCGCCCCCGCGCGGGGCGCGGCAATCTCGCTCCCCGCTGTAAAGCCACACTCCTTCCCGGAGCGCGGCCTTCTCACGCTCTAATTGTTAACGCTGTTCACCTTTTTATCGAAGGACGCTGACCATGCTCCCTGCTCCGCAACGAATGACGGCTCTCAAAGACGATGGCTTCGCAGTGTTCCTGATCGGTATGCGGATCAACGCCTGGTGGAAGCCATGGAAGTTCCTCCCCGTGGGGCTGGCGATGCCGCGAATGATCAAGGAGCTCGTCGCCCACCCGGAGCTGGGGTTCTTGGGGGCGGAGAGCTGGTTCGGCCGGACCACGATCATGCTCTCGTATTGGAAGACGAAGGAGCACCTGCTGGATTTCGCCTCTCGGCGCGACTCCACGCACCTCCCCGCGTGGAAGGACTTCTATCGAGCGATGGGGAAGGGCTCGGACGTCGGCGTCTGGCACGAGACCTACGTGATCTCGAAGGGAGCCTACGAGAATGTCTACGTGAACATGCCGCCGTTCGGGCTGGGCGCGGTCGCGGGGGTGCAGCCGGCCGCGGGCCCGCTCGCGAGAGCGCGTCAGCGGATCGCCCGCGAGCCCGAGCCGATCGCGGCCGAGTAGCTATCGACGATCAGTGCTCGGCCTTGCGAGGGACGCCGAGCTCCTTGAGTCGCTGGGCGATCTCTTTGCCGTGCTCCGAGGGCTTCACGTTCCGCATCACGTCGAGGATCTTCCCGTCTTTGCCGATGATGAACGTCCATCGGCTCGCGAGGCCGCCTTCGGACAGGACGCCATAGTCCTTCGCCGTCGCCTTCGTCGGATCGCTCAGGATGGGATAGTCGAGGCCGAGCTCCTTCGCGAACGAAGCATTCGTCTCCGGCGGGTCCACGCTCGCCGCGTAAATGGCGACCTCGTATCCCTTCAGCTCCGCGCCGCTCTCCCGGAGCGACTTGCACTCGGCGGTTCACCCGCCGGTGAAGGCCTTTGGGAACCAGGCCACGACCACCGCCTCTTTTCCAGCGTGGTCGGCGAGAGCGTGAGAGCGGCCATCGGAGCCCGGAAGGGAGAACGCGGGCGCGGCATCCCCTGCCTTCAGCGCCGGCGCGGGGGCGGGGGCGGGCGTCGGGCCCGTCGAAGAGGCTCTTGCTGTGTCCGCGGAGGGGCTCGCCGATTTCGAGCCAGCGTCGCTGCTGCCGCAGGCGGTCGCGAGGCACGCGGCCAAGGAGAGGACGATCCAGCGACTCATGCCTTCTTCTACGCGCGCGGTCGCGCGGGGCCAAGCTCGATCGAGATCGAGGGTCGGGCCGGGAATCAGTCGGCGCGTCGAGACGCGCGCTCCCATGTCTCGGGCCGCATCTCTCCCCGCGCGAGGAGCTCGAGGCAGATGCTCACGAGCAGCCGCGGTGTGGCCGTCGACTCCGACAGCGTGATGCGACCGAACGGTCCCTGGGCGTGGGCTGCCCCCCGAACGTCTCGACTCACCAGCACGGCCTGCGATCGCATCATCGACATGAGCGTCTGGGGTCCGACGCCGAGATTGGCGAGGTCGTCCGGGGTCGCGTGCACGATATCGGCTTCTTGGAGGATGGCGCGGAGGGCGCGGGGATCCTGATCGAACCAAAGGCGTCGGCGAATGGAGAGATCGAGGACGACGTAGTCTCCTCGGCGGCGGGCGGCGCGCGCGCACTTGCAATAAGCGGCGTTCGCGGAGACGACGGGGGACAAGGCGGAGAGAAACAGGAGGGCCGCGCTCCACGACTCGGGCACTTCGACCGCGTCGAGGTCCGATCGGTGGGGGACGATCGTGTGGGTGTCCGACCCGCGCTCGAACAGGACCAAGCTGGAGGCGGTCGGTCTCACCCGAATGGCGGAGCCCTCGATGGTCGTGGAGCGAAGCTTGGCGAGCACCTCGTTGCCAGCCTCGTCGTCGGGGAGATTGGTGATCAGGGCGACGGACTTGCCTCGTCCGTTCAGCCGCCGCGCGACCTCGATGGCGGGGCTCGTCGAGATGAGGCGAGGCTCGTCACCCGCGGTGTCGACGCGAAAGGTGGTAGCCCCGGCGCAGATGACGTCGAAGCGTCGAGCGTGCAGCGAGCCCTCCGACCTGGCGATCCGAGACACGCCTCACCTTAGCACGAACCTGGATCGCCGTCCGAGCGCCCTCCCGATCCGAGCGTCATCCGATCGTCCACGATGTCCAGCAGCGCCTGTGGGTCGAAGGGCTTGTCGATCTTGCGATTGGGCACGCGGGCGAGGAGCGCGCGCGCCGAGGGCGTGAACGCGCCGCCGGTCAAGAACACCACCGAGTCGACGGCGTCGGGGAACGCGCGCTCGATCGCCTCGAAGCACTGCGGGCCGCTCATCTCCGGCATCATGAGGTCGCAGAAGATGACGTCGAACCGCTCGCCCTGCGCGAGGTGCGCGAGGGCGGCCTGGGCGAAGGTCTCGATCGTCACGTCATGACGCCCCTCGAAGATTCGCCCGAGGGCGCGAGCCACCGAGGCGTCGTCATCGATGATGAGGACGCGGCCGCGCGCTCGGGCGGCCGCCGGCTCGGACGGGCGCGTCGGGGCGCTCACCTCGAGAGCGGTCGTCGCGGGGGATAGAAACAAGCGAAAGAGCGTCCCCACTCCGAGCGTGCTCTCGACCTCGATGCGACCGCCTTGGGCGGTGATGATGCGGTGACAGATGGCCAAGCCGAGACCGGTGCCGATGCCGGCCGGCTTGGTGGTGAAGAACGGATTGAATATCTGGGTGACGGTCTCGGGGGCCATGCCCTGGCCGGTGTCCGCGATCTCGACGACGATCTCCCCAGCGTCGCTCAGGCGGGTGGAGACGCGGACCTCGTTCGCCTCCACCGCTCCCTCCGGGATCGCCTGGGCGGCATTGACCAGGATGTTCAAGAAGACCTGGCCGAGCCGGTTCGCATTGCCCACCGCGGGCGGCACCTCGGCGAGCCTCCGCACGATGCGGGCGCGCTGTCGGATCTCGTTCGAGGCCATGCGGATGCTCGACTCGAGCACCCCGATGATCTCGACGGGGCCAATGACGGGATCCTCCACGCGGGAGAACATCCTCAGATCCTGGACGATGAGCCGCATTCGGTCGGCGCCCTCGCGCGCGTCCGCGAGGCAGTCGAGGATCTCCGCCCTCATCGCGGTCGGGTCCGTCATCGTCATCAACGTCTGCCAAGCGATGTCGAGGTTGGCGATGACGGCGGCGAGCGGATTGTTGAGCTCGTGCCCCACGCCCGCGGCGAGGGTCCCCATGGCCGCCATTCGATCGCTCACGACGAGGCGGTCCTCCGTGCGCTTCTTCTCCGTGACGTCTCGGGCGGAGATCGTGGCCCCCACGATGACCCCTTCCTCGCGGATCGGCGAGACGTGTCCCTCGAGCCAGACCCGGTCTCCTCCGCGCGAGGCGGCGATCTCGACGAAGGTCGACTCGCCCTCGTCGACCACGCGGTCGAGGGCAGCGCGCAGCGAGTCACGCTGGCTCTCCTCGACGCAGGTCGTCCAGTCCACGCCGGGGGCCGGGAAGACCGCGTCGCTCGAGCGTCGATTGGTGAACTCGACGATGCCGCTCCGATCGACGTTCATCACGTAGTCAGGGATGTTCGCGAGGATGGAGGCGAGGCGCGATCTCGCCTCGTCCGCCTCGCGCCGGGCCTGGGCGTGCGCCTCCTCGATCTGCCTGCGATCGGTGATGTCGCGGATGGTGGCGATGACGAGGGTGGCGCCGTCCTTCCCCAGAACGGGGCTCAGGGAAACGTCGACCGGGATCTCCGCGCCGTCGGCGCGTCGGGCGCGAAGGGGCAGCCGCGCGCCCATGGGCCGTCGCTTCGGATCGCGCAGATACGCGGCGACGTGGGAATGGTGACGCTCGACGAGCCCGACCGGGATCAGCAAAGAGACGGGCGCCCCGATCAGCTCGTCGCGCGCATAGCCGAGCACGACCGCGGTCTGTTGGTTCGCGAATCGAATGACGCCGCGTTCGTCGACGACGACGAGCGGATCGGGCGTGGCGTCGAGGAGCTCCCGCGCCAAGTCAGGGTGCTCTGCCGCCGATTGAGACTGCTGAGGGTCGCCGGCCACCGGATATGCCGACGCATATCAATACGGCGTTCTTCGCGCTACCGCCGCAGACCTGCCGTATCGTCACCTTTCGCGAACGGCGCCCCGCTCCCGTCCGGAACGCGAGCTCAAACGTCCATGATCGTGTCGCGACAGCTCTCGATCACGTGGGTCGGACCATCGAGATCACAGTCCGAGGTCAGCTCTGCGAGCACCTCGTCGATCATCTGTCCGATACGAATGGCTCCGAGCCAGTCGGCCGCATTCCCCCATTGGTCTTCCGTGCTGCCCATGGCCGAAGTCCCAGCACGCCATATGCCACACCGCCGAGCCCGCGGAACGCTCGACAAACTCGCGCAGATTGAAGGCGCATGGCGCCGGACGACACCTCAGGTGGGCTCGACCAGGTGAACGCGGCCTCGTCCGGGGCGACCCGTGCGCCGTCCACGGGGCGCGATCGATCCGGTCGCGCGCGAACGGTCCTCCGCTGCGGTGCGGTGCGACGGAGAGGGATCCGCGAACCGGGCCGCGCGGAGCTCCGCCCGCGAGGCCCGAAAACGCGGGGCTCGAACGAGGCGGAGCCGCCGCGCGCCGCGGGCACGGTCGCTGCCATTCGCGTCGACATGCACAGCGAGCCATTGCATGCGATCCGATTCGTCGCGGCTGCTCTCCTCTTCGGGAGCGGCTGCTTCCTGCCCGATCAGCCCTACCGCCTCGACGCGGGCATCTCCGACGGCGAGGCGTGCGACGACTCGGAGGCGTGCGCGAGCATGAGCTGCGTCTCGGGTGTTTGCGTCGGCTCGAGCTGCACGTGCGACGGACGAGACTGTCCCGACACGGGCGCTCCCTCCGACGATTGCGAAGAGGGTTGGGCGTGCTTCCATTACTCGGGTGACGATTTCTTCTTCGGCGCTTATAGCGGCAACCAATGCCGGCCGCCGTGCGGGGCCTGTCCCGAGCACTGGACCTGCTATGACGACTACGATCTGTTCTGCACCCCCGACCCGACTTGGCGGGCGCCCATCGTCACCGTCTCTGCGACTCCTCAGCTGGTGGCGCCCGGCGGCAAAGTCACATTGGCGGCTTCTGCGGAGTCGCCCGTCGGCGACACGGAGCTCACGTTCGCGTGGCAGCTCTACGACGGCACCTCGAGCGCGGCGCCGTCCTTCGAGCACGTGTATCCGACCAGCGGTGTCTATCACGAGTCCGTGACGGTCAGCGCCCCCGAGCAGGGGCTCGCCACCACCGCCACCGTCGACGTGACGGTCTGTGCAATGGCGGGCGGCGGGTGCTCCCAAGATCCTTCGTATGGTTGGGCGCCCTGCTGCGAAGGATTGACCTGCGTGCAAATCGATAGCTTCGACAGTGAGTGTCAATAGCGGAGGGCGGGAGCGGACGCCATGACGGGCGCCTCCTTTGCCTTGCCGGCGACGTCCCAGTGGCCGGTCAATCGGAAGCTCCCGATGGGGGTGGGGCCCTGGTCGCCGGAGAGGGCCCGCACGACCGGCAGATCCACCGAGGCCGACGCCCGCAGATAGGATGTCCAACGGGCCTCCATTGCAATGGTCGCGTACCCGGTGACGCCGCCCGAGTCAGGATCCGATTCGCCGGTCGCGTCCGCGCCGGAGGTCTCGAAGAGCCACCACGTCCCCAGCCGGAGGGCCGCGGCGTTCCAGGGATCGATGACGACGTCGGCCCCCGCCGTCGCGAGCGTGCCCCGGTGGGGGGCCTCCCGCACCGCGAATGGAATGGTGATGCTGCTGCGGAGCTGGACTGTCCAGACATCCTGTCCAAACGCGTACAGCGCGGCGAGGCGAGGCATCACCGACGAGCAGCCGGGCTGCAGCGCGGATGCGTCCGGGTCCCCCTGCTCGTCCAGGGCGACGGGCGCGGTCGGGGCTTTGAGCTCGGGCGACAGCCATACCCGATGCGACACTGGGCCGCCGATATCGACGAGCCGAACGTCGGCGGAGAGCGAGGCGTCACCCGGCACGATCGCGGAGCTCGTGTCGCCGTCGCGCTCGTAGTCTCGGAAGAGCACCGGAACGCCGACGGAGATGACCACGCTCTTCGTCGCTTGCACGGAGACGATCGGCTCGACTCGTCGCTCGAGCACGGAGGAGTCCCCCACGCGGGTTCCTCCCGCCTTGACGTCCACCGCTGCCTCCATCGCGACGGCGCCGCTGCTCTGGCCGGTGCTGTCGGCGGGCGCAGAGGGAGCGACGCAGACAGAGCAGCCGAGGAGGATCGCGGGGAGGGCCATGCCTCCCCGTTGGGCGCTTCGGCGGGGACTTCTGACGGCGAGCAGGAACGCGACGAGGTCAGGTCGTCAGCGTCTCGAACCGCCGGCCTCGCAGCCAGGCCTGGAGGGTCTTGGGGGAGAGGAGCCGGCCCACGACGTGGTAGCGGGATTGAAAGACCTCCGATTCGGCCGCCGGCTCGCGCCGGACGTCGGCCTTTTCCACGTAGGTCGAGTGGCAGAACATGACGGCGTCGCCAGCGACGTCCAAGAGGCCCACGTGGTTGTCGAGGCCGACGACGTAGAGCCCCTCTCCCTTCTTCCGCACCGCATCGATCACCAGGTCGGCGTCGCCCTTGCGGAAGCGCTCGATCTCCGTCTCTGGTGCCATGGTCTTCACGATCCGCTCGGAGGGCTGCTGGGCGAGCTTCGCGCGCTCCACGTCGAAGCCGGCGTCGCGGAGGAGCGTCGTCACGTAGTAGCCGCAAGCGATGAACCCCTCCCCCGGCTCCGTCGTCGTGCCATAGAACGCCCACTTCGTGCCGGCCCACGCGGGAAAGAGATCGTCTCGGAAGGCGCGCAGGAGCGTGGTCCGAGCGCGCTCGCCGACGGCGACTCGGGCTTTGGACGACCGCGCTCGAGCGAGCTCCTCCGCCAGCTCTTCCCTTCGCGCCGCGAGCTCGGCGAGGCGGGTGCGGTAGTTGGCGCGCGGGGCGAGGGCGCCCTTCCTCTTCGCCGTGCGCGCCGACGCTGGCGTCGCGAGCGACAGGGCCGAGAGCCCCAGCAACACCACCGCCGCGCGCCGGTTCATGCCCCGAGCCTATCGAGGCCCGCTCGGGGGGGCCAAGTCCGGCCCCCGACGCTTGACGTCCATGGACTGAACGCACATTATGCAAACCATGAACAAGCTCGCGCGCTGGGGAAGGGTTGGGTTGTTTGGGGTCGCGCTCTCGTTGGGAGCGGGAGGCGTCATTTCGGAGGTATGGGCGGCCTCGGTCGGTGAAGAGGCGCCGGACGCTCGCGTCGAAGACGCGGACGAGCGCGCGCTCTGGCTCAGCGAGCTGAAGGGCAGCCCCGTCGTCGTCTTCTACGAGGACAAGGACTCCGGCTCCGTGAACACGACCCTCAAGGACGAGCTCGCCGAGCTGATGGGCGAGGAAGGGATGGGCGGCATCCGCGTCGTGCCCGTGGCCGACGTCGCCGACTACAACAGCTGGCCCAAGAAGAGCTTCGTCCGGAAGGCGATCCGCGAGGCATCGAAGAAGGCGGGGCTCACCATTTATTGCGACTGGGACGGCTCGTTCCGCCGCAAGCTCGACCTGGAGCGGAACACGAGCAACGTCGTGGTCATCGGGCGAGACGGGGTCGTTCGATTCTCCGCCACGGGAGCGCTCGGAGAGGGGAAGCGAGCCGAGGTCCTGGCCCTCCTCAAGAAGGAGGCGAAGGCCTCGAAGTGAGGTCTTGTCGTGCGCGGCTCATTCAATGGACGGGCTTGCGGCCGCGGCGAGCGGGCGGGCCCGTCTTCTCTTCGGGGGCGTTTGGCGAGGCGCTCCGGGTGACGAGCTGATCGAGCTGTCGTCGTCGCGCCTCGGCCTCCGCGTGGGCGACATGACCCCCGCGCGCCTCGATGAAGGGCGCGAGCGCCACCGCGCCCTTCCCTCCCACCAAGAGCGGCACGTGCAGCGCCGCGTCGGCGTAGGCGTCGACGAGATCACGGGCGGTGCTCGCCGGCTCCGGGATGAGGGTCACGGACAGCCCGATGAGATCTGGGTCCAGCGCTTCGCGCGCCCGCGCGATCGCGGTGGGCGGGGTCCGCGCGCCCACGATGAGAGGCCGATAGCCCCACGAGGCGAGCTCGAGAGCGGCGCCGTAGAGCGGGAGCACATGCTGCTCCTCGCTGAAGCAGGCGAGCACGACCGTCGGCGCATCCTGGGGCACCGACACGAGCCGGAGCAAGTCGAGCGTCGCGGACGTGATGAGGTGAGAGGCGAAGTGCTCGCTCGCGATGGAGATCTCGCCAGCGTGCCACCGATCGCCGATCGCGACGAGCGAGGGCCGCAGCACGCGCTCGAAGGCGGTGACGCCAGAGTCGAGCATCAGGGCGCGCCGGATCTCCGCGTTCAGCGCGGCGTGATCGAACTTGGCGGCGGCGTCGACGATGCGCTCGACGGCGAGGCCGTACGGATCCGACCCGGGCTCGAGGACATCGGGGGGAGCGGCGTCTGCGCCGGCGAGGAGCTGCTTGGCCGCTTCGTTCGGCGCCACCCCTCCGTCGATCAGCTCGCGCATGCGCTTCACGAGCTCGACGTCGCGCTCGGAGTAGAGGCGATACGCAGACGAGCTCCTCCCCGGCGTGGGGAACCCGTACCGCCTCTCCCACGCGCGAAGGGTTGCGGTCGGCACGCCCGTGAGCTGGCTCACGGCGTTGATCCTGTAGCGGGGGGACGTTAGCTCCATGTTCGTTTCAAGGTTGAACATACTTTATGCATTGCTAAGCTGAGCGCAATGGACGGCTCAATCCCCTCGCACGGTCGCGGACCCGCTCCGCTCGGAAAAACGCCCCACGCCATCGTCATCGGGAGCGGCTTCGGCGGCCTCGCCGCCGCTGTTCGCCTCGGCGCGCGCGGGTATCGGGTGACCGTTCTCGAGAAGCTCGATGCGCCCGGCGGGCGCGCGTACGTCCACCACCAAGACGGCTTCGTCTTCGACGCCGGGCCCACCGTGATCACCGCCCCCCAGCTGCTGGAGGAGCTTTGGTCGCTCGCGGGAAGGGAGCTCTCGGACGACATCGATCTCAAGCCTGTACATCCCTTCTACAGGATCCGCTTCGACGATGGGCACGTCTTCGACTACTCCGGCGACGCGGAGCGGATGCGCGCCGAGGTGGCGCGGCTCGCTCCTGGGGACGTCGAGGGGTACGAGCGCTTCCTCGCCATGAGCGAGAAGATCTTCTCGGTCGGGTTCGAGCAGCTCGCCCACGTTCCGTTTGGGAAGTGGACGGACATGGCTCGCATCGTCCCCGACATGATGAGGCTGAAGAGCTACCGGACGGTGTACGGCCTCGTCGCTCGGTACGTGAAGGACGACCGGCTCCGCCAGGTGTTGAGCTTCCACCCCCTGCTCGTGGGCGGGAATCCCTTCTCGACGACGTCGATCTACACCTTGATCGCGTTCCTCGAGCGAAAGTGGGGCGTCTCCTTTCCCGTCGGCGGGACGGGCGCGCTGGTCCGCGGGTTGGTGCGCTTGATCGAGCACCAGGGCGGGAGCGTCCGGTGCAACGCGGAGGTTCGGCGCATCGTCGTCGAGGGGGGCGTCGCGCGCGGCGTCGAGCTCGCGTCCGGAGAGAAGGTGAGCGCGAGCATCGTCGTCTCCAACGCGGACGCGGCCTGGACCTATCGATACCTCGTGGACGGGGCCCACCGAAAGACGTGGACGGACCGCCGCATCGATCGCTCGCGGTTCTCGATGGGGCTCTTCGTCTGGTACTTCGGGACGAGCCGCAAGTACCCGGACGTCGCGCACCACACGATCCTGCTCGGACCTCGTTACAAAGAGCTCCTCGACGACATCTTCGAGAAGCACGTGCTCGCGCAGGACTTCAGCCTCTACCTGCACCGACCCACCGCCACCGATCCGAAGCTCGCCCCCGAGGGCTGCGACGGCTTCTATGTGCTCTCGCCGGTGCCGAACCTCACGAGCGGCGCCGATTGGGAGAAGGAAGCAGAGGGCTATCGAAAGCGGATCGAGGACTTCTTGGGGCGAACCGTCCTCCCCGGGCTCTCCGAGGCGATCGTCACCTCCCGGGTCTCGACGCCCAAGGAGTTTCAAGATCGCTTGCTCAGCTATCGAGGGGCGGCGTTCGGCTTCGAGCCGGTGCTCACCCAGAGCGCCTACTTCCGCCCGCACAACGCGAGCGAGGACGTGAAGAACCTGTTCATCGTCGGGGCGAGCACCCACCCCGGGGCCGGTGTCCCGGGCGTCCTCTCGTCTGCACGAGTCCTCGACCGCGTGGTGCCGGATGCCTCCGTCTTCGCTTGAGCCCACCGCCGATCTCGAGGCGTGCAAGGCCATCCTCGCCCGCGGCTCGAAGAGCTTCGCCCTCGCCTCGCTGCTCTTGCCTCGGCGCGTGCGCGACCCGGCGGCGGCGCTGTACGCGTTCTGCCGAGTGGCGGATGACGCCATCGACGGAGCTCCGCGAGGGGCGGGCCTCGCCGCCCTCGACGATCTGCGAGGACGCCTCGATCGCGTCGCGTCGGGATCGCCCGACGACGACCCGGTCGATCGCGCGCTCGCGCGGGTGATGGCGCAGCATCATCTCCCGAGGGCTCCCCTCGACGCGCTGCTGGAGGGGTTCGAATGGGACCTCGAGGGACGCCGCTACGAGACCATCGAGTCCCTCTTCGCATACGCGGCGCGCGTGGCGGGGACGGTCGGGGTCGCGATGACGTTCCTCATGGATCGGAGAGACCCGCGCGTGCTCGCGCGGGCCTGCGATCTCGGGGTCGCGATGCAGCTCTCGAACATCGCGCGCGACGTGGGAGAGGACGCTCGGAACGGTCGCGTGTACCTGCCCGAGGCGTGGCTCCGAGCGGCGGGGCTCAGCGCGGACGCGATCCTCGCGAGGCCAGAGCCCAGTCCCGCGCTGAGCTCGGTGGTCGCGCGGCTCGTCTCGGAGGCGGAGGTGCTCTATCGACGCGCCGACGCCGGCGTCCCCGCGTTGCCGCGCGACTGCCGTCCCGCGATCCGGGCCGCGCGGCTCGTGTACTCGGACCTGCATCGGGTGATCGCGCGTCGAGGGTTCGACACCGTCTCGAGCCGCGTGTTCGTGAGCAAGCCGCGCAAGCTCTGGCTGGTCGGGAGGGCCTTCGCGGCGTGGCTGCCGTTCTCGCTCCGCGAGGACGTCGGCGCGTGGCCGGCCCTCGACGAGGTGAGGTTCCTCATCGGAGAGGGCACGCCGTGAATCGGGCCGAGGCGCAAGCGATCGTTCGAGCTGCAGGCGGAGCGGAGCTCGCGGAGCGGCTCGATCACCTCGATCGACTTCCGTCGACGCGAACCCGACCGAGCGAGCGAGCACGAGCGCGCGAGGGCGCGACGCCGGACTTCGACGTCGTGATCGCGGGGGGAGGTCTCTCCCTTCTCTACGCCCCCCTGCTCGCCGCCGAGGGCCATCGGGTCGCGGTGGTGGAGCGGGCGCGGGCCGGCGCCGCCCACCGCGAGTGGAACGCGAGCCGGCAGGAGCTCGCGGCGCTCTCCCGCGTGGGAATCGCGAGCGCCCGCGAGATCGACGAGGAGCTCGTGGTGGCTCGCTATCGCCACGGCGTGTGCCGTTGGTTCGGCGGGCACGAGCACGTCGTGCGCGGGGTGCTGGATTGCGCAGTCGACGCGGGGACGTTGCTCCGGAAGGCGCGCGCGCTCGCGGAGGCGCGCGGGGTGACCTTCCTCGACGGGACCTCGGTGGTGGATCACGCCGCGACGAACGACGCGGTGACGATCGCGATCGAGACGGGCGCAGTGCGGCGCGAGATCGTGGCCCGGGTGCTCGTCGACGCGCGCGGCGCGGCGAGCCCGTTCGCGACCGCGGACATCGTCTGCCCGACGGTGGGAGGCGTCGTGTCCGGCCTCGAGGAGGGCGAGGGGGCGACGCGCGTGCGGCCGGACGTGGGAGAGATCCTCGCCACGACCGAGGGGGTCGAGGAGACTACGGGCGCGCGAGCGAGCGGCGCGAGGGCGCGCTCCTCGAGCTCTACGCGAGGTTCTTCTCGCGGCTGGAGCGCTACAAGATCGGCGCGGCCCGTCTCGTGCGGCCGACCTTCGGGTTCATCCCGGGATGGTCGCGGCTCGGACCGGCCCCCGCCTCCGACCATCCCCGGGTGATCCTCGTGGGTGACGCGGCGGCGCGGCACTCGCCCCTCACGTTCTGCGGGTTCGGCGCGACGCTGCGCTCGCTCGGACCGGCCACGCGGGCGATCCTCGACACCGTCCGCGGCGCGAGGATGGAAAATGGCTCGGTGGTGGACGACGCGGAGGTGCACCGCGGCACCGGCGCGCTGTCGCTGCTCCTCGCTTCGCCGCCCCGGTCGCGAGGGCGCGAGAACGAGCTGAACGCCCTCCTGGACGCGGCGTTCGGGGCGGCGGCGGCGATGCCCGACGACGCGTTCGCGCGCCTGCTCCGCGACGAGCTGACGGGCGAGGAGCTCGTCACGTTCTTGCGCTCCACCGCCCGCACGCGGCCCCGCGTCTACTTCGACGTGCTCGCGCGGCTCGGCATCGCCTCGACGATGCGATGGGGACGCTCCGTGTTCGCGCGGGCGTGACCGCTCAGGCGGAGAGGCGTCGCGTCTCGACGAGGACGCCTCGGCGTTCGATGACGAGCTCGCGATCCCGCCAACGCACCTTGCGGGTCGCGAGCGCCCGCATCAAAGCGGCGAGGAGCACGAGGTCGGTCGCCAGCATCATCGGGATCGAGACGGGGCCGAGCCCCGAGACCCGCGCCGCGACGCGGGCGACCGCGAACCGGGCCGCGAGCGTCACGACCGCCGCGATCCCGCTCAAGGTGGGGAGGCCGTGGGCGCACGCCGCGGCGAGGAGCGGCAGCGTCGCCGCGAACAAGATGGGATAGCTCACGAGCAGCGCCGCTCGCTGCGCGCGCACGACGGTGATCCACCGGCCGAAGCGCGCGACCACCGCGCCGACGCTGCGCCCGGAGGCGAGCGATCTCACCACGAACGGAGCGGCCTCGATCCGGTAGCCGCGGCCGGCGAGGTGCTCGGCCAGCATCACGTCCTCACCGAGCACCTGGCGCAGGCTCGCGAACCCGCCCACCTCCGAGAGCGCGCTCCGCCGCACCGCGAAGCACTTCCCGACCATGCCCGATCGATCGATGCGGGCCAGCATCGGGAATGCGTGCAGCGAAGACCCCAAGACGGCGGCGGAGAGTCGATCGCCGAACGTGGGCGCGAGGGGAGCCTCGACGGGAGGCGCCCATACGCAGGCGACCTCGCCCCGATCTCGGAGGGGCTGGACCAGCGCTCCCAGGCTCACTCCCCCGAGGTCGACGTCGGAGTCCACCACCACGAGGAGCGATCGATCGAGGTGGCGATGGGCGAAGAGCTCGAGCTGCGCGGCCTTGTTGTTCGGACCGGCCCGCGTCGTGATCTCGACGGAGGCGTCGATGCCCCGCCCCGAGAGCTCGGCCGCGATCTCGGTCGCGATCGGGAACGCCGTGTCGGAGGCGCTCGGCACCGCGAACACGATCGCGAGGCCCTCCGCGTCCGCCAGGCGTCCGGTGGAGGCCAGCGACAGGCCGAGGTGGGGCTCCGCTCCCGAGCACGGACGCACGAGGAGGACGTCTCGCGCGCGCGGGTCGATCGCCGCGGGGCGCGGGGCCGGGGCGCCCCGGAGCAGGGCGAACACGGAGGTGGAGGCGACCGCTCCCGCCCAGGAGAGGAGCGCGACGCTGACGGGATCGATCGTGACGTTCACGCCCGCACCCTCCGGATCCGCATCGGCAAGAGGGCCCTCACCCAGCGGCTGCGAAAGCGATCCAGCGACAGGCTCTCGTGTACCGCGACGCCGGTGTGCCCGGCCGCGCGCATCTCGATGACGGAGCGAGCGTAGAAGGGCGTGTCTTCCAGGGTGCGGATCGCGCCCGGCGGCACGTGTCGAGGCGCCCGCACCGTTCGAGGGATGCGCCACGAGGTGGGCGGCAAGGTGTGGTCCGAGAGCGCCTCCACCGCGTGCGACCCGTGCTCGTCGAACGCGAGGTCGAGCGTCTGCCGAGACCCGTCACGGCGCTGCACCGCGTACGAGACCACCGCGCCGCGCGGCGTGGGCAAGCGCGACCAGTGCCAAGACTCGAAGCCGTCCTCGAGCGGCTCGTCCCCCGCGTTGGCGTCGAAATATCCCGAGCCGGACCACGAGATCTCGGGATCTGTCATCTCGACGCGGACGCGGGCCCTCGGGGCGATGGGCCACCACGCGTGGTTTCCGGCGGCGGCCAAGACTCGGCGGCGACCGCAGCCGATGATGGGCTCGAGGACGATCCGCCCGCGAAGCCGCGTGGCGAGGGGCGCCGTGACCTCGTCGACGTCGACCACGATCGCGTCGTCCTCACGTCGGATCGAGCTCGGCCCGATGGAGAGCCACGACGGCGCACGCGCGGCCCCGCGCCGCTCCGTCAGGGCCCAACGCCTCGACGAAGGGCCGTAGAGGGCCACGTTCATGGTGACGAAGTCGAGGGGATCGGCCGGGCCTCGCTTGCGCGCCGCCGCGTAGTACGGCGAGAACACGTTGCCGAGCATCGCGATCACGACGACGGCGTACCGACCATCGTCGCTCGCCGCGTCTAGGTACCACCAAGCATAGCCGTTGGACGGGATCGGCCGGTCGAACGCAGGTCCTCCATCAAGGACGTCGCCGCGAGCCTTCCGCTCGTCGCCGCCATCGGCACGCCCGATCCCGGATGGGCCGATCCGCCCGCCAGGTAGAGGCCCTTGATCGAGGTCCGGCTGCCAGCCCTCGAGAAGCTGGACCACATCCCCGTCGTCGCGGCCCCGTAGATCGCTCCGCCCGTCCCCGGGAAGCGGCTCGCGAAGTCTTGCGGCAGCGTGGTCGTGACCGGCGCCGAGGCCTCGAGACCCAACTGAAACCGGGACAAGAACCGAAGGATCTTCCGTTCGCATGCTGCTCGCTCCGTGAGGGTGGGGGCCGCCCCGCTCGCCTTCACGGCCGGGGCGTTGACGATGACGAAGAAGCGCTCCGCGTCGCCGCGGGCGACGCCGCGATCCTCGCGGTCCTGGGCACAGACGTAGACCGTCGGCTCTTCCGGGATGGCGCCTCGCTCGAGCTCCGCGAACTCCCTCGGGGAGTCGGCAGAGAAGAAGACGTTGTGGCGTGCGAGCTCGAAGCCGCGGACACGGCCCACCGCCGCGAGCGTCACCGCTGACAGCGACGGCTTCGTCGCGTCCGTTCCGGCCGGGACCGACGCCCGACCGAGGAGACCTCGAGAGAGCGCGGAGACGTCTCCGTTGAAGACGACTCGATCAGCCTCTACGAGCTCGCCGCTCTCGAGTTGCACACCGCCCACCGCCCCGTGGCGAACGACGATCTCGTCCACATGGGCACCGGTGCGGATGGTGGCCCCGGCGCGCTTCGCGACGCCGGCCATGGCGATCGCGATCCGGCTCATGCCACCCTCGACGGAGTAGACGCCCTCTCGCTCGACGTGGGAGATGCAGTGGAGGGTGGCGGGAGCAGTGAACGGAGAGGAGCCGCAGTACGTCGCGTAGCGGCCGAACAGCTGGATGAGCCGCGGGTCGGTGAAGAAGCCCTCGAGAGCCCTCCACATCGTGCGCGACGAGTCGATGGCGGCGAAGGCGCGCGGGCCGATCTTCGCGGCGAGCCCGAGCATGCTCGTGAACGTCGGGCGCTGCGACTCGATGAACGGCTCACGGACCAAGTCCCAGATCCGCTTCGCGTAGGCGGCGAAGCGCACGTACCCGTCCGCCTCTCGCTTCCCGAACGCGGCGTCGATCGCGCGGGCGGTGCGCTCCACGTCGGCGTACAGATCGAGGGTGGTGCCGTCGAGCCATGCGTGACGCGCGATGGTCTCGAGGGGGTGGAGCTTCAGGTGCTCGTCGAGGCGGGCGCCCGCTTCGGAGAACACGCGCTCGAGGGCCCAGCGCATCGTGAGGACGGTCGGCCCCGCGTCGATGCCGACCCCGTCGACGCTCTCGACGCGCAGCTTCCCGCCGATGTGCTCGGCGCGCTCGAGGACGACGACCTCGTGGCCGCGCCGCGCCAAGATCGCTGCCGCGGAGAGGCCACCGACCCCGGCTCCCACGATGACGACGCGGTTCGACATGGGGGTATGGTGCTACCGTGTCCAAGGTTTGTCAATGCGATGTCCATGCTGTTGACAAAGCTTGTTCAACGTTCATACTGGCGTGGATGGACGAGGTTGGAGCTCGCATCGAGTTGGCCCTCGGGGCTGCGTTCTCTTCTCTCAAGGATCGTTCCGGGCCTCCGCGGCTCGCGGCCGCGATGCGGTACGCGGTGTTTCCGGGCGGGGCGCGGCTTCGGCCGCGGCTCGTGCTCGAGGTCGCGCGGGCGATCGGCGACTCGGAGCCCGCGGTCGCCGATGGAGCGGCGGTCGCCCTCGAGCTGATCCACTGCGCCTCGCTCGTGCACGACGACCTGCCGTGCTTCGACGACGCCGATCTACGCCGCGGCCGACCGACGGTGCACGTCGAGTTCGATGAGCCGACCGCCGTCCTCGCCGGCGATGGGCTGATCGTCATGGCCTTTCAGGTGCTGGGGCGCCTGCGCCCGGCGCGCCGCGAGCGCGTCGGGGAGCTCATCCAGGCCCTGTGCAAAGGGGTCGGGCACCCTCACGGGATCGTGGCCGGTCAGGCCTGGGAGTCCGAGGAGGGCGCGGCCCTCTACTCGTATCATCGCGCGAAGACGGCCGCCCTCTTCGAGGCCGCGTGCGGGATGGGCGCGCTCTCCGCCGACGCCGACCCGGGGCCGTGGCTGGTGGTCGGAGAGCTCCTCGGACGGGCGTATCAGATCGCCGACGACCTCGCGGACGCGACCTCGACCAGCGCCGAGACAGGAAAGACCGCGGGCCGTGACGTCGAGCACGGACGTCCCAACGCCTGCTTGCGGCTCGGGGAAGACCGCTGTCGCGACCTCTTGGAGCGGCTCCTCTTCGACGCGGCCGAGGCCGTCCCCGATTGCCCAGGGCGCGACGCGCTCCGGAGGTTTCTTCAAGAAGCCAGCCTCGGTGTTCTCAAGCTCCGATACCCCGGGCTCGTCTCGGGAGCCCCATCCTCTCGCCAGGCCTCGGCGCCGCCCGATCAGGACGAACGGCGCTGGGCCGTCTCCGAATAAATCATGAACGAGCGTGTGTTGATCATCGGCGCCGGGCTCGCGGGAATGGCGGCCGCGACCGTGCTCGCGGAGCGCGGGTTGAAGGTGCACGTCGTCGAGCGAGAGTCGTTCCTCGGAGGGAGGGCGGGCTCGTTCGAGGATCGCCTCGCGGACGGGACCCCGTTCCAGATGGAGCGGGGCTTCCACGCCTTCTTTCGACATTACAAGAACGTGCGCTCCCTCATCGCGCGGGTGGATCCGAAGCTCTCCTGCTTGCGCCCCCTCGCGGACTATCCCCTGCTCGGGCCGGGCGGCGCCCGAGAGTCCTTCGCCGGCTTGCCCAAGACGGCTCCCCTCAACATCCTCGAGCTCGTCCGCCGCTCTCCGTCGATTCGATTTCGCGACCTCGTCAAGGTCGACACCGAACGCGCTCGCGAGATGCTCGCGTTCGAGCCGGCGCGCACCTATGGCCTCCACGATTGGACCACCGCCAAGGATTTTCTCGACGGGCTGCGCTTCCCCCCGGCCGCGCGGCAGATGCTGTTCAGCGTCTTCGCCCACTCCTTCTTCAACCCGGAGGAGGCGTACTCCGCGGCCGAGCTCCTCGCGATGTTCCATTTCTATTTCACGCGGAACGCGGAGGGCCTGATCTTCGACGTGATGCGCGAGCCGTTCGGCCCCGCGCTGTGGGATCCGCTCGAGCGATACCTCGCGGGGCGGGGAGCGCGGATCGATCGCGACACGACCGCGCTATCGGTCGATCGCGACGAATCGGGGCGCTTCGCCGTTGCGATCGATCACGAGGGCGAGCGGGAGACCGTCCACGCCGAGGGCCTCGTCCTCGCGACGGAGGTACCGGGGCTCAAGAAGATCGTGGCCGCTTCTCCCGCGCTCGCCGCCCTCGCGCCTCGCATCGCGAGCCTGGACGTGACCGCCCCGTTCGCCGTCCTGCGGGTGTGGTTGGACCGGCCCTGCGCCGCCGACCGAGCGCCGTTCGCGGGGACGACCGGCGTGGGCGGTTGCGACAACATCTCGATCTACGATCGCTTCGAGGGGGAGAGCGCCCGCTGGGCAGAGCGGACCGGTGGATCGGTGGTGGAGCTTCACGCGTACGCCGTCGACGACGGCGCGGACGAGGCGATGGTTCGCGCCGATCTGCTCTCCGCGCTCCGGGCCTTCTATCCGGAGACGCGGCAGGCGCGCGTCCTCGAAGAGCGCTTCCTGTTTCGGCGCGACTGTCCCGCCTTCGCTCCTGGATCCCACGCTGCCCGCCCTTCGGTGGAGACGCCGATCGCGGGCGTCGCCCTCGCGGGCGACTACGTGAAGCTCCCGTTCCCGAGCGCGCTGATGGAGCGCAGCGTCTCGTCCGGCTTCATCGCCGCCAACGTGTTTTGCCGCGCGCTCGGGCTCCGCGAAGAGCCCGTCCACGAGAGCCCGCGGCGAGGCGTGTTCGCGCCGCGCTCGTCCCGGATCGAAGCGGACCAAGACGCGGCCCGCCCGCCCTCCGCTCGGGTGTGAGGGGCCTGAGGATCCCGCGCGCTCTTCGATAGGATGGCAGGGTGTGCTGCTTCAGCGTCGCCCGCGCCCCGTTCTCCCTCGTCGGCTGGCTGTTCGCTCCGCGCGTCCACGTCTCGAAGACGTCGATCTTCGCGCGGCGGTTGCCGAGCGGCAGGCAGGCGCTCGTCTATTCGATGCACCTCCGGACGGCGCGCGAGGTCGCGATGATCCTGCCCATCCCCACCGCGACGGCAGCGGAGGACGCGCTCGAGCTCGTCGACCTCTCGGGCCACGCGTCGTTCTTCTCGGACCTCGAGTCCCTGTTCGTGGTCGCCCAGACGGCCGCTCCCCGAAAGGGCGGATTCGGCCCCCGGCTCGCGTCGAGACCTCGCCTCGTCGTGCATCGCGTCGGCTCATTCGAAGCCTCGTTCGTGCCGACGCGAGGAGACTTCGACCGGCTGGATCCGCGGTTCCGCATGCCCGAGGTGCTCTTCGACTCGCTCCCCGAATACGCGGCTTACGGCTTCGCCGTCTTTCAGCTCGCCGCGCAATCGGCGGCCATTCACCCGATGGCGCTCACCTTCCAGCCGCGGGAGGAGGGCTCTCTCTTCTTTCCCACCGTCCACGTCCACGACGGGACGCTGCGAGAGATCGCGCGGTTCGACCACGCGCTGTATTGGCAATCCGACGCGGCGGAGACGGCCCCTCTCGACGAGCGCTCGCTCATGAACCCCCTGCGGGACGTGAAGGGCCTCCTCGACCCGAGCAAGCCGGTCATTCGGAGGCGGCTCTCGGGGAAGCTGCCCAATCGCGATACGCGCGTGTCATTGGCGTGATCGTCGGCGCCTCCGCGCCGCGATCGCGAGGACGGCGACGGCGACGACCGCGAGGCGGCCTCGGGACGGGAGCGTCGGCGAGGACGCACACCCGGCGGAGGCGGGCTCCGCGCTCGGCGTCACGCAGTGGCCTTCGGTGTCGCAGAGGAAGGGCTCCGCGCAATCTCGGAAGCTCGAGCACGTGTCTCGACAGATCCCGTTGGCGCCGCACGCATAGGGTGAGCAATCGGTCTTGGCCCCGTCGGCGGCGACGGCGACGTGGCTCCCTTCGCAGAGGCTCAGGGCTGCGCACGCCGGACCATCGCCATTGCACACGGTGCCCTCGTCGCAGGGTGGTCGGACCCCCCGCGGCTCGCCCACGACCAAGGAGCAGACCCCTTCCGCGCCCGACAAATTGCACGCCTCGCATTGGGAGTCGCAGGTCCGGTCGCAGCAGACGCGGTCGACGCAATGGCCGCTCGCGCATTCATTGCCGTCCACGCAGCCGATCCCGAGCGCGCCGAGGCATCGAGAGGACGCGTCGCACGTCTGCTCGCCTTCGCAAGCGCCCGGGTCTTCGCCGCTCACGATCGGCTCGCACGTCCCGACGGCGTTGCATTGCACGCACGGCTTTCCGCAGAACCCGTCGCAGCAGACGCCATCCCAGCACTCCCCGCTCGAGCACGCGCCCGGCTCCGTGCATGGGGCGCCTCGGGGCTGCTCCGAGAACAGGAACACCGACTTCGTCGTGTCGAGGTTGGGCGGGGCGAGGCCGCCCGCGACGAGGACGCGGCCGTCGCTCAGCTTGATGGAGAGCGCCTCGATGCGAGGCTCGAGCGCGCCGGCGTCGAGCCATACGTCGTGCTCGGGATCGTACGACGAAGTATCGGCCGCGGGCTCGCTCCCGTTTCCCGCTCTGCCGCCGGCGACGAGGACGCGGCCGGAGGGGAGCGAGGCCACGACGTGGTCCTTCCTTTTCGCGGGGAGCGGGGCGAGGCTCCTCCAGCTTTGGGTGCCGGGATCGAACGCGTCGGCGCTGGCGGTGAAGCCCCCGTCCACCTCTCCGCCGATCGCGACGAGCTCCGTTCCCATCGGGACGAGCGCGATGCTGTGGTGACCGAGGTTGCCGCTCACCTCGACCGAGGTGCCCGTCGTGGGCTCGTAGATCTCGGCCGTGTTCAAAGCGGAGGGACCCTCGCCGCCCGCGAAGAGGACGGTATGGTCGGGCAAGAGCGCGGCGGCGTGCCGGCTGCGCGCCTGGAGCATCGACCCGCCTGCGAGCCAGGTGTCGCTCGCGGGGTCGAACGCGTCCATCGACGATACGATCACACCATTGCTCAGCCCGCCGGCGGCGAGGGCGCGACCGTCGTCGAGCAGGCTCAGGGTGTGACCCTCGCGCGGCGTGACCATTGGAGCGACCGACCACGTGCCGGTCGCCGGATCGTAGATCTCCGAGGTCGCTGGCGCCTGCGCGTCGGAGGAGCTGCCGCCCGCGATGAGCGCCTCTCCCGAGAGGAGCGTGACGCAGGGCGCCTTCTCTCGCCGGTGGCTCATCGAGGCGGTGCTCGCCCAAGTGTCGGTATCGGGATCGAACATCTCCGCCTCGAAATAGATGGGTCCGCCATCGATGTTCTTCGTCCCCCCTGCCACCAACACGCGACCGTCGAGCAGGCGACAAATGGCGCCGCGGGCGCGGGCGGTGGCGAGCTCGGCGGTCGACGACCAGGCCGGGTCGAGCACGGCCGGGTAGGTGAGACCGAGCCCACCGAACGAAAGCACGATCTCGCATCGGTCCGCGCCCGGGCTCACCGGCGGGTGACCCCACGGAGCCCGCGGAAGGGTATCGACGCGACAGCCTTCCACTCGGACGGGGACGAGCTGCTCCCGTCCTTCCGCGTCGCGGATCGAGGGGCGCGCCATTCGGAGGCGAGGTGCGCCGAAATGGTCGACCACCTCGAGGACGCCTTCGACGAGCCGGAGCCCGGTCCCCGCCGAGGGCGAGAGCCAATACCGGATCTCCTCGCCCGCCGGCCGCGCTTCATACCGTACGAAGTCCTCGAACCCGTCGCTCGTCGGCGCGACGACCATCTCCGCGCCGCTCGGGGGGACGGCGCCGCGAAATACGAGGGCGCCATCGTCTCGGGTGGTGGAGGCGATCGGGGGCGCCCCCACGACGCCGACGCGGACGGAGACTCCGCTGCGTCGATCGAGGAGGGCGATGGGCCGAGTGGCTCGGGAGGGCAGCTCCACCACGACGCGGGCGCGCTCCACGACGAGGACGTCCGCTCCGACGAGCGGGGAGTCGGACGCGCTCGGGGGCGGGCTCGGTGTTCCCCCGAGGAGGAGCACCGCCGACGCGACAAGCAGCGTGGATCGAGCCCTCACCGCCCGAGCGTAGTGCGGCTGAGACATTCCGTCACGATGAACGCGCGACCGACGCATCCGTGTTTCGGTGCAATCGGCCCCATCCCATTTCCCGCCGACCTGACTATGGTCCCGCTCGAACAAACAAGACCGGGGGAACCCGGGAGGTGCGAATGCGACGTCTGCGATCCTTGGTTGGCCTGGTGCTCGGAATCGGTGCCTGTGCTCTTCAGTCGGGCTGCGGCGACGACACCGGTACCGGTGGAAGCGGAGCGTCGAGCCAGAATGGCGGCAACTCCGAAGGCGGCAATGGTGTCGGCGGGCAGTCCGCGGGCGGCAACGGGACCGGGGGAACCGGGTTCGGAGGCTCGGGGACCGGCGGACAGGCGGTCGGTGGTCATGGCGGCGCCGGCGTGGGCGGAGAGTCGCAAGGCGGAGGCGGCGCCGGCGTCGGTGGTCAATCGGCGGGAGGCGGCGGAGCCGGCCAAGGCGGCACGGGCGGCCAAGGCGGAGACGGCGGTGCGGGAGGCGCGGGGAGCGGCTGCACCGAGATCACATTGACCGGCTTCGTTCGCGGTCAGAATGCAGGTCAATACCTGGCCGAGGTCGCGCCCGCCCTCGGCGGCGCCGATATCGACATCGGCGCGCTGCTGTTCTTCAGCGACACGACGGGGCCGATCTCCCTCTCCACCGCCCCCAACGACAACTTCGCCACTTGCAACCAATGCGCGCTCGTCTTGGAAGACCTGCCCGACATGGGCAATCCCGCCCGGCAGTATTTCCAGAGCTCGGGCACGATGAACATCGACCCGGTCAGCACCCCCACCGAGACGTCCCTCGTCGCGACGCTCACCGACGTGACGCTGGTCGAGGTCACCATCGACGCCAACTCCAACTCGACGCCCGTTCCCAACGGAGCCTGCCTCCACCTCGCCTCCGGGAGCGTGAACCTGCCGCCGCCGCCCCCGGAATGGACGTGCGACGCCGCGTTCTATGGTGCGTTCGACGGCTGTGACTGCGGCTGTGGCGCGCCCGATCCCGATTGCACGGATACGACGGAGCCCATCTATGGCTGCGGGTTCCCCCACGCCTCCGGCACCCTCTCCCAGTGCGACGCGACCGGCGTGTGCACGCCGCCCGCGGGCTGGACCTGTGATCCCGCGCTCTTCAACGACGGCGCGACGTGCAACTGCAACTGCGGCGGCGACGATATCGACTGTGAGATCCTCGCCCCCGTCGACGGATGCCAGGCCAATCAATTCTGCAGCATGCAAGGGACGTGCGTCCCCCCCACGGGTGGGGAGACTTGCGTCTCCGCTTCGGTCCTCACGCCGGGCGTGACCTATGGCACCCTCGCCGGCAAGGCCGCCACCCTCGATCCGGGCAGCACCGGTTGCACCGGGTACACCGCGGCCGGCCCCGACGTCGCTTATTCGATCAGCCTCACCGCCGGGCAGACGCTCTCGCTCTACGCGCTCCAGACGACGGCGGACGTCGCGGTCTACGTGCTCTCGGGCACGACCTGCAACGCGGCGACGAGCTGCGTGGCCGGGGCCGACGACGGCCTGACCAGCGATCCGGAGACGTTGACGTTCACGGCCCCGACGGCCGGCACGTATTACGTGATCGTCGACGCGTACAGCACGTCCAACGCGGCGCCGTACGTCCTGTTCGCGCAGGTCGACTGACGGCGCGGTCTCAGAGAGCACCTTCGGCTTCGAGCCAGGCTCGCACGTCCTGTGCGAGCTCGGCCGGAGCCGAAATGGTGACCTCGTGGCCCGACTCATAGGTCGGGAAGCGAATCGAGGTATCGAGGAGGGGGCCGACGATTCGAATGACGCCGGGCCGCGCCGCGCCCGCGGGAGCGGAGGTGTCGACGGTGACCTCCGTCCTGCTCGCCTGCGAGAAGAACGGCGGAAGCGCGGGGGTGTAGACGACGCTGTCGTAGCGCGCGTCGGTGATGAAGGTGTGCGATCGATTGAGGATCTCCGCGAAGGCGGAGAGGGACGTGTAGTCGCCCTCGAAGAGCCCGCACCCGCTCACCAATGGCAGCCAATACGCATCGGCGGGCTCGAGCTCGCCCAGCGCTTCGCGCATCGAGGCTTCGTCCCGCGCGACCTGGGCAGGGTCATCGCGCTCGAAGATGCGCAGCGCGTCCCCGCGCTCTCGAGCGGCGAGACCGGGGACCTCGCCCGGATCCACCCCGATCAGCTTCGCGAAGGTGGCCGGATCGCGCATCGCCGCGGCGGCGCGATCGAAGAGCAGCAGCCCCTCTTCGGGGGTGCGCCGCACGTCGTACGGGTCATAGAGCGACTGATCGGCGTAGAAATCGGCGAAGTCCGGATCCGCCTGGAGGTAGGGGGTTTGAAAGGCCACCTGCGGGCCACCGAAGATGCTCGGTTGAATGAGGACTTGAAAGCCGAACTGATCGGCGACGTCGTCGGGGCCGAGGACCTCCCCCGCTCGGTCGGGAAAGGCGAGATCGACGTGGGCTTGCATCCGGTCTCGAAGCCACGGCGCGTCGACGGAGAAATCCGGAAGCGAGCCCACGGAGTCATCCGCGGGAACCGCGTAGTGTTGGAGCCCGAACAGCATGACGGGGGCCCGCGTCCCGCCATAGCTCTCCCCGACGACGATGACTCGGTTGTTCGTCAAGCCGGGATGGGAGTCGAGCACCTCGAGCAGCGCGTAGATGAAATCGGCCGCGTCCCCCGCGACCGGCTCGCCCTCGTAGGGGCAACCCGCATTGCCGACGTCGTAGGAGAACCCAGTGCTGCGCGCGTCGATGTACAGCAGGTTCGCGAACGCGGTGAGAGAGGTCGGGTTCTCGACGGGAGGGTCCCCGAGCTCCCCCTCTTCCTTCAGCGTCTGCGGCCCGGTGCCGAAGGGGAGGAGCACGCTCGTGGTCGCGGCGCCGGGGCCACCATTGAAGAACACGAGCACGGGGGCGTGATCCGGATCTTCATCCGCGGGTCGGAGGGCATAGAACATCTTCGACGCCACGCCGTGGGCGGGCGGGAGCGCCACGAAGCCGGCGTCGAGCTCGACCGGGATCGACCCGCCCTCTCCCCCGTTGCCACCGTGCGCGGCGCCAGCGGCCCCGCCGCCGTTGCCTTCCCCGCCCCCGCCCTCGGTCGCGCCTTCCCCGCACCCCGTCGAAACCAAGAGAGCCAGCGCCGCCGCGGGGAGCCTCATGAGCCTTGAGTGGATGAGAGCGCGACGGGCCATTTCCGTAAACGGGGAAGCCCGCGGGGGGGTTCAGGTCGAGCGCGTCGGCATTCAGTTCCACGTGACGGGGACGGGGGCCACCGAGCCGTCGGCCTTGATCATGAACGCGACGAGCTTTCCCTCGACGTCGGCGATCGCGATGGCGAGCTTCTCACCGCCGAACACCCCCATCTTCTGAGGCCCTTTGCCGCCCGTCTTGTCGACGACGAGGACGTCACGCCCAGTGGCGACGAAGCCGGGGTCACCGATGTGGACGAGGAGCCCGCTGCCGTCTTTGGCGCCCCACGTGTAGACGATGCGATCGCCGGCGGTGTCGATGACGGGGAGGTGCTGGACGTTGGCCTTGAAGACTTCGAACGACTCCTTGTCGAGGACCTCGACGCAGCCGACCGGCTTGGGGCGGCAGAGGCGGCGACTATCGATTTGGACGGAGCCGGAGGCGCTGCACGAGAAGTCTCGAGAGGTGGCCGCTTCGACGCTCGGCAGCGAGAGCGACTCGCCGAGCTTGTCGCCCTCGAGGAAGGTGATCATCTTGTTCTCGATCTCGCGGAACACGTAGCGGCTGCCGGCTCGGCACACCGGGCCCTTCGGGATCTCGATCGGATCGCCGAGCGCGCCGTCGGGCGAGAGAGGAAAGCGGAGCTTCTTCTCTTTGCCGTCCACCTGGGTGACGACGGTGAGGCCTTGGCCGATGAAGTCCGCGGTCAGCGGCGCGTCTTTGGAGATGTTGGGGCGCTTGTCGAGGAGCTTCCCGAGGTTGATCGCCTTCGCGTCTTTGCCGTCGGGCTTGATGAGGAGCTTCTCGATCGCGTCTTTGTTGTCGTTGTCCCAGGCCTGGGCGAGGGCGAAGAGCGTCCCGGACTTGTCCATGTAGACCCGCGCCCGCTCGGGGAGGCCGGGATCGACGAGGACGCCTTCGCGGAGGACGCGAATCGAGTGATCGGTGACCTGGGGGAGGAAGGACGGCGACTCCCAGCCTCCCTCCGGCATGAACGCGAAGTCGCTCTCGAACTCCTTGCACGCGAGGCCGGACTCGGAGGGGATGCACGAGCCGAGCTTGTCCTTCTTGTCCTTGCGAGTGACCAAGAAGTGCCATTGCGGCCCTCGCATCACCGGGAGCAAGTTCACGAATGGGACCTCGAGCGCGTCGAACGTCACCCCGATCCGCTCCGTCTTGGGGGGTGGGTTGGAGACCTTGCTCGTGCTCGCGAACGTGAGCCCGTGCGTCTTCGCGTCCTTCCACAAGGCGGTGATGGGGCGGGCGAGGAAGCCCGTCTGGGCGTCCGGCTTCGCGAGCTCTTCCCCGAGCTCGGCCGCGTCCTTCATCAACGCGCGCTTGGCCTCCTCTTCGATGAAGCTCGAGTCGCGCGTGGCGTCGACGAGATCCTTCGCGTAGGTGCCGCATCGCTGGGGCCACGCGACGCCCTGATCGACCCAGCGATTCGCCGGCGGGAGGTGGCCTCCTCGCGCCTGCATCGCGGTGATGGCGGACGCGGCCTCCTCGGCCCCCTCGACGCGCTCGCCGAAGAGGCATTGGCTGAGATCCGCGAACGCCTGCTCGCGCTTCGCCTTCTGCTTCGCCTCCGTCTTCGTGCAGACGAACCAGCCTCCAGCGGCGCCGCCCGCCAGAACGACGACTGCGGCGATCGGAATGATGGTCGATAGACGCGCCATGGAACCGTCCTTTACTCCCAAACGACGCGGTCGGGGCTCACTTCTCCTTTGGCCGACACGCGCCACGCGGACAACCCATTGCTGGTTTGCATCAGCAGAACGGCGTTCTTCCCAGCGGGGATGAGGCGCGCCGCCGTCACCGTCGGCACGTCGAGGACCTTCCCCCCCGAGACGAGATCATCGAAGAAGACAGAAATGGTCGGGGTCTTCGAATCGCCCCCGACCGGCCGCGCGCGAATCCCCCCGCGCTGCCCCGCGCCCCAAATGGCGACGGACCCCTCGGAGGTCGCGGCCACGTCTTGAAGGCCGGTCCGAGGGGCGAGATCGCCGAGCCCCTTGGTCGTCGACCAGAGCGTCGAGCACGACGCGGACGTGCACGTCGAGACGCCGAGGCTCTCGGAGAGGGTGGCCTGGGCGTCGGCGCAATCGAGGAGGGCAGAGCTGGTGGCCTTGCTCTCGATGGGCGCCGTCCAATTGCCGTCCGCGAAGAAGGCGAGGCGCTCGCCCGCGGATTGACGGGCGCGGAGCACGAGGTGATCGCCCGCTCGACAGGCTGTCATTCCCGGCTCGACCCCCGAATAGGAGACGAGCCCGTCGAGGGAGCCGATCTTCATTGCCTTTTGGAGGTGTCCGTCGGGGCCGACGGCAATGGCATAGACGCGCCACCCGAGCTTTGCATCCCACAAGCGGACGAACACGGAGCCGTGGACGAGCTGGGTATTGAAGTAGCCATTCTCGTAGTCGAGCTTCGAATCGCGCTTGTCTCTGCGCTCCTCGGCGGGGCCGGCGCGGAGGACGTCTTCGAAGGCCGTCTTGAGCTCGTCGTCGAGCGGCACGTGGTGGGCGGCTTCCCCGGGGGCCTTCTGGAAAGAGAGGACCATCTTTCCCTCTTCGATGCCGAGCAGGACGACGGCGCCGTCCTTTCGCGCGTAGCCCCCGACGGATTGGAGCTTGTCGACCTTCGCCCCCGTGTCGCCTCGATAGACGCCGGCCTCGCCGCGGCTCCCCGCGAAGAAGAGGGGGGCGACCCCCGGATCTTGAGAGCCGATCACGGAGAGGGCGAGGGTGACCTTCGCGAGCTCGCCCGGGAGCTTCTTGCAGCCGAGCCCTTCGTCCCGAATGCGGCAATAGAACGGCCCGCCGCCGCCCTTGTTGTCGAAGAAGAAGAAGCGCTCTCCGCTCGGGTTGGGTGGGAGGTGGAGCGCGCTCATCGACAGGTAGTCGTGGGTCACGTAGGACGACTCGGCGATGTCGTCGATCGTGGCGGGGCGCGCGTGCTCGGGGGGGCCCGCGACCGAAGAGCGAGGCGCCTTGATCTTCGCCTTCTCCGCCTGCTCCCACGCGGCCTTGAGGAGCGCGGAGATATCGTTGTCGAGGCCGCGCTTCTCCGCGAGCGCTTTGGAGAGCTGCTCGGCCGCCCCCTTCAGGCTGTTTCCGTCATTCGACTCGAGGCCGGCCGCGTCGGCGGCGTCCACGAGCTGATTGGCGGCTTTGGCGCATCGCTCCGGCCACGCTTCGTTGCCGTCGGAGCGCTCCTCGGTGGTCTTGCCCATGAGGGCGACCTGGTGACGCCGGAAGCGGAGGGCGACCTCCGCCGAGGAGGTCTGCTCGCCGAGGAGACACTGGGACAGCTCGCCGAACGCGGCCTCCGTCTGAGAGCGCGCGCGCCGGTTCTGATAATACCCGAAGCCGCCCGCGGCCGCGCCGAGCAGCGCGACGGAGGCGAGCGCGACGAGGACGATCTTCTTCTTGGAGCCGCCGCGCACGACCGACATCGGGATGTCGGCTTCTTCGGTGGTGAGCTTGGCGGCGGTGATCTTCGCCGGCCCCGCGGCGTCGGCGGGCTTCGCCTCCCAAGCGGCCCGATCCTCCTCGGGCTCGTGATCACGCCCCTCCATCGATCGCTACTTTCGCTTGGTGACCTTCGCGGCCGGCTTCTTCGCGACGGGCTTCTTTGCGGTGGCCTTCTTCGGGATTGGCGCCTTCGGCATGGGCCTCTTCGCGGCCGGCTTCTCTGCGGGGGCCGCGGCCGCCTCGCCGCGGACGGCGGACAGGACCTGCTCGACGTGCCCGGCCACCTTCACCGTCGGCCAAACGCGCTCGATCCTCCCGTCTGTCCCGACGAGGAACGTGGAGCGAATGACGCCCTCCACCTTCTTGCCGTACATCGTCTTCTCCCCGAACGCTCCATAAGCGCGGTGGACGGAGAGGTCCGGATCCGAGAGCAATCGAACGGCGAGCTTGTGCTTGTCGCGGAAGCGACAATGCGCGGCGATGCTGTCTTTGCTGATCCCGACCACCTTCGCGCCGGACCGCTCGAAGTCCTTGGCCGCCTTGGAGAAGTCGATCGCCTCGACGGTGCACCCCGGGGTGTCGTCGCGGGGATAGAAGTAGACAACGGTCTTCCCCGACTGCTTCGCGAGATCGAAGGTGGAGCCGTCGTCGGCCGGGAGGGTGAACGTGGGCGCCCGATCGCCGGCCTTCAAGCCATCCGCATTCGCCATGGCGGGGGAGGTTACATGAGCGAGATCCCTACCGCGAGGGCCCGGGATGGGGCAGCATTGCCCGACCCGATGAACCACCGTGATAGGCCGCGCTCCGCGCCGGCCGCGCTCCTCGTCGCCGCCACTGCACTGTTCAGCGCCGCCTGCGCTCGGCCGGATCCGCGCGTCCCCGGCAACGAGGGCTCGACCGGCGTCTCCAAGGCGTACGTGGAGGCCTTCCACAAGGAGATGACGGAGGCGGCGGAGGCGGGCCCCTACCTCGACGCGGTCGACTCCGCGATCGACAAGGCCCGCGACCCGGAGTCGCTCGCGGTGATGGTGGCGGCCCTCGACGCGCTCGTCGAAGGGACGGCGGGGCCGCGGATGTCCCAGCCGATCGCCTACCGATCGCGCAAGGCGTTCCAGGACATCACGGTCCGCCTGCGGGAGGCGTGGTCCAAGCTCGATGGGAGCGACGCGGAGACGGCGCCCTTCATGCGGGCCCTCATCGCGCGGAGCATGAACGAGCTCGCTCAGTTCACGGGAGAGGCGCGGGGAGCGAACGTCTGGTTCGAGCGGCGCGGCTGCGTCGCCCAGGCCACGGTGATCGGGCCGCTCGACACGGCGCCCCTCGTCTCGCTGAGCGGTCCCGCCAAGACGCCGGCGACCGGACCGATGCCGAGCGACTATCCGAGCCCCGGACACTTCAATCGGGCGATGCGGGCGGACGTACCCGCGGACGCGTGCTCGCTCAACGTGCGCGGCGCGAGCGACAAGCCCGGCCTGCGCGAGGTCGTCCTCCACGTCGACAACCCGGTCGAGCAGCGGCTCAGCTTCATCTTGTCGACGAGCGCGACCACGGTGCTGGAGGTGGGCGGTCAGAAGGTCGCTTCGAGGTCGTTCGACGCGGGTTGGTCCGAGCTCACGACGATGGGCTCGGCGAAGGTCGGTCCGGGCGTGGTGCGCGTCATCGTTCGCGTCGCCGACAAACAGGACGCGTCCTCGATCGGCCTCTCGATCATCGGGCAGGACGGGCTGCCGGTGCCGGCGCGGGCCCCGCGCGGGGACGAGGCGGCGGCGGTGAAGGCGAAGGAGCCGAAGGAGATCGTCTTCGGTCGCTCCGCCAAGGAAGATCCGTCCCTCGCGTCGAACGCGGCCGCGCTGCTCGCCATCGGGGACGCGCGGCGGGCCGAGCACATGCTCGAGAAGGCCCTGCTCGAGAAGCGAGAGGGCCACGATCCGGCCGTTCATCTCCTGTGGATCCGGGCGATGGAGCGCGCCGGTGACTTCGCGGATTGGAAGCGCATCGAGCTCACGCGCGCTTCGGCGGACGAGGCGAAGAAGGCGATGCCCGAGGCTTGGGAGGCGAAGGTCGTCGCCGCCGATCTGCTGGAGCGAAGGAAGGGACCGGACGGCGTCTACGAGGCGCTCGTGGAGCTCGGCGTGACGAAGCCGGACGCCGACATGTCGAAGCTCGGGGTGATGGAGCTCCAGCTCGTCATGGACCTCGCGCAGAAGGCCGGCCTCCGCGACGTGGCCGAGCGCGCCTACGACGAGCTCGAGAAGAAGGCCCCAGGGGCCCCGATGGTCGCGTCGTTGGACTCTTCCATGCACCCGCGCTCCGGGCGTGACTGGTCGAAGATCGCCTGCGAGGGCGGGCTGTCTCGCGCCACGTCGTCGTGCCTCGATTCGAAGGCGGCGCTCGGTGATCGCAAGGGCGCGCTCGAGGAGCTGACGAAGCTGCGGGCGCTCACCTCGTCCCCGCGCGGGTACCTCTACGCGGAGATGGACCTGCTCCAGAAGATGGGAGACGACGCAGGCGCCCTCAAGGTCTACGAGAAGATGATGCCCTGGGAGCGCTCCACGACGAGCGTGCTCCCGATCCTGGTGCGGATGGGCAAGCGCGAAGAGGCGAAGGCGTACGCGGCGAGGGAGCTGCTCCGCGATCCGGCGCGGCCGTACTCGATCCAGCAAGTGAACCTCGCGTTCGGTGACGCCTCGGAGGACGCGAAGCGGTTCGAGGAGGAAGGGCGCGCCCTCGTCCAACAGGACAAGAAGCAGCGGGCGATGCCGGGCGCGGCCACCGCCGTGCTCAAGCACGTCGAGCACTACGGGATGGACGCGGACGGCCTGCTCCACATCATCTTCTACGATCTGCGTCGCCTCGCCGGTACGACCGACGTCGAGAACGGGATGCGCATCGAGACCCCGATGATCGACGGGCGTGGCTTCGTCCGGCCCATCCGCCGCCGTATCCACAAAGCGGACGGCCGCACGCTCGAGGTCGATATCGGGGGCGGCGGCTACTCGCAGCTCGAGACGGGCGACTACGTCGAGAGCTTCTGGGAGGGTTACTACCTGCCCAACGAGCTCGGCGAGTACACGGTCGACACGCCGGATCTCCTCCCCGAGCGCATCAGCGTCGCCGACGCGGAGGTCGTGCTCCGCCTCCCCGAGTCGTTCTCTCCCACGTTCTGGTCGCACGCCCTCCTCGGCAAGCCGGTGACGGAGACGAAGCAGGGCTACAAGCTCATCCGCTACAAGCTGAAGAGCCAGTCCGCGCGCATCATCGAAGAGGGTCTGCCGTGGCTCGAGCGCGGGGTGCGGATCAGCTTCGGCACGATGACGTGGGACAAAGTCGGGCGGGCGGTGGGCGAGAACATCCGCGCCCTCGACGACACCGATCCGTTCATCGCGCGGCTCGCCGAAGAGGCGAAGAAGCCCGGACCTTCGGCGGCGCCCTCGAGCGGGCCGGAGGATCTCGCCCTCGTGTCGCGCGTCGTCGACCACATCGGAAAGACGATCAAGGTCGCGACGGGGGGATACGAGCTCGGAGACTCGGCCAGCTTCGGCGCGGGCGGCGGCCACGGGCAGCCGATCCGCTGGATGGTCGACGACCAGACGGGCAGCCGCACGTGGATCATCTATCGCGTGCTGCGCGAGCTCGGGATCAAGGTGGATCTCGCCGTCGCGGAGACAGAGCCTTTCTCGGCCGCGCCGAATTTCCCACCCCACCCGGGCCGATTCCGGAAGCCGCTCGTCGTCGCCCACCTCGCGCAGGGCGACGTGTGGATCGACGCCGACGTGCAAGGTCCGCCCCTGCCTCCGGGGCGCATCAGCCCCGAGCTCGCGGGTCGAAGCGCGATCCTTAGCGGCGGGCAGATCGTCCCCGTCCCGGTCGCGCCGGACACCGCCATCGACGAGGCGGCGATGGATCTCGTCCTCGACGCGCAGGGCACGGCCAAGGGCACGGTGAAGATCGATCTGCGCGGGCAGCAGGCGCAGTACCTCGCGGAGGCGTTCAACTACGCCGTCGGCGAGGAGCGCCAGAACATGCTCCGCTCCGTCATCCAAGGGTGGCTCCCGTGGGCGAGCGTCGACGAGGTGAAGCTCGTCTCGAAGGAGGGCTCCTGGGAGGTCGGGCTCGTCGCGCAGGTGACGATCCCCGGCTTCGGCAGCATCGAGGGCAAAGAGGGCAAGACGTGGATCCTGCCCGGCTACGACCCGGCCCACTCCGGGACGCTCGCCCGCGCGTACGCGTCCAAGGCCGCCCGCGAGAGCGCCCTCACCATCGACTCGCCTCTTCAGTACCGCATCAAGCGGACGATCAAGCTGCCGGCGGGGGTGAAGGTGGAGAAGCTCGCCGGTGAGGTGGCGATGCGCGACGACGTCATGAGCGCGTCGCGCAAGGTGTCGGTCGCGCAAGACACGATCACGGAGGAGTTCGTGATGGGCCTCGCGACGGGCACGGTGGAGGCCGCCCAGTACTCGAAGTTCCTCGGCGACGTGCAGGCGGTCGACTCCGGGTTCATGGCGGGCATTCGCGTCCGCGTGAAGCCTTGATGCCAGCGACGCTGCGGATCGAGGAGCGCGTCCCCCTCGGCCCTCTCACCACGATGGGGGTGGGGGGGCCGGCGCGCTTCTTCACCCGCGCCACCTCCGCCGATCAGCTCTCGAACGCGCTCCGCTTCGCGCGGGCTCGCGACCTGCCGGTCTTCGTCCTCGGCGGCGGATCGAACCTCGTCGTCGCGGACCGAGGGATCGAGGCGGTGGTCGTCCGCGTCGAGATCGAGGGCTTCGAGATCGAGCGAACGAGCGAGGGTGCGGCGACGGCGAGGATCGGCGCGGGGGTCCTCTGGGACGCGGTCGTGGAGCGCGCGGTGGCGGAGGGCCTCGCCGGCATCGAGTGTCTCTCCGGGATCCCCGGCTCGACGGGGGCGACCCCGATCCAGAACGTCGGCGCCTACGGGCAGGAGGTGGGCGACGTCCTCCAGCGCGTCGTCGTCGTCGACCGCGCGACGCTCGAGCGGGTCGAGATGGACCGCGCCGCGTGCGAGCTCGGGTATCGCGACAGCGTCTTCAAGCGCGCGCTGCGTGATCGGTTCGTGGTGGTGGAGGTGGAGCTCGAGCTGCGCGCGGGCGGCGTCGCCTCCCCGCTTCGATACGGAGAGCTCTCCCGGGCTCTCGGAGAAGGCGCCCACCCGGTGGGGCTGGTCCGTCGAGCGGTGATCGATCTGCGGCGCGCGAAGGCGATGGTGCTCGACGCTTCGGCGGGCCCGGATTCGAAGAGCGCCGGCTCCTTCTTCATGAACCCGATCGTGCCGATCGCGGTCGCGGATCGGGTGGAGGAGGAGGCGCGCGCGCGCGGTGCCCTCTCGGCGGAGGCGAAGATGCCGCGGTTCGACGCCGGGCCGGGCGAGGTGAAGCTCGCCGCGGGCTGGCTCATCGAGCGCGCTGGACTCGCGAAGGGCTCGCGGCGCGGCAACGTGGGCCTCTCCACGCGGCACGCCCTCGCGGTGGTGAACCTCGGCGCCGCGCGCGCCGCCGAGATCGTCGCGTTCGCGCGCGAGGTTCGCGACAAGGTCGAGGCGGTCTACGCAGTCCGCCTCCACGCCGAGCCGGAGCTCGTGGGCTTCGAGGCCGAAGAGCGGGGCGGGCTCTAACAAGGAGTAGAAGGCACCGTCGTTGTGCTCGATGAGGGAGGTGCTGCTCTTTCACCCCCCCCGGCCCCCTCGCGTAGCGAGGGGGGAGTCAGCGCTCTGGGTTGTGCACAGCCTCGACACGCTTGGGCACGCGCTGCGAGCTCAGCCCTTCAAAGCGTTTTGGATCGCCGTGTCCATCGCGATGAACTCTTTGACGACGGCGTCGCGGTCCGCGCCCTTCTTCACCATGTCGGCGAGGCGCGACCAGAGGCTCCTGCGGATCTTCGACGCCTCCATGTACTCGACGAACTCTTTGAGGAACGGTCGCTTCGGATCGGACGGCTCGTAGAGCTTGACCATCACGCCCGACGTCGTCGCGCCGCGGAAGAGGGCTCCTACCTCCGGTCCGTGCTGCCGATCGAGGAGCGGCCCGACCCGATCGCGCTCTTGGCCGAGGTAGCTCGCCCAGGAAGTGCCCCCTCCACTGAAGGGCTTCAGCTTCACGTCCAGGCCGTCGGCGGCGATGTTCGCCCTCTTGAGCTCGCCGGCGTCGTTCCCCATGGCACCCATGTTCATCCGAAGGCCCATCACCCACGCGAGGAACTTCTTCAAATCCGTTTGCGGTGCCTCCGACTTCGCCGCCGCCGTGGCGGAGCTTCGCGTCGCTGGGGCGCTCGTGGGCGCGGCGGAGGCGCGCGCGCTCACCTCCGCGG
The DNA here is from genome assembly GCA_044225865.1 of Polyangiaceae bacterium. Classification (GTDB taxonomy): domain Bacteria; phylum Myxococcota_A; class Polyangia; order Polyangiales; family Polyangiaceae; genus Xiheicaenibacterium. The sequence continues at coordinate 26,897 of JBGAID010000017.1, read as the reverse complement.
TCGCGGGCGCGCTCGCGGTGGGTGCCTCGCTCGCGGTCGAGGCCGTCGTCGAGCTCGTCTTGCTGCTCTCGCGGCACGCGCTCGAGACGAGGACGAGCACGATAGGGGCAGCGCAACGTCGAAGGGTGGCGCTCGATACGACGCGAGACATGGATGAGAGCAGCGACATTTGGGCCTCCATTTGCGTCGAGCGCTCAGAGCAACGCCGAGGCCAAGAGCCCTGCGGTCGGCGACTGGGCCCTCTGGCCGGAATCGGCCCCATCGCGTGCTCCTCGCGCGTGGCGCGGCTGCTCCTCGGAGGAGGGCGCTGCCTTGCCCCGGGGGCACGCGCGGGGGCAAGCACGCGACGTGCTTCCTCGAGGACATGCCGCGCGCCGGTCGACTGCACGTCGGGACCTCGGGGTGGGTCTACGCCGATTGGGTGGGACGCTTCTACGACGCGGGCTCGCCGCCGCGGACGTGGTTCGGTCAATACGCGCGGCGCTTCGACACGGTGGAGGTGAACGGCAGCTTCTATCGGCTGCCGGAGCGCTCGACGTTCGAGGCGTGGCGGGAGATGGCGCCGAAGGGCTTCGTCTACGCGGTGAAGTTCAGCCGCTTCGGGACCCACATGAAGCGTCTCCTCGACGCGCCGAGCACGGTCTCGCGCTTCCTCGATCGCGCCGAGGGCCTCGGCGAGAAGCTCGGGCCGGTCCTCGTGCAGCTCCCGCCGCGCTTCCGAGCGAACCCGGAGCGGCTCGACGCGTTCCTGAGCGCGACCTCGAAGGCGCACCGATGGGCGATCGAGGTTCGAGATCCGAGCTGGCTCTGCGACGAGGTGTATGACGTGTTGCACGTCCACCGGGCCGCCCTCGTAGAGCACGACCTGCTCCCGAACCACCCGCGCGTGCGTCCCGCGAGCTTCTCCTATTACCGCTTCCACGGGGTCGACTACGGAGGCAACTACGACAAGCGCGTCCTCTCCGCGTGGGCGCGCCGGTGCTCGGAGGAGCTCGCGGAGGGCCGCGACGTGTACGCGTACTTCAACAACGACAAGCTCGCGTGCGGCGTGTTCGATGCCCTCTACCTCGCGTCGCGCGTGACCGAGCCGGCCCTCAAACGCCCGCGGAGAGCCCTCGCATCGTGAAGGCGCGCGCCACGAGCGGCTGACCGATCGGGCCGAGGAGCGTCCTCACGAGCGCGTCGCGCGAGGAGGGCGCGGGGCGACCGAGCCACATGTTGATCTCGGCGCGGCGGGCGACGGCCGTCGCTTCTCGGGCGCGCGACCGCGCATTGCCCTCGAGCGCGCGAGGCCACGCCTCCCCGACGTCGGGCGTCGAAGAGAGCGCCGACATGATCGCGTGCGCGCCGAGCCAGCCGAGGTTCATCCCTTGCCCGCCGATCGGGCTCACGACATGGGCGGCGTCGCCCGCGAGCGCGACGCGGCCGACCGCGAGGGCGGAGGCGAGGTAGCGCTCGGCCCGGAACAGGCTCGGAGGCGAGGCGTCGCGCGTCGACACGCGCTCGCCGGTGCGGACTGCGATGGCGGCGACGAGCTCTTCGAGCGAGGCGTCCGCCGGCGCCGAAGGCTCGCGACGGACCACCCACCGCCTCCGGCGGTCGGGGAGGGGGAACGACTCGACGAGGCCACGCGCGCTCAGGAAGATGCGCGCCTCGGCGCCGAACCGCGTCTCGTCGGCGAAGTCCCCCATGAGATACGAGCCTTCGTAGGCTCGCCCCTCGAACGAGATGCCGAGGAGGGAGCGGACCCTCGAGCGCTTGCCGTCACAGGCGACGAGAGCGCGCGCCGCCGCCTCCTCGCTCCGCGCGCCCTCGCGCGCGAGCTCGAACGAGACGCCCCCGCGACGAGCTCGGATCGAAACGAGGCGCGCTCCGCGCACGACCGATCCGGGACAGCGCCGCTCGAGCTCGCGCTCGAGGATGGCCTCGGTGCGGTCCTGGGGCACGACGAGGATGAAGCGGTGGGGGCCCGAGCAACGATCGAAGCGGAGCGTGCCGAGCTCCCCGTTCGCGCCCACGGCGGTGCCGCGGTGGATCTCGATCCCGGCACGGACGAAGTGCTCGAGGAGCCCGAGGGAGGAAAGCCGCTCCAGGGACGGGGGATGGATGCCGATGGACCGCGACCCCGGGCACGGGGCGAGGCGCTGCTCGTAGACGCGCGGGACGAGCCCGGCCGCGTGGGAGGCGAGCGCGGCGAACAGCCCGACCGGACCGGCGCCGATGATGGCGACGTCTTCAACCATGGGACCGCGCGCGGGGCCGCCGAGGAAGAAAGCGGCCGAGGCCGAGGAAGTCCGCTCCGTACGAGCTCGCGGAGGCGAGGGCGCGCTCCTCCGCGCGGATGCGCGCGTAGAGGAGCACGCCATTCAGCGCGCTCGCCACGATCGCGGTCGCGTACGCCCCGCCGAGCAGCGGGAGAGAAGCGATCTCGAGGATGACCCCGAGGTAGTTGGGGTGGCGCATCACCCGGAAGATCCCGTTCGTCACGGGCGGCGCGTCGCGCAGGGTGAAGATCTTCACCGACCACCTGCGCCCCAGGGCGGACATCGCGGCGACACGAAGGGCCTGGCCGATCGTGAACGCGACGACCGCGACGACGACGACCGCCATCGGCGGTGCCCGCCTCGCGCTCCAAGCCTCGAGGAGCATCCCGACGAGCCACGCGGCGTGGAGCGCGCGCATCCACACCATTTGCTCGGGGGCGTGCTCGATCGCCCCGTGCGCCCGCAGATATCGCTCGTTTCGCCCAGAGCGCCGCAGCTCGAGGAGCCGCTGGGCCGCCACCGCGACCACGAGCGCGGTGAAGCCGACGATCGGGCCGAAGCTCACCATCGGAGGAGCACGACCTCCGCCGAGAAGGCGGGACCCATCGCCATCAGTACCGCGTAAGAGCCGGGGGGGAGCCCTTCGCGCGTGCGCTCCTCGAGCAGGAACAGCACCGACGCGGAGGAGAGGTTGCCGACGCGCGCGAGGCTGCGTCGCGTTCGTTCGAGGGCGTTTGGGGGCAGCTCCAACGTACGCTCGAGCGCGTCGATCACCTTCGGTCCGCCCGGGTGCATGATCCACGCGTCGATGTCGCCTCGGACGAGCCCGTGCTCTTCGAGCAGCCCGTCCACCGCCTCCGCGGCGTGCGCCTCCACGATGCTCGGCACTTCGGGCCCGAGCACGATCTTGAAGCCGCTGTCGACGACGTCCCAACCCATCGTGCGCTCGGTGTTCGGGAAGAAGACGGACCGGCTCGCGAGGACGCGGGGCCCCTTCCGGACCGCGGGTCCGAGGCCGCGCGGCCGCGACGCGGGAGCGACAGAGGACGCGTGTCGCGCTCCCGTGAGCACGACGGCGGCCGCCCCGTCGCCGAAGAGGCCGGTCGACACGAGGTTCGCGATCGAGCCGTCGTCGGGCTGGAACGTGAGCGAGCAGAGCTCGACGGAGAGGAACAGCGCCGCCTCCTCGGGGAACGCGCGCAGATACTCCGAGACGCGGGCGAGCCCGGCCGCGCCCGCGAGGCAACCCAGGCCGAAGAGGGGCAGGCGCTTCGTGGCCGGATCGAACGGCAGCACGTTCATCAGCCGCGCCTCGAGCGAGGGGATCGCGAGGCCCGTGATCGTCGTCGTCGCGAACAGGGAGATGTCGCGCGGTCGAAGGCCGGCCGCGTCGAGCGCCCCCTCGATCGCTCTCTGCCCGAGCGCGAGGGCACACGCGATCCACGCGTCGTTGCGCTCCCCCAAGCCGCGCAGCGCCGGGTAGCGATCGGCAGGGAGGGCGAGGTGTCGCTCTTCGACGCCCACGCTCTTGAAGAAGCGCTCGATCCCCCGCACCGAGATCTTGGAGTCGGCGAGGTAGCTCGACGCGAGCGCGGCGAGATCGGACTGGGTGTAGCGATGGGGTGGCAGCGCCGTCCCCACCGCGACGACGCGCGGCCGTGCCTCCGTGGCCGGGTCCGTCGACGTTCGAACGTGGCGAAAGGCGACCGCGGGCATCATTCGGGTCCGCGGAGCTGCAGTGGCCGTACCAAGGCGGCCGGCTCGGTCCGATGGATCGATTCGGGGACCGCCGCTGGCGCGTTTCGTCACCTTCGGCGCGCGCGGCGACCAACGCGACGCAGCCCTACGCAGCGCCCCTCGGGCTCGGCGCGCAAGCATCGCGCGTGCGCTCTCGAGCCGGGGCCGGGGAACCGCACCACCGTCTGAAGAGATCGCCGGCTCGTGCCGCATTGTCCTATCGTGCCGAGCGGCTCGGGAGACATGCGTTGACTGGAACGGCCCTCTCTCCCATTCGCGCGGACGAGCGCCTCGCCCGTCGCTATCGAGACCTCGCGAGGCTCCTCGCGCGAGCGGTGGATCCCCTCGTGGGTCCAGGTCGAGGTCACTCCCTTCGCGTCGCCCTCGTCTCCGAGATGCTCGCCCGCGCCCTCGGCCTCGACCGAGGTCTCGCGTTCTATGGAGGCTTGTTCCACGACCTCGGCGGGCATCCCCCGGGGATCGCGGGCGCGGCGCTAGGGGACGAGCGTCGCACCGCCCACGCCATCCGGGGCGCCGGCCTCTCTCGGGCCTTTCGCGCGCTGCGGGCGCTCGAGCCGATCATCGCCCACCATCACGACTCGCTCGACCCGGGCGATCGCCTCGCCACCGTCGTCTCGGTGGTGTCGTTCGCGGACGCGCTCGACGGGGCCATGAGCCGAACGCCGACCAAGCGCCGCTCGACGGCGATGGCGGTGGGCCTGAGCTTCCGCGACACCGGCGTCGCCGCGTCGGTGAGCGACGCCGGCCTCGATCTGCTCGGGCGCGACCCGACCATCCTCGACACGCTCTACGACGAGCGCTCGCTCTCCGACGCGCTCGACCATGTCTTGCTGCCGCCGCCCGACATCGCCGAGCTCGACGCGCTCGAGGTCACTGCCGAGCTGTCGTGGCTCCTCGCGCGCGAGGTCGACATCAAGCACCGCGGCTCCCCCGGGCACTCCGCGCGCGTCGCGTTCCTCTCCCGCGCCATCGCCTCGCGCCTCGCGATCACGGACGACCCGTGGGACGTGATCTGCGCCGCGCTCCTCCACGATCTGGGCACGATCGCCGTGCCTTCGTCGTGCTCGAGCGAGCTCAGCCCCACCGAGCGCGGGGCCCGAAAAGAGGCCACCCGCACGCTCGTCGCCTCGATCGAAGGCTTCGAGCACCTCGCCCTCGCGAGCAGCGCCTTCCTCGACGCCTACGACGGCAGCTTCCACCCCGACGCGCCGCGCGCCGAGGCGATCCCCCTCATCGCCCGGGTGATCGCCTACGCCGACTCGTTCGACAACCTCTGCCACGGCTTCAAGGACGGTGTGGGGCTCGGCCGGGACGGGGCGTGGGCGGTCCTCGAGAAGCAGCTCGGCCGCGAGCTCGACCGCGACCTCGAAGGCGCCGCGTTCGAGGCGATCGTCTCCATCGCCGACGCCCCCGAAGAGGCCACCGATCTGTTCGGGTTTCGCCGGCTGTTCCAGGCCCCCGATCACCGTCGCGGCGACTCGGACCGGGTGGGATCACCGGCCGTCGTCGCCCGGCCTTTCGTGACGGTGCCGATCGATGGAGCGGGGGTGATCCTCGGGGACACCGCCGACCTCGAGGCCATCACATCTTCGCGTGCGCCGACGCTGCCCGAGCACGTCCACCTCCGCTGCCGGTCGGCGCTCAAAGAGGCGATCGCGACGTCGAGCGGTGGACCGACCACGTCGACGCTCCACGTCGCCCCCAACGGCTCGCGCGTCGAGATCGTCCTCACCCGATCCCCGGATGGCCTCCTCGCCCACGTCCGCTCCGCGCCGCGGCTCTATCAGACGATGCGCGAGCTCGCGTTCGTCCATCGCAACTTCCTCCAGACGAGCGAGGCCATCTGCTACACCGACGCGGACGCGCGGATCGTCGACATCAACTACGCGTTCACCCGCATGTACGGCTGGCGCGCCGACGAGGTGATCGGCCGTACGCCGCGGATCCTCCGCTCCGGCCTCCACCCTCCGGAGCTCTACCGCGACATGCGCGCGAGCCTCGCCGACGCGACCATCGGCGCGTGGGACGGCGACATCGTCAATCGCACCAAGACGGGGGCGATGATCACCGTCCACCTCACCATCAACGCCGTTCGCGATGCTTCGGGGGGGATCGTCGGGTACGTCTCCAACGCCCTCGACATCACCGCGCGCCTGCGCGCCGAGGAGGCGCTCCGCGATCGTGAGCGCGAGCTCGTCGCCAAGAACGAAGAGCTCGAGCGGCTCAACCAGTTCAAGAGCCAAATCGTAGCGATGACCTCCCACGATCTGCGCGCGCCGCTCGCCTCGATGATCATGCAGCTCGGTCAGCTGCGCGACGCGATCGACGGGCTGCCTTCAACGGAGCGGCGCCATCGCCTCGAGGCGATCGAGGAGATCGGGCACCGCCTCACGAGCCTCACCACCGAGCTGTTGGATCTCGACAAGTGCGAGTCGGGGAAGCTCGAGCTCCGGTGCCGCCGCATCCACGCCGACGGCCTCCTCGAGGCGATCGCTCGCAGCCAATCCGCCTCCGGCAACGCGGTGATGGCCTGCGATCGCGATCCGAGCTCTCAGGTCGGCACGAACATCATCGTCGCCGATCCGGAGCGGCTCGAGCAGGCGATCACCAACCTCATCACGAACGGCCTCAAGTTCTCACCGCCGGGAACGGCCGTCGAGCTCTCGTGCGAGCGGACCCACGCGCCCGATCGGGTGCGCTTCTCCGTGACCGACCACGGGCCCGGGATCCCGAAGGACGCCCTCGAGTCCGTCTTCGACCGGTACCATCAGCTCGCCGGCAGCTCGGCTCGCGGCAGCGGCTTCGGCCTCGGCCTCGCCATCGTCCGCCACATCGCCGAGCTCCACGGCGGTCGGGCGTGGGCGGAGCCAGGCCCCCGCGGAGGTACGCGCTTCGCCCTCGAGCTCCCCGTCGGCGGTCCACCGGGAGCGCCCGCGCCCGCGACCGTCCTCCTGATCGGACCCTCCTCCGAGGACCTCGACCTCGCGGCGCGCGTCTTCGCGGAGGCGGGGGCCCATGTTCACCGGGCCGAGCGCGACGCGGAGGCGGAGCGATGCATGATGGTGGAGGCGCCCCTCCTGTGCCTCGTCGACGTGCGCGCCCGCGCCCACGTGCGAGAGGCGCTGTTCGCGGCCGCCCGCGCCTCGGGCACCACCTTGCTCGCGCTCTACCACGACGATCCTCCCGAGGACGCGCCGCGCTGGGACGGCGATCACGTCGCGCCCCTCGTCGAGCTCGAGCTCGCCGCAGAGCTGCGCCGCGCCCTCACCCGCCGCAGCACCCACCGGCGGACCATGAGCGGCCAGCACGTCATCGTGATCCACAACCAGCGAACAGGAGCGAGGTCATGAACGCCCCCTGCGTCCTTCTCGTCGACGACGAGCCGGAGATGCTCGAGCTCCTCGCGGGCGCGCTCCCCGCGAGCTTCGAGGTCAGAACCTTCCAGAGCGCGGGCGACGCCCTGCGCTTTCTCGAGGACATTCGGCCCGACGTCATCGTCTCCGACATCGTGATGCCCGAGGTCGGCGGCTTCGAGTTTCGCCGGCGTTACAACGCCCGGTTCGGTCATCGCGGCACGCCCTTCCTGTTTCTCTCGTCGCTCGCCGACGAAGAGACGATGGTGGCCGGCCTCGACGCGGGGGCCGACGACTTCCTCACCAAGCCGATCCACCCCGAGCTCTTTCGCGCCCGCATCGAGTCCCTCATCCGTCGGCGCCGCCACGAAGGGACCGCCTCGTTCCGAGGAGATTTCAGCACCACGCCGTGGACGCGCGTCCTCGAGTTCTGCGAGCAGAAGCGCTTCACCGGGACCCTCACCGTCGACCTCGGCGGGGCGCAGCTCTCCCTCCGCGTCCACGGGGGCGAGCTCGATCGCGACGTGCCCTCCGCCGTCATCGACGAGCTCTGGGATCGCCGCGCCGGCGGCTTCCTCCTCGAGAGCGCCGCTCCCAGCTTCGACGACCTCGAAGCCCGCCGAGCACCTCGCGCCCCCACCGGACGCCTCTCCACCATCCCCGTGAGGGGGCGCTCGATCCAGATCGAGACGGAGCTCGCGCCCGGGCCCGTGCCCACCATCGTCAGCCTCGTCCTCGCCGGCACCGACACCGTCTCCAAGGTCCGGCGCCCCGTCCCTCCCGAGGCGGACATCCCCACCGTCCAGGCCCTCATCGACGAGCAGCACGAAGGCGCGATCGCTTCTCTGAACGACCGCATCTCCACCCTTCGCTACCGCCGACTCCACGACTCGATGCCGAGCCCCGCCACCGAGCGCTCCTCGCAGGCCGACGAGGAGCCCGTCGACCCCGAGCCGACCGTCCTCGACGAAGAGGGCTCGGATCGGGTCACCGAGCTCTTCGACGCGGGCTTCGAGCACTCGCGCGACGGCGACTGGCAGAGCGCCCTTTCGTGCTGGGAGCAGGCCCTCGCCCTCGAGCCTTCGAATCGAACGCTGCGGATCAACGTCGAGGTCGCGCGGCGCAAGCTCACCCGCGAAGAGTCGTGATCTCGCGGACGCGCTGCTCGGCGCGACCTTCCTCGGCGTCGCTCGTCCGGTCCCGCGGCCCGGCCCGATGAGGGCCGGCGCCCGAGACGAGCGTCACTTCACGGAGCGCACATCGGGTGGGCGGCGCAATCGGCGCAAGCGCACGTCTCGAGGTACGGGTCGCACAAGCCGTCCAAGTTGCACGCCTCGCAGAGGGCGTTGCCGGCGCAGTCCGGACAGATGCAGTCCGCGTCGACATCGCAGCCGCCCGGGCATCCGAGGCACAAGCACTCGCTGCTGATCGAAGCGTCACAGTCCGGGTAGAGGAAGCACGCGACGCTGGGGGGCGCGCCGCCCGCTCCGTCGCCACCCGCTCCCGCGCCGCCTGCCGCCGCGCCGCCCGCGCTCGCGCCGCCGGCGGGGTCCTGAGCACCACCCGCGCCGCCGCTCGCGCTCTGCCCTCCGGTCGCGCTCGCGCCGCCGCTCGCGCTCGCGCCGCCGTCGCACGATCCTCCTCCGTGGCCGCTCTGGACCGCGCCCCCCGATCCGGAGGCGACGCCTCCCTCGCCGTAGGGGCTGCTGGAGTCGTGGTTTCCGTCGTTGGTGCCCGGATCCGCCTCGAGCCTGAAGCATCCGGTGACGAGGACGAGCGAGATCGCGAGGAGCTTGGAGTTGGGCATCGTGAGCGGACAAACGTCACCAAGGGCCGCGGCCTAAAGCGCACGAGCAGGAGCGCGTCCTTCCGAGGCTCGACGGCATCGCCGATACTCGTGGGGTTGGTCGAAGGAGACGTCATCGCCGGCCGCTTCGAGATCCTCCGCGTCGCCGGGCGCGGGGGCATGGCCACCGTCTTTCGAGCCCGCGACCGACGCACCCGAGAGGACGTCGCGCTCAAGATCCTCCATGCTACGATTTTAGAAGCGGATGCCCACCCCCGGCGAGCTTCGCTCGCCGACCCCTCCCAAGCGTGGCGCGCCGAGCCGCGCCCCGCGGGAGGGGTGATCGCGCGCTTCCAGCGAGAGGCGGAGGTCCTCGCGTCTCTGAACGAGCCCTCCATCGTGCGCTACGTCGCCCACGGCACCACCGATCGCCGAGAGCCCTTCCTTGCGATGCAGTGGCTCGAAGGCGAGGATCTCGCGAGCAGGCTGGAGCGCGGCACCCTCGCGCCCGAGGAGGCGGTCGCCATCATCGCCCGGGCCGCGACCGCCCTCGCCGCCCTCCACGCGCGCCGCGTCGTCCACCGCGACGTGAAGCCGGCGAACCTCTTCCTCCCCGCGGCCGATCCGCGCGCCGCGGTCCTGCTCGATCTCGGGATCGCCCACGTCCCGAAGCGGGACGCGCGCCTCACCACCGTCGGCATGATCATGGGGACGCCCGAGTACATGTCGCCCGAGCAGGCGCGCGGGGATCTCGAAGTCACCGCCCGCTCGGACGTCTTCTCGCTGGGCGCGGTGCTGTTCGAGTGTGTGGCGGGACGGCCGCCCTTCGCGGCGAGCCACCTCGTCGCCGTCCTCGCCAAGATCGTCTTCGAAGAGGCGCCGCGGCTCGGAGCGGTCGCGGACCGCGTCCACCCCGCCCTCGACGGGCTCGTCTCGCGCATGCTCGAGAAGGACCCGCTCGGCCGCCCGGCCGACGGAGGGGCCGTCCTCCGGGAGCTCCAGGCGGTTCGAGAGCTCGCGCCCCCGCGGTCGTCGCGCCGATCGGCGCCTCGGGCCCGCGCCATCGGGAGCAGCGAGCAGCGGATCATCTCCGTGATCGCGGTCACCGATCGCGCCGCGCGAGCCCTCGTGACGAGCGACACCCTGCTCGCGGAGAGCTTCGAGACGCCCCCCAGCGTCGAGCTCTCGAGGCGCATGCACCTCCTCGGCGGCAAGCTCGAGCGCCTCGCGAACGGAGCCTATGTCGTCACCGTCGCCTCGCCCGCGAGCGCGATCGAGCAGGCCGCGCGCGCCGCGACGTGCGCCCTCGCCTTGCGGGCCGCCCTCCGCGATCCCCACATCGCGCTCGCGACCGGGCGCGGCGTGCTCGGCGAGCGTCTCCCCGTCGGGGACGCCATCGACCGAGCGGTCGCGATGCTCTCCGAGCTCCGCGCAGAGGCGCTCGACGACGGGAGCGAGCCTCTCCCCGTCGCGATCGACGCCGTGACCGCGGCCCTCGCGCGGTCGCGCTTCGTCGTGCGCGGCACCGCAGAGCGGCGGACCCTCCACGGCCCGCTCCCGCGCGCGATCGCGTCCCGGACGATCCTCGGGCGGCCCTCGCCGTGGGTCGGTCGCGACGCGGAGCTGGGCGCCCTCGTGCGCGCCTACGAGCGCGTCGCGAGCGCCCGCGTCCCCGAGGCTCACCTCGTCGTGGGCGCGTCGGGGATCGGCAAGAGCCGCCTCGGCGACGAGCTCGCGCGTCGCCTCGCCACCCGGACGGACGCGCGGGTGATCTGCGCGAGCGGCGATCCCACGCGGGCCGGGTCTCCCCTGGAGATGCTCTCCCAAGCGCTTCGGTTCGCCGTCGGCGCGGGCCTCGGTGATCCCCGGTCGCAGCGCCGATCGAAGCTCGAGCGTCGCGTCGCCGCGGTCGTCGACCCCTCCGAGCGCGCGCGCGTCGTCGCCTTCCTCGCCCCGCTCCTCGCCGCCTCCGAGCTCTCCGACGCCGACCACGCGGGAGCTCGCGCGGCGCTCGACGACCCGCGGTTCATGAGCGACGAGATCCTCCGCGCGCTCACCGACTACCTCGCCGCGGAAGCAGCCCGCGCGCCCGTCGCGATCGTCTTCGACGATCTGCAGTGGACCGATCCGGCCACGCTGGCGTTCCTGGCCGCCGCCCTCGCCGCGCTCGACCGATCGCCCATCCTTGTCGTGGCGCTGGCCCGTCCCGAGATCGATCGGACCTTCCCACGACCGTTCGCGTCCTTCTCCACGACCCGCGTCGACCTCGCGGAGCTGCCCCGCGCCGCCTCCGAGCGGCTCGTTCGCTCCGCCCTCGGGCGAAGCGCGACCGAAGCGAGCATCGCCGACATCGTCGAGCGCGCCGGCGGCAACCCCTTTCTCCTCGAGGAGCTCGTCCGCGCCGCCGCGGAGAGCTCGCGCGAGCTGCTCCCTCAGACCGTGCTCGCCGTCGTCCAGTCCCGCCTCGAGGCGTTCCCGGCCGAAGCGCGGCGCGCCCTCCGCGCCGCCAGCCTGTTCGGTCGCGTCGCCACCGTCGAGGGGGTCGCGGCCGTCCTCGACGTCGATGTCGACCGCGCGCGCCACCACCTCGAGATGCTCTCGGAGGCCGACGTCCTCGCGCGCTCCGACGACGGTCACCGCGTCGTCTACGCATTTCGCCAAGCCACGACCCGTGACGCCGCCTACGAGATGCTCACCTCGGAGGACAAGAAGCTCGGTCACGCCATCGTCGCCAAGCTCCTCGAGGACGAGGACGCGATCGATCCTCTCTCCGTCGGACGTCACTACCAGCGCGGCGGGGACTGCTCTCGCGCCCTCCTCTGGTACCGCCGCGCCGCCATGAGCGCCCTCGAGGCGAGCGACCTCGAAGGCGCCATCCACATCGCCCAGCTCGCCGAAGCCTGCGGAGCCACCGGCGCCGATCTCGGCGCCCTGCGCGCCGTCATGGCCGAGGCCGCGCTCTGGCTCGCCGACTACCCCGCCGCCCGCGCCTACGCCGCCGAGGCCCTCGACCTGCTCGAGCCCGGGACCCGCCCCTGGCTCCTCGCCCTTGGAAACGCGGTTCGCACCGCCGACAAGCTCGGCGAGCGCACCCAAGTCGGAGCCCTCCTCGCCACCCTCCTCAGAGCCCAAGCCACCCCCGCTACCGCCCCCGCGTTCGCCGACGTCCTCGCCCAAGCCGCCGTCAGCCTCGTCCTCTCCGGCCAAGCCGCCCTCGCCGACACCCTCCTGCTTCGCGCCGACGAGCTCGCCCGCGACCTCGCCGACCACCCGCGGGTGGAAGGAAGACTGTTCGCCGCGCGCGCCTTCCGGGCCTCGGTTGCAGGAGAGCCTGAGCGCTATTTCCAGTTCATGACGGGAGCGGCCAGAGCCTTCGAGCGCGGGGGTGACATTCGGAGCGCGTGCGTCGCCTATGGCAACAGCGGGCATGGCGCCGCCCTGCTTGGCTCCTACGAGGACGCCGTGCAGATCCTCCAATCCGCGCTGGGATTGGCGCAGCGGCACTCCTTTCGCAATGCCGCGGGCTGGATGCTTCACAATCTCGGCGCCGCGCTCGGGGGGGTGGGCCAATACGAGGAGGGCGTTGCGACAGAGCGGCGCGCTGTTGAGTCGGCACGTGTCCAACGCGATAGCCGCCTGCTCGTGGCATCGCTGACCGCCCTCGCATCGCTATTGGCGAGTGGGAATGAGCACGAGACCGCGGCGGTGGTGGCGCAGGAGGCGGTCAACACCGCGGAGGAGGGCTCTCCTCAGAAGGCGATTGCGCTCGCCGCCCATTCGCGCGCTGCGCTTGGGCTCGGCGACTCGCGCCGCGCTCTGGAGGCCGCCATTGAAGCGGTATCGATCCTATCGCGTCTCGCTCGAATCGAGGAGGGTGAGCTCGAGATATGGCTCCGATACGCGGAGGCACTCGCCGGCGAGGGCCGTCGAGAAGAAGCGCGAGTGGCGCTCGACCGTGCCGCTCGGCGCCTGCGCGAGCTCGCCTCGTCAATCAGGTCGCCGCGGCTTCGAGACAGCTATCTGCGACGGGTTCTCGAGCACGCCACCATCCTCGACCTCGAGCGGCACGGAGTGGGTTGACGCGAGAGCACGATCGGCGCGCGCGACCGCGGGTGAACCGTGAGAAGATGAGACGCATGTTTCGTCTCCACAGGCTCGCATTGGCATGCACCCTCGCGCTTCTCTCGGCCGCCTGTGGTGACGACAGCGGCAGTGGCGGCTCGGGAGGATCGGGCTCCAGTCAGGGCGGAGGTTCTGCTGGCGCGCCTTCGGAGGGAGGCACGGGCGGTGGCCCGATTGGAGCGGCGCCCTCGGTGACCATCTCTCTCCCGGTTGCGAATGCGACAATCGCGAATGGTGATCAGCCACTCGAGGTCCAAGGGTCGGCTGCGGACGAAGAGGATGGAAATATTGTCTCGGATCTGCAGCTGGTATGGACCGCGGACCAGCAGGGGGATCCCATCGCGGAGGGCACTCACAACTTCGCGGAGGTCAACCTGCCTGTCGGTCCGCACGTCATTCATTTCACCGCCACCGACTCCGATGGCAACACGGCGACGGCATCGGTCGACATCACCATCGAATGATCGGTGACGCGAAGCCACCTGGCCGATGGTTTTTGCCTCGCGCCGCGCTACCTTCCCGACCATGAAGCTCCCCCTCGAAGGCGGCTGCCGTTGTGATCGGGTTCGGATTCGAGCGACGGCGGCGCCGCTGCTCACGATGGCTTGTCATTGTCGCGGATGTCAGCGCATGTCCGCGAGCGCGTTCTCGCTCAGCGCCTTGTTTCCCTCGGCCGCGCTCGAGGTCATCCAGGGGGAGCCGGTGATCGGCGGGCTCCACGGCGCCGACACCAAGCATTTCTTCTGTGCCTATTGCATGACGTGGATGTTCACGCGGCCCGTTTCTATGCCGGAGCTCGTGAACGTGAGGCCGACCATGTTCGACGACGACAAGTGGTTCGCTCCGTACATGGAGACGTACGTCGAGAACCGGCTGCCGTGGGCGGTCACGGGGGCGAAGCGATCCTTCGCGCAGTTCCCGCCCATGGAGACCTATTCAGAGCTGCTCGCCGACTACGCCCGCGCCCCCTGAGTACCGAGCGACTCAGGCTGACTTTCGCGGCACTCCGCGTCCGGGGCCGAGCCGACGGTTTGCGCGCCACCCAAGGGAGCGTTTCAGGCGGCACGCGGCCTGCAATCGCGGGGCTTCGATGCGCCATTCTACGATCGTCGCAGCCCTGAGCCTCGCCCTCCTCTCCGCTTGCGACCCGAGCGACCCGAATGATCCGAGCGACGCCGACGAGGGCACCGCGAAGCGGACCGCCCCCGCCCGCGGCGACGTCCGACTCTACCTCGACGCCTCGGAGCTGACGGATGTCTTCGGGCAGGCGGGGGAGACGCCTCTCTACGAATATCGCCATCAATCCTACGAGCTCGACGTCGACTCCGGGGAGCTGGTCGACGTCGGGTTCGGGTACGAGTCGTGGACCGACTCGCCCTTGTCCATGCGGCTCCGAACCTATGACGGCGCGCTCTTCTCGATCAGCGAAATGGGGGCGAGCTCCGCGGTGTTCTCCGCCGCGCAGCTCGACCTCGAGACGCTCACCGAGACGGCGTTCGCCTCCGCGACCACCCAAGGCTACGCCACGCTCCACGGCGTCTTGAGCGGCGGTCTCCTCTTCTCGGACGCGCGGGGGCTGGTCCACGTTCCGCTCGGCGCCCCCAGCGACCCCGACGCTCCGCCCCCACCCCCCACGTCGGGCATCGTCGTGCGTCCGCCCGCGGCCCCCGGAGAGCCCGCCGCGTGCGATCCCGTGGGCGCGTCCGGGTATTGTGTGCGCTGGGGCGAGTCCTCATTCGAGATTGGTCGGCTGGATCTCGACGCTCCGACGAGCCCGGCGCTGCTTCGAAGGGATCTCGGGGAGCACGAGGCCCTCTTCATCGAGGGCAATTCGGCCCTCTATTGGTTGGAAGGTCTTCGCGATCCCGAGCATGAGATCTTCCCCGCTGGCGAAGTGGAGCTTTGGCGATTCGACGGCGAGGCCTCGCTCGTCACGCACCTCTCGCTGCCGGTGCGCGATGGGTTGCCGACCACCGTCTCCGGGTCCGACGCGGACGGGGACCTCGTCGCGCTGCTCGTCCAGCCTGGCGATCAGATCCTTCTCGTGGATGGGCGCACCGGGCAAAAGACGCCGGTCGAGGTCGACCCACCATTCGGGCGCTGGAGCGCGATTGACGTCCTCGTCGCCCGCTGACACGCGGTGTATCACCGCATGGAAGGCCGCTCGATCGACGACTGGAGGTTCCGACAGAGCGTCCCGGTATCGGTCGTGGCCGGCGCACAGAAGATCGTGCGGTAAGCGGCGGCGCGGCGGCGGGACTCTTCTTCACACTCGACACGTCCGATCCGGTCGAGGGCCTCGAGCGCCAAGATCACGTCTTGCGCGGCGTAGGAGCGCTCGTCGCCTTTGCCCGACTGTACGACGACGTCGAGCATGACGGCGGCCTCGTCCCAATGGCTGGCGTCGTAGTAGACAGAGCCGATCTTGTACTCCAATGCCTCGCGCGAGAGCGGCTTCGGCCCGTCGTCGTCCGTCAGGCCGCGACACCGGGCCGCCCGGGCGATCTCGAGGAATTGGCGCTCCGCTTCGAGCAGCCCACGCGGATATGGAGACTGTCCCGTCGCCATTCGTGCGTATTTGAACGAGACGACGCCGTATCGCCATTGCATCGACTCCATCTCTTTCAGGGCGGCGTCGTAGGCGGCGCGGGTCGGGGCGGGCCCCGGCGTGCAGGCGAGGACGTGCTCTCGAGCCCGCGGGGCCGGGCAGGCATCGTGGGAAGCGACCGTCTCCGGGCGTTGAGGCGACGGTCCTGCGCACGCCGCCCCGACGATGGTCGATAGACAAAGGAAGCGAGCGCGGAGCACGCCCCGATATACGAGCTCCGTCCCGACGACTTCACTTCGCTATCATTCACTTCGGCATTGGCGCCGTGGAGCTCCCGTTCGAGGAGCCGCCAGAGGTGCCCGTTCCGCCCGTGCCGCCGCCCGTCGAGGAGCCGGGCGTGGAGCCGGCGCCGCCATTGTCGCCGGGCGCGGGCGACGTGGAGGTCGACGTCGCGGTCGCGGTGGTCCCGCCCGGCTCGCCCATGCCGTTCTGAGGAGCGTTGGGATCGCCCTGAGGCGATCCGCAGGCAAAGCTCAGGAACGAGATGGATGCAGAGAGACCGATCAGAAGAAGTCGCATTGCGCGGTTCCTTTCGTGAGGAGCCGGGCCGATTGCAGCGGGTATGCCTGCGCCCAGACCGCGATAAACACGGCATTTCGACGCGCGCGCCTGGGGAGCGCCGCCCCAGGCGGGGCGAGAGCGATGTCGTGAAAGCGAAGGGCGCGCCTCCTCGCGAAGACGCGCCCTCTCGATCGCTTGCCTGATGCTCTCTATTTGATCGTGACCGTCTTCGAGACGGGGACGGCGGCGCCCGAGAACGGCGGGATGCTCAGGCCCTTGAAGGCGCTCGCGATGCAGCTGCCGACGGGCGTGCCCGCGAAGGGAGCTCCGACGGACGGAGAGGTGCCCTTGCCGCTCGGCTGGAAGGTGACCTGGACCTTCGTGCTGCCGGTCGGTCCATCGGGCTTCTTGCAGCCGGCGGCCTTGCCGGCCGCGCCGCTCATCGCCGCAGAGGCCGCGCCGCGATCGAACGGAGCGTCGCCGCCAGGCCCGGAGGACTTCTCCTCCTTGGGCTCCTCCTTCTTCTCTTCCTTCTTCTCTTCCTTCTTCGCGTCCTTCTTGTCCTTGTCGTCCTTCTTCGGATCCTTCTTCGGATCGACGAGGGCGACCTTGCCTGGGTCTTTGCCGGGGCTCGTGGTCGCCGACGAGCTGGTGGACGGCTCGGCGGTGGTCTCCGCGGAGGCGGAAGGAGGAGGCTCGACGGCGGCGACGGTCTCTGCCGTCTTCGCTGTCTCGCTCGTCTTCGAAGGTTGCGCCGTGTCGACCTTGTCGGCCGTCTTGGCGGCGGCGGTCTCCGTCGTCTTGGCGGGCGCGGCGGTGTCGCTCGTCTTCTTGTCGCCGCCGCTGCCGGCTACGAAGAAGATGATCCCGCCGATGAGGGCGAGGGCGCCGATGCCGCCGACGATGAAGGGCACAGGGCTCTTCTTCTGCGGGGCGTACATGGCCGGCGCCGCCATCGCCGTCGCCGAGATGGGCGCGACGCTGGGCGGCGGTGCGGGCGGCGGGGGAGGCGTGTACGGCGCGTTCATCGGCGGGGGCGCGAGCATGGGCGCGGCCGAGACGGAGCCGAGGCTGAAGATGTCGTCGACCCGATCGTTGCGGGTCGGGCTCACGCTCTTCCGCGGATCCGGCTTCGTCGCGGCGGCCTCGGCCGCGGCGAGATCCTTCAGTGAGAAGAGCACGCTCGTCTCGTTGCGCTCACCGACGTGCTTGTCGGAGCCGGGCTGCATCGAGCCGGAGGCGGCGAGGCCGGGCGCGACCGATGTCGAGGACGGCCGATTGCCATCGTCTCGCCCGGCGCCGAAGAGATCGACCGACTGTCGGCCCCCGGCGGCGCGACGGGCCGCGGCCGCAGGTTGCGACGCGAGCCCGTTGGGCATCGGAGAGGGCACGCTCTGCCCCGGGACGAGCGGCATCGTCGCCTCGAACGCGGGCAGCTGCGCCGTGCCGTTGGGCGGGGGCTCGGCGAAGATGCCGCCGAGCGATGGAGCGGGCGCGGGGGCCGCGGCGAAAGGCGAGGAAGCGGCCGCAGCAGGCGCAGACGCGCCCATGCCCGCTCCGCCGCCACCGTTGGAGGCCGCGAGCAACGGGGCGAGCTCCTCGACCTGGTGGATCGGGAGCCAGTCGGCCATCCCGTCCTTCCACAGGTACGTGTCCGAGCTGAGCGTGCCCTTCGCGTACTCGGTGAGGATCTGCGCCGTCGTCATCGTGCGCTGATCGTCGTCGGTGACGCTGACGGTCCACTCGTCGGGGTTGGGGGCGGGCCCACCCCCGAAGGCCGGCGGCTGGTTGAGGAGCTGCGTCGCCGCCTGGTCGTCGAAGCCCTGGGCATCCCCAGGGCCTCCTCCGTCCGGAGCGCCGAGCTGCGCGAGCACCGCCGGGTCGTTGCCGTTGACAACGATCGTGCTCGAGCACTTCTTGCACTTGATCTTGATGACCTTACCGACGACTTTTTCGTCGGCGATCGTGTACTTCGCCGCGCAGGACTGACACGAGATTTTCATCCCTTCGACCCTCCAGCGGCGCTACAGGCACGTCGTCGCCACCACGTCGATGCTTCCAATGAGATTGCCAATGATACGACTTGGCCGGAATCTCGATCAAGGTAGCGGCGTGAGCGGAGGGCGCAAGCATCTTGGATCGGCGACCCTAGGCGTCGCGTTTGCAGCCTTTTGTTCGGCGATCGGGGCCGAAGGGAGGGCGGACGATTCTTCTGCTCAGCCCACGCTCTCCGGCACCTGGAGCGCCACCGCGATGAGCGAAACGTGGTCGACCACGGAGTGGGGCCCGGCGTGCGGAGCCAAGCCGTCGCCCTCCGGGGGCGGCTCTGCAGGCACCGTCACCATCGTGCAGCAAGGCTCCGAGCTCGCTTTCAGCGGCGCGGGGAGGAGCTTCTCGACCGCGAGCTGCTGGGAGCCGAACCCGTCGCTGAAGCGCTCGAGCCACTCGGGCGGGACGCGCGGCTGGACGACCACGTGCGCGAGCGCGCCGGGAGACCCGCGCGTGGGGCGGGTCACGACGCGGATCGTGGCGAGCGACGACGCGATCGTGTTCTCGGAGACGGGCTCGTTCGAGGGTCACATCGAGGACTCGAACTGCAAGGCTTCGGTGTCCCGATCGAGGAGCTACAAGCTGATCCAGCGCGCGGGCGATCCGGCGCCCGCGGCGAGCGCGAGCGCGGCCGCTCCTCCCGAGCCGGCTCCGTCGGCCACCGCGGTCGCGTCGGCGAAGCCCTCGAGCGAGCCCGCTTCGCCTCCTCGCGATGGAGACTGCGGCGCGGGGGCGAAGCCTGCTCGGTTCGAGGTCCGCCCGGCGCGAAAGCTCCTCCGTCCCGGGGACGCCTTCACGCTCCGGGTGGAGGTGCTCGACGCCTCGTCGTGTCGGCTCGCCGTCACCCCCGAGCTGAAGGTCGATCCCGCCTCGGACCTCGCGTCTCACATCACGATCGAGAAGCTCACCGTCATCGTCGACGCGAACGCGAAGGAAGGCTCCGCCGACCTGACCGTCTCCCTCGGCGGCACCACCGCCAGCGTCTCGATCGAGGTGACGCCGCCGGAGAAGTACGCGGCCCTGCTCGAGGCGCGCGGGCTCGACGCGCGCGGAGAAGAAGATCGCCCCGTGATCCGAGAGATCGAGGCCCGCCTCGGGAGCGCGCCGAGCACCGCGGAAGACACGGCGCGAAGCCGGCGGATCACGTTCCTCGTCATCGTGGCGGGGGTCGCGGCCGCCCTCGCGGTGCTCGCCCTCGGCCTCGTGCGACGCGGGCGGCGCGCGGCGATCGGGAGGACCACCGAGGTGCCTCCTCCTCCGAACGTGACCTTCTTCGACGTGGTCGAGCCGAGCGCGATGGAGTGCCCGAAGTGCGGCCGCGTGACGGAGGCGGGCCAGGGGTTCTGTCCGATGGACGGGACGCCCCTCGTACCCTCGAAGAAGGAGCCGCCGCCCAAGCCGGCGCCCTCGACCCCGCCCCCCTCGATGGAGGCGAGGCCAGCGGCCGCCGCCGCCGCGCCGAAGAAGCGGCGCGAGCCCGACAAGATCTGCCCGACCTGCGGGGAGCGGTTCGCCTCCGACGCGGGGTTCTGTGGGCGCGACGGGACCCAGCTCGTGCCGGTGAACTGATGATGATGCCGCTCTCCTCGAAGCTCCGGGTCGTCCTCCTCTTCACGGCGGCGTGCAGCTCCGCGTGCGGTGACGAGACGATCGATCCGGCGGAGCTGCCCCCGCCCGAGCTGCCGCCGGAGCGGTGCGAGCCGGTGGACGTCGACGCGCCGAGGACGTTCACGGCGTGCTCGCGCGGCTCGGGATCGTTCGGGCGCTGGATCCTCGACGACGCGGGGCTGCCTGCCTACGAGTACATGATCGATCAGGCGCGCGACGACCGGGCGCTCTACTTCAACACCGAGGCGGCGCCGCTCCGCGCTCACTGGGCCGCCTTCGGCAACCATCGCGTGAACGCGATGTTCGACAACGACGGGCTGATCGAGCTCGTCACGCAGGACCGCGGCGTCGAGTACGCGAACAAGATCGACGACGCGCGTGGCTGGTTCGGGGGCGGGTTCTCCTACGTGAACGACGGCGCGCGTTCCTTCGCGACCGCGTATCGATATCGACCCAAGGGAGCGGAGACACGCCGCGTGTTCGGCATGGGCTACGCGGAGGCGACGACCACCTCGGGATCGCTCTCCATCACCCATCGCGCCTACGCGCCCTGGGGCGAAGCGCCCTACCTGATCGACGAGGTCCGGATCGTCAACCTCGGCGCCGAGCGCAAGCACGTCGCCCACACCGAGGTGTTCGACGTGGCGCGACGATCGATCGAGATCGACTGGCTCGTCTCCGGTGATCCGGTCCACACCGCCCCCCAGACGGCGCGCGACGGGCGAGACGCGCTCGACGCCGATTTCGACGAGTCGATCCGATACGACGCGGCCAGGAAAATGTTGGTGGTCCAACGATCGCGAGCACCGGGCGCGCCCCCTCCTGCCGAGCCCGGCGCGCCGGCCGCTCGCAACGACTACCCGCCCGATCCGTTCCTCGCCGCGCTCGTCGGCGACGTCACCGAGACGTTCACCCACAAGGCGGCGTTCTTGGGGGGAGGGGATTGGTCGGCCCCGGACGCGATCACGAGCGGCGGCGCAGGGGAGGGGGCGGGGGACGGGCCGCGAGGAGAGGCCACGAACGGACAGGGCGAGCCGCGGATGCTCGGGCTCGGATCGGAGATCGATCTCGCGCCCCAGGAGACGAAGGTGCTGCGGTTCGCGTACGGCGTCGTCCCGATGGGGGAGCCGGTCGAGATCGATCCGCGCCTCTCGGACCCTTCGTTCGATGGCCTCGCGGAGGTCCAAGCAGGGCTGCGCGATCGCCTCCTCTACTTCGCCACCAACGACGAGCCGGCGCTCTCGCGAGAGCTCGCGTGGCACGCGTCGCAGATGGAGGTCTCGGTCGGACGGCGCGACTACTTCGAGGGGCCGGTCGTGCCGCAGGGGTCGGCGTACCTGTATCTCCACGGCGCGGACGGAGCCGCGCGCGACCTCGGGCTGTTCGCCTTGCCCCTCGTCTACACGGATCCCGAGCTCGCGCGCGCCGAGCTCGAGGTCTACATGCGGATCCAGATCGCGGACGGCGACCACTTCTCGTACGCGTTTCAAGGCAACGGGCAGGTCGACGACGCGGCCGGGATCCACACCGCTCCGAGCGACCTCGATCTCTTCTTCGTCTTCGCCCTCTCCGAGTACCTCGGGGCGACCGGTGACCTCGCGTTCCTGGACGAGAAGGTCCCCTTCTGGCCGAAGGAGGCGCGCCCCGACGCGACGGTCTGGGATCACGTCGTCGCCTCGATGCGGCACCTGTTCGACACGGTCGGGACGAAGGAGCACGGGCTCATCGGGGTCGGCACCGGAGACTGGAGCGACGGCATCTCCTTCGAGGCGCCGGATCGGGCCCTCGCGATCGCGTCGGGGGAGAGCGTGCCCAACACCCAGATGGCGATCGCGGTCCTGCCGCGCATGGCCGACCTGATCGAGGCGCGCGATCCCGAGCTCGCCCAGGAGCTGCGCGATCACGTCGAGGCGTACCGAGCGGCGCTGCCCTCGGCGTGGGCGGGTGATTTCTTCGGCCGCGCGTACTTCGGCGACGGCGTGCTCGTTCACGCCGACGCGATCGATCTCGAGGCGCAGGTGTGGTCGATGATCGGCGAGAGCTTCGCGTCCGGCGCCGACCGCGACCGCACCATCGACCTCGTCCGACGCGAGCTCGACGAGCCCTCGCCGGCGGGGGCGATGCTCCGTCCCGAAGGGCAGGTGTGGCCCGCCATCAGCGGGCTCCTCACCGAGGGCTACGCGGTGACGAGGCCCGATCTCGCGTGGGCCCACTTCAAGCGGAACACGATGTTCGCCCACGCCCGCGCCTACCCCGACGTCTGGTACGGGATCTGGAGCGGCCCCGATGGCCTCGACGGACCGTTCGGCGATCGCCCGGGAGAGAGCTGGTACAGCCTCGTCACCCCGATGACGGACTTCCCGACCCAGAACAACAACCAGCACGCGATGCCGCTCTACGCGGCGATCCGGATGGCCGGTGTCCGCGCGAAGGCGGGCGGGCTCGTGATCGATCCGCGCGTGCCGCGCCCGGAGCTCTCCTTCGCGACGAAGCTCGTCGACGTGGACGTCCGGCCCGGATCGATCGCGGTCCGCTACGCGCCCGCCGGGGACGAGGAGCGCGAGGTCGACGTGGTGGTCCCCGAAGGGCGGCACGTCATCTCGGCCGAGCTCGACGGTGAGGCGATCGAGGTGAGCGCGTCCGTGAAGATCGTGTCGTTCGCGATCCCGGCGGGGCGAGGAGCCTCACACCGGATGGTCGTGAAGACGGAATCGGGGGCGCCGTGACCAACCCCTTTGCGTTCGCCCTCCGACCTCGTGTCAACTCGGGCCCACGATGACCCTCGCCGAAGAGCTCCAGGCCCTCCCCGGATCGATGACCGAGCGGCTCTCGGAGCGAGGGTTCCGCGCGGAGCGCCTGCTCGCGTGGGCCCGCGGGATCGGCCAGGAGCGCGACGCGCGCAACCGTCTGAAGGGCACGGTCACCCCGCCGCGGCCGGAGGATGTCGTGGCCGCGCCGGTGCCGGGCACGGCCGAGCACCGCGCGTGTGAAGAGAGAGGCCTCGAGCTGCTCCGCGCCGGCAAGGTCGCGCTGTGCGTGCTCGCGGGAGGCATGGCGACGCGCATGGGCGGGGTCGTCAAGGCGCTGGTGGAGGCGATCCCGGGCAAGACGTTCTTGGACCTGCGGCTCGGCGAGCAGCGCGCCCTCGAGCGCCTCGCCGGCCACAAAGTCCCTCTCTGGTTGATGGTCTCGGAGGCGACACGGGGCCCGATCGAAGGGGCCTTGGGAGATCGCAACGACGGTCGCGACATCGCCGTCTTCGAGCAGTGCGTGTCGCTGCGGCTCACCCCGGGAGGAGCGCTCTTCCGCTCCGACGACGAGGTCAGCGTCTACCCGACGGGCCACGGCGACTTGCCGGAGGCGCTCGTCGCGAGCGGCCTGCTCGGACGCTTCGTGAAGGAGCGCGGCGACGGGGTCGTGTGGATCGCGAACCTGGACAACCTCGGGGCGACGGTCGACCCGGCGATCCTCGGGTGGCACGCGTCGCACGCGAGCCCGGTCACGGTGGAGGTCGTCGACAAGGTCGGCACCGATCGAGGCGGGGTCCCGGTGATCTGGGACGGCCGGCGCATCATCGCGGAGGAGTTTCGGCTCCCGGTGTCTCTCGACCCGGCCACGATCCGCGTGTTCAACACGAACACCTTCCTGGTCGACGCGAAGCGCCTGCTCGATCTCGACTTCGAGTTCACGTTCGTGGAGGTCGAGAAGACGGTGGACGGGGAGAAGGCGATCCAGTTCGAGCGCCTCCTCGGCGAGGTGACGGTCCCGCTCGAGCCCGCGTTCTTGAGGGTGCCTCGAGAGGGGGTCGAGTCGCGCTTCCTGCCGGTGAAGGACCGCGAGGAGCTCGCGCGCCGTGCTTCGGAAATCGAAGCGATCGCGCGCGCTCGGGGGATGCTCGGGTGAGGCTCGGGCGCCGGACGGGCGTCATCGCGCTCATCCTGGGGGCGGGGCTCGTCGCCTCCTCGGACCGGGCCTCCGCGCGCCCGCCGCGCAACCCGGGGGAGCCGCTGCCCTCGCCGGGCAAGTCGGTCGCCTCCGACGACGACGCGACCGCGACCGCGGTGAACCCGGCCAACCTCGCGTTCTTGCCCGCCCCCGAGGCGCGCTGGATGTGGACGTACACCGGCAACGAGTCCACGGTCGGATCGCTGCCCGGGCACGCGATCGACCTCGCCTCGCCGCTCTGGCTCTTCGGCGGCGGCGTTCGCGTCGAGCTCCACGATCCCCCCACCCCGGAGCGGGAGTTCGCCGACTTCCCCGCCAACTACCAGTGGGTGAGGCTGGGGCTCGCGGGGCGCATCGACGACTGGTTCGCGATCGGCGCCAACTTGGCCTTCTCGATCAGCGACTCACCGTCGCTCGGGGGACAGGTGAGCTCGACGGTGGGCTTCACCCTGCGACCGACGCAGTACGTCTCGCTCTCGGGCCTCGTGCGCGACTTCAACGCGCCGGTGAGCCGCGACGACCAGACCACCTCGTTTCGATCGTGGGAGGCAGGGCTCGCGGTGCGACCGTTTTGGGGCCTGCGCGATTTCGAATTCGGCGTCGAAGGGCAGTTCTACGACCAGATCGGAACGGGGACGGTGCGGACGACGCTCGGGATCGACGTGCCCTACGTCGGACGCATCCGCGCCGACGCGAGCATGATCGACTTCCAGAAGGCGGAGATCGTCGCGACGGCCGGCCTCGAGCTCAACTTCGGTCCGCTGCAGGCTTCGGGAGGCGTCCTCTACGGCAACGCCATCGGCATGGACAACACCGGCTTCTACGCCGGCCTCGCCCTCCGAAAATATCGTGAGCCGGGGATCCCGTTCGGCAAGCGCGTCACCCGCGTCGACATCAACGACACCCCGGGTGATCGCGGCCACGTCCACCTGCTCCGCAGGCTCTGGCGCCTCGCCGAGCTCGACGAGGTGGAGGGCGTCGTCCTCGTGATGAAGGACGAGCCCGCGTACTCGATGGCCCACGCGGAGGAGCTCGGCGACGCGATCCGCGTGCTGCGCAAGCGCGGCAAGAAGGTGGCGTGTCACCTCGAGGACGCCGGCGGCAAGGCGCTGCACGTGTGCTCGCAAGCAGATCGCATCGCGATCAACCCGGCGGGAGGGCTGCGCTTCGCCGGTCTCTCGTCGCGGTTCTTCTACTTCGGGGGCACCCTCGAGAAGCTCGGGGTGAAGGCGGACTTCGTCCGCATCGGACCTCACAAGAGCGCGGCCGAGCAGCTCACCCGCAGCGAAGGAACGGACGTCGCGCGCGCCGATCACCAGGACTTCGCGAACCGCGTCCAGGAGGTCTTGCTCCACGATGTCGGCGCGGGCCGAAAGATCCCGCGCGACAAGCTCGCGGCCGCGCTCGCGAAGGGTCCGTTCCTCGCCAAGGAGGCAAAGGCGGCCGGCCTCGTCGACATGCTCGTCTACCCCGACGAGATCAACGGCTTCGTCGAGGACATGATGGGCGGCCGCGCGACGGTGATGAAGTCGCTGCCGGTGAGCGAGGCGCCGCGCCGCTTCACCCGCGACGAGAAGATCGCGGTCGTCTACCTCTCCGGCGACATGGTGGACGGGGAGAGCCAGACCATCCCCCTGCTCAACATCCGCCTCGCCGGCTCGCGGACGATCGGCGGCGCGCTCAAGGCGGCGCGAGAGGACTCGAGCGTGAAGGCGGTCGTCTTCCGGATCGAGACGGGGGGCGGATCGTCGCTCGCCGCCGACGTGATCTTGCGAGAGGCCCAGCTCACCGCGAAGAAGAAGCCTCTCATCGTGTCGATGGGATCGATCGCGGCGAGCGGGGGCTACTACGCCTCCGTGGGCGCCCCCACGATCTACGCGAACCGATCGACCCTCACCGGATCGATCGGCATCTTCTACGGGAAGGTGGATCTCACCGGCCTGCTCGCGAAGCTCGGGGTCGGCTCGGACGCGGTCCGCACGATGCCGCGCGCCGACGCGGAGAGCCTGTTCCGGCCCTTCACGGAGGACGAGCGCGTCGTCCTCACCGACAAGGTGAAGCAGTTCTACGATCTGTTCGTGGCCCGCGTCGCGGAGGGCCGAAAGATGAAGCCGGACGACGTCGACGCGGCCGGGCGGGGGCTCGTCGTCACGGGCGCGCAAGGCAAAGACCTCCACCTCGTGGATCGGATCGGCGGCATGCGCGAAGCGCTCGAAGAGGCGCGCCGGCTCGCTCGCGTCGCCGACGATACGCCCATCCTCGAGCTCCCCGCAGAGGACGACTCGCTCCTCGGGTTCCTGCTCAAGCTCGTGGGGCTCTCGAGCGCGCAGGCGGGGGCGGCGAGCTTCGTGCTACCGCCGGCCCTGCTCGACGTAGCGCGCGTGATGGCGCCGTACCTCGTCTACGACGCTTCGAGGCCGCTCGCTCGGGTCGAGATGTTCGAAGAGGGTGGGTATCCCGCTCGCCTGCGCACGGGGCACCCCGCCGAGGACGGCGACGACAAAGGCTTCGACGAATGACCACCCTCCTTCTCGCCCGAGGTGCCCGCATCACCGTCGACGGCGCGGTCGCGATCGCGAGCCTCTCTCTTGAGACGCGCGGCTCCCGTCTCGTCCTCGTCGGTCACACCGATCCCCTCGTGGCCGCCCTCTGCGGCATCCCGCAGGGGGTCGCGGCCGCTTCCCAGGCCGCGGCCACGCTGGCGGAGCTCGGCCCCGTCGCGGGCGACGCGCGCGCCACCGGGGGCGAGCTCCGCTTGGTCGGGCGCGACGTGGTCACGCGCGAGCACCTCGCGATCGTAGGCGCGGCGCCATTCGATCCGCCGCTCCCCCAAGACTGGACGGCGGAGGCCTACGTCGTCTCGTGGGTCCGCCTCTCGGGGGTGAGCTCTGCGCGCGAAGCGA
>JBGAID010000154.1:0-14254 GCA_044225865.1 Polyangiaceae bacterium | reverse complement strand
GACGAGGGGGGGCATCATTGGCAGCCCGAGCTTGAATTTGGGGGCGACCGGCGGAGCGAACGTCGACGAGGGGGGGCATCATTGGCAGCCCGAGCATGAATTTGGGGGAGACCGGCGGAGCGAAGCGTTGACGAGGGGGGGCATCATTGGCAGCCCGAGCTTGAATTTGGGGGCGACCGGCGGAGCGAAGCGTCGACGAGGGGAGGGGCATCCCTCGGCGCTCGGCGGCCTTTCGGGGTGGGGTCGGGACGCTACGTTTTTCGTAGCACCGGGAGGCGCTAACTAGCTGCCGACGGACGGGAGGCCGGCCTCGGCGCGCAGGACGGCGATGAAGGCCTCGCCGTACGCCTCGAGCTTGCGGGGGCCGACGCCGGAGACGCTCCGGAGGGACTCGAACGTCGTCGGGTGGCGCGTGGCCATCTCGAGGAGGGTGGCGTCGCTGAAGACGAGGTACGCGGGCACCCCCTTCGACTCCGCGAGGTGGCGCCGCAGGGACTTGAGCAGATCGAACAGCTCCTTCTTCTTCCCGACGATCTCGTTGGACGAGGCGGCGGCGCGGGGGCCCTCGGCGGGGGCTGCTTCGAGCGAGCGGGGCACGGAGGCGCGGCCGCGGCCGCGGCGGCCCTTGAGCTTTCCGAAGAGCTCGGGGGCGCCGCACGCGTCGCACGAGCCCGCGCACGAGTCGATCGACTCTGCGAAGTGGCCGACGAGGGTGCGGTGCCGGCAGCTCGTCGACTCCGCGAAGCGGAACATGTCTCGAACCTGGGCGCGCTGCCTGGCCGCGACCTCGGGGGCGCCCTCGTCCGAGAAGCGATCGAAAGCGACGACCTCGGACCACGAGTAGAACAGGATGCAGTCGCTATCGAGGCCGTCGCGCCCCGCGCGACCGACCTCCTGGTAGTAGCCCTCGATCGAGCGGGGCAGATCGCGGTGGATGACGTAGCGGACGTTGCTCTTGTCGATCCCCATCCCGAACGCGATCGTGGCGACGACGACGTCGACCTTGTCCTCGCGGAAGGCGTCCTGCGTCTTCGCGCGCGCGGCCGGCTCCATCCCCGCGTGATAGGCGGCGGCGCGGACCCCGTTCTGCTTGAGGTAGTCGCACATGGCCTCCGTGGTCTTGCGCGAGAGGCAGTAGACGATCCCGCTGTCGCCTGCGCGCGCGCTCACGAGCTCGAGGATGGCCTCCTTCGTCGGAGGGACACGGCGACCGGACGCGTCCGCTCCCTTCTTGAAAGCATAGAGGTGGAGGTTCGGCCGGAAGAACGATCCGCGGAACATCGCGGGCCGGCGCATCGCGAGCTGCCGGCCGATATCGACGGTGACCTCGGGGGTGGCGGTCGCGGTGAGGGCGAGGACGGGGACCTTGGGGAAGCGCCGCTTGAGCCCGGAGAGGTTGCGGTACGCGGGCCGAAAATCGTGCCCCCACTGGCTGATGCAGTGGGCCTCGTCGACGGCGATGAGGCGCAGGTCGATGCGGTCGAGGATGGCGCCCGACGACGTCGGCAGGCCCTCCGGCGCCATGTAGACGATCTCGATCTCGCCCGCGATGATCCGCGCGAGGAGGCGGCCGCGCTCCTCCGGCTCGAGGGACGAGTTCAGAAACGCCGCCCGCACCCCGACCTCGGTGAGGGCGTCGACCTGATCCTTCATGAGCGCGATGAGGGGCGACAGGACGAGGGTCGTGCCCCCGAGGACGCGGGCGGGGATCTGGTACGTGATCGACTTGCCTGCCCCGGTGGGCATGATGCCGATGCAGTCGCGGCCCTCGAGGACGGCCTCGATGATCTCGCGCTGTCCGCGGCGGAAGCTGTTGTACCCGAAGGTCGAGGCGAGGACCTCCTCCGGGGTGGGCCGGCCCGCGCCGATCGCGGCCCGGACGGCGGCGCGGGAGCGAGCGGCGAGGGCCTTGAGCTCCGCCATCAGCTCGGCCGGGAAGAGCGAGCTGTCGCGCCGGTACACGTCGCGCAGGACATCGAGGCTCGCGTCGATCGCGGCGAGCTCGAGCGGTCCCCCGCCCTTGCCCTGCGCCTCGTCCAGAAGCTTGCCAAGCGCTTCGACTTCGCGTTGAACATCGGCGGTGGTTCGAAAGTCTTTCTCGATCACCGTGGCCCGACCGTTAGCACTCGTCGCGCCAGGCGTCTTCGGGATGACGCTCGCGCTCGCCTCGTGCACGGGATCGCCCGAACGACCGCGATCTTCGTCGAGCGAGCCGAGCGGTGGGCCCACCGCGTCGGTGGCGACCGCGCCTGTGAGCGCGGCGGTCGCCACTGGGTCTGCCTCCGCGCCCCCTCCCCTCGAGCAGCCGTGGCTCGAGAAGACGCTGCGGGCGGCGGATCCTCGGTTCGAAGGGTGGCTCGCGGACGCGGCGAGCCTGCGGCTCCAGATCCTCGTGACGGCGGTAGACCCGGACTCGGATCGTTGGACCACCTACGAATTTCGTCCCGACGCGGAGTACTTCTATCCCGCGAGCGCGATCAAGACGTTCCTCGCCGTCGCGACCCTGCGCGCCCTCGACGAGAAGCTGGGGGCCGAAGTCCCGCTCGCGACCCGCATCGAGCGCTGCCGCGAAGATCGCCCGGGGTGCGAGCCGCCCGACGTCGACGAGGACAAAGACAAGGAGAAGGAAGAGGGGGACGACAAGAAGCGGTTCAAGAAGCTGCGCATCGGAGAGGAGATCGCGAAGATGCTCTCCTACTCCGACAACGACTCGTACAACCGGCTCTATGACATCGTCGGGCACGAAGAGTTGAACCGTCAGATGGCCGCCCTCGGGTTCACGTCGGTGCGCTTCCACCACCGCATGGACGCGCCGGCGGAGCGGTCGCGGCGGACGGTGCGGGTGAGGCTCATCGGCGCGACGAAGCGAGGCCTCGAGATCAAGCCGAAGACGAGCACGTTCGAGCCGGCGCCGACCTCCGCGACCGGGCTCGACATCGGCACCGCCTACAACGACGGCCGAAAGAGGATCGAAGGCCCGATGAGCTTCGCCAAGAAGAACTACGTCTCCCTGCGCGAGATGCAGGCGATGAACATGTCGCTTCTATTTCCGAAGCACGCGGGCACCAAGGACCTCGGCCTCTCGGAGGGGGAACGCGCGCATCTGATCCGCTCCCTGACCGCCAACCTCGAGCAGCCCGCGAACGCGGCCGAGCACAACCCCCTCTCTCCGGGGGTGCTCGACGAGGTGCCGGCGAAGGCGGTGCGCTACATCGGCAAGAGCGGGCGCGCCTACGGCTTCCACCTCGACAACGCGTTCATCCAGTCGACCACGTCGAAGAAGGGCTTCTTCGTGACGGTGACGGTCTATTCGAACCCTGACGGGGTGCTGAACGACGATGACTACGGGTACGACGAGACGACGCGCCCTCTCCTCGCCGCCCTCGGCAAGGCCCTCGCTCAGGCCCTGTTGTAGCGACGGCTCACGCGAGCGCGACCGCCTCGCCGGCACCGAGGCTCGTGACCTCGACGCCGAGCTCTTCCTTCGCGCGGGCGACGAAGCTCGGGACGGTGCCCTTATAGAAGAGGAAGACCTTCGAAAGGAGCCCGGTGACGGCCTGGGGATCCTCACCGGTGACGAAGGCGCGCTTGGGGGCGAGGGCGCGGAGCGTCTCGATGGCGCGGGCGGGGCTCATCGCGAGACCGAGCCCGAGCAGGCGCACCCCTTGGACGGGCATGATGATGGCGTCGAGCCCTTCGAGGCGCGCTCGATGCTTCAGGTCGACGACGTGCGTCTCGAGGTAGGCGCGCTTGCCGCGTGACTCGAAGACGTACCCGAGAGAGTCCTTTGCGTAAGGGAACGCCGCCGCCACCGCTTCGAGCCGCAGCCCGTCGAAGACCTCTGCCCGGTCGCCGTCAGCGAGCACGGTGACGTCCGAAAACCCCATCGCGCGAGCGCGCTTCGCCGCTCCCGCGCTCGCGAGCACGCGGACGGACCGCGGCAACACCGCGAGGGTCGCCTCGTCGCAGTGATCCCCGAACGGCGCGCTGAGGACGAGCGCATCCGCGTCCGCGATGGCCTGCGGTCCACCGCCTGGTGGAAGAGCGCGCGTACGACGAAACATCCAAGGACCGGGCGGGAGCACGAGCTCGTCGCGAAGCCACGGATCGATCGCGACCTTCTTGTCGCCGACCTCGATCATCCAGGATTGGTAGTCGTCGAGCCTTCGGAGCTTCATGGGGGACGGAGCGAACGGACGAAAAGGAGAGACTATCCACCCCGGCTCGTTTCGTCCGCACTATCGCGGTAAGCGCAAGGTGAACGCGCATCCGCTCGTGGCTTCCGAGGAAGACGCCGCGCGGGTGGCGATCGGAACGCGGACGGTCCGGAGCCTGCCGTCGCTGGGGATGGGGAACGTCCACCTCCGGACCGCCCCCGCGAGGCAGTCCTCGAGCGGCGGCGAGGCGACGGTGCTTCGGCTCACGATGGCGCTCGAGACCCGACCGAGAGGATCGACCGCGGCGCTCACCGTCACTTCGCCTTCGCGGCTCGGGTGCAGCTCGGAGGCGCACGTGACGCAATAAGCGATGTCGGCTTCGCGCGAGGTCGGTGGAGGCAATCGCACGACGCGGTCGATGGGCTCCGCTCGAGCCGGGGCGGGCGTGGGCGGCGAGGCCGCGCACGACCCCACGAGGAACGCCGCGGAGACGGACGCTGAGACGCGGAGACGCGATCGGGTGGGTCGCAGATCGCTCGAAGAGCACATGGGAGCCTCCATCATGGAACCACAGCCGCAACATCTCGGCTCGGAGCGATTCGGAGACGGCTGAGCTCCGCCGCGCCAAAGGTTGAATTCACCCTCGGCGCGCTTCGCGCTCGCCGACCCCTCGCAGGCGTGCGCTCCAAGGAGCTCCCGCTGCTCGCGCGGTCCCACCCCTCCCGCGGGGCGCGGAGCGCCACGCAAGGGAGGGGTCGGCGAGCGAAGCTCGCCGGGGGTGGGCATCCCCTACTTTGCCGGCGCCGGGGCGGCCTCGACCTCTGCGCGGCTCGTCACCTCCGTCACGGACGTCCGTCGCACCGTCTCTTCGGCGGACGGCTCGATGTCGGGGAGGGCGCGCGCCCACGCGACGAGCTTCGCGAGCTCGTCTTGGAACGACCGAGCGGGATCGACGATGCGGCCGAGCTCGGCGCTCATCTCGGCGGCGGACTCGAAGCGGTCGATGCGCTTGTCGGCGAGGGCGCGGTCGAAGAAGGCCTCCCATGCTTCGGGGAGGCCGCTGCGCTTGTCGGCGAGGCGCGGGACCTCGTGGTTCAGGAGGGCCATCACGGTGAGGCCCTCCGTGCCGCGGCGGAAGAGAGGCTCGGCGGCGAGCAGCTCCCACAGGACGACACCGACCGCGAAGAGATCGCAGCGCTCGTCGATGGGCTCGGCGCGGACCTGCTCGGGGGCCATGTAGCCGGCGTGCCCGGCGATCGTCTTCGTCTCGGAGAAGGTCGCGTCGCGCAGGGCCTTGGCCACGCCGAAGTCGGAGATCTTCACCTCCCCGCTGATCGAGACGAGCACGTTGGAGGGGCACAGGTCGCGGTGGACGACGTGGAGGAGCTTGCCCTCGGCGTCGCGCGCCTGGGCGTGGGAGAAGGCGAGGCCGGCGAGGAGCTGCTGACCGATCCACGCCACCACCTCCGGCTCCATGCGGCGGCGCGATCGGTGAGTGCGCTTCTCGAGGGCGCTCAGGGTGAGGCCCTCCACGTGCTCCATCGCGAGGAAGTAGGCGCCGCCGAAGCGGCCGAAGTCGAGGACCTGCACGATGTTCGGGTGGACGAGGCGAGCGGAGAGCTCGGCCTCTTCGCGGAAGGCGAGGATGAAGCTCGGCTTCTCGGCGAGGTGCTCGTGGAGGAGCTTGACCGCGACGATGCGCTCGAAGCCGCCCTCGGGGCAGTAGACGGCGCTGTGGACGACGCCCATGCCGCCGGCGCCGATGCGCGGACCGAGGCGGTATTTCCCGAACAGATCGTGCGAGCGGACGTTGCGCTCGGCGCGTCCGATGGCTCTTCGGAGGGCCTCCGTCACCATGTACGCGAGGCCGCCGCCGGCGACGAACGAGGTCGCGCGGATCCACTGCATGCCCGGCGACAGGAGGGGCTGCGTCGCCTCTTCCGGGGTGAGCTCATCGCGCAGCAAGGCGAAGTAGAGGACGATGAAGGCGACGCCGTTGAACGTTCCGAAGAAGAGGTTGGTCGACGAGCGCAGGCGCGCGACCCCCGCGCACATGACGGCGGCGAAGAGGAGGGGCGGCACATAGGACCCGAGGGCGTGGCCGGCCCCGCGCGTCTGGGCGATCGCGACGAGGAACGCGGCGGGGGTGATGACCTCGACGATGGCCCCGATGCGGATCGCCACCTCGGCGTGCTTGCTCGCGAAGAGGCGGAGCTGGACGGTGAACCACAGCGAGCCGATGAGGCTCAGGAGGGCGATGCCGGGGCCCTCGACGTAGTCGAGGAGCTTCCACACCGCGAGGCCGCCGAGGACACCGGCGCTGCCGAGGATCCGCCACGCACGTGCGAGCTGCACGTCGAGGTTTCTGATCTCGTCTCCGAGCGCCTCGTTGAGCGGGGCGCGGAGGGCGCTGATGCCGGAGGCCATCGCCCCCGCATCGTATCCCCGATCACAGGGTCCGATGCTCTCGAAGCCAGCCCACGATCAGATCGAAGGCGGCGGGGCCGATGGCGGCGCGGCTCACGTGGACGCGCACGGGAGCGTCGTGGGCGAGGCTCAGCTCCACGCCGCGCGCCTCGAGCCGCGCGCGGGGGATGAAGCCATAGCTCGTCTGGTAGGGGTGGCCGTGGCGAGGCACGACGTGGATGCCGTCCTCCTGGAACGTCAGCTCCCGCGGGAGCAAGAGCTCGTAGGGGCTCGGCTCGAGGGCGCGAACGGGCGCGGCGAAGAGGACGCCGAGCGCGAAGGGGCCGGCGAGGATCGACTCGAAGAGGATGAACGCGAACAGGGGCCGCGGACCGAACGGGAGCTGATCCGTCCCCGCGAGGCCGACCGCGAGCGCGACCGAGACGACAGAGGCGGCGACGATCACCACCGCCGCTTGTCCGACGGCGGCTCCCAGCCGAGATCGGAAGCGGGCCCAATAGGTCGCGGGCGCGACGACGAGCCTCACGGTGCGACCTTGGATCCGGGAGCGGTAGGGCACGACGCGACCGTCCTTCCACGCTCTCGCGACCGCGCTCCTCGGCGCGAGCGACCGGCTTCGCGGAGTGTTGGTTGCATGCTAGCCCGTATCGGGATCCGCGTCCCCCAGGCCGGATCCAATCACGCGGCTTTATGAACCGCCGAAGGTGCCTGACGCAGGGCGCGGAGCGCTTCACCGGTGCTCGCTGCGATCGCGAACCCGGCGAACGTCAGCCGCATCCGCATCGCGTCGACGAAGCCCTGGCGATCCAGATCGCTCACGACCGATCGGACCTCGGCCTTGCGCGCCCCGACCGCTCGGGCAACGTCCTCGAGGGTGATGTGGCGGTGCTTCGTCTGGGCGGCGAAGATGGCGCGGAGCACGTGCATCGCGAGGACATCGCGAGCGGGCTTCCGGTCGTCTTGGGGGGGCGGGGCAGCAGGACGAGGCCGTGGAGCGACCCCGCGCGGCTTGAGGACGACCATCGTGCCGAGAGGGGAAGATCCGTTCTTGCTGCGCATGTTTCACCTATGTGTCAGCCGTTGATGAAGGCAAGCGGTGGGGCGTCGCTTCGATAAGTGTGCGAGGAGCGTCGCGCCCCGCCGAAGAAGCGAGTTCTCGCGGGCTCACGGTGAAGATAGAGACGCCCCGTGGCGGTCTCCCTCGCGTCTTCGTTCGAGCCTCGCGCGGTCTGCTACCGCTGTTTGAGGCCAGCGCGCGTCTGCTACTGCGATCGGATCCCTCGCATCGAGACGGCGACGCGGGTGCTGTTTCTGCAGCACCCGCGCGAGGAGTTCATGCCCATCGGCACCGCGCGCATGGCCTCGCTCTCGCTGCCTCGGAGCGAGCTCGTGGTGGGCACGGAGGTGGAGCACGTTCGCGCCGTCCGGGAGGCCCTCGACGATCCGGATCGCACCCCGGTGCTGTTGTGGCCGGGGGAGGGCGCGCGGGACCTCCGGGACGCGCCGCGCGACCGTCCCCTCACCCTCGTGGTGGTGGACGGGACGTGGTCGCTCGCCAAGAAGCTCGTCCGCCTGAACCCGCGCGTCGCGAACCTGCCGCGCTACCACCTCGGGGAGGGAGCGCCGAGCCGCTATCGGATCCGCGCCGAGCCGCGGGCCGACTTCGTCTCGACGGTGGAGGCGGTGATGCGCGCCCTCGCCATCCTCGAGGGCGACGAGCAGCGGTTCTTGCCGATGCTCGATCCGTTCTTCGCGATGATCGACACCCAGGTCGAGCACGAGCGCGTGCTCCAAGGGGCGCGCCTTCGCTACGCGTACAAGAAGCGGAAGCCGAGGCCGGTCCCAGCGCGGCTCATCGACGGCACGGAGATCGTCGTCATCGCGGGCGAGGCGAACGCGTGGCCCCGCAAGCCGACGCCCCCTCATCCCGACGAGCTCGTGCAGCTCGTCGCCCACCGCCTCTCGGACGGGTCGACCTTCGAGGCGATCATCGCCCCCGAGCACCCGCTCGCCCCCGCTACGCCCGGCTTCACCGAGCTCGACGCGCGCGTGATCGCGGCCGGAGCGTCCTACGCGAGCTTCGCGGCGCGGTGGGCCGCGTTCCTGCGCGAAGGAGACGCGATCGCGGCGTGGGGCCACTACGCCGCCGGGCTCCTGAGAGAGAGAGGCGCCGCCCTTCCGACCGCGTTCGTCGATCTGCGCGGCGCGGCCGCCCAGTGGCTCCGCGACAAGACCGGTCCGCTCGAGGCCTTCTCGGAGCGCACGGGTTTGAGCGGTCCTCCCCTCGGCGCGGGGCGAGCGGGCCGACGGCTCGGGATGGCGGTGCGGGTCGCGCAGCTGCTCCGCGCCGGCGCCACGACCGCATGACGAGAGACGAGAGACGTGAGGGAGGTGCCCACCCCCGTCTCGCTTCGCTCGCCGACCCCTCCCCAGCGTGGCGCTTCGCGCCCCGCGGGAGGGGTAGGAACGCGCGCTTTTGTCTGCCGATGGGCGCTTGGCTTCTCGACGCCTCGTTTGCGTGGTAGACGCTCCCTCGTCGTAGCTCATTCGCCTTGGGCGAATCGGCGGGTCAGCTCACCCGCCGCGGGAAGCCAGTGGAAATCTGGCACGGAGCCGCCGCTGTAACCCGCGAGGCGCCGCGAGGCGTCTCGTCCGAAGCATCCACGGTCGCCCTCAGCGTCCGGAAGGAGCGGGGCCGTCGAAACAGACGGTCGGGAAGTCAGAAGACCGGCTACGACCTCCGCGCGTCGAGCGTGGAGCGACCTATGGCGCGAGCTTCGCCTGGAGGGTACGCCGGTGATTTTTCGTTCTTCGTTGGGGTTGTGTCTCGTGCTCGCGGTCGGGTGCTCGTCGTCGTCGACGGGCGTGGCAGGAGACGGAGCGGGCGCGGACGAGGGCGGCGGGGATGCGCAGGGCGGAGCGCCCGCGGACGGCGGAGCGACGTCGGACGGCGGCGCCGAGCCGATCGATCCCTGCGCCGGGTTCGCGACCGAGGTCGTCGAGGTCGCGTACGGGCCAGGCGCGGGCTTCGGTCAAGACGACATGCCGGGCATCGTCCTCGGGGCGCCCGCGGGCGGCGGTCTCGAGACGGGATCGCTCGACGTGGTGGCGCTCGGGAACGGCGGCTCGATCACGCTCGGCTTCGGCGCGCAGACGATCGTCGACGGTGACGGCCCCGACTTCATCGTGTTCGAGAACGCCTTCGACGCGGGGGGTGATCCCACGATGCCGTTCGCGGAGCTCGCCACCGTGCAAGTGAGCGCGGACGGCGCGACGTGGGTCGAGTTCCCGTGCACCGCCAGCGAATACCCCTACGGCGCGTGCGCGGGCTGGCATCCCGTCCTCGCCGGCGACGGCGATCCGACCATCGATCCGCACGATCCCGAGGCGGCCGGCGGCGACGCGTTCGATCTCGCCGACGTCGGCCTCTCGGAGGCGCGCTTCATCCGGATCGTCGATCGCCCCGACACGATCGGGCTCTCGGGATCGTTCGATCTCGACGCGGTCGCGCTCGCCCATTTCACTTGCGACGCCCCATGAAGAGGCGGCCGCTCGCCGCCGCCCTCGGGATCTCGCTCTTGATCGGACGAAGCGCGCGCGCCGACGACGCGCCTCCGATCCAGGTCGAGATCAAGGGCACCCTCTTGCCCGCGTCCGAAGATCCGACCCGCGCTTCGACCGTGCTCGGCCCGCGCGATCTCAACAGGCCCGGCGCGAGCACGGCGGACGCGCTGCAAGGCGTCCCCGGCGCGCACGTCGAGCGCACCGGCGGATCCGCGGAGCTCGCGACGGTGACTCTCCGCGGCGCCTCGAGCGCGGAGACGCCGGTCTACCTCGGATCGATCCCGCTCAACGACGAGCTCACCGGCACCGCCGATCTCTCCACCGTGCCGCCGTTCTTCCTCTCGCGGGCGGAGGTCTTTCGAGGCCACGGCCCCATCGAGCTCGAGCGCGAGGGGCTCTCGGGGGCGATCGTGCTGACGCCCGCGATCCCCTCCGGCACGCGCGCGGGTCTGAGCGCCGGGGCGGGGAGCTTCGGCGAGCGCTTCGCGTCCGGGCTCCTCGCAGTGGGCGGGCCGACGATCGCGAGCGCCGCGTTCGTGCGGCTCGATCGAACCCGCGGCTCCTATGTCTACACCGACGACCGCGGCACCCGCTTCGACCCGACCGACGACGTCGACGTCGCGCGCGAGAACGCCGACGCGCGCTCGATAGACCTGTGGTCCGTCACGCGCGTCCACTTCGACCCCGACCGCGGCCAGCTCGAAGTCCTCGCCCGCGTGTTCTCGCGCGAGCAGGGCGTCCCCGGCCTCGGGCTCGTCCCCGCGAAGCGCGCCCGCGCCACCACCCGGCAGACGGTCGGCGCGACGAGCGGCGACGTCGCGTGCTCCCCGGACGCGCCCGCGCGCTGCCGCATCCGCATCTCGGCGTGGGCGCGCGCCTCGAGCTATCGCCTCGACGACCCCGGCCGCGAGCTTGCCCTCGGCACCGACCAACAGATCACCTCGTACGGCGGCGCGGGCACGCGCGCCGAGATCGACCTCTCTCCGTCGTCCATCGTGGCCGTGCGCGCGGGGACGTCCCTGACCTTCGCGCAGATCTCCGTCGACCCGCTCGATCGCCCCGACACGAACGCCTCTCGAAGATCCGCGCGCGGCTACGTCGCCCTCTCCATCCGCCCGGTCGCGTGGCTCGACGCGCGCGCGGAGGGGGCCGTCTCCTCCGACGCGCTCGAGAGCGAAGGCGATCGCTCCGCCCAAGCTTCTCCGCGAGGTCGAGTCGCCCTCGCCGTCCGCCCCGTCGGGTGGATGGAGCTCTTCGCGAGCGGGGGGCGCTACGGGCGCTTGCCCATGCTCGGCGAGCAGTTCGGCGTCACCGCCACCGTCCTCGGCAATCCGTCGCTGCGGCCCGAAGCGGGCTGGTCCGGCGACTTCGGCGCGCGCGCGGAGGGCGCCCTCGGCGCGCACGTCCTCCTCGCCTCCGAGCTCGATCTCTATGGCCGCCACGCGGAGGATCTCATCGCCTACGAGCGCAGCTCGTTCGGCGCCCTCGAGCCGTTCAACGTGGGGAGCGCGCGCGTGCTCGGGCTCGAAGGGGCGCTCGTCGCCCGCTTCTTCCGCGTCCTCGACGCGCGCGCGTTCGTCGCCTTGACCGACGCGCGCGACACGAGCGAAGGGCGCACCACCGAGAACGATCGCCTGCCCTTTCAGGCGCCCTACGACGTGGGCGGCTCGCTCGGGGTGCGCTTTTTGGAGGTCGTCCGCGCGGTGCGCCTCGACGAGGTCCGGGCCGACGTGTCCTTCCATCATCGCGCCGCGCGCACCGCCGATCCGGCCGGCCTCGTCGAGCTGCCGCCCCAGTCTCTCCTCGAGGCGCAGGCGAGCGTCTCGTTCCTGCGCAACACCGCCGAGATCGCCGTCCGCGTCGACAACATCCTCGACGACCGCACCACCGATCTCGTCGGGTACCCGCTGCCCGGCCGCGGCGGCCACGTCTCGTTCTCGACCCTGTGGAGATGATCGTGCGAACGGCAAGCCCCCTTTCCCTCACCCTCTCCGCCGCGATCCTCGCCGCTTGCGACGGCGCCTCCCCCCCGCCTCCGAGCGAGGGCGTCGACATCCCGGAGGGGCCCTGCGGCCACGCCCTCTACGTCGTGTCGACCGACTACCAGTCCACCACCGTCGCCGTCGTCGGCTGGGACGGCGCCGTCCTCGAAGGCTCGATCGTGAGCTCCGGCAGCGCCACGAGCGGCCTGAGCGTCCCCTTCTCGGGCGACGTCGTCGCCCCGAGCGCGCGCTCCACCTCCGGCTCGATCCTCCTGCTCGACCGCTACCCGACCGGCGTCGTCTCCGTCATCGATCCCACCGCCGCCTCCGTCGACGCGCAGATCGACGTGCGCACTGGCTTCTCCTCCAACCCGCAGGACATCCTCGAGGTCGCGCCCGGCAAGGCCTACGTCTCGCGCTATGGGCAGAACCCCGACCCGGGCGCGACCGCGTTCGACGCGGGGAGCGATCTCGTGATCGTGCGCCTCGACGACGCCACCCTCACCGGCCGCGTCGATCTCTCCCTCGCGATGGACGGCGCCGAAGAAGGCATCCTCCCTCGCCCCTCCAAGCTCGCGCGCGCGGGCGGCTCCGTGTTCGCCCTCCTCTCTTCGTACTCGGCCGATTTCCTCCACTCCGGCGACGGCCGCATCGCCACCATCGATCCCGAGTCGGATCGGGTCGTCGGCCACACCGTCCTCGAGGGCGCCCGCGGCTGCTCGACCCTCGCCGTCTCTCCGGGCGGCCACCGCCTCGCCGTCTCGTGCTCCGGGACCTTCGGCGGCACGAGCACCCCCACCATCGAGGACTCGGCGCTCCTCGTCCTCTCCGTCGACGACGCGGGCGCGCTCCACCTCGAGTCGCGCATCGCGGCCGCGGATCTCGGCGACGCACCCCTCGCCCCCACCCTCGCCTTCGCGACCGACGACGTCGTCCTCGCGGGCACGCTCGGGGCCATGAACGACCAGTTCGAGCAGACCGTCCCCGACCGCCTCCTCGAGATCACCCTCTCCACCGGCGCCGCCCGCGAGCTGCTCCGCTCCGAGACCCGCGCCTTCACCCTCGGCGACGCCCGCTGCGAGCTCGCCTGCGGCGCGTGCTTCGTCGCCGACGCGGATCACCAGGTGGTGCAACGCTTCTCGATCGATGCCGCGGGCGTCTCCGCCCCCAGCGCGATCCCCCTCGACGACGGCATCGGCCTGCCCCCCCGCTACCTCGGCGCGTTCTGATCAGCACCCCCGGCGCGCTCCGCGCTCGCCGACCCCTCCCAGGCGACTCCGCTCTTCGAGCTCCGTCGCGGCAGGGGTTCTGATCCGCTCCTCACGGGAGCGGGAGCCAAGCGCGACCGAGCGCACCCCTCCCGCGGGTCGCGGAGCGACACGCCGGGGAGGGGTCGGCGAGCGAAGCGAGCCGCGGGTGGGCATCGCCGGGAGAGAAGCGCGGGGCGGGCAGCGCGCGCTCGCGCTTCGCGCTCGCCGAGAGAGGGAGAGCTGAAGCCGTGTCGTGCTCGAGGATGTTGCGCCGCTAGCGCGAGGCCCCGCCGCTCGGCTCGTTAGCTGGAGGTTGCGGCGGCAACCTCCCCCACTGCGTGGGCCCCCCCTCCGGCGCTTCGGATGGCTGCTTCAAGGTGTGAGCTGCTGTTGGTGACAGAGAGCTCCTTCGCTCGCACGGCGTGGTCTCGAGACTGGGGCAGTGCGCGTTCGCGCTTCGCGCTCGCCGAGAGAGGGAGAGCTGAAGCCGTGTGGTGCTCGAGGATGTTGCGCCGCCAGCGCGAGGCCCCGCTGCTCGGCTCGTTAGCTGGAGGTTGCGGCGGCAACCTCCCCCCACTGCGTGGGGCCCCCCTCCGGCGCTTCGGATGGCTGCTTCAAGGTGGTGAGCTGCTGTTGATGACAGAGAGCTCCTTGGCTCGCACGGCGTGGTCTCGAGACTGGGGTGACTCGCAGAGCGTTGTCTCGAGACTGGGACCGCGCATGCATGGCCTCGTCTCGAGATTGGGGCAGCGCGCGTTCGCGCTTCGCGCTCGCCGAGAGAGGCAGAGCTGAAGCCGTGTCGTGCTCGAAGGTGTTGCGCCGCCAGCGCGAGGCCCCGCTGCTCGGCTCGTTAGCTGGAGGTTGCGGCGGCAAC
>JBGAID010000016.1:0-135432 GCA_044225865.1 Polyangiaceae bacterium | reverse complement strand
TTTTCAGCAGCCTGCTAACGCAGCGAGCGGCGCCGGCGCGCCTCGTCAGGAGTCGTCCGCAGCGCGCGTCGAGCCAAGCCATGAAACCCACGAGAAGCCCAAGCCCCCCGCGCCCCGAGAGGGGCCGAAGACACGATTGCTGGGTGTAGCGCAGTGGGAAGCGCGCGCGCTTCGGAAGCGTGAGGTCGCTGGTTCGATCCCAGCCACCCAGACTGTGTTTGTCCGCTCGGCGCTCGGCCCGAGAGGTCCTCGCTCGCCCTTCGGGCACGCTGCGGCGAGCGTCGAGTGAGGAACACTCGCCTCTCGTCCCGTCTTGGCTGACAGGTTTGTGCTGCTTGGTTGCTGGAGGAGAGCGGGCGCTACTGTTTGCGTAGCGTTTGGTCCGCTCGGCGCTCGGCCCGAGAGGTCCTCTGTGTTTGTCCGCTCGGCGCTCGACCGGTTCGATTTGTGCGAACGGCCGGGCGCGTGCCGCTCGTGGTGTGCGGCCGCGCGCCACAGCGCCCCGAATCGGGGCGGCCTCGATCAGAACATCACCGTGACCTTGGTCTGGGAGGGGGTGTCGTGGATGCCGAGGGGCGCGTTCGCGTTCGTCCCGTTGTGCCCGAACATGCACGTCTGGAAGATGACGGGCTGCCCGGCCGCCTTCACCTTCGCCGACCCCTTCGACGGCTTCGCGGGCCCTTTGATCATGTTCGACACGACCCCGCCGGCGGCGCCCGCCTCGTCGCCGGACGTCATCATGACCATGCTGTTCATCGTCACGATCGGCTGATTGAGGATCGTGACCTTCATCGCGCAGGTGGCCCGGTTCACTTGCGCGAGCATGGCCATGTTCGGATAGGGCGTCGGCACCGGTGGGCCGGGGGGCGCCGGGGTCTTGCAAGTGTCGGGGAACGCAGTGCACTGGCCTCCCCCGGCGGTCGCGATCGGAAACATCGGTCCTCCTCGGTTCTCGGCTCGGTCAGCCGAGGTTGATGTGTTTGCCGTCGATGCGGACCTCGTCGTCCGCCTCGAGGGACGCGTGGCCGGCTCTCAGGGTCATGCCTCCGGTGGCGACGGAGCGGATGCGCCCCGCCGCGAGCTCGCTGAGCTCTTCGACCCGGCGCATCGCCGTCTTGGCGCGCTCGACGACCCGCTCGGCGACGGTCTCGACGCGTCCGTACTCGTGGCGTGCGTCCTCGATCCTCGAGGCGAGCGTTCTCGCTGCGAGCTTCACGTCGGCGATCCCTGCCCGCGCTCTTCGCGCGGTGACGTCGATGGCGTCACTGGTCAGCTTGGAGAGCGCCCCTTCCAGCGAGAAGGTGGCCGCGTCGTCGCCGTGGCCGCCGCGGAGCTCGACGCGCTCGCCGCCGGCGACGCGAACCGCGCCCGAGGCTTGGAGCTCGATGTCGCCGGCCTCGGAGCGGATCGCGAAGGGACCGCGGGGGGAGGAGAGCACCATGCCGCCCGTGGAAGGATCGACGCTCACGAGGAGCCGGTCGTCGGCGTCGCGGATCTCGAGCCGCTCTCGTCCTTCGACGACGGCGATGCGGGCGGACACCCGCTGCTTGGTGACGAGCTTGGCCGGGCTCTTCGTCTCGAGGACCCCGATCAGGAACGAGGCGTCCGTGCGCTCTCCCGTCGCGAGGACGCGGTCTCCGGCCTCGAACGAAGGCACGGGTTGGGTCGCGACCACGAGGTTGACGACGGTGCCGTCGTCGAGCCGCGCGAACACGCGACCGTCGGCGCCGGCCCCGAGGACGGTCGCGGGTCGGACCCATGCGCCGCTCGAGGCGGGCCCCCATGCGCTCGGGTCGTGGCTCGGGCTTCGATCGAACGAGATCATCGGGCGTCCTCC
Organism: Polyangiaceae bacterium; assembly: GCA_044225865.1. Classification (GTDB taxonomy): domain Bacteria; phylum Myxococcota_A; class Polyangia; order Polyangiales; family Polyangiaceae; genus Xiheicaenibacterium. The sequence goes on along the minus strand of JBGAID010000016.1, from coordinate 133,595 downwards.
TTCAAAGTCTTCTCCGGCTGCCAATCCTCTGCGGCCGCGAGCTCCGCGTCGGTGGGGCGCACCCCCGTCCGATCCGCGCCGGCGAAGCTCGCCCCTCGGGTCTGCGCCCGGTGCAAGTTGACCCCCTCGAGCCGCGCTCCCGAGAGGTCGGACTCCGACAAGTCCGCGTGAGAGAGGTCGGCCCACGCGAGCCGCGCGCCGCGGAGCGTCGTGCGCCGGGCGCGCATCCCGAGCCCAATGATCTCGTCGAGCTGCGCATTGGTGAGGTTCGCTCCATCCATCAGCGCCCCCTCGAAGCACGCGAGCCGCATCGACGCGCCTGCCATCGAGGCGCGCGAGAGATCCGCGTTCGTGAACGTCGCCGCCTCCGCGCGCGCGCCGCCGAGCGTCGCGTCGCACAACGTCGCGGCGGTGAGGTCGGAGCGGCTGAGGTCGACGGTGGTCATTCGCGCTTTGCTAAGATCGGCGCCGCGCAGGTTGCAGTCGGTGAGCACCGCCCCTTCGAGGCTCGCGCCCGCGAGGCCCACCCCGTCGAGCTTGCATCGCACGAAGCGGTTTTGTCCGAGGGTCGCGCCGGTGAGGCTCGTGCCCGAGAAGCCGGTGCCGTCGAACGAGGCCCCTTCGAGGCGTGCCCCGGCGAGAGCAGCCTCCGCGAGGCTTCCTCCTCGGACGGTCGCCTCCGTGAGGCGCGCGAGCGAGAGGTCGGCGCGACGGAGGGAGCACGAGACCAACGTCGCGCGCGTGAGGTCGAGGTCGACCAGGCTCGCGCCGGAGAGGTCCAGCGACGAGAGGGTGGCACCGGCGAACGTGGCGCCGCGGAGCACCGCTCCCGTGAGGTCACAACCCGCGATGGTCGCTCGCGAGAGGTCGGCGGTGGAGAGGTCGGCGCGCGCGAGCGTCGTCCCGCGCAGCGTCGACTCGGGCAGCTTCGCCCCTCGTAACGTTGCCCCTTCCAAGATCGCGCCTTCCGCGTCGGCGCCCTGGAGATCCGCGCCATCGAAGGCGGCGCGCGACCAGTCTCCTCTGGAGAGAATGGCCCCTCTCGCGGACGCCCCGGAGAGCCTCGCTCCCGCGGCCCGCACCGCCTCGAGCCTCGCCCCATCGAGACGAGCCTCGCCGAGATCGGCTCCCGTCAGGTCCGCGCCCGTGAGGTCGACGCCGACGAGGCTGGCGCGAAACAGCCGCGCGCCCGCGAGGCGCGCTCCCGCGAAAGAGCAAGCGGTGAGATCGAGCCCGGAGAGATCCGCCCCCTCGAAGTCGCCCCCGCTCTGATCGCCGCGGAGAGGTGAGGCGCCGCCGCTCGCTCCCGTCACCCGCATACCCGTGACCGACTTCGCGTCCGAGAGGGGGAGGGCAGATGGCGACACCGCGTCGAACGTCACCAGGTGGAGCACCGCGCCGGCGAACGAAGCGCCCGCGACGCTCCCGCCCGAGAAGCGCGTCTCGACGAGGGTCGCGTTCCGCAGCTGGGCCCCGCTCAGATCGCAGCCCGTCCAGGCGGCGCCGGAGAGATCCGCTCCCTCGAGCCTCGTGCGGAGCGCGGCGCAACGCTCGAAGATGGCCCCGCGGAGCAACGCCCGATCGAAGCGTGCGTCCTCGAACGAGCACCCCTCGAAGTAGGCCCCCGCCATGTCGGCGCCCTCCAACGACGCGCCCCTCAAGCTCGCCCCTTCGAAGCGGGCCCCGATGAGGCGCGCGCCCGCGAAGGAGGCGTTCGCGAGGGCGAGGCGTCCGCGCGCGAGCCCGTTCACCCCTGCCTCTTCGAGCATGGGAGCGAGCCCTTCGGGCACCCCCTCCACGTCGGAGACGTCCAACCCCTTACCGTCTTGCGCCTCTTCGCGCGCCGTCATGCAGCTGAAGGTGGCGCCCTCCAGGTTCGCCTTGTCGAAGCGCGCGCCTTCCAGGCTCGAGTCGATGAACGTGGCTCCGCACAGATCGGCGCCGGAGAAGTCCGCGCCTCGCATGGTCACGTCGTAGAAGACGACGCCCGCGAGGTCGAGCCCAGCCAGCTTGGCGGAGCCCAGATCCACGCTCGCCACCACCGGTGGCTTCTCCGTCGAACGAAGGCGGTCGACGATCGCATCGGCGGACTCACTCACGAGACACCTCCGGGGGAGAGCTTGGTTCGCTGCAGGTTCGTCCCTTCGAAGCGCGCCTCGGCGGTGGTCGCGTCCAGCAGCTCGCATTCGAAGAGGTTGCTGCCGCGGACGTCGGCGCCGCTGAGGTCTGCTCCTTCGAGAGAGCCGCGGAAGAGGTTCACTCGCGTGAGGGCGGCCCCGCCGAGGTCGGCGCCAGCGAACGTCGCGTACTTGAGGACGGCGAGGTCGAAGCTCGCGCCGGCGAGCGACGCCTCCGTGAAGTCGGCCCGGTCGAGCGCGGCCCTTTCGAAGCGAGCATGCTCGAGCGCGGCGCCCGTCCAGATCGAGCCCACCGCGCGAGCCCCCTCCAGCCGCGCGCGGGCGAGGCGGGCCCCTGCGCCGCGGAGCTGGCTGAGATCCGCGCCGCGCAGGATCACGTCTCCTCCCACTGCGCCCTCGAGCGAGGCCTCCTTCAGGTGCGCGCCCTCGAAGGTCGCGCCCTCGACGGTCGCGCCCCTGAGGTTCGCCCCTTCGAGCCGCGCACCGGCGAGGCTGGCCGCGTCGAGCTGCGCGCTCGCGAGCCGGGCGCGGGTCCCCTCGGCGCGGACGAGCGTCGCGCTCGCGAGCTTCGCCTCGTCGAAGAGGGCGCCCCGAATGCACGCCTCCTCGAACGATGCGCCGCTCAGGTCCGCCGCCGTCAGGTCCGCTCCTTCGAGGTTGGCCCGCGAGAACAGCGCCCCTCGCCCCTTCGTGCTCGAGGCGCTCGCCGCTCGCAGATCGGCGGCGATCAACGACGCGCCTTCGAGGATGGCGCCGAGGAGAATGGTCATGCGGAGATCGGCTCGATCGAATCGCGCGGCTCGGGCGCTCGCGTCGGTGAGGTCGGCCTCCGTGAGGCGCCCGCCCTCCAGGTTGCAGCCGTCGAGGACGGCCCGCTGCAGGTTCGCGCGGGACAGATCGATCCCGCGCAGGTCGAGGCCGCGGAGATCGCAGTCGGCGAGCGTCTCGCCCGCCCGCGCGCGTCGCTCCACCTCCTCGCGCGAGAGGCGGCCGGCCGCCCCTGGCTCGGGGGGCACCGGCATCTCGTCCCGCGCCAGCGCGGAAGGGGCCGCTCCGCTCGAGGCCAGGAGGTCTTCCGCATGCCCCTCGACGGCGGCGAGCTCGGCCGCTCCGAAGCCCGGCTTCGGGTCCGGCAGCGCCGGCGCGAGCACCTCGAGCAGCTCGGAGAGCGAGCGGCTCTGCCGCGCCCGCGCCACCAGATCGGGTGGAGCGCTACCCTGCTCGAGCAAGCTCAGCGCCTCCGCGATCGTCTCGGCGTCTCCATCGGTCTGCGACGGCGCTCCTGCTTCTCTCGCTGCCGGCGGCGGGTCGCCGGCCGGGGGTGAGGGCTCCTCGTCGAGCGCGGTCTCCGCCGCGCGCGCGTCGAACCCGTGGACGGCGACGAGCTGGTCGGCGGTGGCGGCTGGCTGCGAGAGGGACTCCGCGGCGAAGAGGAGCGCCCCGACGTCCCCGAGCCGCTTGTCGATGGCGCGCGCGGTTCCCCGCCAGACGAGCACGAGGCGACGCTCGTCCGCGTCGATCCAGAGCGTGTCGAGGCGCATCGCCACGTCTTCGATCGCGTCTTCGGCGCCCTTGCGGCGGAGCACGCAGCGAACGCGAACGCCAGGGAGGCGCGTCTCGATCACGTCGCGGTCCGGATCCACCCCCGCGATCACGAGCGGCTCGTCACCAGAGAGGTAGCCGTCGATCTGCTGGTCCTCGGGAGCGGCGTTGAAGTAGCGGTAGTCGAAGTCAGCGGGGAAGTGGGGCCACCGCTCCTCGAGCCACCGCCGGTCGTAGGTCCCCGCGTAGCGCGTCCGCACCGGACGGCGACGGTCCACCGGGCCGACCCCGACCGGAGGAGGACGCTGATCACGCGCCGTCACGGATCGAGAAGGGTGCTCGAGGTTCGGGAGCTTGTTCGAGAGCCCGCACCCGATCGGGTTGTCTTCGAATCCGGGCCCTCCGAAGGCGCGCTCCCACCGCAGGGGCATGGTCGAGAAGGCTTGCGGCCTCCCCGCGATCGCCACCCCGGAAGGACCTTCTTTCCACTCGCGATCTCCGACCACCGACACGCGCTTCTTCACCGAGCCGATGTCGATGCCGATGAGCGCCCGATCGCGCGGAGCGCCTCTGGGGGTGTGGCAAGTGCCCACGAGCAGCACGTCGGCGCGAGGCTTGAACGGCGCGAAGTCCGAAGCGTACGAGAGGCTCGCCTCGCGCTCGTCGTCGAACGCCAGATCCCCTGCGAGGTGAAGCTGCTCCTCGGGAGGCACTGGATCGGCGGCGTCGCCGTGCGTCAGCCTGAAGGTCCCCTTCACGATGACGGTGACGTCGTGCCCGGGATAGGAGATGCGGCTCGGCAAGAACGCGATGCGGAACGGCGTGGTGTTCCGGACGAGGATCGCCATCGGCTCAGTCCACGCTCAAGAGCGAGAGCGGCATGTACGCGAACGTGTGGCCGTTCACCGAGACCTTGCCCGCGGGCGGGCACTTCAGGTCGATGCCGCTCGGCGTGACGGAGAGCTCGCTGAGCCCCGCGACGATCTTCACCCCGGTCGCGGTGACCTCGACCCGCGGCGTCGCGAGGTTGTTGCCGGCGATCTTCAGCGCCTGGGCCTCGGCTTGGAGGGCGCCGTCCACCACCCCTTTGTAGATCTCGTCCGCGACCTTCTTGGCGGCGTCGCGCGCCTTGCTCGCGATCTTCTTCTTGATGAGACCGACCGCCCCGCCCACCGCGACCGATCCGAGGAGGCCGCCGGCGGCGGCGCCGACGCCCCCGAGGCCCTTCGCGAGCGGAGTCTGTCCGGCGCTTCCGGCGATGATCCCCGCGAGCCCGCCGACGCCGAGCCCGATCGCTTGCGCGATGATCAGATATTCGCCCGCCTCGACGCTCTTGTACGCGAGGTCGGCCGCGTTGTGGGCCGTCTTCCACGCCGTCTCCGCGGCCTTGATCACGGCGTCGGCCGCTTGCTTGGGGCCGACGGCCGGGGCCATCAGCTTCGCCCCGCTCGATCCGAGGTGCAGTACGGAGCTGCCCGACTGGAGGACCGCCTCCTTCGAGAGCATGAGGGCGGCGTTCTCGGAGTCCGCGCGCACGTGGTCCTTCGTGACGTGGACCTTCACCGGCACGCCCGCGATCTTGTCGGTCGCCTTGCCCGGCTCGAGGCGGATCGAGTCGTCGGCCTGGATCTCGACGCGCTTCGTCGCGTTCTGATACCCGCTCAGCACGAAGTCGAGGACACCGGGGTTCGAGTAGCCGGGCCTCGCGAGGTTGGAGGCCTTCCCGATCTCGATCGTGTCGCCCTCGATCGTGGTGGGCCCTCCACGGGAGGCGATGAGGACCTTGCCGTCTCCGATGACGTTGGCCTCGTGCGCGTCGATGACCGCCTTCCAAACGCCGTGCAGCGCGGCGATGACGCCGTTCACCGTCGCCGCGCCGATGGCGTTGACGGACGCGACGAGGCCGCCGTTGAGCGATGCGCTGGCGCCGCCGCTGGCCGCGAAGGTCAACGGTGAGACGGCGGCGATCCCGCTGTCGCCGTAGATCGACACGTTGCCCTTCGGATCGCCGAGGCCTCCATCGATGCCGGCCTTGACCCCGCTCACGACGCCGAGGCCGAACACGGCCGAGTTGACGACGGCGTCGAAGATCGATGCGTTCTTCCCTGCCCAAGGCGTCCGCGCGACGAGCGCGAGCGCCCCCATGCCGGAGATGCCGATGTTGAGCCCGGTGTGGAGCTTCTTGAAGCTCGCGTAGTTGCTGTCGCTCCGGGGGAGGCCGAAGAGCCCGCCGCTCGCGCCGAGGAAGATGCCGCCGTCGTGCGCGCGCCCCATGATGCCGACGAAGTTGTTCGGACCGGTGCCGTAGATGAGCTCCGTCTCGGGGCCGGGATCCGGCCCCGGGACGAAGATGCGGAGGTGCTGATCGGGGATCGTCTCGTCGCTCATCGCTCTGCTCTCCTCACGAGCTCTTCACGGTGGTGCCGAACTCCACCACGATCCCGTGGTGCGCCTTGATCCGATGCATGTGCGGGTCGCTCGAGGTCACGAGGCTCTGGGTGACCGCGTTGGGGACGGCCCCTACGATGAGCGGTCGATCCGGGTCGCCGTCGACGAACGCGACCGCGACCTCCGTGCCCGGTCGAAGCGGGAAGTGCATGTTCTGTCCGGGGCCGGCGAAAGGCTGCGCCATCCGGATCCGGCAGGAGGCCTTCTGCTCGGAGGCGTCCGCGGTGTCGAAGTCGAGGTGCACGAGGTAGCGCCCGTGGGCGTCGAGCTCGGGGAGATCGCCCTCGTGCGCGCTCGGCCTGACCTGAATGAACCCCGGCACGACGCCGTGGATCCGTGGCTTGGGCGTCACCCGCGGGGGCCGGAATCTCCGCTCCGCCGGCACGGCTTCGAACGTCGCCTCGTACCCCGCCGTCACCGCCTCGTCGTTGCCGAGGGAGATCTCGAGCCGATGCTGGACCTTCGTGACGAGGAGCTGCTTGTGCGGCACGAAGGGATGACCATCGAGCTCGAAGCGCAGCCCCGGCGAGAACGCGACCACGCCTTTGCCCTCGTAGACGCGCCGGCGGCTCATGGCCTCCTCGGCGCGCACGAGCGCGACGCGCGCGCCCTCGTCCGGGGTTTGGTGGTGGGTGCCGTACTCGATGACGCCGCCCGCGTACTCCCCCTCGAGCTCCTTCGATTTCCCGAGGTCGAGCCCGGGTTGCATCTCGTTGAAGTCGTGGACCGCGTACAACGACGAGATGATCCGGGCGCGCGTCGCGAGCTCGAACACGCCTTTGTTCTCGGCGCGGGGGAGGTAGGGCACGGGGACGCCCCGCCGCCTCGAGTCTCTCGCGGCGTCCCGTCGCGCTCCGAACAGCGGGAACATGTCGTTGCTGTCGGTGAGCACGATGCGCTCGCCGTGCTCGGTCTGCTCGAAGTGAAAGGTGATGCCGACGTCCTCGGCGAGACGGCTGATGAACGCGAGCGAAGTCTCTTTGTATTGCACCACGAAGTCGCGCTTCGGGTACGCGCCGGAGAGCCGCAGATCGTAGGCGTCGGTGAGCCCGACCTGAGCGAGCTTCGCGACGATGATCTCCGGGACGGTCATGTCTTGGAAGATCTCTTGGGTGGTCACGAGCGCGAGCCCGAACGCGCGGGGTACCACGGTGAGCTCGTAGGTCGCATGCACGACGGCGACGTCGTCGGCCCGCTCGCGGATCTCCGAGACGATCCCGCTGAAACGCCGCAGCGCGACGCCGCCGTCGTCGAGGAAGACGAGGCTCACCTCCGTCCCCACCACCGCGTCCGGGTCCAGCGGCGCCGCGTCGCCGGCTCGGGGCTGGGCGACCACGAGGACATTCAGCTCGTAGAGCGACGAGAGGGACTCGCGGGCGACGACGCGCTTGATCCTCAAACCGTCGGTGGCGAAGTCGTGGGTCTCGAGTTGGGCGTCTTTGGGAATGGACTGGCTGGAAGCAAGCTCGTCGAACTCGGGCATGAGCCCAAAAGAGAAGTCGCAAGCGAGCCGCGTCAAGGCGAGCAGGGCATCCGCGAAATCGATGACCCCTATTCGCCGAGACCCACTGGACGCGGAGAGCCCGGTGCGCCCGCTACTCGTCGTCGGGCGTCCCGAAGACGCCCGACCGCGTGGGACGGGGCTCGACGCGGACGAAGAGGCGCGCGCGATCGCGGGTCGAGATCGTGGCGCGGGCGCGCTTGCGCACGCCGGTCCGCGTTCGCAGGAAGAGATCGACGACGCGAACGAACGGGGCGTAGCGATCGCCGGACGGGACGAGGGTCGCGTCGGCGAGGACGCTCGCGAGGGTCGCCGCGTCGTCGCGATCGACGAAGAGGCCGAGGGGCTTGCCGACGATCATCCGGGGGCCGACGTCGACGAGGGCGCACGCCTCCATGTTCGTCTCGACGATCGTGCCCGCCTCGTCGATCACGAACCGCGCCGCGCTCGTCGATGATGAGGCGGCGGGCGACGAGGCGGGAGGCATCGACGCGTCCTCCGCCGGCGAGGAGGAGACCGTCGCTTCGGTGACCGGATCCAGCCCGGCTACGCTCGCTCGCCCTCGCGTTCGCATCTCGATCAAATCGCACCAAAGCGACCGACCTGGCAATGGCGATGCCTCGATGCCGCGCTTTTTATTTCGAAGCATCGATGCCGCACCGCGACAAGCGATCACGGGTCGGGCTGAGGTACCGCGGCGACGACGACGGGGAGGCTCGAGCCGCCGCCCGTGAGCAGCTTCGCCCCGATGGAGATCCCCGAGGTGTATCGCCCCAGCATCACCAGGTCGTCGTTGTCGGACACGGCGCTCGCGCTCGAAGGAAGCACGACGACCCCCCCCGCGCCGTCGACCCCCGCCGACCCGAGCATCGCGCCCTCCCAAGCGCCGGCGCGGGGGTTGATGCCGAGGGCGAGCCGCTCGATCGGGGTGTCCACGCGGACGTCATAGACGACCCCGAAGTTTCCTTGGTTCGTCACGGCCGCGCCCGCGTCGACGAAGCTCGTCCCGTGGACGTGAGGATCGAAGGGCAAATCGCCGCCGAGGCGGATCCCGCGGATGCCCCCGTTGTGCTTGGTGAGGACGAGCCGATCCGCGGAGGGGAACGTGCCGCGCGTGTGGGCGCCCGTGTTCGGGAGCACGGAGAGCCCGGCCGTCACGGCGGCGGCGTCTTCGTTCTCCAAGACGCTCACGATGGAGATCTTGACCGCGTGGTCGACGTGGAGCTCCACGATCGCGTGGAGCAGCTCCCCGCTGTCGGCGACGAGGGCGTCGAGGTCCGGGTCGATCACGACGCGTTCCCCCGGGGCGGCGACGACGGGCGCCTGGGAAGGGGCGGTGAAATACGCCGCCGCGACGGCGCGCCCCACCGCGAGGGGGTTTTCGGAAGGAGTCGCGCGGGCGGAGCGGGTGACGGTGAGGGTGGCGGCGACGTTGCCCTGATTCAAAGCGACGGCGGTGAAGCGGCGGCGCGAGAGCCCGTTGTTCACGTGATAGATGTAGAGCCGGTAGTTGCCGGGCTCGACGATGTCCGCGTAGAGGATCCCCTCATCGTCCACGTACTCCGGCTCGTCCGAGAACAGGAGGGTCGGCGCGGCCTCGGAGACGCAGGAGCGGACGGGCATGCACGTCGCCTCGTCGATCTCCGGACCAGCGGTCACGACGTCGCCCCGGATCGCTCCGTCGACGGCGGCGAGCAGCGCGTCGCCCGGCAGAGGCCCGGGCTCGCAGTCCAGGGCCGCCGCGAGCTCCGTCGTTCCCGGCGGGCAGTCGGGGGGCACCAGGGCCGCGGCGCCCCCCGTTCCCGTTCCGCCTCCGCCGGGAGCTTCGCCACCTTGTGACGCGGTCCCTCCGTGGCCGGCCGCGCCGCCCTCCATCCCTGCTCCGCCACCTCCGCTCGAGGGGGGCGCGGCTCCCTCCGCGATCGAGCCGCCCGCGCCGCCTGCTCCTTGGGTGTTGGGGCCGGTGTCGTCGGAGCAAGCGCTCGCGAGGAAGAGCGCGAGCGGCACCAGCACGACCGAACAGCGGCGAAAGACGAAGGGGCCGACCATGGCCCCTTCGATACTGCGGTGTCAGCGCGGCGTCATCGCGCGCCGCTCAGATCGTGAGCGCGCCGGTGCGGAGCAGGTACGCGAGCCGCTTTCGCTGCTCTGCGTCCATCAAGGAGTGCATCGCGGTGAGAGCCTTCTCGACCGCGTCGCGCAGCCGCTCCGCGCTCTTCACGCGGGTCTCGCCCGCCTCCTTGAGCTTGGCCTCGTCGAGGGTGTCGGTGCCGATCGCGTCCGCGATCGCGGCCGTGCTTCGCCGTTGATCGACGGCCGCTTGGGCGCGCTCCGTCTTGAGCTCGTCGAGGATGATCGCGAGCTTCGCGACTTGCTCCTCCTCGAGCTCGAGCTTCCACGCGAGGAACCGGAGCGGTCTGCGGACGCCGAAGCCTCCGCCGTCGTCCCAGTCACCGCCGCCGCGGCCGCCGAACGGAGGCCCGCCGTGTCCGAAGGGCGGTCCCCCGTGCCCGAACGGGCCGCCGCCGTGCCCGTGCCGACCTCCGAAGCTGTGGGGTCCGCAGTGGCCCTCATGGCCTTCGTGGCCCTCCGATGGGCCGCATCCGCCATGGAATCCACCGCGCTTCACCCAATGAAAAAAACCAGGGTACATGGTTCGCTGTCCTGTCTGCCGGGGCTGGTCGCTCCCGGCGGTGTCCCACGGACCGGCGCCTCACGGCGTGAGCCGCGATGCGAAGGACCGTGCTTTGCGAGCGGGCGACATGCCTCGCTCGCATCGGAGTGTTGGCCTCGCGAGGGCCGATGTCAACTGCGGTAGCGCGCGTCGTATTGGAAAGCGCGCTTCTGAATGGCCGTTTGGCCGTCGGGGTTCTTCACCGCGATGTCGACGAGCTTGCCGTCGTCGCCGCCGGGTGTGTACGCCTCGAGCACGCTGCCGCTGATGCGTCGCATCTTCACCGGGGCGCCCCCGACGAGCACGGCGCAGCCCTCCGCGAAATTCTTCCCCTCGATGCTGAGCTCGGTCCCGCCGTCGACGGTGCCGCGCGGCGGCGAGATGCTGGCGATGGTGGGCGCGAGCATGGCCTCGTAGCGGAAGGCTTTCGGGGCTACGCCGGGCCCCGTCTCCACCGCGCTGACCTCGATGTCGACGAGGCCGCCCCCCTTGCTCGGAGGCGTATGCGCCTCGATGCGCGTGTCGCTCTTCACGACCACGAATTTCGAGGCCTCGCCCCCGAAGCGCACCGTCGCGCCCTTCATGAAGTTCTCGCCTTCGATCACGACCACCGTCTTGCCGCCGGTCGGCCCGGAGCGGGGCTCGACGCTCGTGATCTTCGGCGCGCGCGGGGAGACGTAGGTGAAGGCCTCCTCTGCGCGGACGACGATGTCTTCGAGGACGACCTCCACCGCGACGAGGCCGGGTAGCTGCCGCGGCGGCACGTCGGCGTCGATCAGCTTCGTGCTCATGACGCGGCGGACGGCGGTGAGATCGCCGATGCGGACGCGCACCGTCTCCGTGAAGTTGTCGCCGACGATGCGGATCGTCTCCCCCCCGGTGATGAGGCCGCGCTTCGGGAAGACGTCGATGATCTTGGGTGGCGCGGGGACGGGCTCGTAGCGAAAGCCTTCCTCGAGCGTGGCCGCGCGCTTGTCGGGGTTCTCCACGATGACGGTGACGAGCCCCGGCGCGTCCGCGGGCGGCACCTCCGCGTCGACGTGGGTCGCGCTTCGGAAGTGAGTCACCGCGGCGCGGCCCCCGACCCGCACCGCCGCCTTGGGGTGGAAGTCCTGGCCGCGGATCGCGATCATGCGGCTCCCGGTGATCCAGCCTTGATTGGGCTCGATCGCTTCGATCGCAGGCGCGAGTGGCCGATAGCGGAAGATGCCCTCCGCGCGCCCCATGAGCCCGTCGAACAGCGTGACGGTGAGCGTCCCCTCGAGGGGGCCGTCGCCGGCCGGAGGGAGGACGAATTTGATCCGCTGCTCCGATTCGAAGACGGCGTCGGGCGCGTGCATCCCGAAGATCCCCACCGTGCACCCGGTCGAGAAGCCACGTCCTTCGAGCACGACCTCGATGCCGCCCTCGGTGGGACCCTCGCTCGGGATCGCGCGGAGGATGGTCGGGCCTTCGACGAGCTCGATCGCGCGCGGCTCGCTGCGCTTGCCGCTCGGAGACTCGACGACGAGCTCGAGGTTGCCGGTCAGGGCGGGGGAGTGGAATCGGATCGTGAACGCGTCGAGGACCTCCGCGATGAGCTCCTCCTCCCCCACGAAGACGCGGCACCCGGGGACGAAGCCGGCGCCGAACACGGTGACGGGGGTGCCGCCCCGGCTGTCGATCCTCGTGGGCTTCACGGTCGTGACGACGGGCGCGGAGGGCGCATATCCAGGCGACGACGGCAGGGGAGCGGGCGGAGCGACGTCGGGGGCCTCCGCGAGCGCGTCGGGGTCGGGCACGTCGAGGTCGCTCGGCGGATCCTCCAGCGGCGGGTCGCTCTCCGGCTCGCGGCGCATCGAGGCCGGGTCCGCGGACGTCTGCTCGTCCGCGATCTCGATGGGCGCCTCCGGTCGGACCGACGCCTTCTTGGAGAGGGGCTTCGGGGTGGGGGGCTCGTCGACGCGTGACGCGAGGGTCGTGGAGATCGGGCTCGGCTCGACGGCGGGAGGCGGCCGCGGCGCGCGCGGCGTGGCGCGCTCGCTGGAGACTGGGCTCATGTCGGTCGTGTCGTCGTCTCGCTCTCCTGCCATCGTCGGAGAGGAGACCAGACGCGCGCGCTCAAGTCACGGCCGGACATCCTTGCCGCGCTTCTTCCAAACGTGGGTCACGACGCGGCGTCCGATCATCAAGAGGGCGCCCGCGATCGCGATCATCAAGAAGCGCTCTTTCGGCTGTCGGCCCAGCCAGTCGGTGAAGGAGCCGGACACCCAGGTCACGACGGCGAGGGCGGGGATGTACCCGATCGCGCAGCCCAACATGTACGGCCCGAAGCGAAGCCGCGACACCCCGAACAGGGCGTGCAGGAGCGGGTGCATGAGGAAGATCGCGCGGAGTCCGGCGACGGCGAGGAATCCCCGCCGCTCGATCCAAGCGTCGTATTTGTGGAGCCGCGCGGGCAGCCGCGCCGCGACCCAATCATGGGCGACGAACCGCGCGAAGCCGAACCCCACCGCGCTCCCCGAGAGCGATCCGACGAGGGACAACCCGTACGCGATCGGCCGCGGCCACACGTACGTCGCCGCGAGCACGAACGCGATCCCCGGCAAGCCGAAGGGCTGCAGGAACGCGAACGCGAGGACGAAGACGACGTAGCCCCAAGGGCCCATGTCGACGAGGGTCGAGCGAAGGCGCGGCGGATCCATCACGAGCGCGAACACGCCCGTCTGCCAGCACGTGACGACGAGCCCGACGGCAGCGCAAGCGAGGAGCAGCCGCCATCGATTCACCCTGCGAGCTTCGGCCCCCGAGCGGCGTGCCGTCAAGGCCGCCGAGCGAAGTGGATCCCGACGGGCGCTGTAGTAAGAAGCCTCCGATCCGATGAGCCCTCTGCACCACCGCCCCCTGCGCGCCCTCCTCCTCGAAGGTATCCATCCCGGGGCGCGCGACGTCCTCGCCGCCGTCGGGGTCAACGTGACCCTGCTCGACAAGTCGCCCCCGAAGGCGGACCTGCCGAACCTGGTCAAGGACTTCGACATCCTCGGCATCCGCAGCAAGACTCAGGTCACCGCCGAGGTCCTCGCCGCCGCGCGCGAGCTGATCGTGGTGGGCTGCTTCTGCATCGGGACGAACCAGGTCGACCTCGTCAGCGCCAACGCGAACGGGGTTCCCGTCTTCAACGCCCCCCTCTCGAACACGCGCAGCGTGGCCGAGCTCGTCATCGCCGAGATCGTCATGCTCAGCCGGCAGCTCGGCGATCGATCTCGCGAGGTCCACGAGGGCCGATGGAACAAGAAGGCGACGGGCTGCCGCGAGATCCGGGGCAAGACGCTCGGCATCGTCGGATACGGGCACATCGGCTCGCAGGTCGGTGTCCTCGCGGAGGCGATGGGCCTTCGCGTCGTCTTCTACGACATCGCGACGAAGCTCCCGATGGGCAACAACCGCCCCGCCGCGTCCCTCGACGAGCTCCTCGCCATCAGCGATTTCGTGACCCTCCACGTCCCCGCGACGACGCTCACCCGCCACATGATCGGCGGGGGCGAGCTGGCCAAGATGAAGCGCGGCGCTCACCTCATCAACGCGAGCCGCGGCGACGTCGTGGTCATCGAGCAGCTGGCCCTCTCCATCCAATCCGGACACGTCGCGGGGGCCGCCGTCGACGTCTACCCCGAGGAGCCGGAGGCCAACGGGGCCGGCTTCAAGTCCGAGCTGCAGAACCTCCCGAACGTGATCCTCACCCCGCACATCGGCGGCAGCACGGAGGAGGCCCAAGAGGCGATCGGCAAAGAGGTGGCGACCTCGATCGCGAAGTACGTCACCAACGGGACGACGACCGGCTCCGTGAACTTCCCCCACGTCGAGCAGCCGCTGCTCGCCGGCAAGCACCGCATCCTGAACGTCCACAAGAACGTCCCCGGCGTCCTCGGCGATATCACCCGTATCATCTCCGAGAACAAGGCGAACATCTTCGGCCAGGTCCTCGTGACGGATCCTCAGATCGGTTACCTCGTGATGGACCTCGATCAGGATCTCTCGAGCGAGGTGTGCGATCAGATCGCGGCGCTGCCGACGAGCATCAAGACGCGCCGGCTCGAAGATCGCTGATCGAATCGACGCGACGCCCGCCCGGATCCGGTGTCCGATCGGGGGATGATGGGTCCTCCGAGGACGATCGCTGCGCTCGCGCTGGCGGCCGCGAGCACGGCGGGGTGCGGGAGCGCGCTCCATGTCCCGCGTCCACGCTGGGCCACGGCCGAGAAGCTCGACGAGCGCGCGTCCGTCCTCCTCCGCACCCACCCCGCCGGCAGGAGCCGATATAGGACCTGCTTTCAGATGCGCCTCGACGTGCTCCACGCGAAGAAGGTCGACGAGGACGCGAGCTACGACATCCACAGCCTGATGCGCGGCGTGCAGTTCGAGGAGATCGACCACGCGGGGCGCGAGGAGCTCGTGCTGCGGCGCTGGATCGGCGCCTTCGGCGTCGCCATGACCGGTGAGGGCGGGGGGACGCGTCCGGTCCGTGCGTCCGACGAGAACCCCCGGTTCGAAGGGGGCGTCGACCCGCTGCGCTACGACACCCGCCGCCGCTCCTTGGCGAAGCGCAAGGAGCCATGGGTCGACGAGAGCCGCGACCCCGACAAGTGGCAGATCAACCTGAGCAGCGATCTGTTCGCGCCCGAGCTGCCCGAGGCGCCGGTGCGTGGAGGCGACGCGTGGAAGAGCCCGCGCCATCGGGTGACGTTCGGCCGTGATCGCGAGCTCGAGGATCGCGTGGACGTGGACGCGACGTGGCGCTTCGACGGGGTCGAGCACGCTTCGACGGGTGACACGTGGCGGTTCTCGTTGGAAGGCGTCTACACGCAGCGCACACGGTCGAAGGTGCTCCGCGTCGACGCGCGGGCCGACGTCATCGGCGCCCTGGAGATCGAGGAAAAGGACGGCTTCACGGAGCGGGGCTGGTACGCCGTCGTCGGCAAGGTCGCCGGTGTCGGCGGGACGGTCGAAGAGCCTGGAGACGCCATCTCGATGGATGTCGACGCCCGCCTCTCCCATCGGACGCGGCTGGTGGGCGAAGGCGAAGCGTTCCCGGCCCCGTTCGGGGGGACGCTGCCGGAGGGGATGGCAGACCCCTGCCGGGAAGAGAAGCTCGAGCTCTGAAGGCGCGGCGATCAGCCCGCGGGCTTCGCTTGTGCGGACAAGCACGTCGACTTCGCCCACGCGCTCGCCCAGCTGGAGAGCTTCGGCGCCTGGTCGTGGAAGAAGTACACCTGGCAGTGCAGGTAGAGCCCGTCGCGGATCTTCTTGCGCGCGATCGCCGACACTACGACCTGACTCTCGCTGAGGACGAGCCACCCTTTGTCGTCGTGTTGATTCTCGAGGATCGTGGTCCGCTCCGCCTTCTTCGTCCGGTCGAGCTCGGCGTCGTAGTCGTCCTTGTCGACGAGCCAGATCTCCACCTGGGCTCCGTGGGCGTCATCCGCCCCGCTCATGAGCCAGCGCGTCCCCTCGTCGGGAGAGCCGGCGTGGAACGGCTCCGGCACGTCGAGGGCGACGTCGACGGCAGCGCCCTCGTCGGGGGTGAGCTTCGCCGTCACCTGCTTCTTGGGGCCCGTCAGCGCCTTCACCACCTTGCCGTTCGGGCCGATGGTGAGGTCCGTCGGGATCGCGTCCGGCTTCCCCGGCGTCGTCGCCGAGCCGCTCGCGGCAGCGCCGCTTCCCGCAGGCTTCCCGCTCGTGCTCGTCGTCCCTGCTTCTGGCGAAGAGCAGGCGAAGACGAGCGCGAGCGTTGCCGAGAGGCCGAACACCGAGAGAGGTCGCTTCGAGAGCATCACGGGGCCCGCATCCTATATCGCGGCCGAAGCGTGAGCGCCCCTCTTCGACGCCGTCGCCCGTCCGAGCATCCACCGCGTGAGGCGCGCGTAGTCGCGACGGGCGATCTCGTGCTCGAAGAACGGGTAAGGGGCGCCGAGCGCGCCCGCGACCACGAAGCCGGAGAGGAGGGAGAGGTCGTGCCCGTTGCCCGGGGTCGTGTACGAGCCGCAGTAGTAGGTGCGATCTCGCCCCTGGATGGAGCGCAGCGCGAACGCTCGCGCCAGGTTCGACGGCGTGAGGGCGGGATGGGCGAACGTGTTGTCGACCGCCCCGACGCGCCGCTCGATGGGCCCTTCTCGGTTGTAGGAGACGAGCATGGGCAGATCGCACCCTCGCGCCGCGGGCACCCACGACGAGATCACGAAGGTGTTCTCGTAGCGGCGCGTGCCCTCCACGTGCTCCACGTAGTTCGCGAAGCCGGCGAGGATCTCGCGCCTCCGATCCGCGGGCAGCACCTCCGGATCGCTGTGGATGACCCCGCGCTGGAACATCCGGTCTTCGTCGTCCGGGTAGGCGATCCCGCCGAGGAGCCACCGCTCGAGCGACGTCGCCGAGCCCCCCGCTTCCAGCATGTCGCAAGCGTCCCGCGCGTTGCACGCGAACACCACCGCGTCGAACGCGGCGAGGGCGCCCTCCACGTCCGCGATCTCTACCTGCTCGCGCCGCCGCCGCACGATGATGGCCTTGCGGCCCCGGTGGACGCGGCCCTCGAAGCCGCGCGACATCGCGTCGAACACGTCGCGAGAGCAGCCCGTCCAGGTGATGAGCTCGCCCCCGCTCCGGAGCGAGACGATGTCTTCCAGGACGGGCGCGATGCTCGCCGGCAGCCCGTCCAGGTTCGCGGCCAGGAACGACGACGAGTGGATCGGCACGAACACCTTGTCCCAGAACGCCTGCGAGACGCCGGTGGCGCGGAGCAAATCGCGCAGGCGCGTGATGTTGAGAGGGTTCGTCGCGCTCGTCTCGTAGAGCGAGCCGGGCTCCGAGGCGCTCCTCCCCGCGAAGAAGGCGTTCGTCTTCCGGATGGTCGCCACCGCCCGCTCCCACCGCGCGAGGTCGTCCGCGAAGCGCCGGCTCGCCGCCGTCTCCACCCCGTGGGCGTACTCGTCGCGGCCGCTCTTCACGAAGAACCGAAGCGGCGGGGTGGGCTCCGTCGGAACGCGCAGCTCCTCGAGCAGCCGCTCGTAGTTGTGGAAGTAGCGCCGAGGCCACGCGAGCACGCTGAGGCCCGTCGTCACCGCGCGCCCGCTCACGTCCCACGTCCACGTCTTCGCGTTGCCGCCCAGCGTCGGCTCGCGCTCGTAGACGGTCGCCTCCAGCCCGGCGCGCTGCAGCGCCCACGCGCAGCCGAAGCCCGCGATTCCCCCGCCGATGATCGCTACGCGTCTCATGTGATTGGATCGAAGATCTTCCCAGGGTTGAGGATGTTCTTGGGGTCGAGCGCCGCCTTGATCGCTCGCATCGCCGCGATCTCCGCCCGCGACCTCGTGTAGCCGAGGGCGTCCTTCTTCAACAGGCCTATCCCGTGCTCCGCGGAGACGCTGCCCCCGAAGCTCGCGACGAGATCGAAGACATGCCGATCCACCTCGTGCGTCTGCGCGAGAAACGAAGCCTTCTCCATGTCGTCCGGCTTCATCACGTTGACGTGGAGGTTGCCGTCTCCGATGTGGCCGAAGAGGCAGACCTCGAAGGTCGGATACTCCCGGGCGATCACCTTCTCCAGATCGATCGTGAACGCCTCCAGCGACGCGAGGGGCAGGGCGATGTCGTTCTTGTGAGGGAGCCCGGTCGCGCTGAGGCTCTCGCTGATGCTCTCTCGCAAGGACCACAGCTGCGCCGCCTGGGACGCGTGCTGGGCCATCGTCCCGTCGAGGACGAGGCCCTCCTCGAAGAGCCGCTCCAGCCAGCCCGTGGTGCCCTCCGTCCGCTCGCACTCGAGCACCACGAAGCATGCGCCGTTGGTGGAGAGCGGGCTCGTCAGCCCGCGATTGCGCGTGACCCGCGCCAGGCATTTGTCGGTGAAGAACTCGAAGGCATGCAGAGGAAAGGGCGCGTCCTGGGCGGCGCGGAAGAGCCGGACCACCCCCGAGAGATCCTCCAGCGAGAACAGCATCACGTCGTTCTCGGAGGGCTTCTTCGCCAGCTTCAGGACCGCGGACGTCACGATCCCGAGCGTCCCTTCGCTGCCGATGAAGAGCTGGCGGAGGTCCGTGCCCGTGTTGTTCTTCTCGAGCGCGCGCTGCATGTCGAGGATCTCGCCGCTCGCGAGCACCACCTCCAGCCCGAGCACCCAGTTGCGGGTGAGCCCATACCGGATCACGTGGATGCCTCCCGCGTTCGTGGCGATGTTCCCCCCGACGTGGCTCGACCCCTTGGAAGCGAAGTCCACCGGCCACGTGAGGCCGAACGGCGCGACGTGCTCATGGACCGCCTGCGTGACCGCCCCCGCCTCCACGCGCACCGTCCGCCCGACCAGGTCGACCTCGGACATCCGGCTCATCCGCTCGAGCGAGACGACGATTTCGCCATCCTTCGCCACCGCTCCGCCCGCGAGGCCCGTCCTCCCTCCCGAAGGGACGACGGGGACGTCCGCCTCGTTGCACAGCCGAAGAATGGCGCTCACGTCTTCGCGGGTCCGCGGCCGCGCGACCGCGCTCGGATGCGGTGGGTACACCCGCGTCCAATCCCGACCGAGCTCGGCGAGCACGTCCGGCTCCGTCGAGAGCACGTCGGCAGAGCACGCTCGCTCGATCGCAGAGAGCAGCGCAGGGGTGGGCACGCGGCGATTCGGGGGGGCGCTCATGATGTGGTGCGTTTTTTCGTGCGACTCGCGGGCCACTTCATAGTCGGTCCGGCTCGGCGTGTCGTCCGCGCCGTCGCGGTCGGGAGGTCGCGGTCGGCGGTCGAGCACGCGCGCCACGCAGGGAGGCGGTCCGCCTCGACGGGTAGCCTCCGAAGCATGCCCCGCTGCGCCGGCCCGTGGCCGGGCGCGGCGCGCGTTCCTTCGAGGCGGCGACACCCATGATCGGCAGTCATGCGTGATGCTCTGCGGGGTCGGGAGCACCATCCCGTTCTGCGAGAGCCAAGCGCCTCGCTAGATCCGCCCGCCGCGTCGCGCGCCCAACCGGAGACCAAGAGCCGCTCGCGTCGCGCGCTCAAGCGCCTCGCGACGTCTTCTGCACCGTGCCCTTCACGTCGAAGTCGACCCACCCGTTCTTGTCGGCGATCTGGCAAAACACCCGGATGGTGAGGGCCGAAGAGAACGGGAGCGGCCTCGCGATGCGGACGTGGGTGGCGGCGCCGCTCGGGCAAGCCTGGGCCGGCGTCGCCTGGACCATCGCCTCGAGAGCCGTCCACGGGACCTCGGAGGCATCGAACGTCGCTGCGTCGATGTCCTTCTGCGGTTCCTTCGACGAGACGCGCTCGGGCGTCCCCGCGAATCCGCCGTTCCTCAGTACGTAGCGCCGAACGACCGCGCTGGGCTGGGGATCACGGAGGTCTGCCGCCACGTGGTCATGGAACACGACGATGTTGGTCGCGCGCACGACCGGCCCCACCTGCGTCTGCAGCGAAGGCAGGATCGTGAAGGCGTGGCGCTTCTCGAAGTAGTCGAAGGACGCGACCGCCCCCGGGATCATCCCGATCTGCGGGAGCGCCTTGGCCACCAGCGACGCGATCCCCGGCGGGGGATTCGGCGCGGGCGGCTGCCTCGGCGGTGGCTCGGCGGTGATATTCGCCACCGCGGAGGACGAAGCCCCGCCCTTGTCCTTCGAGCCGCACCCGACGCACCCGGCGAGGGCGAGCGCGAGCGCGAGCGGCACCCTCCGGTCTGGGCTCAGACCACGAGCTCCGAGAGCGGGCCGGAGCAGTATCCCGGATCACCGAACGTGGTGGCCTCGATCCCCATCGCGTTCAGGATCGTGATCAACAGATCGTTGTGCGGATGCTCCCCGTCATAGGCGAGGAACTGGCCCGTCTTCAGGTACCCGCCGCCGCTCCCCGCCATCACGAAGTACTGGTCCATGTGGCTGTGGGTGTTGCCGCGCGTGATCTCGCTCGAGAGGACGACGACGGTGTTGTCGAGCATCGTGCCGTCGCCCTCCGGGATCGCTTCGAGCTTGTTCAACAGGTACATGAGCTGCTCGAGGTACCACTCGCGGATGACGGCGAGCTTGCCCCACGCGTCGGTGGACGTGTCGGGCTGATGGCCGAGCCCGTGCTCGTCGTCGAGGATCGGGGAGCTGTTGTAGACGAGCCACGGGTAGGGCCGGTTGTTGGTCGAGGCCGACCACTGCAGCGTCGCCACCCGCGTCAGGTCGCACGCGAACGCCATCGCGAGCATGTCCATCTGCATCTTGCCGATGTCGGCGAAGTTCGAAGGATCGCCGAGGTAGCTGTCGAGGGCGCCCGGCTGCTCCGAGAGCTCCGGGATTTGGCAATCCCCGCCGATGATGCCCCCGTGGCTGTCGAGCCGCGACTCCACCTCTCGGACGGCTTCGAGGTGCTGCTCGAGCTTGGCCTTGTCGACGGCGCTGACCTTCTTCGAGATCGCGTCGAACTTCTTGTCGACCATGTCGAGCACCGTCTTTCGCCGGGCGATTCGCTTCGCGACCGCGACCGGATCGGAGCCGATGTCCGAGAACAGCGCGTCGAACACGGCCCACGGGTTGGTCTCGTTGGGGACGGGGACGTCGGAGCCGAGGTAGCTCATGACCGTCCTCACCTCCGTGCCGCCGTAGTTGGTCGACTGCACGCCGAGGTTGAGCGTCGCGCGCTTGGTGCCCACGCCGACCGTCTTCGCGATCTCCTGATCCAACGAGATGCCGCTCGCCCAGCCGGCGAGCGACCCGTCTCCGCCCACGAACGTGCCCTGGTTGAGCCCGCGCCCCGTGAGCATCGCCATCCCCGTCTGGTGAGGCTCGCCCGGCGGCAGGTTGCACACCGACATGTCCAGCCCGGTGACGATGTTGATCTTGTTCTTCAGCGGGAGGAGCTTGCTCCAATAGCCGTCGAACGCCGCCGTCGGCTTCGTGTAGTTGCCGTTCGGCGTGTAGATGAAGAGGAAGCGCTTGGGGAAACCCTCGCCGGCGCGCTGCTGCGCCGAGCCCGTCTTCTCGATGGCCCTTTGCTGCTCCGGGCTGCACCCCCAGCTCGACATCAAGGGGAGCGCCACGGAGACGCCCGCCGCTCCGCGGAGGAACGTCCGGCGCGGGATGATGATCTTCGGGCGGCTCACGGCGCCTCCTCGTTGGACGCGCTCGCGGCGCGGAACATGAAAGCGTCCGTCTGGGTGAGAGCCACGAGCAGCTCCTTCACGTTGCCGCCCGAGCCTGCGAACGCCTCGCCGATCTGGTCGAGGCTGCACTCGTCGTCCTTGGTCTCGCTGCGCCCGCTGACATAGCGGAACCACATCTTCGTGTAGCAGCTCTTCACGTCCTCACTCGCGGCGAGCTTGTTTGCCAAGTCCGTCACGCCGTCGAAGTCGCCGTCGATGTCCGTGCCGGTGAGTGAGCCCGACGCGTCGACGGGCTCTCCGCCGTCCTCGCTCCGGTAGCGCCCGACCGCGTCGAAGCCCTCGAAGCCGAACCCGATCGGGTCCATCATCTTGTGGCAGCCCGCGCACGACGGGTCCGTCGAGTGCTGGGAGAAGCGCTCGCGCGTCGTCGAGTCGGGGGAGGGCTCCGGCAGCTGGAACATGACGTTCGCGGGAGGCGGCGCGAGCATGTCGCACAGGATCTGCTCTCGAACGAGCTTGCCGCGGTGGACCGGCGAAGTCTGGTTGGTGTGCGCGTAGTAGCTGAGGAGCGCGCCCATCGAGAGGATGCCCGCGTGCTGGGCCCCATCGAAGTCGACGCGGACGAACTGGTCGCCGTCGACGGACTTGCCGTAGAACGCGGCGAGGTCGTGGTCCGCGTACGTGTACGGCGCGGTCATCAACGTGGTGAAGTCACCGGCGCCCGAGAAGACGACGTTCGACACGAACGCGCGCATCTCCTCCTTCATCAGCTCTGCGATGGCGGGAGACCAATCGGGGAAGATGGTCTCGTCCTTCGTCACGTTGGAGACGCGATCGTAGTCGAGCCACTCTTGGTGGAACCGCGCGACCGCCTCCTTGGCCTTGTCGTCGTCGAGCATCCGCCGCGCCTGGGCGGCGACCTGCTCCTTCGTCGTGAGCTTGCCCTGCTCGCCGAGGTCGAGCAGCTCTTCGTCCGGCATCGAGCCCCAGAGGAAGTAGGAGAGGCGTGATGCCATCTCCAAGGACGAGACAGGCATGATCTCGCGCTTCGCGTCCACCGGCGAGAGCCCCTCTCCGAGCTCGATCCGGTACAGGAACGCGGGCGACTGCAGCGTCGCCTCGATCACCATCGCGACGCCTTCGCGGTGGCTCGTCGCGATCGGCTCCGGATCTTCGGCGTAGATCTCGCGCGCGCTCACGTAGATCGCGGCGAGGGCGTCGTACTCGTCGGCGGTGATCGGTCTGCGGAAGGCGCGGCGCGCGAACGTCTCGATGAAGGCCATCGCGCACGTCTCGAGCTCGTCCTGGTCGCCGTCGATCGCGCACCCGGTGAGGCCCTCGACGTCGGCGACCGCGCGCTTCGACACGTCCTCCGCGACGAGCATGTACTTCTCGGCGAGGACGGGCGTCACGTTGAGCGAGGCGGCGTCGTTCGAGAAGCCGAACGGCTCCTCCTCCGCCGGCATCACGCTCGCGGGGTCCGTCCCGTCGCCGAGGAGATCGCGCACCGTGTTGTCGTACTCGAAGCGGGTGAGCCGGCGCACCGGGAGCGTCCCGGGCGTGACCTGCTTCGCGCAGAGCGGAGCCTCCGTCTCCCCTTCGGGCTCGGTGTCACCGATGTCGCCGGTGCAAGCGCTCGCCGTCGCAAGCGCGAGCAAGGAAAAGGAGAAGAGCCGGCCGGGCTCGAAGAACCGCATCCAAGCCTCCGAGGCCCTCGAGCTTATCTCAGGACGGGGCTGCTAGCGAGGCTCCGGGATGCACATGATGTCGCTCGCGCACGAGCCGCGGTCTGCATCCCCGCCATTCGAGAACGAAGCGGCCTGATAGGAGGACATCGGCTCCGGCACGGGCTCGCTCTCCCGCGCATCGACGGACATGCAAGGCCCCGCCACCCCGTCTCCCTCGTCGATGCGACACGAGGCCTCCCCGTCCATAGCCGTAACCCGACCGTACCGATGGGCTCCCGCGCCGCTCGTGGAAGAAGACAGCGACGATGAGCTCTCTTCAGGAGTGGCGAACGGGGGTGAATCGAGCAGCCCACGGTCCCGAACGACGGCGAAGATCGCGGTCGCCGTTCCGGCGATGACGAAGACTTGGGCGAAGGCGGTTCGCCAGCCCGCGAACGAGGCGTCGAGGCGCCTCCAGATCCCCGCGGAAGCGGCCGCCGGCGCCGGCACGGGCTCGACCTCGCGAGCCTGCTCGACCCGAGAGCGCGCCAGCACCGCCTCGAACGAGGGCATCATCGCCGCGAGCGGCGCCGATCGAGCGTCGCGACGAGCGCGGAACGAGCGCCGTTCCACGAGGAGCAGGGCGTGCTCTTCGCGGCACGTCGCGCACTCGCCGAGGTGGCGCGTCACCTTGGCGATGCCTTGCTCCGAAAGGCCGCCGTACACGAGCCGCTCGACGTGATCCCGGTATTTGCAATCAGAGCTCATGGCGTGCTCACCGAATCGAATGCTTCTTCAACTCACGGGAGAAAGGAGGGCTTCGCGCAGGGCCGCCCGCGCGCGGTGAAGCTCGATCTTCACCTTCGCGACCGAGCAGCCCATCGACACCGCGATCTCCTCGTAGGAGAGGAAGTGATCGCAGCGCAGAAGGAGGATCGCACGGCGATCCGGGGAGAGGCTGGTGATGGCGCGCTCGAGGGCCTGCGCCGACTCCGCGCCCGAATAGAGATCCTCGGGCGTGATCGCGTCGGCGCGCTCGGGGACCTCGTGGCCTCCCGCCCCCAGGCCCTTCCACCAGCTCACCGCCGAGCCCGCGCCTTCGTCGGCGCCGCTTCGGCGAGCTTTGCCCCCGGCGTGGCGCACCACCGCCCGCTTGTGCTCGCGGCTCACGTGGCGCGCGATCCCGAAGATCCACGGGACGAGGCGCCGCGGATCCTCGAGGGACCCGATCTTCTGGAAGACGCGCGCGAACGTCTCTTGCAGGGCGTCCGCCGCCGCCTCCGAGTCGCGCAGCATGTCCCGGAGGAACCGCAGCACCGCCGGGCCATGCTGGTCGTAGACGAGCTGGAGGGCAGCGCGGTCGCCCCGCTTGGCGCGCTCCGCGAGATGCGCAGCCGCCTGCTCGGCGACGCTGTCCGGGCCGGTGCTCTCCGGGCCGCTCTCCGGCCCCTCCCCTATGAAGTCCGAAGGCAACAAGTCGAGCCGAGCCGCTCCGAGGGCCACCGCGCCCAATGCGACGGTTCCTCCCGCGAATGCCGGCGCGCGCTGCTGATCATCCGGCACGTGGGCCGTCTCGCGCGCGAACGGCGCCCCTTCGGGACGATCGGGAGCTTCTCCGTTCGTCCGTCCGGCGAGCCACGAGCCCGCGAAGAGCCTCACACCCCTTATGTGACCCAGGCTCTGGGGGAGTTACAGAAAAAGTTACGACCCTTCGCCGAGCCGCTTCGTCAGGGTGCGGAGCTCGCTTCGGAGGGCCCGAAGTCGCTCCGGCCCCGCGCCCCGCTCGAGGTCGACCATGAGGCACGCGAGCTTCTCGGGGATGGCGCGGGCCTTCTCCTTCATCGCGCGGCCCTTCTTGGTGAGCTCGATCGTCACGACCCGCGCGTCGCTCTCGTCGCGCCGGCGCGCCACGAGGCCCTGCTGCTCGAGCCGCTTCAGCAGCGGGGTCAGCGTCCCCGAGTCGAGCTCGAGGCGCTCCCCGATCCGCTTCACGCTCGCCGCCCCCTCCTCCCAGAGCACCAGCATCACGAGGTACTGCGGGTAGGTGATGCCGAGCGGCTCGAGGAGGGGGACGTACGCGCGGGTCACCGCCCTCGAAGCCGCATAGAGGGCGAAGCAGACCTGCGCGTCCAGCTTGAGGAGATCGGCCTTGGTCACGAAAGGCGGACAGTAACCTCGATGTTCCCCCGCGTCGCGTTGGAATAGGGGCACACCTCGTGGGCGGCCGCGAGCAGCGCCTCGCCCTGCTCGCGGGTCACGTCCGGGATGGTCGCGACGAGCTCGACCGCGAGCCCGAAGCCCTTCTCCACCTGGCCGATCTGCACGTTCGCCGCGATCGTCACCTGGCCCGTCTTGATGTTCTGAGAGCGGGCCACGAAGCCCACCGCGCTCCCGAAGCAAGCGGCGTAGCCGGCCGCGAACAGCTCCTCCGGGTTCGTCCCTTCGCCGCCGGGCCCGCCCAACGTCTTCGGCATCGCGAGCGGCACGTCGAGCTTGGAGTCCTGCGTCTGGATCCGGCCCGTGCGGCCGTTCGTGGCGGTGGCGTGGGCGGTGTAAAGGACTTTCTGGATCGGGGTCGTCATGGACCAGACCATAGGGTCGAGATTGATTGTGTGCAATTGAATTGTACGCAATTCATTCCTGCGGCCGCTCGAGGCGGAGGTGCCCACCCCCGGCTCGTTTAACTCGCCGGCCCCTCCCTTGCGTCGCGCTCCGCGCGCCGCGGGAGGGGCAGCCCCATCGATTCGGTAGCGCCGGCCCCACCCGAGCCGGCGAGGGGGCCTACTCGCCGCGCGGGCCCTGCTCCGACCCCAAAAGGAGGCGCATCGTCGCCTCGTCGCCGCCGCCGAGCGCGCCCACCGCCTCGAGGTGTCCCGCGAGCAGCTCGCGGTTGTCCATCACCGGGAGCGTCTGCATCTCGAGCGCTCCGATGCGGTCTTCGGGCGAGAAGGGGGCGTCCTCTACGCGCTCCATCGAGAGCTTCTTCGGGGCGTAGGCCATCCGCGCGGCCCGGGTCTCGAGGATGGTGTAGTCGTCGCCGCGGCGGAGCTCGACCTCGACCTCGCCCGTCACGCTCGGGCAGAGCCAGCGCGCGAGGGAGTCCTTCAGCATCCACGCCTCCGGGTCGTACCACTTGCCCTCGTAGAGGATCCGCCCGAGGCGCCTCCCCAGCGTGAAGTAAAGGTCGAGGGTCGACTCGTTGAAGATCGCGGAGAGCAGCCGCTCGTAGGCGAGGTGGAGGAGGGCCATCCCGGGAGCCTCGTAGATGCCGCGGCTCTTCGCCTCGATGACGCGGTTCTCGATCTGATCGCTCATGCCGAGCCCGTGCCGGCCGCCGATCTCGTTCGCGACGAGCATCGCCTCGAGGGCGGATCCGACCGCGCGTCCGCCGATGGAGACGGGCACCCCTCGCTCGAACGCGACGCGCACCCGCTCCGTCGTGATCTCCACCTCCGGCCGATAGGGAGCCTTGCCCATGATCGGCTCCACGATCTTCATCCCCCGATCGAGCTCCTCGAGGTCCTTCGCCTCGTGGGTCGCGCCGAGGAGGTTGGAGTCGGTGCTGTAGGCCTTCTCCGCGCCGACCTTGTACGGCATGCCGCGCCGCTCGAGGTACTCGCTCATCTCTTTGCGCCCGCCGAACGCGTCGACGAAGCTCGTGTCGAGCCACGGCTTGTAGATCTTCAGATCCGGATCGACGAGGAGGCCGTAGCGGAAGAAGCGCTGGATGTCGTTGCCCTTGTGGGTGCTGCCGTCGCCGAAGACGTGGACGCCGTCCTCCCGCATCGCCCGAACGATCGCGGTCGCGGTGACGGCGCGCCCGAGCGGCGTCGTGTTGAAGTACTTCTTCCCGCCCGAAGAGAGGTGGAAGGCGCCCGTCTGGATGGCGGTGATGCCTTCGCGCGCGAGGGCCTCGCGGCAGTCGACGAGCCGCGCCGCGACCGCGCCGTGCTCGGTCGCGATGGGCGGGATGTCGGCGCACGATTTCTCGTCCGGCTGGGCGAGGTCGGCGGTGTACGCGTGCACGCGCATGCCCTTCTCGGCCATCCACGCGACGGCGCAGCGCGTGTCGAGGCCGCCCGAGAAGGCGATGCCGATGGGGGTGCCTTGCGGCGGGAGGCTTCGATAGATGCGGCTCATGAGGCGGGCCGCTTAGCACGAGTCAGCGCGCGCTGCCCGATGCGCTCGGCGCGCGAAAGGGTGCGGGGGCCGGGAACGGAGCGCGGAGGCGAGCACAAGCTACGCCGGCGCAAGCTCCGGGCGTGCCCACCCCCGCCTCGCTCCGCTCGTCGACCCCTCCCTTGCGACGGCGCTCCGCGCCCCGCGGGAGGGGTACGGCTCGTCGCGAGCAGCTCGATGGCCGGGCAGCGCGAGAGCCGAGCCCGGCTCGGGCCGGGAGCTTTCTACGAATTGGTGAGGGCGGGTCCGCCCAACGTGAAAAGCCCATCGCTTGCCGCGACGGGCCTCGCTCGATCCTCTTCTGCCGTCGTGTGGATCAAGTCACGTCCGGCTCTGGCGGGCCTCGTGAGCATCACGCCGCTTGGTGACGCGAGGCCCGCCCGGCCGGCGTCACGGTCGAACGCTGGCGCGCTTGGTGGGAAGCTCGACGACGCGCGTCGAGACCGGGACCACCGCTGCCAAGGGCGTGACCACGGGTGCAGGCTTGCCGATCGGGAGCACCGGGCGGCCGAGCTGCTCTTCCAACACCTCCGCCATGGCGAGGTAGATTGCACTGGCGCCGCAGACAATCCCTTCCCAACCGGCCACGATGCCGAGCTTCGGGAGGTTGGCGAGGTCACGGGCGGCGAGCAGGCCGAAGAGGACGACGAGCGACCCGAAGACGAACTGGAGAGCGCGGCTGCTGCGCAGCGTGCCGACGAACATGAAGGCCGAGAAGATGCCCCACATCGCCAGATACCAGCCCATGTAGCCCTGCGGTGTGGCGTCGACGAGATGTGTCTTGGGTACGACGAGAATCGCCACGAGGGTCATCCAAAAGATGCCGTACGAGGTGAAAGCAGTAACGCCGAAGGTGTTGCCTTTCTTGAATTCCATGATGCCGACGATCACCTGCGCGAGGCCGCCATAAAGGAGGCCCATCGCCAGAATCATCGCGCTCACCGGGTAGAATCCCGCATTGTGGATGTTGAGTAGCACCGTCGTCATCCCGAAGGCCATCAGGCCGAGCGGGGCGGGGTTGGCAGTCTTTTCCATCGAGGACCTCGGGCGAGTACGCGTGGACCGACTCGGCACACGCTCTCGGGTCAAACGGATCCCGACGGAGACACTGAAGATCGCGGACCCGCGAAAAAGAACGCTCGCGCGGGTTCTTCGAGATGCGCCGTTACGCTACGATAGGGGCGGCCTCGCGGGGGGCCGCGCCTCGCGGTGCTCGCGCGCGCCTGCCGATCGGCCAGAGAGCCATTGGCGCGTAGTACTGCCGGCCGGAAGTCCGCTTCCGGATCCGGCAGTACCCATGCGATATCCTTCCGCCGGACTTCGCCCTCGAGCTCGCGAGCTCGCTTTGCTCCGACCGCTTCGCTCGAGAGCGCCCCGAACATCAATCGCTCCTCGACCGGCGCGGCGGGTGGCTTCGCTGAATCACCGATCGTGATCCGGACACACGCGACGCCACAGAGCGGATGGATGGGGCCCCGTCGCCGCAGGCGATGGGGCGCGCCCGCGTTTGGCGGGGGAGGTTTCGAGGAACGCGAAACCGACTTCTCGGCACGCGGCCAGCGTTTGAACACGGAGACGGAGGCCCCACGCGGAGCGTAGGGAAACTGCATCAGCCCTCCCGACTAGGGGGCGCTCTGCGGGTCCTCGCCTAAGCGGGAGGTCTCATTGATGCGGGGCGAGAGGTTTCAGGCCCAGATCCAATGACCGAAGCGCGCGAGGCCCTCTGATCGAGAATTGCGCTCGCTCATTTGGATGCGGCTCATGAGGGGGGCCGCTTCGCAGGAGTCAGCGCGCGCTGCCCGATGCGCTCGGCGAGGGAAAGGGTGCGGGGGGCGGGAGCGGAGCGGGGAGGGGAGGAGGCGGCGCGGCCGCGCTCGCGGGAGCGGGCGTTGGGGCGGGTGCAGGAGCCGGGGCCGAAGGCGCGGAGCCGCTCGAGGGCTCCTCTCCAGAGCGCCCGCGGCACTTGAGGTTGATCTCTTCGACGACCGCGTCCTCCTGCTTGCCGAGCGCGTCCAGCTTCGCGCTCGTCTTCGTGAAGGCGTCTTTGTCGTTGCGCTTGTAGGCGGCGCCGAGCTCGCGCGTGATGACGGCGCGCGTCTGCAGGATGCTCACGTAGAAGCCGCTGAGGCGCTGCATGTCGGGGATGCGATAGGGGACGGAGAGGATGGTGCGGTTGATCGACTCGAGCGCTTGCGCCGTCGCCTCGAACTCGTCCTTGCCTTGCTGGCCCGCCTCCGTGCCGGCCTTGTCGACGAAGCCGGTGGCCGCGTTCACGCTCGCGATGAGTCGGCTGCACTCCTCGATCGCGTCGTCGAGGGTGAGCTCGTTCGGATCGGAGGGCGCCGCGGCCGTCTCCGTCGACGTCGACGAGCAGCCCGGGAGGAGCAGGAGGCCTGCGATCGCCCAAGACGCGAAGCGCATCCGGCGTTTCATGGCGCGCATGCGAGCACGGTACGGCGGCAGAAGGAAGCCTCTTTAGGCTCAGATCTTCTTCTAGCCTCGGGCCATGCATGCCTGGATCCTCGCCCTCATGCTCCACCTCTCCCCCGAGGAGCGGTGGCATCACAAACCCGGCTTCGAAGAGACGAAGGCGGAGCGACTCGCGCGCTACGAAGCGATCGCCTCCGACATCGAGGCCGCCGTCTCTCAAGGAGGCACGATCGACACACGCCGAGATCGGGACGCCGCCCTCATGGTGGCGGTGACCTTCATGGAGAGCGGGTTCGAGAAGGACGTCGACGTGGGGCCTTGCTACCGCGGAGACGGGAACAACACCCGCTGTGACAGCGGTCGGGCCGCGTGCATCGCGCAGATCCGGATCCGCGACGGCGTCACGTCGGAGTCGATCCACGGCGTCGCTGGCCTCAAACAAGAGGATCTCTTCCGGGACCGGAAGAAGTGCCTCGAGATCGCCAAGTTCATGCTCGCCCGGTCGTTCCGCGCGTGCGCGAAGGACGGCCGCGATGCGCGGCTCGACGTTTACGCCTCGGGCCGATGCGGGTTCGGGCGTGATGAAGGAAAGAAGCGGCTCAAGCTCCAGGAGCGGCTGCTCGCCCTCCCTCTCGACCGGGAGACAGGGAACAAGAAGGAGTAGCGGCCGCGAAAAAGAGGGAAACTTCCGGAGCGTCCCGACCTCCAAGGTCGGGAGTCGGCTGGCCATCTTTGGCCGAGGAGGACGCGTGGCGCAGACATCGAGCGTGAGCGGTTCGCATCGAGCCTCCGCGAGCCGGCTCCTCCTCTTCTTCACGGCGGGAGCGGTCGCGTGCTCGGTGGAGCCGCGCGCCCCCGATCAAGGGCGGGTCGCTCCGCCCGCCGTCTCCACGATCGCGTCGTCGGAGGTCGTCATCACGCCGCGGCTCTCCGAGACGAGCGTCCCCGCGTCGACCGCCGCCTCGTCGAGCCCGCCCGCCTCCTCGTCCGCGGCCGCCGCGGACCCGACGACGGACGCCGCTGCGCCCAGTCCTCCAAAGGACGGTCCTTCCGAGAAGCTCGTCGCCCGCCCCGCGCCCGACTTCAACCTGCCGCGGGTCGGCGCCCCGAAGGAGAAGGTCGCGCTCCGGGGCCTGCGCGGCAAGGTCGTCGTCCTCTTCTTCTTCGCCACGTGGGCCGCCCCCGCCGAGAAGGCGTTCATCGCGCTCTCCGGGCTCCGGCGCCAAGTGAAGAACGAGAAGCGCCTCGCCGTCGTGGGCGTCTCCGTGGACGAGGACCTGAACGACGTCGTCCCGTTCGCGTCGACCAAGAGCATGGGCGCTCCCATCGTCCACGACGCGGACACGACCCTGACCCAACGCTTCGCCGTCCGGGCGATCCCCGCGACCTACCTGATCGACAGGGCGGGCGCGGTGCGCCTCGTCCAAAATGGATTCAGCGCCGAGAACGTGGAGAGCCTGAAGGCGAAGATCGATGAGCTCGCCAAGTAGATCGGATCAGCGCCTCGGCGCGATCGCGCGGGCGAGGGCCTCGAGATCGGCGCGTTGGCGCGCCACCCATCCCTCGAGATCCACTCCGATCGGCTCCCGCGCCATCATCGAGGCCTCGATCCTGAGGGTCTCCCGATCGCGCTGGCGGGCGGTGGGGCTCCGGAGCTCGTCGAGGACGCTCGCGAGCGTGTGAGGGGCGCCGCTGCGGATTCGGCCCGACTGCTCGCGCAGGCGCTCCGTCGCCGCGCGCTTCGTCGCGTCGACGTCGAACGGCGGCTCGAAGCGAAGGCCAGTGAGACGCAGCAGCGCGTGCTCCGCCTCTTCCACCCGCTCCGGGACCCGGAGCTGCTCTACGATCACGAGGGCGTGCTCCGGGGCGCCGAAGTACGCGAGCAGCACGCGCCCTCCGGGAATGGCGAGGGCCGCGCGCTGAACGAGATCCGCGTCGCGCCGATCGCCGGCGAGGGCGACGACGCGCAGGGCCACCTCGATCGCCCCCGCGTCGCCCTCCGCGAGGGCGCGTCCGAGCAGATCGCGCGCGAGCGCGACCCCGCGCGGGTCGCCCAGCATCGCGAGGACCTCGCACGCGACGGCGGTCACGGCGGTGCGTCCCGGCGCATCCTGGACGAGGAGCCCGCTCGCCGCTTCCACTGCGGTCGCGCGCGGGGCGAAGGCGATCATCCGCAGCGCCGCCATCGAGATGGACCGGTCGGGGTGAAGCACGAGCGGCAACAGCGATGCGTGGAAGTACCTTCGCCTGCGCGCCACCCCGAGCGCGAGCTTCACGAGCGGAGGCGACTCGGTCGCGGCGAGGGCGAGGATCGCGGAGGACACGGCCGGGCTCGAACCGAGGGCGAGCCCCGCCTCGAACGCGTGCAGGGCCGCCTCGGGAGCGCGTTGGGCGCCCAGGACGACCCACCGCATCGCCGCCTCGGAGGCCAAGCAGGAGAGCGCGAGCGCGAACGCGAAGCTCCTCCCCCCGTCGGGGACCCACCACTCGGTCGCGTAGGTGAAGAGCGCCCGCGCCAGATCGAGGCGGGCGACGCCGCCGCGAACGGGGAGCGCGAGGGACACGAGGGCATCGAGGCTCGCGAGCAGGCGCTTCTCGAACCCCTCCGCTTCGCCCCACATCTCGAGCCCGGAGCGCGCGTCTTCGATCGAGGCGAGGCTGCCCGGGTCGTCGAGATCGAGATCCGCGAACGTCGAGAGGGCGCGGACGGTGGCTCGGATCGCCTCCGACGCCCCCGGGTTCCCGCCCCGGACGTCGACGCGGAGGAGCAACGCCTCGAGCGCGTCGCGCAGGACCTCGGCGTGAGCCCTCAACGTCGTGTCGCTCATGCTCGCTCCAAGACGAACGCGCCCCGATCGAGGCCCTCGCTGGAGAGGGTGACGAGGGCGGCGTCGAACGGCGCGAACCCGAGCCGGAACGCCATCGTCACATAGACGAGGGCGAGCGCCCCGAACGCCGCCCCCGGCTCGCCGACGTGCTCCACGAGCCGCTCCTCGATCAGCGCCTCCGACGCGAAGAGATCCTCGTTGCGGATCTTGGTGACGAGCCACTCGTTCACGCGATGGCGCTCCCCGTTGACGTCCGGCAGCACCCACGTGAGCTCGCTCCGAGGAAAGCGGTGGGCCGCTCGACGCACGAGATCGCTCATCGCGTCGCCGGTGCGTGCGTCGTCGGGCATCGGGGCGGGCTGCTGGGCGACCACCGCGTCCGTGACCTTCGCGAAGCGTGGCCCGCGGTGCGAGCCGGCGATGATCGCGAATACCCCGCCCTCCGACGGGACGAACCCGTCGTGGACCTCGCCCGAGAGCAGGCGCTTGTCCTTGTCGAGCTGAACGAGGGCGGCCCGCGAATGATAGGAGTCGACCCCTCCCACGATGGCGGGGGTTCCCTTCCCGGTGACGTGCGCGCGCGCGCGATCGAGGGCGGCCGCGAACCCCGCGGATCCGCCGCGGAAGAACGAAGAGGCGCCGAGATCGACGGGGGCCTTCTCCGCGAGGGCCTCCACGAAGGGCCGCCCCAGCTTCGGTCCGTCGTCGGCGCGCGGCTCCGGCAATGAGAGAAACAGCGGCAACGGCCGGTCCGGCTTCGAAAGACCCGCGTCGTCGAGGGCTTCCCCGAGGGCTGGCGTCGCGAGCCTCCACATCCGGTCCACCCCGTAGAGATCGTCCGGGAGACACGCCGCGCGCGCGTCCCCCATGCGGAAGCCGCGCTCGTCGCGGAGCTCCGTCGGCCTCGGCACCAGCTTGCTCGCCCGCGCGACGAGGGCAGACTGGCGCGCGTCGAGACCGAACGGCCCGAACGCCCCGACCCCGACCACGAACGCGTCGCTCACGTGTCCTGGACCTCGGGCCGCGGAGAGGCCTCCGCCTCTGCCCTCGCCCGTTCGAGCGCGAGCTCGAGCTCCTTCCGCAGCTGCGGATCCGCGTCCGCGCGCCGGCGCCACTTCCGATCCAGCCTGAACAGCGCGCCCATCCCGACGTTCAACGACCGCATCGCCTCCTCGTGGGTGCCCTGCTCTGCCCGCGCGAGGAGACGCGCGAAGTCGTCGATCGTCAACCGATCCTCCTCCGGTCGCGCGAGGGCATCCTGCGCCTCCACGAAGGTCTCCGCGTAGACGCGCTGTCGGTCCGCCTCCGCGGGCGACGTCGGTGTGCTCGCGAGCTCCTCGACGGTGGCCCGCTCCTCGAGCGCCCAGCCGTGCTCATCGAGCCCGTGTCGGAAGAGGACGTCGCGCCGCGGCTCGCGCTGCTCCGCGAGCTCGGCGGCGATGCGCGCCCGCGTTCGCATGTCGAGCTCGGGGGTGGCGGCGGCGACTTGGTCCCAGCTCGTGTAGCGGGCCATCGTGAGCTCGTCGTCGGTGAGGGCGGGGGGGGCGACGCCCGCCTCGACGTCGCTCCGCTCCACCGCCCAGGCGAAGCGCCCTCGCGGCAGCTCCTTCAAGATGTTTCGCCACGCCCTCCCCGCGTCCTCTTCGCGCCACGCCTCGACGTCCACCCATCCGATCACGAGCCGGTCGACGGCGAAGCGCGGCGGCCTGCGCAGCGCCAAGAACCCGCGCCACGTGAGGTCGACCACTCGCCGATCCAGGTCGGCGAGGATCGTGTCGAGCTTCAGCACGACGTCGCGCGGCGGATCCTCGGGCTGGGCCGGATCGAAGAAGAGCCTCGGCGCGATCTCGGGCATCTTCGTCACGATCCGCTCACCCTCTTCGCCGATCCCCGAGAGCACGAGATCGTCCCCGACCGGCATCCCCTCGAATCGCAGGTTCGGATCGCCGTGCTGATAGAGGTCGAAATCGAAGTCGGCGGGGTGGTTCCCACCGTCCGTCCAGGCGGCCGACGCCGGCCCCGGCCCCAGCTCCGCGTCCGTCCCGTCGAGCCACCGCGTGTAGGGCGGCCGCAACGGGACGCGCCCCGGCGCCCCGCACGCGATCACGAACGTCTCCGCGCTCTCTCCCAATGCGATGACGCCTCGTCTCGCATAGACACCCGCGTTCGGCACGCCGTGCATCTCGACGTGCCCCACGACGAGCAGATCGAGCCCTCCCTTCAGCGGTAAAAAGTCATCGGGTCGAGACCGGGCCCCTCCCTCGAGCTTGCCGATGGCGAGCGGCGTCGGGTCGACATAACTGTCGAGCTCGTCCCCTCGCCCCCCGAGCCGGAGCGAGGCGCGCACGATGATGGACAGCGCGTGCTCCGGCATGGTCCAGGGATAGACGCCCACCGTAACCGGCAGGCATCGCGCCCTTCGATCCCGGGGCCAGAACATCGGCGCCTCGGCGACGAGGAACCGGCGACGGTCGGTCATTTATCGCTCGACATCCAAGACAGTGGCTTCACCGTGAACTCGGGATACCGGATCTGACAAGACTCCGGGTAGTACTCGACCTGCTGGTGGACGTGCCACCACAAGACGTCGGCCTTCGCCATGCCTTTGAACCCGACCTTGATGTCGCCGTCTTTGAATTTCATCCCGACCTGAGGGAGGGGCCACGCCGGCTCGAGCTTGTCGATGGAAGGGTCCCCCTCCACCATCACGCCTCCCGTCACCTCGACATAGTCCTTCCACTTGATCTTGATATTGAAGAAGACGGAGAACGTCAGATCGAGGTCGATGTCCCATTTGACCTCGTCGATGGCCTTGCCGCACTCCTTGATGATTTTGAAGAGCGGAGCCAGGCCAAACTCGACGTCGACTCCGATCGTCGCCTCCACGCCGAGCCAGTTGAGCGCCGCCGCCAGCTCCGACCCGGCGCCCGGAATGAACACGTTGGCGAACGCGACGAGGGGGACGCCGAC
Organism: Polyangiaceae bacterium; assembly: GCA_044225865.1. Lineage (GTDB taxonomy): Bacteria > Myxococcota_A > Polyangia > Polyangiales > Polyangiaceae > Xiheicaenibacterium. The sequence continues at coordinate 98,129 of JBGAID010000016.1, read as the reverse complement.
CTTGAAGCTTATCCCGATGAGCTTCTCGAAGCCGAAGCTGACCTCGACCTCGATGTCGCAGTTGTGCTTGAAGAGCTTGGCCTTCTCGTTCTCCTCTTTGACCTCTTTCCAGAGGGCCTCCATCATCACCCCGCCCCCCTCGCAGAGGACGACGCCCGCATCGACCGAGAGGCCGGCCATGCTGCTCAGCTTCTTGAAGACCTTGAGCATCTTCTCGAGGGCGGCGATGGCGCTCTTGAGGGCCTTGATCTCGGGCGAGAATGGGGTGATCTGGAACTCCGCCTTGATCGGCGGGAACAGGCGAATCTTGAAGTCTTGGGCGCCGCTGCACGCCTCCGCCTTGACCGCGATCGTCGGAGCGAACTTGCGGGCGAAGATGATCTCGAGGAACGTCCCGAGCTCGACGGCCTTGCCCGCGAGCTCCATCGCCTTGTTCAGGTTGCCGGCGTTCCACTTCTCGTATTCGACGGCCTGGTTCGCAGCGGTGCGGTAGCTGTTGCCGAGCTTCTTCAGGCCGATCGCCTTCTTCCCCTGCGCGGCGCGCTCGGCGTTCTTCTTCGCGAGCATCTCGTCGAGGAACTGCTTCTTGAGTCCCTTCTCGGCGTCCTTCTTCAGCCCCAGCCCGCCCTCGTATTTCAGCTCTCCCCCGTAGTTGAGCCAGTCGCCCTTCAGTTTGTAGGTGTCTTGGGCGACGATCTCCTCGCGCTTCGGGTTGCTCCGAATGCCCCCGGAGCGCTCGAGGATCCACTTGGTGTGGGTCTTCGGCTCGCAGCTCGGGTTGCCTTTGGTGCGGGCGTCGATGCGCTTCGCGGTGAGGGTGACCTCTTCGTCGACGCGCTCCGCGCGCTCGTCGCCCTTCTCGGGCTTAGGCACGTGCTCCGCGACTTTGTCCGCCGTCTCGCCGAGCTTGCCCCCCGTCAACTTGTTGAGGGCTCCCGCGTCGTTCGCGCTCACGCTCGCCCCGAGGACCTCGAGGATCTTGTCGGGACCCTGCGTCCGCCCGTGCTTGCACTCGATCTTCACCTCGAGGATGTGGCACGCCTCCTTGGGGGTCCCGCCCGCCCCCGGCGTCTCTTTGGGGGGGCCGGACTCGGTGAACTGTCCATTCGTGTTCTTGTTGTTTTGGGTGGTCGGATCGGTGAGGCGCGTAGGGGGCGTGCCCTCGACGCGCATGTTCGGAGATCCATTCTGCCCGACGGCGTCCTGTCGATAGGGGTTGCCCGCCGCGTTCGCGCCGCCGCCCGTGTTCGGATGGGCGGGATTGGATGGAGGACCGACTTTGTCCCCTTGGCGAATGACTTGTCCGCCTTGGATCTGCGTCTTCGACGTCGAGTGTGTCGTCGCCGTGTCGTTGGGCGCCTGGTTCGGGAACGGCGCCGTCGAAGTCTTCGGCGGGTTGAAGTTGACGTCGGTGGCGCCCATCGTCTGGGCTTGGCCGCCCGTGGTCGTCGACGTCAGGCCCTTGTCTTGATTTACCGCATTACCCACGGTCGCCTCCCAACGGGTTGCCGAGCGATGACGTCATCGGAAGATTCGCCACCTTCCATCCACGCGCGTCAGATACAGGTTTGCGAGCCACTCCTGCTGCGGGTCCTCGCGGTGCTTCGCACAGAGCGCGTGTCCGCCGTCTCTCCTCGTGACGTAAGCGACACGCCCGTCCGCCCAGCGCTCGAACACCAGGTCGTTCGGATCGAGGGGGGCCACGTCCCACGGCTGCCTCAGCTGCGAGGCGACCTTCTGGGCGAGCATCGCGGGGGCGACGGCGCCATTGTCCGGATAGTACCGGTGATAGTCCTCGAGCTTGATCCGGGTCGCCTCCAGGAACTTCCCCACGTCACCCTGGGCGTAGGCCTCGTGGAGCTCGATGACGGCCGCACGCTGATCGGCCGTGCCCTCGGGCGGGAACACCTCGCGCGGGCTCTTCTCCCAGATCGGCGGCAGCTGCTCCCCGGGCGGCTCGAACGTCCCTCGGTGGAGGAGGGGGAGCTTCCGATCCTCGGGCTCGTGCCGCTCGAGCAGCTCCGGATAGCGGGTCGTGTGGACGACGACGTCGTCCTCCTCCCGCGCGATCACGAAGTCGAGCACCACCCTCGCGTTCGGCGCCTTCGGGTTCACCTCCGAGGCGAACAGCTCCATCTGGAGGGTGTTCTCCCCGGGGACGAGGAAGTGGCGAATCGGCCCGTTCGCGGCGGAGTTGAACGTCACCGTGCGCCGGTAGAACGGCACGTCGTTGAGCGCCATTCGCAGCGTGAGCCCCGGCATTTGCCGGAGGATGTAGTAGAGGGGGACGACGGCCATCAGCTTTGGGTGGTGGTGCCGGCGGAGAGGCTGTTCGGACCGCTGGTCTTGAATTGAATTGCCTTGGGGGCGTCGACGGCGATCTTCCCGTCCTTCATGGTGACGGTCGTCGCCCCGACCTTGAGGGTGATGCTCGCGCCGTCGAAGTTGACGTTGGCCGCCTTGACCCCGAGCTTCTCCATTCCGGTGACGAGGGCCGCCTTCATCGCGTCGATCTTGTAGAGCCCACCGACCACCGTGTTGCGGAACTTCTCGATGCGCTGATCGATCCGGTCCTTCGAGTTGACGATGTCCATCCCTCCGATGAGCTCGAAGCGGCGATTGCCCGTCCCCTCGGTTTTGTTCTTTCGGATCAGCTCGAAGATGCCGCCGCCCACGATCAGGGCCTGGATGCGCTCGACGAAGGTGTCGTTGTTCTTGAGCGAGCCCTCGACGACGACGCCCCCGATTCGCTCGGTGAGGTTCTTGTCGACGTTGGTGTTGTCGCCGCTCCCGAAGCGCCGGAAGTGGGTGCCTCCGATGTTGAGGGTGTGGTTGCCCTCCGTCGTCTCACCGTAAGAGGTCCCGACCTTGGCCTCCCGGTTCGCCCCGACCGTCTTCGTCTGGTTGCCGCCCACGTCGGGCATCATGTCGAGCGAGCCGACGACCTTCCTGTCGCGCCCGATCTTCTGCTTCTCGTGGCCGCGCACGACCACCGACTCGGTCGTGTCGATCTGCTCGCTCTTGTCGTTCGCGACGACGATGTTCTTGTCGCGCTGGGCGTGCACGTTGATCGATTGAAAGCCGGCGATGTCGTCGATCTGGATGAAGTTCTCGCCCGTGGCCCCTTCTGGATTGCGGGGAGAGGTGAGGGAGCGCAGCGTCGTGCGGTACTTCAGATCCGGGAGCGGGCTGTAATGCGGATCCTCCGCGTTGTAGACGCGGCCGAGCACCACCGGCCGGTCGAGATCGCCCTCCAGGAATTGACAGAGGACCTCCCAGCGCGTGCGCGCGATGGATGAAGACTGGCCCGTGTTGTCCTGCAAGCTCGGGATCCAATGCGAGCAGGTGTCGTCCTTCGGAAAGAGGCGGTCCCACGGGAAATGTACCTTCACCCGACCCCATTCGTCGGTGTGGATGTCCGCCCCCGGTGGCCCGGTGACGATCCCCGTCATCGGATTGGGTTGGACGGGGGCGGGGGTCACGACGGGGGGCCGGTAGGTCACCGACTCGGGCTGGGCCTCGAAGCCGACTTCGAAGCCGGTGTGGGTGCGATCCCAATCATGGGTGATGGCGGTGACGACATAGCCCCCGTCGGGCACGCCCGGGGGAGCCATCATGAGGACGAACCGCGCCCCCGGCCGGAGCGAGCCTGCGAACGATCTGCCCACCATTCGCTTGAACTGACACGCGAGGGCGTCCGCGCGCTTCTTGGCTTTGACCGTCCCCTCCGGGGGGAGCTCGTACTCTCCCGGATAGTCGTACCACTCCGCGCCGAGCGTGAATGGCGACTTCGCGTGGACGTCCATGTCGAGGCTGGGGTGCTCGTGGTTGAAGTCCCGCAGGCTCACCTCTCCTGCCGTCATCTCTCCCCGAAATCCGACCGCCGTCACCGCGTCGTGCTGGACGTCGAGCCCCGACGCGTGGCGGAAGGGCAGGATGATGCCGGGCGTGTCATACGCCGCGGGAGAGTCTCCGAAGACGACCATGTCGTCTTGATCGATGAAGTAAAAGATCCCCTCGTCCTCCAGGAGCCGCGACGCGAAATCGAGGTCGCTCTCCCGGAACTGGACAGTGTAGGGCCGCACCTTGTACGAGTCGGAGAGGCGCTGCTCGACCATGACCCCGAGCCCCTGCAGCACCTCCGCCGCGATCTGGGGAGCCGTCTTGTCGCGGAACAGCCGGATGTCGATGCGGTGACGGAGGCGCGCGAGGCGCGGCTCGAGTACGAGCTTGATCTCGCCCCCGCCCGCGTTGCCGTGCTTGCGCGTCGCGCGGCGGGTGATCCGCGTGACGACGCCGGTGACCCGCCGGACCTCTCCGTCCCGGACGAGGGTGAGGACGGCGTCGGAGCCCGCCACCTGATCGGGCTCGAGGGGATCCGTCGGCTCCACCGGGAACGTGAGATCGAAGCGGTACGGCTTCGACACGCTCTCCGTGCCCTTCACGACGCGAATGGCATAGCGGGAGCCCGCGACGTCGAGCCAGTAAGTCAAAGGTTGCTCGGCCATGGTGTTCCTCGCCTGCTCAGTTGTGATCGATGTTGGAGGCGTCGACGTCGAGGTGGGCGCCGGACATGTCGAGGCTGGTCCCCTCGATCGTGAGCGCCTCTTCCGTCAGGGTGATGGTGCTGCCCCCGCACTGGATCCGGAGTGATTTCTCCGCTTCGATCAGGATCTCGGGGGCCTTCCCTTCGAACATGGTGGCCGACTCCCACAGGCTCGTGTCCTCGACGGTGTCGAAGAACTTGCCATTGGTCGTGACCATCATCGTCCCGCCGACGTGCTCGCTCATCTTCTCGGTGACGTCGAAGGAGCGGCTCTTCTCGGTGTTCTCCATCTTAACCCCCCCGATCACCTGGACGCTGATCTTGTCCGTCTCCTCGCTCATCGTCTCGCCCGCGACCTTCAGCACCGCGCCTCCGACGAGGGTCGCGCTGTCCTTCGCCTGAGCACCGATCGTCCCGAGGGTGAGGTCGAGCAAGGCCGCTCCCACGTTCAAGCTCCGGTTGCCGGTGACCATGATGCCGTGGGTGTTGCCCGCCTTGATCGTCCGGTTCCCGGCGATGGTGCGGACCTCGTCGCCCTGCACCCCCTTCGAGAACCGGTCCTGGGTCGTCAGCTCCTCGTTGTTCCCGATCGAGAGCTCCTGATCGCCGATGACGCGCTCGGTGATCGCGTTCTGCACGTGGAGCACGTAGTCCTGGCCGACCTCGCGGGCGTGATCGTTCTTCACCGCCTCCGTCTTTCTGTCCAGGACCCGAATGGTCATGTCCTTCGAGGCGTTGATGAACATCACCTCCGCCCCCGCCCGATCCTCGAAATGGATCTCGTTGTGGGAGCCGCCTCCGGGCGTCGTCGCGGTCTTGAAGACGACACGGGTCTTGTTGTCGGGGAGGTTGTACGTCGGGGGGTGCTCCGCGTCGTGGATGCGACAGACGGTGCTCGGCGCGTCGACGCCGCCTTCTTCATTGAACGTGGCGACGTTCCAGCCCATGCGCGGCAGGAGCATCGACCCAGGCGTGCAGCGCTGGGCGATGCGCATCCACGTGCCCCCCTGCTCGTTGCGCTGCCCATAGCGATCCCAGCGGAGGATGACGCGGATGCGCCCGTGATCGTCGGGGTGGACCTCCTGTCCTTCCTGTCCGATGACCAATCCGATCTGGAGCCCGGCCTGCTTCGCCTCCGGGACGATCTTCGCGGGCCGGAAGGGGACGTCGATGGGCTGGGCTTCGAACCGCGTCGAGACCGCCACCTTGGCGCTCCCCTCCACGTCGGTGCCCACGCACAAGAAGCGCCCGTCGAAGCGGATCATCGGGTGGTTGATGACGATGAAGGCTCGCCCGGGCACCGGCCTCGCCGTGTGCCCCAGCCCGAAGACGCGCGCCCGCTCCGACTTGGCGTTCTCGAGTCCGTCGTTCATGCGCTGCTTGAGCACGGCCGGGTCCGGCGAGATGCCGCCGGGGGCATCGTACACCTCGTAGCGCCCTTCTCCGGCGTGGGACTCTATCTTGAAGTCCGGTCTCTTCATGTCGAAGGTGCGCCCCGCGAACTTCGTCGGTCGCGAGCGGGCCACGTGGCCGATCTCGACGATGGCCTCCTGATCGGGGCGCATGCCCGAGGCCTCCGTGAACGTGATGAGCGGGATGCCGGGGATATCGGGGGCGGCGGTCGAGTCGTCGGCGAAGACGACGGAGGCGTCCTCGTGGTCGAACCAGTAGTAGATGCCCTCCTCCTCCGCGAGCCGGCTCACGTAGGTCCAATCGTCTTCGCGATATTGGGCGCGATAAGGGTAGTTCCCATAAGCGCGGACGAGCTCGTAGCGGACGCTCCCCGGATAGTCGGCCAAGACGTCCTTCAAGACGTCGGGGGCCGTCATCTCCTGGAACGAGTAGCAATCTCGGCCGAGGCGCTGCCGGTACACGGGGGGCCGCACGACGAGCCGGGCTTGGCCGCGGTCCACGTCCAGCGCCATCAGATCGATCTCGGCGACGACCCCGCGCACCACGCGCTCGCCCCCGCCCACGTCGCGGAGGACGATCTCGGCGGGGGTGCCCGTCAGCGCGGCCGGGTCCGGGATCGGAGCGTCGATATCGACCTCGATCTCATAGCGAAAGAGCTGGGAGATGTGCTCGTGGCCGCGCATCTTGCGGACCGTCTGCACGGAGAGGCCATCGACTCGGAGCTCGACATAGTCCTTCGTCATCTCGGTTCCTCCCGCCTCAAACCAGCTTGTCCGGGCCGCCGGCGACCTTCACCGACTCGCCTGCCTTGAGCTTCATCTCTCCCGTCAGCTTCGCCGCCGTCGCGGAGAGCTCGATCCCGAGCCCGCCCGACTTCAGCGAGAAGCCGGAGAGCGCCTCGATCTCGATCTCCTTGCCGTGGAGCTCGAGCTTCTCGTCGCTCTTGATCATCGTCGCGCCGCCCACTGTGATGGTGCTCTTCTTCGACGCGGTCGTGACGTCGCCCTTCGCCTTGCGGAGGCTCATCATCCCCACCGTCGTCGAATAGAGCTTCGCGGCGCTGTGCTGGATGTTGTGGGTCGCGCTCGTCGTCAGCTTCATCCCCCCCACCATCTCGAGGTACAGGCGATTTGCGGCGTTCGTGATCGTCTTGCCGGCGAGCTCGACGAGGGCCCCTCCCACGAGGCGGAGATAGCGCTTGCCGGTGGTCCGCATGATCGAGCCCTTGACGACCTTGTCGAGGAGGTCGGAGACGCTCTTTACGTCGGAGAGCCCGCCCGTGAGCTCGGAGGCGATGCTCTCGGGGGAAGGAATGGCGTCCTTCAAGGCTCCCGCCATGTCGTTCAGCGAGACCTTGGACAGGTCGCCGGTCACCGCCCCGAGCGCCTCCGCCGGGCTCTTCCCGGAGAGGAGCGCGTCGGCCGCCTTCTCTCCTCCCTGTTTGGCGAGGCCCTTCAATGCGTCCTTGGGGCTCGTCCCGGTGACCATGCTGCCGAGGGCCTCCCCGAGCGGCGACTCTCCGAACTCGACCTTGAGCGCCTTCGCGTAGGCCTCCGCGCCCGACGCGACGAGCTTGGTCATGATCGCCTTCGGGTCCGGGATGTCGACGCCGAAGCCGCCGGAGATGGTCATTCGCACCGCCCCCACGTTCTCCGTGTCGTTGCCGGCGACGGAGAGCGTCCCGGAGTCTTTGACCGAGATGGTCTCGTTCCCGCCGATCGTCTCGGTGCGGTCGAGCTTCACCGCCTCGACGGAGGCGCGTCCCAAGTCGACGACGTCGTCCCGTCCAATCTCGATCTTCTGGGTCTTCTCGACGGCGCGATCGACGCCCTTCTTCACGAGGTGCTTGTAGTCGTTCCCGATGCGCTCAGTCCGGTCGTTCTCGACCGCGATCATCATGTCCTTTTGGGCATGCCAATCCATCATCATGGTCCCGACGGAGTCGTCGAGACGGATCTCGTTGTAGCCCTGCTTGCCGGGGTAGGTCTCCGTCTTGATCGTCATCCGGTTCTTGAAGCCGGGCTGGGCGTACGTCGGCATCATCTTGCCGTTGATCAGCCTGGAAGTCCCGACGGGCCGATCCGGGTCGCCGTCGATGTAGCTCACCGTCATCTCCCAATCGACGCGCGCGAGCTGCATCGAGGAGCTCGTCTCTTGGAGCACGCGGATCCAGCGCGAGTCTTCGTCGGTGCCCTTGGCCTCACGATCCCAATGGAACTGCACCTTCGCCCGGCCCCACGGATCGGTGTGGATCTCCTCGCCCTCGGGGCCGCGCACGCGCACCGTGTGATTGCCTTGAATGACGGGGTGAGGGGTGACGAGGGGGGGACGGAACGGCGTGCCCACGGGGATCGCCTTGAACAGGTTCTCGTAGGTGGCGCGCTGGGACTGCTGCGACTGCTGCTCGTAGTGGTGGTGAATCGAACGGAGGAGGTAATCCCCCGAGAACGAGGTGGCCTCTTCGTGGGACATCTCGAACCTCCGGCCCGCCGCGAACATCGGCACGGTCGAGGTCCCCTCCACGAACCGCTTCTCCGCCTCGAACGCCTCGACGCGCAGCCTCGCGAGCGTCGTACCGAGCGAGGGGTCGCGGTAGCCCGTCGGATAGTCGTAGATCTCCAGATCCTGATCGCGCTGACCGGTCTGAGAGGCGAGCAGGCTCGTGCTCGGCTTCTTCCAATCGAAGTCGTTCACCGTCGCCTTGCCGGTGCCCACGGCCGTGCCGCGCTCGATCGATGTGACCCCGGGGGCGCCGTGGGCGAGCCCGCCTTCGCCCTCGACGAGCTCGAAGAACGAGACGCCCTCGATCGGCTCGGCCGCGCGCGAGTCGTCGTCGAGGACCATCGTCCCGTCCTGATCGAAGGTGAAATAGATCCCCTCGAACTCGAGCAGTCGGAGCACGAAGTCGAGGTGGGTCTCCCGATATTGGACAGTGTAGGGACGGTTCGTGGTCGGCCGCTTGGTGTCCCATCGGAAGGTGACTCCGTTCTCGCCGAGCACCGTCGACACGATCTGCTGCGCGGTCTGGTCGCGGAACTTCCGGATGTTCGTCCCATAGCGCAGGAAGTGGAGGGCGGGCTTGAGGTGGAGCTCGAACAGGAGGGCGTTCTCGTCCATCCGCACGAAAGCGCCGCTCTCGAGGCGGAGCGTGAACCTTCGGATCGGGATGCCCCCGAGGGTGAAGAGGATCAGCGCGTCGGCGTCGAGGAAGGGCTCGAAGTCGAAGTCCTCCGTCATCGCGACGACGAGCCGCGCCCCTCCGATCGTGCTCGTCCCTTCTTCGATGTCGCACGTTCGGACGCGACAGCTCACGCCCGGCAGCTCGAAGAGCACGTCGAAGGCGCGTTGGGTATCGGTCGGGATGAGCTGCATTGATTCGACCTTCCGGGTGGGGGGCAGTTCAGGGACGGGAGCGTGATCAGGCGGGCTCGGCTGCGCTCGCCGGCTCGGGCTCGGAGACGTGCGCGGGCATCTCTCCCACGCCGCGTACGAAGAGGCGCTCGAGCCGTTCCCACTTCTTGGGAAGCCGGATCGAAGCACGGAAGGTCAGCTCCACCACCGACTCGTCCGCGTCGATCAGGATACCGTCGAGGTGGGTCTTGTGCTCGGTATAGTCGCCGTCCGTGCGGCTTGTGAACGCAACGGAATAATCCGGCAATTTGAAGCGCCAGACCCCCTCTGGTCGAACGCCCCCCACCTCGATGGGGACATCTGTAGGCAACGGCTCTTCCGATCGCAGATCGGGTGGTGCCCACGCGTGATGCTTCGAATCGAAGTCGCGCGGACGAAACGGGGCGCGCTTCCTCCTCCATTCGAAGTCATAGGTGCCGGCCATTGCGCGCCGCGGCTCCCAGCTCGGGTCGATCGGCGCGAATGCGGCTTGGGAGCGTCTCCCTCGCGATAGCAGCCCGACGCCCTGTGGGTCCCCTTCGAGATCGAGCTGGGGGGCCGGTTTTCCTATCGATGCCCGCGCGTCATTCGAGATGCCGCGACCGAATGGATTCCACGCCGGCTCGTGCTCGCCCCACGCCAGATCATAGCGGAGCGGAACCGGCTCGAGCTTTCCCGGTGGGCCTGGTACGACCGAGGCCCCGTCGGCTACGAACCACCGCGGCCCGAAGACCCGGACCACCTTCCGAATGGTCCCTCCCGCCGCCACCCAGGCGATGAAGCTGTCCTTCGCCCCGCGCGGTGGATGCGCGGTGCCGACGAGCCCGACGTCGGTGCCGGGCTTCTCTTCGGCCAGGTCGTCGGGGAATTTCAGGCAGCCGCCTCGGTCCAGCACGTGGCTGAAGCGGACGGGGCGAAACGCGAGCTTCGCCTCGCCGAGCATCGACACGCGATAGGCGAGCTTGGCGACCATCACGACCACGTCGAACCCGGCGCGATCGAACGTCGTGAAGGTCCTCACGGCGGCCCACGTCCCGTTGTCGCAACGCAGGTCGAAGTCCATGAGCGTCACAGACTACACAAAGCCGAAAGTCGTTGGCGCCCGATCGAGTACGCTGACTCCGTGCTCGTAGCGTCGCGCAGCGCGCTCCCGATCGCGCTCGTGCCCTGGCCCGAGATGAGGGGTCGCTTCACCGTCGTGTTGAAGGTCACTTACGAGGCCCAGCCCGACGGAACGCTGGCCCTCGCTCCGCGGCCCGATCCGCTCCTCGGCGATACGTCGTCACCTTCGGGCGTCCTCCTGTTCCCCAGCGACTTCGTCCGATCCAAGTCCGCTTGTGACGTCTTCGTCGTCGGGCGGGCGCTCGTCGTGGGGACCCCGCAAGGCCAGCCTCGCGCCCGGCTCAAGGTGCTGGGCATCGACAAGACGGTGGAGAACGTCGCCGCGCTCGGGCCGATGTCCGTGAAGAGCGGGGAGTCTCCGCGCGTGCAGCACGCCGCGCCGGACCAGCGCGCGCCGCATCCACGCCTGCCCTTTCGCGCCCGCCTCGAGCGCGAGGCGCTCCCCTTCGACGCCATCGTCCCGGGGCCGACGCCACAGATCGGTCTCTTTCGAGGCGCCGTCCTCGAGCTGCTGCAGCCGGCCGTCGATACCATAGCGATCGATCCGGAGCGTCGTCGTGTGCTCGTCCTCGTTCGTGCCGTCGTCGATCGAATCGATCCGCGAGAGCAGACGATGCTCGTGGTGGATGACCTCGCCGGCCTCCCTGCCGCCGCGTCCGAGATCGCGACGTGGAGGCGCGTCGAGGCGCAGGTCGTCTCGGCCGCGCCACCCGCGGGTGCGCCGCTCTCCACGCGCCCGTCGCGGCCGCAGTTCGAGCGGCCCGGCGACGATGAGGTGACGAAGGCCTTCGAGCTCCCGTCCTCGCGCGCCGACGAAGAGGAGGACGAGCTGACGAGCACCGTCACCGAGCTGCCGGCCGGCCTCGGTCCGAGCCCCTCCGACGACGACGACGTCACCCACCGCAAAGCGAGGACGATCGCGGCGGCGCCGATGGCCCAAGCGTTCGCGGTGACGAGAGAGGACGCCGACGACCTGCCTACCGATCCGGTCATGAGGCGGGCCCAGAAGACGATCCCATTCAATCGTCAGAAGGCGACGACGCTCCCGCTTTCCATCGCCGCCCCCGATCGCGAGGCCCCCCCGCCGCGGCCTCCTCCTCCCTCCACGGACGACGAGGTCACGAGCGTGGACGCCATCTCCGAGGCGAGGCCGGCGTTGCCTTTTTCGCAGAGCAAGCGGCCGTCGACGCTCCCGCCCGCTCCGATGGCGGTGGGCCGCGAGACGATGACGATGATCGACGCGCCCGAGAGCCGGCCCTTGCCATTCAGCGCCGCGCCGACGTTCGGGCCTCGTCCGCGTCCCCCGCTCGTGCCCGCGACCCCGTTCGACCCGCGGCCCCCGGCCATCCCCGCGCCCCCTCCCACCCCGCCCGCGGCCCCGCCTCCGAGCGGGAGCGCCGTCCCTTTCTCCCGTCCCGCGCCGGTGTTCGCCGCGTCGCGTCCTCTCGAGGCGTCCCCGCCGATCGAGGCCAAGCCTCGCTTCAATGTCGGCTTCGACCTGAAGCCGATCGTGCAAGCGCCGGCGGCGCGGGCCTCCTCTCTGCGCACCCCCTCGCTCTCGCTGGAAGCGTATATCGAGATTCGGGCCGCGCTCTGGGAGAAGAAGGAGCCGCGACGCGCGGTGCTGAAGCGCCACGGTCTCACCGAGCTCCAATGGCGGATGGTGGAGCGGACGCTCGAGAGCCGGCTCGGTGAATCGAAGTCGGAGGCGAAGGTCGGGGCCCTCGTGCGAGACCTCGCGAGCGCCGTCGATCGAGCGCGCGCCTGACGCCCACCCGGCGTCGCCTTCGGTGTAAGGTCCGCGGCCGGAGGTCGCCCGATGAGGTCTTTCGTGTCTCGAGGTAGAGCGTGGTCCGTCGCGATTGTGACGGCGCTCGTCGCGTGCTCGTCGACGGCCGAGGGGCCGCGGACCACGCCCCCCGACTGTCCGGCTTCGCCCTCGACCTCCGCGTCCGCGGGCGGGGATCCCTCGGGGGGGCCGCGCTCCGCAGAGAAGCCTCGCGTCGAGCTCGCGGGGGACGAGGGGATGTGGCTCACGAACGATTTCCCGAGTGAGCGCGTCAAAGAGCGGCACGGCTTCTTGCCCGACCGAGCCTGGCTGGATCACGTCCGCCTCTCGTCCGTCCGGCTCGCCCGCGGCTGCTCGGGGAGCTTCGTCTCTCCGAACGGATTGGTCATGACCAATCACCACTGCGCCCACGAGTGCATCCAGCAGCTCTCCACCAAAAAGAAGGACTACATCGCCAGCGGTTTTTACGCCAAAGCCGACAAAGACGAGGTGAAGTGTCCGGGGGCCGAGATCGATCAGTTGGTCGAGATCACGGACGTGACGGATCAGATGAACGCGGCCACGAAGGGCCTCACCGACAAGGCCTATTTCGACGCTCAGCGCGCGGAGAAGAGCAAGATCGAGGCGGCGTGCGGGAAGACGGACGACGTGCGCTGCGACGTCGTGACCCTCTATCACGGTGGCCGCTATCACCTCTACAAGTACCGCCGCTACCAGGACGTGCGCCTCGTCTTCGCCCCCGAGCTCGCCATCGCCTTCTTCGGGGGAGATCCCGACAATTTCAATTTCCCACGCTACGATCTGGATGTCTCGTTCTTGCGAGTCTACGAGAACGACAAGCCGGCGAAGACGGAGCACTACTTCAAGTGGTCCAAAGAGGGCCCCAAGGAGGGGGCGGCCACCTTCGTCTCGGGACACCCGGGCGGGACGTCTCGCGAGCTGACGATGGCCCAGTTGGAGTTCCAGCGCGACGTGGCGCTGCCGGACCGCCTCATCGGTCTCTCCGAGATGCGCGGGGTGTTGACGGAGTTCGCCAAGACGGGGAAGGAGCAGGCTCGCGTCTCCAAGGACGAGCTCTTCTTCGTCGAGAACCTACAAGCAGAAGGCGGCCGCCGAGGCGGTCCTGCGCGAAATGGTCAAAGCCGATCCCGAGCTCTCCAAGACCGCCGGGGGCGCCTGGGACGCTATCGCCGAGGCGAAGAAGGCGCAAAAGGCCATTCGCCCCGCGTTCAACATGCTCGAGGGCGCCAAGGGCTTCGACTCCGGGTTGTTCGAGCAGGCGCGCGCCCTCGTCCGGTACGCGGAGGAGACCCAGAAGCCGAATGGCGAGCGGCTCCGCGAGTTCGCGGAGTCGCAGCTCCCCGCCGTCAAGAACGACATCCTCTCCTCGACCCCGTACGACGACGCGTTCGAGATGCTCAAGCTCGGACACGGCCTGACGAAGCTGCGGGAGGTGCTCGGGGCCGACCATCCCATCGTCAAGAAGGTCCTCGGCCCGAAGTCCCCGACCGAGCTCGCCCGCGAGCTCGTCCAGGGCACGAAGCTCAAGGACGCCAAGGTGCGAAAGGCCCTCCTCGAAGGCGGTCGTGCCGCCATCGAGAAGTCCACCGATCCCATGATCCTCCTCGCCAAGCTCGTCGACGCCGACGCCCGCGCGGCCCGCAAGGTCTTCGAGGAGAAGGTCCAGGCCGTCGAGCAGAAGAATGGCGAGCTCATCGCCAGGGCCAGCTTCGCGATCTACGGGACGAGCACGTATCCGGACGCCACGTTCACCCTCCGGCTCTCCTATGGCAAGGTCGACGGGTGGGTCGAGCCGGACGGCAAGGTCGTGCCGCCGTTCACCAACATCGGGGGCGCCTTCGATCGCGCCACCGGGCGCGACCCGTTCAAGCTCCCCGACTCGTGGATCGCCGCCAAAGACAAGCTCGACAGGTCCATTCCATTCGACATGTCGCTCACGAACGATGTCGTTGGAGGAAACTCCGGCTCGCCTGTCGTCAACCAGAAGGCCGAGGTCGTCGGCCTCATCTTCGACGGCAACATCCACTCTCTCGGCGGCGAGTTCGGCTACGATCCGAAGCTCAATCGCAGCGTCGCGGTGACGAACCTCGCCCTCGAGCACGCCCTCTCCAAGATCTACGGCGCGGACCGGATCCTCGCCGAGCTCGTCCGCTGAAGCTCAGGGACAACCCTCCGGGCTCCAATCCAGATCCACCGCGCCATATTTGAGGGCGAAGATGTCGACGCCCTCCCGCGTCTGCTCGGGGAAGCAGAGGGGCCCGTAGGTCGTGTAGGTGCAGAGCGGATTGGAGTCGTGGATGCAGTCGTAGTCCTGATCCATCTCCAGCGCGTAAGGATCGACCAGCGCCTCCAAGTCCAGGCGGCCCAGCGGCGATTGGGCGAGGGTCGACGCGGGATCCTGAAAGAACTGGGTCTGGCCGCGGGGCGCCCCTTCGTCCGTCTCGTCGCTCGCGTCGAATGGCGCGTGGGCTCCCCCCGCGTCGTGGGAGTCTCGCCAGAACGTGCCTTGCGGGGGCGCGTCGGCGATGTCGAACACGCCGCCTTGCGCCTCTCCTTGGTGTTCATTGGCGGCCAGGAGGGCGGCGTGCAGCTCCGGGGCCATGCTCATCATCAGGCGATTGAACTCACCGCCGCCGCAGCTGCCGGGATCGGAGGCGGTCGCCCCCTCCCCCCCGGTGATCCGATAGAGCTTCTGAACGTGCCAGAGCATCGAGCTCGCGTCGGCGCCGAGCTTGCTGCCCTGCAGCCGCAAGGTGATCGTCAAGAATGTCGCCTTCGACGAAGGGTCGAGGGCGGTCCAGAGATCGCATGTGCCGTCGACGTTGTCCCCCGACAAGCCATTCGATTGGACTTCTCCCCCATGGGATTGGAGGTAGTCGACGTACGTCTCGAGGAGGCGATTGCGGTTCGAATCGAGGGTGTCCACGTCCACGGGGGCGGCGCCGCCTGCGCCGCCCGTCCCGCTCCCCCCTTCCGCGCTCCCTCCCACCGCACCCCCGCCCGTGCCGACGGATTCTCCCCCCGCGCCCCCTCCTCCGGCCGCGCTGCCCCCCGCGGCCGCACCGCCGCCCTCACCCGCGCCACCGGTGGCGGGCGTGTCGTCCGAGCAGGCCGCGGCGGGGATCGACGACGCGAGCAGCCACGCGGTGAGCGACGGCCGCGAGAGCATGGAGCCGAGCTTACACGAACCTCCTCGAGGCGCGACCGTGGGGGACGAGCCGTGGCGCCGTCGTCCCGACTGGATGGTTCCATTCGTTGGACGCACCGGCCAAAGTTGCCGATTGGCCGCTCCGTGAATGGGCTGGTTTGTCGTGGAAGGTTTGAATTGCAGTGTTAGGATGAGACAATGCTTACTCGAGAGCTCGTGATGATTTCATTCGCGATCGTCGTTGGGTGCGGCGACAGCACCTCGAATGCGGGGGGATCGAACGCCGGTGGATCGCCAACCACAGGAGGCTCGGAGAACAATGGAGGGGCCGGCGGGTCCCCCGCTACGGGGGGGTCGCCCGCCACGGGAGGATCGGCCGGGACGGGGGGCGCTCCTGCGATGTGCAACGTCGACGCGGACTGCGGCGACAACCAAGGCTGCAAGCTGGAGACGGGCGACAACTACTGCACACAATTGTGCACCACCGACGCGGAGTGCCCTCCGCAACAGCAGTGCGCCGGAGCGGGACCAGACTTCAACCCGCACTGCAAGGAGATCGGGCAGCACGGGGCGAGCGGCGTCTGCGACCTCTACAACGGGTCCTATGGGCCGAACACGTGTCTATGATCAAAGCACCCCTCTCGGTCGGCTTCGCCCTCGCCCTCCTGATCGCGGCGGGATGCGGCGGTGGTGAAGCGGATCTCGTGGTCAACGAGATCCAACCCCTTAGCCCGGAGTGGCTCGAGATCGGCAACGGCGGCGACTCGGACGTCGACGTGAGCGGCCTCGGCATCTGCGACGAGGACGGAAGCGGAGACTGCGATACGGCCAAAGCGATGTTCTTCCCCGAAGGCACGGTAATCCCAGCCCACGGCCACATCCTGGTCATGACCAACGACAAAGCAGAGAACAACGGCGTCTTGTCCAGCGATTGTGTCGCCGGCGTCCCGTCGTGCTTCCACGCCATATTCAAGATCAGCGCCAAAGACGGGGAGAAGATCCGGCTCATCGACAAGGAAGGGGTCGAGATCGATTCGCTCTCCTATCCCGCCGACGCCACGAGCGACCCGGGGCAGAGCTGGTCCCGATTGCCCGACATCACGGGGGAGGCGTCGCTCGGGTCGTCGACCCCGGCCGCGGAGAATGAAGGCCTCTGACGAGGTGCCTGCCGGGCGGAGCGGCTCAGAGCGGGGGCGCCCAACCGGTCAATCGTTGGAGGGCGGCGACGGCGTCGACGTAGCGGCGAACGAGGGTGAGGAGGCGCAGCTCCGCCTGGGCGGCGCGGACCTCCGTGTCGGCCATGGTCAGGTCGTCGATCTGGCCTGCCTCGAGGGCCGCGGCCGCGTCGCGCCGGGCTTGATTCGCGGTCGCGAGCGGTCCAGTCCGGAAGCGTTCGATCGCCTTGCCCGCGTCGTCGAGGTCGCGAGCCCGGCCTCTTACTTCGACGACGAGATCTTGGGTGACCGCGTCGAAGGCGCGCTCCGCCTCGACTTTGGAGGCCTTGGCCTCGTCCACGCCCGCTCGATTGGTGTCGAAGATCGGCAGAATGACGCCGGCGCCGAACGTCCAGCCGAGCCCGTCGAGGGTGGAGTGAGAGAAGTCATAGCCGAGGTCGAGGTAGCTGAACCACGGCCACTGGAGTGATTGCTCTGCGGTCGTGCGCGCCTCGAACGCGTCGATGCGCGCCGCCGACTTGTCGAGCGCAGGAGCTTGGGCGAGCGCCTTCTCGACAAGCTCTCGCTCCTTCGGCAACCCCGCGACCTCGAGCGCCTCCACGGGCGCTCCCTCGATCGTGACCCCTTCGAGCGGCGTCCCGATCAGGTCGGAGAGCCGCGCGATGGCGCGAGCGCGCTGGGCGTTCACCTCCGCCACCTCCTCCTCCGCCATGGCGACGTCGGCGCGAGAGCTCGTCCTCTCCAGCGCCGTCGCCCGGGACTGTGCGACGCGCCCGTCGATGATCGCGAACGCTCGCTTCTTGGCGTCGAGGAGGCTCTGTCTCGCCCGCTGCTCTCCTTCGAGGATCCGAATGGTGGCGAAGGCGAGTCGAACCTCTGCCTCCACCCGCGCCTCCTCTGCGCGAACGTCCGCCTCCGCTCCTCGGAGCTCCGCGCGCGCCTCCGCCTCGAGGGCCTGGTTACGAATGGGCCGGGGGGGTTTGACGCGGACCTTCACCTCGACTTCGGGGAGGTTCTCGGTGATGCGGTCGAGCCGCATCTGCCCGACGCGAACCTCTGGATTGTCGATCTCGGCGACGTCCCGCACGTGGGCGCGCGCGACGGCGACGTGCGCCCGCTTCTCGGCCACGGCGGCGCTGTTCGCTTTCGCGATGGCGATGGAGCGCTCCACCGTGAGCTCGCGAGGCGCCGCGACCGAGCTCGGGCGCCCTTCGCGCGCGCGGAAGTAGCTGAGCGCGCGCCTTGACGCGACCGTCGAGCTCGGGAAATAGCAGCCCCCGAGGAGCGCCCACGTTGTCGCGTGACAGGCCGCTCGCGCGAGCCGCGCCCGCGTTCGCCTCATCACGGCAGCTCGAGCTCCAGGTATTCGCCTGGCCGAGATCCATTGTCGAAGACGACCACGACGCCGGTGGGGGATGAGAGCGAGCGCGACAATCCCTCCGGCTTCCGGCCTGGAAATGCCTGGACGAGCTCGGGCTTGAGAGGGCCTGGCTCGTCGGGCTTCTTCACCCGAAAGATCGCCCCGACGGCGACGTCGCCCGCGGACGGGGTCGCGGAGACCAGGAGCGAGCCGTCCTTGAGGAACAAGAGCTCGGCGATTCCCCCTTCGACCGGGGAGGATTCGCCGATGGTCAGCTTCACTTTGGCGAAGAGGCCGAGGCCGGCCGCCTCTATCGACTTGCCGTCGAGCAGCGCCTTGGGAGACGCGACCTTCCAGATCATCGCCCGCCCCGACTCGTCGAGAGGAGCCTTCAATCCGAGGTAGAGGGCGCCGTCGCGCATCGCCATGCCCTCGATCTCGAAGTCGTCAGTCGAACCCTTGGCGAGCCCCAGCTTCTTCAGGGCCTCCTGCCCGGCGCCCTCGAGGTACTCCGCGAGGTGCAGCTCTTGTTTGACACGATAGGCGTCACCCTCGCGCTCCAGCCTCAAGAACGCCGTCCGCGGCTTTGGCCGCTTGCCCCGCTTGCTCCGGCTCTGGGATGAAAGGACGTAGGTCTCGCCGGCAGGAGAGACCACGATCGACTCGAGATCCGTGAGCTCGTCGATCCCTTCGATGGGTACGGAGGCTCTGGAGACCTCTCCCTTCGGGCTCATCCTGAAGAGGAGGGGCAGCCGATCGTTGCCGACGCCGGTGTCGTCGCTCACGACCAGGTAGTTCTTTCCACCGTCCTCGATCGCGATGCCAGAGGGCTCGAAGCGCGTCTCCGCCTGGAGGGCATCGGGGATCTTGATGGTGTGAATGGATGCGTTGACCACCGGCGGGGCCACCGGGTCGCTCGTCGACGAGGCCTCCGGCAGGGTCGATGTCCCAGGCAAGAACTCGATCTCGAAGGACTGGCCGGCCACGAGATCGATAGAGGTGTCCACGCTCACGACGACCTCTCGGCCCCAGGCTGGCGTGCTCGGGTTGACCCGACACTGGGGGGGCAGCTCGCCGACGAGAGGGCTCCGAGCCACGACCGTCCCCCGGAGGGGCGTCACGGTGGAAGACTTCGGGCGAAGCCGCGCCATCGTCCCTTCGACGACTTGGAGATGTTGCCCCTCGGGGACGCACGCGACCACCCGGGTGGTCGCGCTGACGAGCCGGAGGATCGGCGTCGTGGGATCGACGAGCTCTCCCGCCCGCTTGAGCACCTCCGCGACCCGCCCCGATCGTGCCGCCTTGAGGGTATAGCCTTCGCGGCGGAGCTTCAGTCGATCCAGCTTCTTCTCGGCGAGGTCGACCTTGGCCTCCAGGTCGGCGGTGACCGGCCCGAGGTCGTTGCGCGCTCGCTTCAGATCCTCGGCCTGGGTCTGCATGAGGGCGATCGTCTTGGGCTTCACCGCGACGAGGGGCGCCAGCGAAGACTCGCGGATCCCCAGGCGCGACAGATCGTCCACGATGGCCTGCTTGGTCGCCACGAGCTTCGCGACGCGGTCACTCTCGGCGCGGACGGCGGCCGCCTCCGCGCCGACCCGGGCCTGATCCTCTTTTGCTTTGGCGAGGTCCCGCTCGAGCTCGGCGAGCGACTCGTCGATGTGGCGCAGGTTGCGGGCCCGCTCCGACGCCACCGCCGCCGAGAGCTCGTCCCGCTCCGATTGGGCGACGGTGATCTCGGCGTCGATCAGGGACGTGTCGAGCTGGGCGACGACATCGCCGGGGAGGACCGTCTGCCCCAGGTCGACTTTGACGAAGCTGATCCGCGCCGGCTCCGGGCTGGTAATCGACTCCGTCTCGACGCGGGCAAATCCGAGGACCTGGCCATTCATCCCCTCCCGAAAGTGGACCAGCGCGGCTGCCCCCAGCGTCGTCGCGAGCAGGCCAATCGGGACCAGCCGGCGCGCGAATCTCTTGAGCAGGAGATAGCCGCGATTTGCCATGGCACTAGAGGTCGAGCGTCGGCTCTTGCATCAAGAGCGTGATGTCGGAGACGCCCGGCAGGGCGCGCAGGGCGGTGACGAGCTCGTCGCGGAGCTCGCCGTCGCGGAGGCTGACTTGATAGGCGTGCTCCATCACCGAGCCCTGGGCCGCCTCCCGCAGGGTGACGAGGACGAACGAGTGGCAGGAGCCCTTGAGGACCTTCGCGACCGCCCCCGTGTCTACGTGCTTCGAGCCTTCGACGGTGAAGCGCAGCAGCCCGTCGAACTCTCGGCGCGCGCCGTAGCCGAGGTAGTGGAGGGCGAGCGCCGCGATCGAGAACATGGCGGTTCCCCCGATCGCGACCGCGAACGCCTGCAGCCCGCAGGCCACGCCGACCGCGAGGGATGCGAAGAGGAAGAGGATGTCCCGTGGGTCGCGCAGGGACGTCCGAAATCGAACCAGGGAGAGACCTCCCGCGATCCCGAACCCGGCGGCGAGGTTGTTGCCGATCGCGAGCATCAGCATGCATGGGATGAGCGAGCCCATCGCCATCCCTTGAACGACCGTGCGCGAGTAAGACAATCCTCGAAAGGAGAGGACATACGCGCCGGCGATCACCTGGGCGAGCCCGAACGCGAGGAGCATCGCGACGAGCACCCGCTTCAGATCGACAGTGGTGAGCGAGAAGACGAAGCCTTCCATTCTCTCTTCTAAGCAGTCTTGGGGACCAAAGCCGGGGCGAACGAGACCTGGTCAATCGAATAGGTAGGCACCCGAGACTCCGGGAGCCGATAAGCGGCCTCGATGCCGTAGCAGTATTTGGAGAAGGACAAACGGATGAGATCCAAACGGCGGACCAAGTCGACCATCCACCGTGGCGGTCTCGTCTGAAACTTGAGCTCGAGCACCGCGCGCGTATCCGCGGTCTGGGTGCGTACAGCGGTGTCGGCGCGCCGCCAGCCCTTCGGGTCCGCCTCCAAAGTCCAGCCATTGACCGTCTGACAGCGGACGCCGCGGTCGATGGTCAATCGCGCGTAGTCGTCGATGTCGCTCATGAAGGCCTCGCGGTCGTACTCGACGAGGAGGGCAGGCTCCAAATGGTAGAGAAGCGTGTTGCGCGCGAACGCCTCCACGGCCTTTCGAGCCCCTGGCTTGACGGAAGCGAGGGCGCTCGGCTCGCCCATCGCGGCGGAGCGCCAAGCGGCGGGCGCGACGGCGCCGCGTGACTTTCGGATGACGTCTCGCACGCGCCTTTTGATCTCCAGGAAGATGGGCGCCTTCGGGGCGTCCGGATAGCACCGGACGCGCGCCTTGAATCGCTCCGGCGCCTCGCGCTCATTCGCGTGGAAGAGGTGAAACTGCCGAGTATCGAGGTAAAGAGAGCGAATGGGATAGTGACCGTCGGGCCCGGCATATGGGTCCTTCTGGCCGACGGCGAGAGCGGCGGCGCGGATGGCGGGGGCCACCGACTCCGGGATCAGGTATTTGAATTCGTATCGCTCGATCACGGGGGACCGTTCGAGGAATCAGTTGTAAGAAAAGAAGCAATGTTCATCGAAGCGTCACCAGATCGTCATGGTAGCGTGACGAAACTGCCACGGGCAACGCGTCGAGCGATTTTTTTTCTTGCATCGGTGCCCGACTTCTGCGGCCGATTGGCACCCCTCGTGCGGTCGGTCGGCCGCACGCCCCTTGGACTACAATGGCCGCTACCCCTGGCCCTGACTTGCGCTGCCATTCAATGGGCGACCGGCTGCGGTGATGCGAGCGGGAGCGGAGGCAGCGGAGGCACCCCCTCCTCGCTCGCCTGCGGCGTCACCTGCGTCGAAGGTGACGCCATCACTCCCGAGGAAGGCTCGGTCAAAGAGACGTCCGGCTTGGTCGCGAGCAAGACGCACCCAGGCGTCCTCTACACCCACAACGACTCGGGCGATTCGGCCCGGTTCTTCGCCGTGGGTGGGGACGGGGCGAAGCTCGGCACCTACCACGTCACGAACGCGGACGCCGTCGACTGGGAAGACATGGCTCGGGGCCCGTGCGCCGATCCGGCGAGGAGCTGCCTCTACATCGGCGATATCGGTGACAACGCGAAGGACCGCGCGACGTACGTGATCTACCGCGTCGAAGAGCCGGCGACCCTCGGCGACGGCGATTTCGACGTCACGGCGGAGGTGTTTCCGTTCGTGTACGAGAACGGCTCTCACGACGCGGAGACGCTGCTCGTCCACCCGATGACGGGGCAGGTCTACGTGGTCTCGAAGGAGGACGACACGCGCATCTACAGCCTCCCGCTGCCGCTCAGCGCGACGACGATGACCGCGCAGCGCCAGGGCAACGCGAACGTTCCCGACCTCTCGCCGCTCGTCACTGGCGGCGACATTCGCAACGATGGCGGGGCGATCCTGCTACGCACGAAGCAGAGCGTGTGGCGCTACGAGCTCGGCGGCGGCGATACGGTGGAGGCGGCCCTCGAGAGACTCCCTTGCGAGGCGACGTCCGCGTACGAGTCCCAGGGTGAAGCGGTCGCCTTCGGCGCGAGCGGCGATGGGTACTTCACGATGGGAGAAGGCAAGGACGAGGTCATCCACGTCTTCGACTGTCCGTGAACGGCGCTCAGCGCCGAGTGCGAGCTCCCGCCGTCAGCGTGTCGGCGATGTCGTGGCCTCCGGCGCGCCCCACCGCGCGCCGGAGCCACTCTGCGCTCGCCGCCGACCAGGTCCCGGACGGCGTGTCCAGACCTCGGCCGGACCGGGCTCAGGCCTTCTTCACGAATCCCGTACAGCTCCCATTCGGGTTGATGGGGCCTTTCACCAACGAGCACGAGCCGCACTTGTCTGGCCCCGCGGACGTGAAGAGCTGGCAGCCGTCGCACTTCTTTGCGGGGTCCGCGGAGGCGTCCATGTACTGGAGGCCGGAACGCGCCGTCGCCTCCTCGGGCTTGAGCGAGGCGACATCGGTGCAGGCGAGCTTCTTCTCACCGCAGGCGGTGAGCGCGTAGACGGGGATCAGCGCCCCCGCTCCCGCTGCGAAGGTCTTGATGAACTGTCTCCGAGACGAACCCTTATCCATGGTGCCATCACCTCTTCGCGAATGGATTCGACGCTCGTTTTCGCGGCGGCCGGTCGAGACTCGGGCGCTGCGCGCGTGGATCTGCCGATTCGCGTTCTCGCGGGGGGTGGCAAGTTGTGAGCCGGCCTCGCGTTCGTCATGGCGGGCGGGGGAATCCGCGCTGCGGCTCGCGTCCGCGCAAGAACCGACGCAGATTCCGCATCGGCGATGCAATCGCCGCGTCTACCCCACCTCGCAATACGCGAACTGAGCGTCCACGGACGACTCGGTGCAGCTCGCGCCGAGCCCGTCGACGCAATCGTAGAAGGTCTCGCCCGCGTCGTCGATCAGCTCGGTCTCACAAGTCCCGTCGGCGTAGCAGCTCAGACACTTCTGGTACGTGCCGCCATTGGTGGTGAGGTCGGAGTCGGTGACGAGCGAGTCGCAAGGAACGATCTCGCAATCGGAGCCGCACGCGGTCGCGGTGGTGACGAAGAGCGCTCCGAGGGCGAGGGACGCCGTCACCGCCGCGGTGGACCAGAGGATACGAATGGCACGTTCTGTCGAGGTCATGCTCGGCGAATAGCAGGCGACATGCCCCCCCCTCGAACGCGTTTGTCCCGGCGAAAAGGGGGTGCGCCGCGGCCCGCGGCGCTCTCGACCGCGGCGGCCTCGACGGCGCGGCGCTCGCGACTATCGCGCCGAGCAGTACGTCCGCGCCTCGACCGCGTCCGTGAAGGCGCGGACGCCGGTTCTGTCTTCGCGCGCGTGGCGCTCCACTTGGAGCCGCCCGATGGGCGTCGCGACGACGACGGCGGCCCTTCGAAGACCGCGGAACATCTTCGAGCGGAGAGGGGCGAAGGCCGACTCGAACGCGGGGTCGTTTCGAGGAGGGGCCTCCCGAGTGTCCACGATGAGGGCGACGTTGGAGCGACCGATGCCGTCGAGGATGCGATTGATGCCCTCGAACCCGTCCGTCATTTGCGTGATGGTCGAGAAGGGCGCGGTCGTCCTCCGCAGCGAGACGACGCGCGCGGCCTCATCGTAAACCATCTCGAAATGGGCGTCGGAGAGCAGAACCACGCGGACCCGAGGGTAGCAGCGTGGGGGCATGCTCGTGAGGAACAAAGCGTCTCTCCCGCTGTCCCTCGGACGTGACCGACCCGCGGGCTCGCCGGTTCGCCGTCCTCATTTTCGCCGCCGGACTCTCGGGGTGGGGCGCTTTGGCGCCGCGAAGCGCCCGCGCCGAGCCGTGCATCTCCGAGCCGTCGGGCGCGGACGCGGAGGGAGACGCCACCGCTCTGCTCGATCGCGCCCGCGATCTCGACGAGCGTGGGCAGGGGCCGCGCGCCGCGGCGGTGCGCGCCATGGTCGCCACCAAGTGGCCAAAGGACCCTCGCGCGAAGGAGGCGGGGGCCCGCGCGCTGGAGAGCTTCGCCGAGGGTGACATGCGCACATGCCTCGAGCCGATCGCCGCTCTCGCCAATGAGATCGAATCGAAGGTCTGTTCCTCCCCCGCGGATCCGGAGTGCGTCGGCATCGCCCGGCTCATCGACGACATGCTGCGGCTCCGCGCCGAGAAGCTCGTGGAGCGCGCCCAGAAGGCTCCGGACGAGGCGGCGAGAAGGCTCTTCCTCGACGCGGGGGCGACGTACGAGAACCTCTTCGTGAGCCGCCTGCGAGGGCCCTGCGAGCGGGCGGAGCCGCGGTGCGCTCGCGCCGAAGAGGTCCTGTTCAACGCGGCCCGAGCCCATCGCGCCGGCCGCGATCTCGAGGCCGCGCTGCGCGCGCTCGAGCTCCTCGCAAGTCCGCAGTTTCGGTTCAGCGGGGAGCTCGTCTCGAGGGGGATCCTGGAGCAAGGCAACGCCTATCTCGGGACGGCGTCCTACGAAGCGGCCGCCTCGCGCTTCGAGCGCTTTGCGGACACGAGCCCGAAGAGCGAGTCGGCCCCCACCGCCCTGACCGACGCCATCGTGCTGCGCATCGGTCTCGGCCATCTCGACCGCGCGCAGGCGGACTCGGACCTGTTCATCAAGCTCTACGGCAACAGACAGCGCGACTCCGCTCGCCTCGCGATTGCGTTGGCTCATGCGCTGGAGCAGCGCGGCGACGAGCGGGCCGTGCTCCGGCACTTGGAGCCCCGAATGGCGGTTGTTCAGAAGGCAGCTCCCGGTTTGACCGAAGAGGCGGCGATGTTGTTGGTCCGCGCGTATCGGGCGACGAAGCGAGGCGACCGAGCGAAGAAGCTCGCCGAGAAGGTCGCCGCCTCCTCCGTGTCGCTGCCTCCCCGAGAGATCGATGACCCGGACGAGCGGCTCGCGATCGGCAGGAGAATGACCGCCATCGGGGAGGCGCGCGTCTTCGTCGCGGACGACGCCAGCGCGGACGCGCTCTCGTCACCCACGAAGAAGGACGACGCGGAGGGCATCGCGAAGAAGAAGAAGGCGGTCGACGATGCGGAGCGCCTCTATGCCCGCGTCTTCGAGCTCGCTTTCACTCCTCCCGCGCCCACCGTCGACGCGGCCGCGGCCATCGCCCAATTGCGCGCCCGCCTGTTCGCGCAGGCGTTCCTCGCGTTGGGGGAGGAGCGGGCCGAGCCCGCGTTCGCCGAGGCGCTCGCCGCGAACCGTCAGTGCCTCGCGCTCTCCATCAAGCTCGAGCACCGCACCGAGCGCGCTCGCGCCTGCGAGCGCTGGTTGCTCCGTCACGATCCCAAGGAGACGAAGCCCGATTCGCCGCTGCCCCCGCGCCTGTTCCGATCGACCGTCGACACGACGGCTCCTTCGCCGGATCGCACGCTGCCCCCGCCGCCGTGAGCGGAGGATGTAGCAAGCTGCTGAAAGTGCGCCGAGCCAAGCTCGGGGAAGGAGGAGAGCCGTAACACTCGAAACCTTTCGTAGCGACCCGCGGGTGAGAGTCCCGCCCGGTAAGGCAGGGAGGCCGGCCACCGGAAGCGAGTCTTGCGTGATCGGGGCAGTGACGGGCGACCGTGATCACGAAGCGTAGACAGCGGGTTCGCGGGCCGTGGGATTGAGCCCCGAAATGCCTGGAACGTGGTTCGAGGTCGGCGTCGTTTTCAGTGGCGACGACAACACCTGCACGTCGAGCGAGACATCGAGCTCGAGGCCTAGGGCGGCAGGCTCGACCGGGGTCTGGAGAGCACGGCGCACGAACAGTGGTCGCCCGGGAACTCGGGAGATCTCATGTCTCCTCGCGAGGAGCCCGTTGACGATGACGCTCGGCGTGAACGTGGCTGCAAGCGATAAGCGAGCGAGCGGCATGAGGAGGTCGGGAGCGCCGCAATACGGCGCATGACGAAGTGGGGAACCAAACCCAAGGGACTCTGCGAGCAAAGGAGTCGGCGCCGGAACATGGAACCGTCGTGAGGAACGAGATGAGCGGGACATCGAGTCCGCAGACATCTCAACGAACTTGGCTGATCGATAGCGGAGCTGGCGAGGAATGCCCCCACGATGGCGTTCACGACGCTGGCCCATCACATCGACGCCGACTGGCTGCGGAGGCATATCGCCGAACGCGGAAGGACGGCGCCACGGGCGTGGACGGAAAGACCGCCGAGGAATACGCGCGAAGTCTTCGAAGAGAACGCGCTCACTCGATCGCGCGAAGACCGGCATGTACCGAGCGCCACCGGTGCGCAGGGTCCACATCCCGAAGGCGTATGGGAAGCAGATGCGACCCATCGACCACCTTCAAGGACAAGGTTCTGCATGGGCAGTCGCGATGGTGGAGGCAGTTTGAGCAGGACTTCTATGACGGCTCGTATGGTTTCGGCGGGGCGCTCGGCGCATGACGCGTAGACGCTCTGCAAAACATCACGGTGACGATGGCCGGCGGGTGGATCTTGGAGGTCGACATCAAGAAGTTCTTCGACACCCTCGACCACGCACTTGCGGAGATACTGAGCCGGAGGTGCGTGACGGCGTGTTGCTGCGCCTCATCGGAAAGTGGCTGAATGCAGGCGTGCTCGAAGGTCACGGAGCTGTCGCCCCGAACTCGAGCCGCCCAGGGCTTGCGTCATCTCGCCGCTCCTCGCGAACATCTACCTGCATGCGGTCCTCGACGAAGTGGTTCGTGAAGGACGTGGTGCCGCGGCTCAACACCCGGGCGCACCTCGTCCGCTACGCGGACGACTTCATCATGGTCTTCGCGCGGGAAGACGACGCGAGGCGCGTGTACGAGGTGCTGCCGAAGCGGTTCGCGAAGTACGGCCTCACGCTCCACCCAGAAAGACGGCTGCTCGAATTCCTGCGTCCCGACCGCGGCGGCAATGGCGGCGGGGGCGGACGGACTTTCGACCTGCTCGGGTTCACGCATTACTGGGGCTTGTCCGAAACGGCAAATGGATCGTGAAGCGTCGCCTGGCGGATCGCTTCAGCCGCGGGTTACGCCGAGTGGCAGGTGGTGTCGAGTGCACCGACGACGTCCGGATGCAGCAACGCAAGCTCGCGGGCAGAAGTTACGCGGACACTACTCGTGCTTCAGGGATCACCGAACTTCGAGTCGATCCTGACCTTCTTTCACGAGGTGAAGGCGATCTGGCGAAAATGGCTTTCACGCCGCTCGAACTCGCGTCGCCTCAACTGGGAACGAATGCGAACTGCTGAAGAATTTCCGCTTCCGCGACCCGCGCATCGTTCACCGGTTCGGCACGTAGCGAATCCATGTCCCGAGGAGCCGGATGCGGGAAACCCGCACGTCCGGATCTGTGGGAGCCCCCCGGGCAGCCGACGGGGGGCCACCCGACAAGTCGGCGTCATGCCTCTCGGCACCCGGAGTGGCTGCCAATTCACCCCCCCCGGCCCCCCTCGCTGTGCGAGGGGGAGATCCGTCGGAGGGCACGGCTGGTCGCCGCGTGAGCGGTCGCAGCGAGCTCGCCTTGGGCCTCTCTCCTCCGCGCGCGACCGGGTCAAGGTGCGGTGCACCGAGAGCTTTGCCCACTACTCGCAAGCCGGCATGACGACCTCGCGCCTCGGGCCGGTGCCCTACCCATGAGTCGTCAGCCTCGCCGCCGGGCGATGATGGCGCGCGCCTTGTCCGCGCGGGCATTCGCCTCGGGGCTCCCGAGGCGGGCGAGGATCTTCGATTCGAGCAGCGCCGCCGTCCCATAGCGGATATGGTCCTCTCCCACCTCTCGGAAGAGGGCCTCCAGCGAGGCCTTGATCTCCGCTGACGCGGTGGCGAGGTCACCCTTTCGCGCCATCAAGAGGGCCCGATCGTAGTGGATCGCGCCGAGCGCGCCCGCGAGCAGCCCCGGGTTTGCCTCGGCGCTCGCGAGCGCGACATCGAACAGCCTGATCGCCTCCGGCTCATTTCCTTCGACCGCCGTCGCGGCCGCCTTCGCGCACGCATCGCGCAGGGCCGTTGGATCGTCGGGCTTCTCGACCTTGCTCTTGATGCGCGTCGCGAAGTCGATGGCGCCGGAGCTGCGAGCGGTCCCCGTCGGATCGTGGAAACTGAGCTTTCCATCCTCTGCTTCGGCGAGGAAGCTGGCGAGGGCCTTGTCGGAGGCTTCGCTCGCGAGCGCTTGGTCACCGAGGCCGCGGTACGCGCGTGCCTCCGCGTCCCATATCGCGAGCAACACCGGGATGGCCGCCTCCGTCGGGGAGGCCTTCTGCTCGGCCGCCTTCAGCGTCGCGATGGCGTCGCTGTGCTTTCCGTTCGCGACGAGGGCGTCCCCGAGCGCGAGGTCATGATATGCGCCGTCGACGCCGAGGTTTCCGATGACGTCGTGCTCGATGAGCCCGCTCTCGCGCCTCGCGTCGGCGAGGGCGGTGGGCGCGTCGGCGACGGCGAGGCTCACGTAGACCCGCACCCGCAAGGCGGCCGCGACGTCCCGCGGGGGAGAGCCATCGCGCTCCCGCGCGGAGATTGCCTTGTCGATATGGGTCTTCGCCAAGGCGGCCTTGCCCGACCGGAGCCGCACCTTGGCAATGGCGAGATCGAGCCGGGCCAATTGCGAGGTGTCGTCCGGGTGGCGCTTGGCCTCCGCTTGGGCGAACCCGATCCAGGTCTCTGCTTCCTTGTCGAGCCCCTGCTCCTCGCCGACCAGCTCCACCAGCGAAATGGTCGCGTCATAGAGGAGCTCGTCGTAGCGAGCGCCGCGGGCGACCGTGACCGCTTCTTCGAGCGCCGCCTGCGCCTTCTTCGGTCGCTCCAGCTTCGACTCCACCCGTCCCAGGCGAACCAGCGCCTCTGCGAGCAGCGGCTCGTAGGCGAGCTCTCGCGCCCTCGCGACGGCCTTCTCGACCGAGCGCTTGGTGTCGTCCCAGCGAGGCTTCCAATCGGCGAGCTCCTTGTCCGTCTTCTCCAGGTCGGCCCTCAAGGAGCGGACCTCCGTCGCGATGGCAGCGGGAGGGGCCGGCATGGTCGCCGCTTGAGCCGAGAGCGATCGCTTGGACGCGGGGGTGGCGGCGCCCTCCTCGTTCGCGCTCGGCCGGGCCTGGGGAGGCGACGACCGCCGCGACCACGCGTACGCCCCCGCGCTCGTGGCGCCCAGGGCAGCCAACGCGACCGCGGTGATCGCGACGACCCGGCGTGCTCGACCACGGTCGCGAGAGAGCTCTGCGAGCACCGCGCTCATGTCGGGGTACCGCGCCTCTCGGGACGCGGAGAGGGCGCGCGCGAAGAAGGCCTTTCGCCAGCGGGGCCCCGGCTCGTTCGCGGGGGTATAACCGGCGAGGACGCTCCGGCGCAGCTCGGCGAAATCGTTGCCCGGGAAGGGGCGCCTCCCATAGAGGGCCTCGTAGAGCGCGACGGCGAACGAGAATTGATCCGTCTTCGCGTCGGCGGGCTCGCCGCGAAACTGCTCGGGGGCCATGTACGCGGGGGTGCCGAGGATCGCGCCCTGTCTCGTGAGGGCGGCTTGCCCCGCGGCGAGGGGGACGCGCGCATCCGAAGCGGATGACGCGTGATCGGGCGCGGCGTGGGGACGCGACAATCCGAAGTCGCTCACCTTGATGCGGCCATCCGCGCCGCGGAGGACATTGTCCGGCTTGAAGTCGCGGTGGACGATGCCGGCGCGGTGGGCGGCGAGCAAGCCCGAGCCGGCCGCGATGAACGCATCCAGAATGGCGCGTTCGCTCGGTCGCTCTGCTCGGAGCCACCCGGCCAGGGTGGTCCCGACGACGAGCTCCATGGCCACGAAGAGCTGACCGCTCGGCTCGTCCACCCCCACGTCGAACACGCTCACGACATTGGGATGGGTGAGGCGCGCCATCGCCCGCGCCTCCCGAGAGAGACGCTCGCGAAGCTCCGCCAATCCTGCTTGCGGATCTTGCAGCAGGACCTTGAGGGCGACCGTGCGGTCGAGCTCGGGATCGTAGGCGGAGAACACCGTCCCCATCCCCCCCGCCCCCAGCCGGCCCACGATCCGATAGCGCCCGAGGCGCGCGGCCGCGCCGGGTGGCGGGGCCGCCAGCGCTCCCGAGCACCGGGCAGAAGAACTCGTCGTCGATCCGGCCGCGCTCTGCGCGTAGAGTCGGGCCACCTCTGCCACCAGGGCCCCGCAAGCAGGACAGCCGTCGATGTGCGCCTCCATGAGGGCCCGGGTCCTGCCGTCGGCGTTGCCGAGGGCGAAGGCCTCGAGCAAGCTGGGGTCCGGACAGGCCGACACGACCGTCTTTATTGCGAAAGCCGCCTGTCGCGGCAAGCTCGTTTCGAGGCCACCCACGCCAGAAACATTTCGCTTCGGTCGAAATCCACTCGGGTGCGGCGGCAGCGTGCCGTTTACCTCCACGTCGACTTCATCGAAGCGACTCGGAGGGTTCGAGGATGATTCGTAGCCGCGTGCTCGGCGTGGGCGGGTGGGCCTGTCTGTCTGTCTTGATGGCCTGCAATGGCAGCATCTCTGGCGATGGATCCGGAGCCGGAACCGGCGGGACGGCGGGGATGGGATCGGATGGAGGGGACGACGCGGACTTCCCCGAGGGAGGAGGGCCCCCCATTCAGATCCAGGTCCAAGTCCAAGTCACGCTCCCGAATCGGGAGACGTGCGGTGACGGAGCCATTCAGGCCGGCGAGCAGTGCGACGGCGAAAACCTCGCGGGACGCTCCTGCCGTGGGCTCGGCTTCGACGCGGGGACGCTGGCCTGCTTCGACGACTGCACCTTCGACGCGAGCCAATGCGAGCTCGTGAGCTGCGGGGACGGGGTCATCAACGACCCGCTGGAAGCGTGTGACCGAGACGACCTGAATGGAGAGAGCTGCGAGAGCCTCGGGTTCGACGGCGGGGACCTCTCCTGTAGCCCCGGATGTGGATTCGACACCGTCAGCTGCCTGATGGAAGATTGTTACGACCGTCGCGACAACGACGCCGACGGGCTCATTGACTGTGCCGATTCGAGCTGCTCCGTCGCCTGCGCGGATGCGTGCTTCGCTCCCCCCCTCATCGGCGATCCCGGCTCGGCGGTGGGCTCGACCGTCGGCCATTCGGCGAGCCTCGAGAGCGGCTGCGGCGCTCCTGTCAGCGGTCCCGAGGTGGTCTATCGGGTCGTGGCCGCGAAGGCCGGGGTGTTGGACGTGATGCTCGCCTCGCACTCCGATCTCGGCATCGCCGCGTTCACCGAGTGCGGCGCGGGGCCGAGGGGTTGCTCGGACGTGGTCCCCGGTGGCGGGCGCGAGCGATTGTCGATTCCGGTGGAGGAGGGCGAGACGCTGTTCCTCGTCGTGGACGGACACGGGGCGCAAGACGCGGGGGCCTATGCGCTCGACGTCCAATCGCGCGCCGTCGTGTGCGGCGACGGCGTCGCAGAAGGCCTCGAGCGCTGCGATGACGGGAACGCCAACGACGGCGATGGCTGTTCGAGCACCTGCGAGTTCGAATGCGATGTGCTCGACTGCGATGATGGAGACGCGTGCACCTTGGACCCGTGTGATCCCGAGTCGGGCTGCAATCACCAGGCCGTCGATCCGGACGACGGAGACGCGTGCACGGTCGACGCGTGCGATCCG
Organism: Polyangiaceae bacterium; assembly: GCA_044225865.1. Lineage (GTDB taxonomy): Bacteria > Myxococcota_A > Polyangia > Polyangiales > Polyangiaceae > Xiheicaenibacterium. The sequence goes on along the minus strand of JBGAID010000016.1, from coordinate 66,164 downwards.
TCCGGCGGCGTCACGCACGCCCTGAAGCCCAACGTGGACGATCAGGACATTTGCACCTTCGACTTCTGTGATCCGGGGACGGGGGTCATCTCCCGCGCTCCCGCTGAATATCTGAGCGAGGACTTCTCGGCGAAGCCCGACGGGTGGGCATTCGGAGACACTTGGGAGTCGGGGCCGGCCCACGCCTCCTCGGGGCAGATCGGGGGGCATCCCGATCCGGCGAGCGACCACTCGGCGATGGGGGACGACGGCGTGGCGGGAACAAAGATTGGTGGGAACGTCGGCACCAACGTCCACGCGCCCTTCTATCTGGAGACTCCCCCCGTCGATCTGTCGAAGGTGCCCGGACCGGTGACGCTCGAGTTCTGGCGTTGGCTGAACAGCGACTATCCGCCTTATGCGAACGCGACCGTCGAGGTCTACGACGGAGCGGCGTGGGTCCAGGTCTTCGGAATGGTCTCTGGCGTCCCGATCCAGGACAATGAATGGAAGCTCGTCCAGGTCGACATCACCGCCTACAAGTCGTCCAAGCTTCAAGTGCGGTGGGGCTACTCGATCGGCTCCTCGAGCGCGTTCGACGAGTCCGGCTGGAACATCGACGACGTTCGCATCATCCCGGGCGACTGCGAATGACCGAGCCCCTGCCTATTCCACCGTCGCGCTCGCGACCGCGACGGTGCCGGTGGGCGTCACGCCCGTCATGAACGCGTAGAGCTGAATCGACCAGTCGCCTGCGTCGAGCTGGGTCGTCGCGAGGCCGTTCACGTAGACGGTCGCGACGTCGTCGGCGTCGGTGGCGGGCAGCTCGCCGAGGAGCGACGCGGGGATCACCCCTGTCCCGGGCTGGGCCGGCACTACACAGAATACGGTCGCGGTCCCGGTCGCTACGGTGCCGTCCAGCGAGGTGACGCCGACGACGAGCTCGACGTCCCCTTGCGCGCCGCCCGTCCAGCCGAACGTCAGGTCCTGTGCGCGGTCGACGGTGAGCGTCCCGGAGAAGCCAGGGGATCCGACGGTGACCTTGGAGGGGGCGACGAGAGAACCGTCGAAGGCGGGGATGTCCGCGCTCCCGGCGGCGTGGACCCCGAGCGTCTCCCCCCCATTGAACAGCAGCTCGGTGGTGGAGACATCGCTCTCGTAGTGATCGTCCGCCGCCGGGGTGAGCGTCACCGCGCGCAGGGCTCCGTCGACGGAGATCTCTCCCGCCGACCGCAGCTCTGCGGTCTGGGCTCCGCCTCGAATCTCACAAACGATGAGCGAGCAGGCGTCGACGGTCGTCGTGGTGCAGGTGTTCCCGCCGGCTTGGGCGAGCGCGAACGAGGCGCTCGCGCTGCTCGTGCTGGAAGCGGCGAGCGCGGACGAAGACAGTGAGATCGTGCCGAATCCGGCATACGCGGAAGCGCCCCCACCCGTTCCCCCGCCGCCGTCTCCCGGGGAGCCGCCTGTCTGTGAGGAAGCGCCGCCGCCCCCCTGCGAGGATGTGTCGTCCCCGCAGCCGCCGCAGGCCCCGAGCGCGCCGAGCAAGAAGAGACCATCCCACGCGAGCGAGCGAGCCCTTGCCATGCGCCGACGGTACGAAAACGCGCCCCGCGGAGCAAGCGAGCGAAGCTCGTCACGTTCCTCCGGCGCGAGCCGACGTATGCTCGACTGCATGCTTCGCGGCCCGCCTGTCCTCCGTTATCAATCCAAGACCGGGGCGCTCTGCTCCGCGATCGTGGCGGGGGCGTTGACGGGGGGCTTCTTCGCGATGGAGACGCGCGTCTCGGCGGCCCTCCCCTCCTGGTCGGGAGCGCCGCCGCTCGACCCGCGCGTCTCTCAGAACGAGGGCTGCGTCGACTGTCATGCCGACATCGCGTCGGAGTGGCGCGGGTCTCTCCATCGCGCTTCCTTCACCGACCCGATCTTTCAGGCCGCGCTCGCGGCCGAGCCGAGGCCCTTCTGTCGATCCTGCCACGCCCCCGAGGCGAACCCTGATTCGGGGGGCGAAAGCGCCCGTCACGCGGTGGGGGTCGGGTGCGTGACATGCCATATCGTGGAGGGACGCATCGTCACCGCGCGCGCCGATCCCCAATCGCGCCCACCTCATGACGTCGTCGTCGACCCGAGCTTCCGCGGCGACGCCGCCTGCGCGCGGTGCCACGAGTTTCCATTCCCGGAGGGAGGCAGCGGCCTCATGCAGGCGACGGTGGGGGAGCACAGAGCCTCCGCGCGGGCGCAGGAGCCCTGCGCCGCTTGCCATATGAAGCCCTCGACGCCGGGAGGGCGCGCGAGCCACGCGTTTGACATTCGCGGCCCGCGTGGGCTCCTTCGGTCCTCGATTCGTGCGAGCGCGCGTCGCGCCGGAGAGAGCGCGATCGTGGTGTCCCTCTCCGCTCGAAACCCCGGACACGCCGTCCCCACCGGAGATCTGTTCCGTCGTCTCGAGGTGCGCGCGTCCACGGACGCAGGCTTGGAGGCGAAGCCCGAGACCCTCGCTCGACGATTCGTCGTCCGCCCGGTGGGAAGGGATGGCTCGGTCACGCGGGTCCTCGTCGGGGATGACCGGCTGCCGCCGAGCGGGGCGGCGCGCGAGGTCACATTGCTCCTGGGGCCGGGAGCTCAATCGAGCGCGGTGCGGTGGGAGGTCGTCTATCGGAGAATGGATCCCGCGCTCTCGCTGTCCCTCGGGGTCGCGTCGGAGGATCGAGAGATTGTCTTGTCACGGGGGATCCTGCCGTCGAAAGAAGCCCGGAAATGACGACTGCAATGCGCTCACTCACGTTCGTCGCGGTCGCTTGTCTCTCGTGCGGGGGCTCCCCCGCGCCGAGCCCGCCTCCCGCCGTCCTCGTCCAATCCAATCCCAAAGCGGAGCCAGGTCCGGCTGCCCCGAAGCCGGTCCCTGTCGTTCGCGCGCGGGCGTGGCCTTCGGCGCTGACCGTCGACGGAACGGGGGCCGAGTGGCCACCGCTCGCCGGGGAGTCGTCACCGACGGTGTCGATCGCGGTTTCGGCGACGGGGGTGGCCGTGCTCGCCGAGCTCGACGGCGCGTGGCGAGACGGGCTCTGGGTGGGCATTGGCTCCGTCGTCCCGGGCGTGCCGCCGGTGGGCGAGATGTTTCACCGCAGCGGCGCCCCGTATCCATTCGATTGCGAGCACGAGACGACGCGGATGTTCGAGGGGGAGATGAGGAAGGGCGGCCCTCGGCCCGCGGACGACGCAGCCCGCTGCCGGGCCTTCGTCGCGAAGTACGAAGCGGATGTTCGCGCCCACCGCGACAGCTTTCAGCGGCGCTTGCGGATCACCGCCGATGGAATCGAGGTCCTTGCTCCGGATGGCACGCGGGTGGAAGTCCCCGGGGCCGCCTTCAAGGCATCGGGCGGCGAGGGCCACGTCACGGTCGAGGCGGAGCTGCCGCGCGAGGCCCTGCCTCGGCTGTCGGAGTCTCCTCTGTCGACCATGAGGCTGGCGGTCGCGCCGCTCGCCGAGCCGAAGGCGCTGGACGAAGACGCGCGATGGGAGCTCGCGCAGCTGCCCTCACCGATTCGCTTCGAGCCCTTCGGCGCCCTGCGCGATCGCGCCTTCGCCCTCCTCATGCCTCCCGAGGGAGACGCCGTGGCGCGGGCGACGTTCCCGCCCGGGCTGTCCTATCACCCGAGCGATCCTTCTCACGTCCGGAGCGTTCGCCACGCTCAAGGCGCTCCGACCTCGATCATCGCCAAAGACGAGATGCTCTATCGCCGACTGTACGTCGCCGGAGACCTCGAAGTGGGGCTGGTCGACGCCTACGCCCAGTCGATTGCCGTGTTCGTAAAGGGCAAGCTCGTCCGGCTGCAGTCGCTCCACGGTAGCTTCAGCGTCGACTACGCCCAGCCAGCGCGCATTCGCGGCGTCTTCGAACGCGCGGGGGCGGTCCACGTCGTCGTGTTCCGGCCCTGGCACTCCGAGCCGATGACCGGCTCCCACCCGCCCAACTACCAGGTACTCGCCATCGATCCGAGCGGGGCCATCGTTGCCCCGATGACGAGCGACGCCGACGGAACGACTTTCAGCGATCTGATCGAGACCACCCGTGAGCTCGCTCAGTTTCCAATCGACTCCGCGTTCGCCGTCGATTTTACCACTCCCGCCCTCGACCGCCTCGGCCTGAGGGGGGTCGAGCGCGATCCGACCACGGGAGCGGCCAACGGCTTCGAGAGCATTTGGACATGGAGCGCCCCTCGCAAGCGCTACGTCCAGGCGTATCGAAAGACGGCGTTGCCGGCGGGGTTCGACCGCGATCCGGAGAGGTCACGCCCGACCGGCTCGAGGGTCAAATAGGAACCTATCAATCGAGGGGGGCCGCCGCCACGAGCGCCGCGCCCCGTCCTCCCGGGAGCGGCGTGACGAAGGCGGTGACGCGCTCCAATGCGCGCAGATACTGGGTCGCCCGCCGCGAGGCGACCCAATCGAGCGTGAGCATCGCCGTGGCCTGCGAGGCGAGGCCCACCCCCGCGCCGATGAAGCCGTCTCGGTCGTCGACCACGCCGAACGCGATGCTGCCCGCTCCCAGCGCGACGAGACCAATCTCGATGCCCATGTACACGTCGAACCAGCTGGAGACCCGGCGCATGCGGGGCAGCTCCGCCTTTTGGAGCGCGGATGGGCTCTTTCGGAGGAGCGCGAGGAGGTCGCGGGTTTGTCCGCGCGTCCGCGCCAGGAGGACCAACCCCGCCCCGATTTGAATGGCGCTGATGGGAACGATGGCGGAGACCGCCCCGATACCGAAGTCGCCGGTGCCGGCCGCGAGGGAGCTCCCAACGTACGCAGTGCCAATCCCCATCCCGAGGAACACCGCCGCTTCGTCGAGCTCACCGGCGAAGTACGTCTGGACGGACTGGGCAGTCGAGGAGCCCTCCCCGCGCGACGTCGCGGCGCACGTGGAAGCCGCCAACATCAACGCGCCCGCGGGGAGCCACTTTCCGACCATCTCGAGAGGTTACGCCAATCGGCGCAAGTCGAGGACGCTTCGCACCTTCTCGAGCAAGGTGGCGGGAGTGAACGGCTTCTGGAGAAAGGCCACCTTCGCGTTCTCGACGCCGTGGCGCAACACGGCCTCGTCGGTGTAGCCGGACATGAACAGCACCGAGAGCTCGGGATACGACTCGATCAGCCGGTCGGCGAGCGCGCGACCGCTCATCTTCGGCATCACGACATCGGTCAAGAGGAGACGGACGTCCTCGAGCTGTCCCACGCGTACGAGCGCCTCTTGAGGCGAGGCCGCCTCGACCACGCGGTAGCCGCGGGACTCGAGCAGGCGCTTCGCCAATGTGCGGACGGCGTCTTCGTCCTCCACGAGGAGGATCGTCTCCGTGCCCCCCGGGAGCGACGACGTCTTCGTCGCGGGGTTGCCGATGTGGATTTGAGCGGCGACCGGAAGGTAGATGTCGAAGTTGGTGCCCTGGCCGAGCCGACTGTGGACCTCGATGTGTCCCCCCGACTGCTTCACGAACCCATAGACCATGGCGAGCCCGAGGCCCGTCCCCGCGCCGATCTCCTTCGTCGTGAAGAAGGGCTCGAAGACTCGGGCCAGCGTCTCCGGGGTCATTCCGACGCCCGAGTCGTTGATTGATACGACGACGCACCTGATCCCGGCCGCTCCTGGCCACCGGCTCGCGAGCGCGTCGTCCACGACGGCAGGGCGCGTCGAGATGACGAGCCGCCCCCCGCGAGGCATCGCGTCTCGCGCGTTTACGGCGAGGTTCATGATCGCCTGCTCGAACAGGGCGGGGTCCAGACGGGCGTGGCTCTCGCGACCGGTCGTCGAGAGCGACAGATCGATGTCCTCGCCGATGAGCCGCTCGAGCATCTTCATCAGCTCCCGCAGGAGCTCGCTGACGTCGACGACCTTGGGCTGGAGGACCTGCTTGCGGCTGAACGCGAGGAGCTGGCTCGTCAAGGTCGCCGCGCGCTCACCGGCCCGTCGGACCTCTCCGAGCAACTCGCGGGCATCGCCCTCCGGCAGGGAAGCGGTCACGAGGTCCGTGCAGCCGTTGATGACCGTCAGGAGATTGTTGAAATCATGGGCGACGCCACCGGCGAGCCTTCCAATCGCTTCCATCTTCTGGGCCTGGCGCAGCTCTTCCTCGAGCCGCTTCTGCGTCGTGACGTCTCGCGACACTCCGATGATCCCCGTGACCTCGCCGCTCGCGTCGCGCAGAACCATCTTCGTCGCGGCGTAGGTGCGGGTGACGCCGGCCGCCGTCGCCGTCTCTTCGAACGTCTGCGTCTCGTTCGTGGCGAGCACGCGCTTGTCGCTCGAGGTCACCGCTCCCGCGGTCTCGACCGTGAACAGCTCCTCGTCGCGTCGATTGACCACCTCGCCGGGCTCCTTGCCCAAGAAGCGGGCGCCCGCGGAGTTGATCATCCGGTAACGACCCTCCAGGTCCTTCACGAAGATCGCGTCGGGGGTGCTCTCGACGATGGCGCGGAGGAGCTCGTGGCTCTCTTTGAGCGCGCGCTCCGCGCGCAGTCGCTCCGTGATGTCGCGAGCGATCGCGAGGCCGAAGCGCTTTCCTCCCAAGACGAAGGGCCGTACCCGGAGCTCCACCGGGAACTCGGTGCCGTCTCGGCGTCGGTGCTTGCTGTCGAAGGTAGCGATCTCTCCCCGCGACAGCCGGTCCACGATCCACTTCCCCTGATCGCTCGTGAAATCGGGGTCGTATTGGGCAATCGGGCTGCCGATGAGCTCCTCGCGTGCGTAGCCCAGGCTCTCGCAGGCAGCGCGATTGACGTCGATGATCGTCCCATCTCCGTCTTGCAGGAACACGCCGTCGCTCGCATGATCCACGAGCACGCGAAACCGCGCCTCGCTGAGCCGCAGCTCCTCCTCCGTCCGGCGAAGCTCGGTGACGTCCTGCACGGAGCCGAAGAAGCGAATCGGGGCCCCGTCCGTCCCCCGCGCGACGCTCGTCGTGCAGTGGACGAATCGAATCGAGCCGTCCGCGTCCGTGATGTGGAGGTCCGTCTCGAACGGGCTCCCCTCCCGAATGGCGTCTCGAATGACGCGGAGGACGCGCGCCCGCTCGGATTCATCGGTCCGGACGGAGAGGCTCTCCAAGAACGAAGGCCTGCTCATGGTGATGTCTTCTCCGCCAATCCCGAAGACCCGACACGCCGAGGCGGAGAGGGAGAGCCGGTCCGCCGCGACCGAGTAGTCGAAGTGCCCGAGTCGCGCGAGCTGCTGCGCCTCGACCAGGCGGCGCTCGCTCTCTCTCAGCGCGGCGTGGGTCAGCATGGTGCCGAGCCCGTCGCCGACGCGCCGAGAGATCTCCACGAAGAGTCGCTCTTCCTCCTTGGTCCAGACCGCGGCGCTCCTGCACCGGTGCAAGCCGAGCGCATACGAGTCCCCGACGCGCGGACGGACGGCCGTCGCCATCCCGGCGCGAATGGAGAATGGCTCTGTCAGCTCCGGACCGACTTGGTACTCCGTCCCCGGCCCGTATTGAACGGGCGACTGGGTCGACGAGAGCATGGCGAGCGCCCCGCGCACCTCGTTCGTCATGGGGAGCTCCGTCCCTACCGCGGAGGCTCCGGGATATTCGGGCCGGGTGCGCTCCATGGGGAGGCGCCAGACCTGCGCGTCCGGATCGCAGGGCTGGATGAGCCATGCTCTGTCGCAGTCGAGCACGTCGAGCAGGACGTCGAGCGCCCCTCGAAGCATCTCGTCTACGTCGTTCGCGCTCTGGATGACGCGATTGACGCGGTCCAGGCTCTCCAGAAACCAGAGATGGTCTCGCGCGTCCGCGCGCCCATCATCGATTATCGGTGGTTCGTCCGATGTGCTTGATGGGGCATTCGGCATTGTCACGCTCTAGACCACCTCCCGATGGAATGGAGCGGCTCGCGAACGAACACCATTAATAATCAGTTGGAGCGTGGCCGCTACACCATCGAGCCAGATTTGGCATAGTGTCCGCCGAGCGCGCGAAACAGGCGCGCCTTCCATCGCCCGACATCGATCTCCCAGCACACGCTCACGTTGGGCTCACGCGCAATCGCGGACGGAGCGAAGCCGGAGACCCGCGCGAGGCCTTTCCGCACGACGTCTAGCTGATCGATCACCGTCATCCCGCGCGTGAGGGTCCCCTCGCACTCCACGTCGGCGAGGTGGGCGGTGCGGCGGGTGACGATCGTCGGGTCGAGCGCCACCGCCATTGCAATGGGATCGGGGAGGCCGATGCCGTCCTCCCCGAACAGCGTGCGGTTCACGTGGAGGGCGTGGCTGTTGCAGTCTAGGGCGAACTGGGCGCTCCGTCCCGATGGCTCGGCATTGCGCGATATCGGCCGCGGTGAGCACGGCTTCGCCGCGGCAGAGCTCCCAGCCGACCATTTCGATCGGCATGGGCGAACGAAACACCATTCGCGCCGCCTCCGGGTCACAGAAGATGTTGTACTCCGCGGCCGGGGTGACATTGCCGACACAGCACGCGGCGCCCCCCATCACGACGCAGCGACCGATCCTGCGCGCCACGTCGGGCGCCTTGGCGAGCGCGAGGGCCACATTCGTCAAAGGTCCGAGGGTGACGAGGGTGAGCCCCTCGTTCTCGCGAACGACGTCGATGATCGCGTCGACGGCGTGCTCCCTCTCGGGAGGGCGGCGCGGCGCCGCATAGCCGCGGTCCCCGAGCCCGTCATTGCCGTGGAACCACTCTGCCGTCAGTGGCTCGCGGACGAGCGGCGCGGACGCGCCCTCGAAGACGGGGATGTCCTTCCCGCAGAGCTCCACCGTGAACCGGGCGTTGCGGCTCCCCTGAAGCATCGGCACGTTGCCGGCGACGATCGTGATCGCCTCCACCACGACGTCGTCGGCCATGAGCGCCATGATGAGCGCGACCGCGTCGTCGGAGGCTGTGTCGGTGTCGATCAGGAGGCGCTTCGGGTTCGACATGGCCGCACCGTACACCAGCCCGCCTGACCGCAGATCACCCGGGCTGTCCCCAGCGGGATTCGTCTAAATCACCGATCGTGATCCTGACACACTCGACGCCACAGAGCGGATGGATGGGGCCCCGTCGCCGCAGGCGATGGGGCGCGCCCGCGTTTGGCGGGCGCGGAGGCGGAGGGGGCCCCCACGCGGAGCGTGGGGGGAGGGCTGCATCAGCCCTCCGGACTAGAGCACCGATCATGTTCGGTGCTCTAGAGAAGTGGAGCTTTCGAAGCAGCGACAGTGAAGCATTCAGAACCGGGTGGGGACCACCAGGCTCCGCGTGGTGTCCCCAGCCGGATTCGAACCGACGTACCGACCGTGAAAGGGTCGGGTCCTGAGCCCTCTAGACGATGGGGACGCGCCGCTCGCTCACCGACGTCGGCGGTCCGGCGGCTCTGACGCGGCTCGGGGACGACCGATGCGGATAGGCCCGCGCGCCGAGTCGGGGTCGACCGGGATCCCGCGCTGGGAGATCACGACCTGGCCACGGGCCGCGAGCGCGGCCGCTACCGTGCGTACGCGCGGCATCCACGGCCGCCAATCGACGGCCAGAGCCCGCGCGACGTCCGAGGGACACACCGTCGCGTCCGCCCGCCTCTCCGCGAGCAAGCGGAGCAGACAGTCCCGGATCACCTCGTCGGTGATCATCCGTGAAAGCGGGGGAGGAGCCCGAGACCGAAGCCCGCTGCGACGAAGCGATTGGTCCGATTGGAGGTCAGCTTCTCCATCCAATCGAACAGCCCGACGTCGGCGATATTCAATACGTCGCCGCTCGGGCTCTTCGCGTCCAGGGTCAGGCGCGCTCCCGCATAGTAGGGCTTCACGTCCTCGTCGCGGGAGAGCCGGAAGGAGGGGATCGCCTCGGCGAGGCTCCGTTCGAGCCGATCGCCCAACGCGCGCTGTCCCGGGAGGACGTGCACGGTGGCGTGGCGCTCGGTCGCGCGACCGCCCAGCCGAGGCAGCAGATCGAGGAGCCGCTCGAACGCGCGCGCGGCCCGACACACCGCGTCCACCTCGAGCCGGTGGTCGGGCTGAGCCGCTCCCGCTTCGGCGAGCGCGAGCATGCGAAAGTGCCTCGAGTAGCCGGGGATGGGCGGGACGGCCTGGGCGCGAAGGACTTGATGGATCGTGCACAGTCGAACCGCCGCGCGCGCCGCGCCCTCGCCGCCGTAGCCGGTCAAGCGCAGAGCCGCGACGAGCGCGAGCACGTTCGTCGGATCCGAGACCACCTCCGTGCCGCGATTGGCGGAGAGCGTTCGGTCCTGAGACGTCGGAGCGACCACCGAGCAGCTCCCCAGCGGCGCGACCGGTGAGAGCAGGATTGCCTCGTACTCCCTCGTCGCCTCGAAGGCGAGGCCGTCGAGGGCGTGGGCCTCTCTTTGGTCCACCACCGCCGGCGTGACGAATGCGTCGCTCCGGAGCTGCTCGAGCAGATCCGCCGGCCTCCGCCGCGACGCCTGTGCGCGCGCGAGCGCAAGGAGCAGTGGGGTCGATGCGCTCGGCGAGAGCCTCTCGAGATCGTCAGAGGTGCGATGGCGCGTCGGCCGCGAGCGGAGGCTCACATTCTTCCCAGCGCGCGGAGGAGCGGCACCATCCCCGACTTCTCCGGATCGGAGAGCTCGAGCTGCGGCTGCCGCCTCCGGAGCGCCTCATCGAACCCCTCCTCGTGCGGAAGCCTGTTCTGTTTGTCCGGCCACGTGATCTGCAGGGCCGCGTAGGGCCTGTCCTCGTAAATGGCCTTGGCGTGCACGAGAAAGACGTCGAGCCACGCCGGGTCGACGGCCCTGAGCTCGCAGACGAGGTCGTTCTGCAGCAACGCGTCGGTGCGGAAGCCATGCTCGAGCTTCTCCCCTCCCGCCGCCATCGTGGCCAGGGTGAGCACCATCTGGTGCATCACTTGGGGCGGCAGCCCGATGATGACGATGTCGGGCATCGAGACGCTCAGCCCGAGGCCGAGGGTATAAGCCCAGATGGGGCGCTCCGGAGGTTGAAGGATGATCTGAAAGCCCTCGCTCGCGATCGTGTCTTTGACCACTTCGAGGACGGACCTGGGCTTTTGACGCTCCCAGGGCGAGCTCGCGTCCTCGCGTCGAGCTTGCCATCCGGGAGGCAGGTCTGCGAGGGCGCGCAGAGAAGGGTCCTTCTCGAGCATGCATCCGAAGCAGGCGGCCCGGCCGTCTTCCTGTCGATTCGTCGTCCCGCACAGGAGCTGCCAGCCGCCGTCCTCGTCGTCGTCATGGGAGACCAGCAACACCGGCGCTCCCTGCTCGAGCACCGGTGCCGTCGTGATGACCCGCGAGGTGGGCAGGACCGAGAACGGCCATTCCTCGGGCGTGAACGGGTGCGTGTGCTCAATCGTCATCTCGCGAGGGTACATGCTTCACGCATGCGCGGGGGACGCGCGCGACCGTCGAGCGAGGTGTCTTTTCTTCTTGGCGCGGCCGCGCGTTCGGTCGACAAGCGCGCCGATGAAGACACTGAGTGCCACTTGTCTCCTGTCCCTCCTCGTCGCCTGCGGCTCCAATCCAGAGGCCTCTACCCCCGAGGGGAGCAGCGAGGCTTCGGGCAGCTCCGCCGCGGCAGAGGTGTCGGCGCCCGTCCCCGACGCGCCGCCCGCCGCCACCGCAAGCTCCGTCGCTCCTGCGACGACGATTTCGACGGCGGCAGCGAACGACGCGCCCGCCCCCGCCAAGACGAAACGGCTCACGCTCGCCGATGCGGGACTGCCGCTCTCCCTCGAGGCGCCCGAGGACGCGAAGGTAGAGAAATCCTCATCCAAAGACGGGCTCGGCGGCGCGCGCATCGAATCGAGCGGTCTTTCGGTTCGTGTCATGAAGGCCGACGCCCGCCTCTCCACGACCGCTGCCGCGAAGGCGACGCTCCAGAAGATGGTCAAGCCGGCCAGGAGCTTCTCCAAAGAGGAGAAGGACTTGCTCGTCTACACCCGCGGCGAGAGTGACTTCGCGTTCGTGGTGCTCAAGAAGATCGGCGCGGTGACATATGCCTGCCAATCCCTCGGCGGTGCCAACACCGAGGCGGAGCTCGAACGCGCCATCGCCGCTTGCCGTTCATTGGACAAGTCGCCTTGACCGAGGCGGATCGAGGCGGGGTCTGCGGCCGATCTCATCAGTCTTGGCAAATGCCCTGAGGCCACGCCGCAATGACCTTACGGAGCCGTAGATCAGCGCACGACCGGGGTCGCAGAGACGTTGGTCACGCCCTTCGGGCCGCCCCACAGCTCCGTCTCGAAATAGGCGGTGAAGGATAGGCCCGCCTTGACCGTGTCGCCGTCGATGGAGATCGGCACGCCGGCGGTGAGAAGCGCACCGCCGCCGGGCGCGAAATTCAATCCCGCGGCGCCGACCGGGGTCACGCCGTCCGACACGCACACGCCCGCTTCCACGAACGGGGCCCACGTGTCATTGACCAGGATGAGGCTCAGCGCGCTGTCGAAGCCCGGGGCCACTTCTGTCTCGCCCTCCGTCGCCACGTCGACGGATCCGCGGGCGGTCAGGTTCAGCGCCACCGGGCCGAAGCTCACTGCCCCCGAGGCCTTCAAATCCGGCACCACCGAGCTCGACGCCGACTTCGAAGGGGAGGGGAGGGCGACGCCGGGCGTGGCCGCGAGCGAGATCCCCAACTCCTTGCTGTCGAAGAACATGAGCTGAGCGCTCACCCCGACGTTACCGAGCCCCGTCACCCGGCCCTCGTCGACGGGAGCGGAGGCGAAGGGGACAGACGCGCTGAGGGTAAGCCAATCCGTGACCCCGAGCGAGGCGGCCGGGCCGAAAAGGACAACCGCGTCCTTGGCGAAGTTGTCGAGTCCGGCCGAGGCGCTCACTCCGAACGCGCCGGCGGCGATGGTGTACGGCAGCAGCCCCAGCACGATCGATCCGGTGACGGTCGTCTCGGTCGTCTCGGCGGTGGTTGCCTCGGCGGTGACGGGAGTGGCTCCGACGGGAGCAGTTGCGACCGCCTTCTCCGGCGGCGCCGCGGCGGAATCGGCGAGAGCGGCGGGGGCAAACGCCAAAAGCCCACCCGAAACGCACACCTCGAGCAACGATCGATGAACGGTCCGCACCATGGCAACTCCGGGTTCCGAGGCGCGGCCGAACACCCGCACCGCCTCCCCAAGAGGAACGGTGATCGTCTCGCCCACCTTTAACCGGCGAAATCAATGCGCGACCGAGCTACCCTCGGGCGGTGCTGCCCGGTCTCGTCGCCGTGGTCATCGCGGTCGTCGTCGCGCTGGCCCTCTTCGGTCGCCGCGGAGGGAAGAGCATCGCCGGTCAGCTCGCGGCGTTCCCAGGAAATTCACGCCCCGAGCGCGAGCTCTCGTCGGCGCGCGTCCTCCCGGAGCAGACAGGAGAGCTCTCGGCGATCGCGGGCGAGGGACAGCACGCGCTATGGCTCCAATACGCCATCACCACCGACCGGTCGCGGAGCTGGTCGGGGCAGGTCATCCTCGTCATCGAGGCGCCCGGCGGCCCGAAGGAGCACCGCTTTCCAATCGAATACGACGGCGAAGATCATCGCACCGGACCCGACGCGCACGGCCTCGTCTACTTCCCGGCGGCGGGAGCGGATCCTCCCGCCACGAACCGCGGCACCCTGAAGCTCGCTTCGCTGACGGGGGTCTCCCCCGGTCAGCCGATTCGACTGCGGGTCTCGATCCACCCGACCGGCGCGTGGGTCGCTTCCGAGCTGCGCGTCTTCATCGGAGCGTCCCCGACGTGACGCTCACTCTCCATTGAGCTGCTTCGCCGCCGCTCGGGGATCTCGTTGCCAGACAGCGAAGAGCCCGCGGGACTGGGGGTCGGGGTAGATCTCCGCGTCTCCGCGCACCACGCCCTCGAGGATCCCTCTCGCCACGTCCCGCGGGCTCGTCTTCGGGATCTCGAGGCCGCGCACCATATCGGTGTCGATTCCGCCGGGCAGGGCCGCGTGCACGGTGACGCCCTTCTTCTGTAGCTCCACCCGGAGCGCCTGTGAGAGTGAATAGGCGGCCGCCTTCGCCGCCGAATAGCCACCGAGCGGGGTGACGCTCGCGATGGACGCCACCGACAGGACATTCACGACCGCGCCGCCCGCGCGCTCGAGAGCGGGGAGAAAGGCCCGCGTCGTGGAGAGGAGGCCGAACGCGTTCACGTCGAGATCTCGCTGGAGGGCCTCTCGGGTCAGGTCGAGCACACCATAGGAGGCGAGCACCCCTGCGTTGTTGATCAGCATCGTCGCGTCGGGAGCCCGGGCCGCCGCCGCCTCGAGCGACCGCTCGTTCGTCACGTCGAGGGCGAGGGGGACGACCCGCTCCGAAGCCACCATGCCCGCGGGGTCTCTCGCCCCCGCGTACACGCGCTTCACACCCATCTCCAAGAGGACGTCCACGAAAGATCGTCCGAGCCCACGGTTCGCCCCCGTCACCACCACCACGCTTCGTTCGATGTTCATGGCGTCACTGTGTGGTCTCCCCCGTCGGCCCGGTAGTCTGCTTCCCCGAGAGGCATTCTTGCGCCATGGTAAAGAATGGACCTCTTCTCCCAGATGACGACCTTCGTCCGTGTCGTCGACAGCCAGAGCCTCTCCGGCGCGGCGCGCTCCTTGCGGCTCTCTCTCCCCGCGGTGAGCCGAAAGCTCTCCGCCCTCGAGGTCGACCTCGGCGCGTCGCTCATCGTCCGGTCCACCCGCCGCCTCCAGGTCACGGAAGCGGGACGCCGCTACTACGATCATTGTCGCAAGGTCCTCCACGAGATCGAGACGGCGAGGAGCGATCTCCGCGGAGGCCGGGCGGTGGCGGGCACGCTGGTCGTGAGCGCGTCATTCACCTATGGCAGCCTCTTCATTGCCCCCCTCTTGCCGGCCCTCCTCGAGAAGCATCGCCAGCTCGCGGTCGATCTTCGTCTCGAAGATCGGCTCACCGATCTGGTGGGGGAGGGAGTCGATGTCGCGGTTCGCGCGGGCTCGGCCCCGCCCGACAGCGCGAGCGTCGTCGCCCACCCCCTCTCTGAAATGTTCCGCGTCGTGGTCGGAGCGCCTCGATTGCTCCGCAAGCAACGCTCCGTACGCAGCCCGTCGGACCTCGAGCGCCTACCCGCGCTCGTCCAAGTCACCCCCCACGGCGTCACCATTCCCTGGCGCCTCGAGCACCGGAGCCAGCCCGCCGCCACCCCGAAGGTCGAAGGTCGCCTGCGCTCGAGCACCCCCGCCGCCCTCCGCGATCTCGCGGTGTCGGGGGCGGGCCTCGCCTATCTCCCCTCGTGGCTCGTGGACCGCGATATCGCTGACGAGCGCCTCGTCCGCGTCCTCGCTGATTGGCGATCTCCGCCCATCATCGCCCATGCCCTCTATCGTACGGAGCTCCGGGGGGCCCCGCGGCTGCGCGTCTTCCTCGACGCCCTCACGACCTGAGGGGCAGCTTCGGGAGCCATTGCATCCGCTCCGCCCATTCAATGGTGGCCACGAGCACCTCCTCCGCGCCGCGGGGGCGGTAGCCGAGCTCGGCGCGGGCGCGCGAGATGTCGAAGAGGGGCGCCCCTCCTGCGACGTCGTCGAGGATGGCGCGTGTGATCATCGGAGGCTTGCCAGAGAGGGCGGAGACCGCCTCGGAGACGGTCGCGACCGCGCGCAGGACCCACGTCGGCGGTAACCCCTCTTGCGGCCGGCGACCCGCCAGCTTCTCGATGAGCGCGGCGAGGGCGGGCATCGAGACATTGTCGCCTCCGAGGAGGTAGCGACCGAGGCGTGCGCCCCGCTCCGCTGCCAGCACGTGGCCCAGCGCCACGTCGCGCACGTCGACGAGATTGGTGGCAAATGGAATGGGCGATTTGCCGGCGAAGACCTCAAGGAAGGGGCCGGTCGTCGGCGTCTTCTTGAAGTCGTAGGGTCCGAGCACGGCGGTGGGGAGCACCGTCACGAGATCGATGCCGAGCTCTTCGGCCAAACTCCGCGCGCGGCGCTCCTGCGAGAGCTTCGCTTGCATGTAGGGGCTCGAGGCGCGGTCCCGCCACGTGGACTCGTCGAGTGGCTCGCCGCGAGTGAAGCCGACGACGTTGCAGCTGCTCGTGACAACGACGCGCGCCCCGGGGCGAGCGGCGCGCAGGACGTTCTCGGTCCCTCTCACCGCAGGCTCGATGATCGCGGCCGGGTCCTTTGCCCACATCGAATAGGGCGCCCCCAGGTGGAACAGCGTCTCGCAAGCGCGCGCCGGCTCGAGGGAGGCCTCGTCGAGCACGTCTCCGCGGACGAGCTCCACTTCGAGCCCTTCGAGCCCGCGGAGGTCAGAGCGGTCCCGAACGAGCGCGGTGACACGATAGTCGCGGTTCAGGAGCTCTCGGACGAGGTTGGCGCCGATATGGCCATTGGCCCCGGTGACGAAGGCGGTCTTCATGCGCCCACCCGATAGCGAGGACCGTGCCGTCGACTCTGCGGGCGCGATCGACCTCGACGTTGCCTGCGAGGCAACGCCGCGTCGAGGGCGCGTGTCCTGGGAAGAAACACCCGCCGAGTAAACGCCGCGCGCGCCCTCTGGCCCGAGCCTCGCAGTACGCCTCGCCATGAGCGTTCCATCGCCGCCGGCCCCGGAGGACAATCGACTGTCCATGCAGGAGGGCGAAGTCGTCGCAGAGCGGTTCGTGATCGAGTCGCTCGCCGGGACCGGCGGCATGGGGGCGGTGTACCGGGCCCTCGACATCGCGACTGGGCAACGCGTCGCGCTCAAGCTGCTCCTGGAGGACGGGAACGATCTGCGGTTCGACCGGGAGGCTCGCGTCCTCGCCGAGCTCGACCATCCCGCCATTGTGCGGTATGTGGCGCGCGGGCGCACCCAGGCCCATCGCCCCTTCATCGCGATGGCTTGGCTCGAGGGCGAGGATCTCAAGGCTCGGCTCGCCCGCGGTCGCCTCTCGATAGCTCAGGTCGTCGCGCTCGCCCGGCGCGTGGCGGCCGCCCTCGCCGCCGCTCACCAGCGCGGCGTGGTCCACCGTGATATCAAGCCCGCCAATCTCTTTTTGCCCATGGGCGATCCGGATCGCGCCGTCGTCCTCGACTTCGGGATCGCGCGGTCGAGCGTGGCCCGCGCCCTCGAGACGACCCAGTCCCGCGTCACCCACACGGGCCTCGTCATGGGGACCGTCGGCTATATGTCCCCCGAGCAAGCATGCGGCGCGAGCGAGGTGGACGCGAGCACCGACGTCTTCGCGCTCGGCTGCGTGCTGTTCGAATGCCTCACGGGGAGGCCGGCGTTCATGGGGGCGAACGCGGTGGCCGTGCTCGCCAAGCTCCTCCTCGAGGACGCCCCGCGCGCTCGCTATTTCGAGTCGTCGATACCGGTGCCTCTCGACGATCTGGTCGCGAGCATGCTCGCCAAGAACGTCGGGGCTCGGCTCCCGGACGGGCGGGCGCTGCTCGCCGCGCTGGACGCGGCGGACTTCAGTCGCGGGACCGGCTCGAGCAGCGGTGCTGGTGGTCGCGAGCAGCGCCTCGCCACCGTGCTCCTCGCGCGCGGCGTCGACGCGGCCTCGGCCCGCGCGCGCGTCGACGGTCCTCTCGTCGAGCTCGCCGACGGCACCCTGTTGTTCGAGTTTCACGGGACCGATCCGGCGACCCGCGCCGCCGTGTGCGCGCTCGCCCTCGCTGGCGCGGCGGAGGGCGCGTCGCTCGCGATCGCGACGGGCCGCGTCTCGGCCGAGCACGCATATGGTCCGATCATCGACCGGGTCGCGGCGCTCCAGCGAGAGGTGGGCATCGCGGTGGACGAGGTCTCTGCGTCGCTCCTGGGCGATCGATTCGAGATATCGGGCCGGCGACTGATCGGGCCTTCCCGCTCGCCGCTCGCGCCCCGCACCCTCCTCGGCCGGCCCACTCCGTGCGTGGGACGCGACAAGGAGATTGCCCTGCTCGAAGCGACGTTCCGGGAGTGCGTCGACGAGCCGGTTGCGCGCGCGGTGATCGTCACGGGCGTCGCCGGGAGCGGCAAGACGCGCCTCGCGCAGGAGGTCCTCGGGCGGGTCGGCGCCGATGCGTACACGCTCATCGCGCGAGGTGATCCCGTGGGGGCCGGGTCCGCCCTGGGGGTTGCCCGTCAATTGGTACGAAGCGCGGCTGGCCTCCTTGCGGGTGAGTCCACGGACCTGCAGCGCGCCCTCCTCGATCGCCACCTCGCGAAGTTCTTTTGCGACGACGTCCGGTCCGATATCGGCGAGATGCTCGCCGAGCTCGTGGGCTTGTCTCCTCCCAACGCCAGCCCTCAACTGCGCGCCGCCCGCGACGACCCGCGGATCTTGGCGGCCTGGCTCGCGAAGTCGTTCGGACAGTGGCTCGGAGCGCTCTGCGATTCCGGCCCTGTCCTCTGTCTGATCGAAGATCTTCATTGGGGCGACGCGGCGAGCGTGGCCTACCTCGACGACGCGCTTCAATCCAACGCGGCTCGCCCTTTGATGGTCCTCGCCCTCGCGAGGCCGGAGGTCCACGAGCTCTTCCCTTCCCTGTGGGCCCGGAGCAATGCCCAAGAAATAAGGCTCTCGGCATTGACGAGGCGCGCCGCGGAGAAGCTCGTGGGACTGGCCATCCCCGGCGCTCCCTCCGACGTGGTGGACCGAATCGTGGCTCGCGCGGACGGAAACGCGTTCCGGCTGGAGGAGCTGATCCGTCACGTCATCGAGCACGGTGACGACACGCTCCCCGAGACGGTGCTCGCCCTCGCGGAGGCGCGATTGTCTTACTTGGACCCGGAGGCGCGCCGGGTGCTTCGGGTCGCGAGCGTATTCGGGGAGACGTTTTGGGAGGAGGGGCTCTCGTCCCTCCTCGGCGACGGAACCGATGTCGACGCCGTCCTCCCGCGGCTCGTCATGACGGAGGTCGTCGTGCAGAGCTCGGGCCGCAAGTTGGCTGGTGGTGAGTTCGTCTACCGCCACGGGATATTGCGGGACGCCGCATATGCGATGTTGGATGGAGCCGACAAAGTCGAGCTCCACCGGCGAGCGGCCGATTGGCTGGAGCGCAGAGAGCAGCACGACCCGCTCGTGCTCGCGGAGCACCTCGAGAAGGCGGAACAGCCACTCCGGGCCGCGCCGTTCTATTTGCGGGCCGCGCAGATGGCGGGCGAGGGGATGGAGCTTTCGAGGGTGGAAGCTCTCGTGGAGCGAGGCGTTCGATGCGGTGCGAGCGGCGAAGTCCTGGGCGGCCTGCGCGTCGCTCAGACCCTCGCCGCCGTCGGAAAAGGGGATCACGCCCGCGCCGCCGGCTGCGCGAAGGAGGCGTACGCGCTGCTCCCGGAGCGAACGGCCCAGCGCTACCTCGCCGCCTCTCTCGCCGTTTCGAGCGGGGCGGCGGTGGGAGACCTCCTGCTCGCCCCGGTGATCGTGCAGGAGGTCCTCACGACGACTCCGGTCGGCCCTCCGAATGGCCCTTACGGTCTCGCCATTCGAACCGTGTGTGACCTCCTCGACACCGTCGGTCAAACGGAGAGCGTTGAGAGGCTTCTGGATAACGCGGACGCGCTCGCCGCCAGGACGCCTGGCTGCGACCACGCGTTCCTCGCCAACGTGGGCTTCGCGCGGACGGCCATGATGCTGCGCCACGACAGCGATCTCGGGCGTGTCCTCGAGACAGCCGCGCGAGGGAGGGCGTACGGGGGCGCGGTCGGCGACCGAATGACGCTGATATTCTACGACTACGGCTGGGCCGTGCTCCGATTCGAGATTGGCGAGATCGAGCCGGCGCGCGACTCCCTCGTGCTCTCGGAACGCCGCCTCCGGGAGCATGGGGCCTCGCTGTTCGCGACCTGGTGCGCCCTACAGGCAGCGTGGGCGAGCTACTTTCTGGGGCGCCACCGCGAGGCGCTCGCGATGACGGAGCCGGCGTTCGAAACCGTCGACCACCGTCACGCCTACGCCCTCGCCGCCCTCGCGAGGCTCGAAATTGGCGACTTCGCGGCGGCGGAGCATTACAGTGCGCTCGTCGTGAGCGATATCGACCACGCGATCCTACCTTCGTTCATCGTCGCTACCGCTCGGACCGCGCGCGCCCGCGTCGCGCTCGCGGCCGGTCGACTGGAAGAAGCCGAGACGCATATCGACCTTGCCCAGATTGCGGTCAGCCAGGGCGCGACCCCCAGCATCGCCACCCTGTTCGATTGCACCCGCATCGAGGTGCTCCGGGCCCGCGGAAAGGAAGCCGAGGCGTCCCTCATCTGTGCAGCCGCGCGAAGGAGGCTCGAGCGCCACGCCGCCTCTCTCGACGAGGGGCAGCGGCGGACGTTCTTGGAGCGCGGACCCGGCTGCGCGCGCCTCTTGGCGATGGCTCAGACGCCATGACGCCGCGCGAGCTTGTACAGATAGACACGGTCGATACCCGCCGCCGACGCCGCTTGCACCATCTTGCCTCCGTGTCTGGCCAAAAGGTCTCTGACGTAGTCGCGCTCGAAGGCTTGAATCGCGCGCCGCCGGCCCTCCGCGTAAGGAACGCTGGCGTCCATCGTCGGGCGGCCGGCCGCCTCTTCCCCGACCGGCAACGACTCGTCGAACGCCATGCAACGCTCGAGGTGATTGCGGAGCTCGCGGACGTTGCCCGGCCACGCTCCGCGCCGCAGCGACGCCAGCAAATCGTCGTGGCAGAGCCGCTCGATCGTCTCCGCGCTCGCGCCCAGCGATCGCAAGAGCTCCCTCGCGAGCGCGGGCAAGTCGTCACCGCGCTCGCGGAGCGGCGGGAGCACGATGCGCAGTACGGAGAGCCGAAAATAGAGGTCGGCCCGGAAGCGAGCCTCGTTGACCTCTCTGCGAAGGGCTCGGTTCGTCGCCGCTATGATGCGGACGTCCACCTTCTTGTGGGCGTTCGAACCGACCCGGCGGATCTCGCCCGTGTCGAGGGCGCGGAGCAGCTTCGGCTGCTGTTCAATCGGGAGCTCGCCAATCTCATCGAGGAAGATCGTCCCCCCCTCCGCCTCTTCGAACGCGCCGATCCGCCGCTCCCCCGCGCCGGTGAAGGCGCTCCTCTCGTGGCCATAGAGCTCCGACTCGAGGAGGGCGTGAGGGATGGCGCCGCAGTCCACGACCACGAACGGCTTCTTCGCGCGGGGCGAGCCACGATGAATGGCCTCCGCGACCTTTCCCTTGCCGGTGCCCGTCTCCCCCTCGAGCAGCACCGTCATCTCGCTCGCGGCCGCGCGCTCGACGAGGGCGAGCGCCGCTCGCATCGACACCGACTCGGCGACCAGGCCGTGAAAAGAACGGCGCGAGGAAATGGCGTGCCGCCGCACCTCCTGCAGCGCATCGAACCGGAGCGTCACCCCGCCCACCTTGAGCGTGCTGCCCGCTCTCAAGAACGCCTCCACGACCCGGACTCCGTCCACGAACGTGCCATTGCGGCTGCCGAGGTCCCGCACGCGCGCCTCGCTCCCGCTCACCGCGACCTCGCAGTGGAAGCGAGAGACGCGGGAGTCCCTGAGGCGCACATCGTTCGACTCGTGGGTCCCGATCGCGCACTTCGCGGCGACGGATTCGAAGGGCGGGGCGTCGTCGCCCTCGATCACGGTCAGGCGAAAGCCGCTCGACGTGGGGGCGTCCACGTCCTCCATCACATCGGTCCGCATCGTCGATTGAGGCTACACGCCCCGAGCGAGGGCCGGCGGTGAAGATCACGATCATCACGGTCGGTACGCGCGGGGACGTGCAGCCGTACATCGCGGTGGCAGAGGCGCTGAAGGCGCGCGGGCACGAGCCGACCCTCGCCGCGAGCCCGGAGCACACCGCCCTCGTCGCTGCCCACGGCATCCCGTTCAAGCCTTTCGGGCCGAGCTTTCGAGATATCCTCCAATCGGATTTGGGTCGCGCTTGGCTCACCTCCGCGGACTCTCCAGTGCGGTATGGGCGCCTCGCCAAGGAGCTCTTCCTGCCGTTGCAGCGCCGGTGGCTCGAGGACACGGAGGCGGCGGTCGAAGGGGCAGAGGCGATCCTGTTCTATGTCCTTGCCGCGGGGGGACTCTATGCGGCAGAGCGTCGCAAGCTGCCCGCCGTCGCCCTCGCGCCGCTCCCACTCTTTCCGTCGAGGGACCTCGCTCCCGTGGGCGCGCCATTCTTGGAGCGAGCTCCGGGCGTGCTCAAGCTCGCGGCGGGTCACCTCGTCGCGGAGGTCGCGTTCGGGCCGATCTCCCCGCCGCACGATCGATATCGACGCTCCGTCGGGCTTCCCGGGCTCGCCGGCCGAGACTTCGTCTCTCACGTCGGCGTGTGCGGGGTCCCCTCCGTCTCGCTCTTCAGCCCCTCCGTCGTGCCCCGCCCGACCGACTGGGCGCCTCGCCACGAGGTCGCGGGCTTCGCGTTCGTGCGGAAGCTCCCTTACGAGCCTCCCTCCGCCCTCGCCGACTTCCTCGCGTCGGGCCCACCCCCCATCTACATCGGGTTCGGCTCGATGACCGGCTTCGCCCCCGAGGAGCTGGCCGACCTCGCCGCCCGCGCCGCCGCGCTCGCGAAGGTGCGCGCCGTCGTCGCGAGCGGCTGGGCAGGGCTCGCCCCCAAGCCGAGCGACACAATCTACGTGATCGACGAGGTCCCCCACGAGTGGCTATTTCCGCGCGTCGCCGCTGTCGTCCACCACGGCGGCGTGGGCACGTTCGCGGAGGGCCTCCGGGCCGGCAAGCCTACCGTCATCGCCGCCTTCTTCGGAGATCAACCCTTCTGGGGCCGTCGCAACGAGCAGCTCGGCACCGGACCCAAGGCCCTGCGCCGCAAAGGGATCACCGCCCACGCCCTCGCCCGCGCCATTCGCTCCGCCCTCGACGACCACGACATCGGAGCCCGCGCCGCCGCGATGGGGGCGCGGATCCGCGCCGAGAACGGGGCCGACCGCGCCGCCGAGATCATCGAGCGGCGGCTGCTTCAATCCAGCTAAATGAGCGAGCAATTCTCGATCAGAGATCTTCGCGCGATTCGTCACCGGGTCTGGACCTGGATCCCCTCGCTGCGCCTCAATGATACCTCCGCTTACGCGAGGCCCGCAGAGCGCCGCTCCACCTCCGTGTTCAAGCGCTCGCCGCGCCGGGCCGAGAAGTCGGTTTCGCGTTCCTCGAAACCTCCCCCGCCAAACGCGGGCGCGCCCCATCGCCTGCGGCGACGGGGGCCCATTGGTCCGCTCTGCGGCGTGGTGTGTGTCAGGATCACGATCGGTGATTTGGCTACCTCTTCGGTCCGCCGCATTTGGACACCACGACCTGCCGGTAGTACCCGAGCTCGTCGCGCCAATACTCTCCATCGAACGGCCAGATGACGTGCTCGTCGTCCGCGGAGACGACATAGATGTCCGTCTCGCCCTTGGGCGCTTGACCTTTGAGGAGCTTCTCGTCGAGCTTGTTGCGCTCGGCGTTGACGATGTCGATAAGGATCTTCTGGGCGTTCCGAAGGTGCTCGTTGAGCTCCTCGAGGTAGCGCTCGTATCGATCCTTCGCGAGCGTGCCGGCGTTGCGCACCGCGAGCTCGCGCGCGAGATCGAGGGCGTCGGTGATGTCGGCGCCGAGGTCCGAAGTCTTGAAGGCGGCGGGTTGGGATTTGAAGAGCTGGGCCTCCTTGTCGAGCTGTTTGACATACTCGATGTTGCGGAGGAGCTGGCGGTCGGAGAGGGCGTTCTCGACGACGGGCTTGATGGTCTCGGACAGGTTCGCCTTGCCGTCCCGAACCTCCTTGAGGAAGGCGAAGAACTGCTGCCCGCTCTCGTCCCCCTTGTATTTGGCGAGGATGGCGGCGAGCTCCTTCCGGATGGGCTCGTACCGCTTCTTCATCTTGGCCACGATCGTCGTCGCTTCCTCGTACTGACAGGTCGTGAAGGAGACGACCGCGCGCAGGAGCTCGGCCTCGGGATAGAACGCGTTCGGAAAATAGGGCGACTGGATGGTGTGGATGTTGCCGAGGGCGTGGGGATAGTCGCCGGCCATGAAGTACGCCCACGACTCCTCGAACAGGGCGTCGAGCCAGTACTCGCTCGCCACGTCCACCCGGTTCCAATATTTGACGGCCGCGCTCAGCTTCTTGGGATCGATCTTGGGGACGCCGCTCTCGTCCAGGCGCACCGAGGCCGAATAGTACGTGCGCGCCATCGAGAGGTGGGCCAGGTCGCGCATGCGGTCCTTGTCGTCGACCCCCTCCGCCGAGGGCAGGGCGTCGACGATGGACTGGAACGATTTGACCGCCGGCACCGACTCGCGCTTCTGCACGTAGGTGATGCCCTCGAAGAATTTCGCCTGCACGTAGTAGGGGCTCTTCTTGTCCACCTCTTTGAAGAGCTCGATCGCCTCGTCGTAGCTGCGGGCGCGGTACTTATAGCGCCCGAGGAGGTAGTTGAGCTGCCAATAGAGGGGGTACTGCTGGGGGTTCTTGAGCCGATCGAGCTCGCTTCGGTCGTATTGGCCGACGCGCTCTACGATGTCGGCCGGCTCCGGCAGCTGGGTCGCGAGGCGGGCGAGCCAGAGCAGCGTCTCCTTGAACTTGATGTGGTTGGGCTTCGCGGAGATCTCGGAGAAGATGGCGTAGCTCGCCTGATAGAGGCCCATGTTGAACAGGGCGATCGCGAGCTCGTACTGCGCGAGCTGACGGTTGCCCTCGTCGTCCTCCGTCTCCCCCGCCACGACGCGCTTGAGCGCGACCGCCGCTTCCCCCCATTTCGAGCTCGAGTCGAAGAGGCGCTTCGCCTGCGCGAAGTCCTCCGAGGGCCGGCCCGGCTCCGGCGGCGGGCCATTGTCTCTCTTCTTGGTGTTCGGCTTCTCCCGCTCGGCCTCATCGTCCAGGTCTTGGACGGGCGCGGGGGTTCGGTCGGGGGTGGCGCGCTTCGGTGTCGACTGCGGAGCCGCCCTCGGCTGCGCGAGCGCGTCACCCCCCGGTGCGCCGGCGAAGAGAGCCGCCGCCACGACGGAACCGAGCACACCGAAATGGACGAGACGGCTTCGCATTGCGACTCCTTTGCCCTGCTCGAGGGGCAGAGCCCACGCTCGCGCGAGCCTGCCCCCATCGGAGGACTGCGTTCAGTCCACGGCCAGACCTCGAGCTTCGGACCGGCAGCACTACGTTGGCGGATCCGCGGCGCCCCATCACGAAATCAGCCGACGTCGTCGAATCGCTGCGCGCGCCACCTCGTGCTTCCGGCCCCGGAGCTCGAGGTCCGGGGTTACTCCGGCCCCGCGCCCGGCGTGGCAAGTGGAGGGCGGAGCAGCTCCAGGCGCGAAAGCTCGAAGTCTGGCCGTGACTTCTGTGCTGCTGGTTCCTGCCGGATCCGGAAGCGGACTCCGGCCGGCAGCACTACTCCGTGCGGAGCGCGACGGGAGCCAAGCTCTCGGGGTCGAGCGGTGTCAAAGTCAGGACGGCCTGGGGGCCTCCCTCGACACATGTGGGCCCCTGGAGGCGAAACGTGGGTATCGTGGCGCGTCCCTCCACGCGATAGGCGGCGTCCGCGGGTGCGCCGGTGATGATGACGCCGTCGGGCTGTTGATAGTGGAGCGCGACGAGAGGGAGGGGCGAGCACGGGTCGGCCTCGGAGCCCGGCGCGACCGGAACCGTGCAGTCGGCGTCGCTGAACATCGACAGCCCCGGATTCACGCTCGCCGGCGTCGGGACACAGCGGGTCACCCCTTCGAGCTCGACCGGAACACACCGCGCGCCCGAATCTGTGTCCGTGAAGTCGCCGAACGCGACGATGTTCGGAGACCCAAGGGCGTTCAAGGCATCGAGCTGCAGGCGACCTTCGCCCACCGCGGAGTGCTGGAGAGCGGGAAACGCGCTTGGGTCTATTGGCGTCGTCACCGGATAGAAGACGCACGGTCCGAAGACGGCCTCCTCACAAGCGCCGTCCGAGAGGTAGAACCCCTGGGTCTGCGCGCCGAGACCGAACAAGGTGATCTCGGTCTCGCAATCCGAGACCTCTGTGAGGACGCCGACCGAAGGCGCGGGGCAGGGCGTCGAATAGCAGGTGAACGAGCCTCGACCTTCGCCCGAGCAGTCGGACGAGGTGAAGTAGCCGTCCGCGACGTACTCCGAACGCCAGGGGATGCAGACGTCGACGTCATTGGCTACCGCTGGGCCACCTGCCTCGACGCACCGCTCGCCCGTCGCGTGATCGACGATCGCTACGAGGGCTCGGGAGCCGTCGTCTCCATCCGCGAACACGACGTCGAGCGCGCCGTCGGCCACGGTGGACTCGCTCATCGGGAGTAGCTCTGCACTGGCGTCGAGGAGCCGATACCGCGGCTCCGAAGGGGGGATGTCTTGGACGACGCAATGGCCCGGCTCGGCCCACCCGTAAATCATGTCCGGCCCTGGCTGCGCCTCATCGACGCGCCACACCTGCCAGTTGGCTCCCTCCCCGCACGGACCGTCGACCGCCGTCAGCACGAAGCCGGAATCGGGCGGTGGTCCGTAGTGGAGGCTCTCGGTGCAGTCGGGGTCCGCGAAGAAGAAGCTTTGCGTCCCATGGGGCAGACAGCGGTAGCCGCCCGCGGTCATTCGCACGTCGCAATCGGCGTCGAGATCCGTGTCGCGCCACCCGATGATCTTGGTGGCCCCGTCGCCCCCATCGAGCAGCCGCGCCCGCAGGCGTGTCCCGCTCGTGTAGTGGTCGAACGGCGGCACCTCCTCGGGCGTCGGGTCCTTCGTCTCTTCGGAGCCGGCGCACCCACAGACGAGCAAGATCGCGATCGCGGCCGTACGCCGACAGGACCCCATCGGCGCAGCTTAACAGAAGCTCGTGCACCAGAGCGCTGCGACCAGGGCGGGGCGGTTCGTCCCCCCGATCCTGGTCGCGCTGGCTCTCGGTCGCGCTTGCTCGCTGGCGATCAGGGCGCGAGCTTGCGCAGCCAGGCGCTGCCAAGCGGTCCGTTGACCGTCTCGAGGCCGGCCACGTAGATGAACCCCTGCGCGTTCATGGCGATCGCGTAGCCGACGTCGTCCATGTCCTGGGTGCCATTGTACGTCTGGGTCCACGTCGGGGTGCCGCCGGAGGTGTACCTGCGGATCCAGACGTCGGCCGTGTTGTTGGCGATGGCGGTGAAGCCGGAGACGACGATCCCACCGTCCTGCGGATCCGCGACCACGCCGTAGGCGACGTCATTGAGCGCGGTCTGGCTCGCGAACGTCTGAGTCCAAATGGTGTTGCCGGAGGGATCGTATTTGCGGACCCACACGTTTGCCATCTGTCCGGTCGCCGTCTCGTTGCCGGCGGTGATGACGTTGTTGTTGGCGTCGGTGGTGATGGCGAGTCCGCCGTCGTCGCCGTTGGCGTTGCCGTTGAACGTGCGCGTCCACTGAGCCGTGAACGAGACGCCATTGTCGGTGTACTTGCGGGTCCAGATGTCCGTCGTCGCCCCGTTCGCGATGGATCCGGCTGCGACCACCGAGCCGGAGCCGTCCTTCGCGATCGCGTTGCCGTAGTCGTCGCCGTTGGAGGTGCCGTTGATGAAATCAGCCCACACCACCGTGCCGTTGATGCCGGCGAGCTTGGCGACGAGGATATTGTAGCCCTGGCCGGCCGCGTTCTGCACGATGCCGGAGGCGTAGAGATCGCCCGCGGAGTTCGCGACGACGCCGGTGCCGAAGTCGTTGCCGTTGATGCCGCCGTCGTAGGAGTACGACCAGATGAGGGAGCCGTTGGTCCCGCTGTACTTCCGGACGAGGAAGTTCGTCGTCCCGCCCGCCAATGTCTCGTAGCCGACGACCACGACGTTGCCGGAGGGATCGATGGTGATGGCCTGTCCCGCGTCGTCGAGGTTGGCTGCCCCGTTGTAGGTCTGGGTCCACTGGACCACCCCGTTGCCGTTGGTCTTTCGGACTACGAGGTTCAGGCCCTGGGTGGCGCTCGTCTCCTCCCCGACGGTGTAGACGTTGCCGTTCGGGTCGACGGCCACCCCGTACCAGAGCGCCTCGAGATTGGAGGGCGCGTAGTTGGTGGTCCATTGAATGGTTCCGGAGGCTACGCAATCGGTGTTGCAGCCGTCGCCTTGGACCGCGTTGCCGTCGTCGCACACCTCGATCCCGGTCCGGATGAAGCCGTCACCGCAGACCGCGTCGTGACAGGCGAGCGTGCAGGCGCCGCTGTTGGAGTTCTGACCGCCATTGTCACATTGCTCGCCCGCGCCCGGCTGCTCGAAGCCGTCGCCGCACGAAGGCAGGAAGCACGCGAGGGTGCACGCCCCCGCGTTCGAG
Source organism: Polyangiaceae bacterium (assembly GCA_044225865.1). Taxonomy (GTDB): domain Bacteria; phylum Myxococcota_A; class Polyangia; order Polyangiales; family Polyangiaceae; genus Xiheicaenibacterium. The sequence continues at coordinate 38,051 of JBGAID010000016.1, read as the reverse complement.
TTGTTTGCTCCGAGATCGCACTGCTCTCCGGCCTGCACGATTCCGTCCCCGCAGCTCGCGAGCGCACAGTCATTGGTGCACGCGTCGCCGTCGACCGTGTTGCCGTCGTCACACGCCTCGACGCCCTCGTGCACGAGGCCATCGCCACAGAACGCGCTCACGCAGGTCGAGGTGCACGCGCCCGTGTCGTCGTTGTCGGCGCCCTGATCGCACTCCTCCACGCCCTCCTCGACCAATCCGTCCCCGCACGTCGCGGCGGCGCAGGCGGAGGTGCACGCGCCCGTATCGGAGTTCTCCGCCCCTTCGTCGCACGCCTCGACGCCCGCTTGGACGAGGCCGTCGCCGCAGGTCGCCGTGGCGCACGTCGTGGTGCACGCACCCGTATCGGAGTTCTCCGCCCCTTCGTCGCACGCCTCGACGCCCGCCTGGACGAGGCCGTCGCCGCAGGTGGCCGCGGTACACGTCGTGGTGCACGCGCCCGTGTCGGAGTTCGCGTCGCCGTCGTCGCATGCCTCACCGTCGTCGACCGTCCCGTCGCCGCACATCGCTGCGACGCTGCCCCCGCCGCCCTCCGTGGGCTCACCCCCTTGGGCTCCTTCGCCTCCTTGGCCGCCGGTGTTGGAGGCGCCGCTGCCCCCTCCTCCCGACGAGCTGCTGTCGCCGCAAGCAGCCAAGAGCAAGAACAATGGGACCATTTGGCGCAGGTAGAGCATCGCGCTTCTCCTTCGCTCAGCGATTGAGCGGGCTGGCGAGAGAGAGGTCTCGCGCCCCGGCCGTCACCCACGCACGTGCACCAAGTAATCTACCTGCCTACTGAAGCAGATATTGTAATACGATGCCCATGATCAGTGATGCTTGTGTTGCTCATGGCGGGTCGGCAGGCTACGAATTCAGTAGCGGTGCTTCGCCTGAGCTCGGTTCGCGTCCGCCTCCAGCGCGGTCATCGCCGCCTCGATCTCCTCGGGAAGCCGCTCCGCATCCTCCGTCGCGGCGCGCTCCAGCACGACGCGGAGGTCGGGCGAGACTGTCTTCGCGGCGCTCTCCCGGATCCTCACCCGGTCCTCGGCGGAGACGACGCGAGAGACCGCGAGGGCGGCCGTCGCGCGCGCGAGCGCTGGGGCGCTCGCGTCCACCGCGATGCGGACGAGCCTCTCCGCGTCGAGCGGCGCGCGCCGGTGATGACCCTCCGCGCCAGCCCCCAGGCGCCGGAGCGCGTCCACCCACTCCCCCACCGAGCGAGACCCTCGAGGCAGCACCGCGCCCACCGCGTCGCTCCCACCGGATCGGAAGGCCCTCAGCGCGTCGTCGAGGCGTCGCCGAACCACGCGCGCCGAGACCTCCGCATCTCGAAGCCGGATTCGAGCGCGCTCGTTGGATCGCAGTACGAGCTCGACGCCAGCGACGCGCCGCTTCGGCGGAGTGAAGCCAATCTGCTCCGCCACGCGGCCTTCGTAGACCTCGTCCATGAAGTTGTCGACGCGCTGAATGTCGTCCAACCGATAGGTCCGCCTCCGCCCCATGAAGCGCGTGGTCACGCCGTCCGCAAAGATCTGCACGTCCATGCGCAACATGGACAATCCCGCTCCCGAAAGGAACCCGACGGCGCCCGCTACGGCCATCGAGCCCACGCGGGCGGGGGCCCACCCCAATTGGCGAAAGACGATGCCGATGAGCAAGGTCGCCGACATCGCGGCCAGCGCCGTCCAAGGCCACACGAACGGCGACGCGGCGCGGACGCTCGTGCGGGTCCTCGCCGGCTCCACCTCGAGCGCCTCCACCATCGACTCGGCGACGCTCTCGTCCTCGACCTCGACGTCGAGTCGCTTGCCCTCGCTCGTCTCCAGTCGGACGTGCCACCCGCCGTCGAACACGACGGTCGCCGCCCGCACCTCGGCGCGCCTCGCGACGAGCGCGCCCTCGCAGAAGAGCCCGTCGGCTTCGACTCTGCAGCCCTTCAGGCGGCGCACCGCCTCAGCATAGCCCCCGAGGGCGACTACCTCACCTCGCACCTGCCGGCGCGGCACGTCTGCTCGGCGCGGCACTCCCGGTCATCGGCGCAGCGCCGCTCGCAGAAGCCGTCGAGGCATCGATTCGGGTACCCGCAGCTCGAGCTCTCGATGCACTCCACGCACTGGTGCTCGAAGCAATACCCGTACGATGGATCGACCTTCGTGCAGTCACCGCGGTTGCTGCAGGAGACGTTCTTGGGTGAAGGGGCGCAGGTGGCCGCGCCTAGTGCGATGAAGCAGCAGGCGATGATCGATCGCCCGAGTGCGCGCCGCGCGTTTGCCATGAGAGGCTCTACCGCGCGCGCGTCGACCTGCAAGTGACGCCACTGGAAATAGTTGCTGCTCAAACGATATGACGCGCGTCGCCCCGGAGTGGAGCGGGCGTTCACAGCGCGGGCCGGCGACGGTAGGCTCGCACCGTGGCGAAATGGATCAGGGCCGTGACCGTCGGGGTGCTCTCGTCGCTGGCCTCGGGCGCCTGTCGCGACGCGCCGTCGACCACGCGAGCGCGGCCGGAGCCCGCCTCCGCGAGCGCATCCACCTCGGCGAGCGCGGACATCCCGGCCCCGAGCTCCTATCTCTTGCCGAGCTCGGTCCCGCCCCGAGAGATGGCGCGCGCGATCGTGCTCCGGGTGACGGCGGCCGGCGTCTTCGCCGGCGAAGAGAAGATCGAGAGCGGCGACCACACCCGGCTCGAGCGCCTCGACGGGGTCGTCGCGTTCCTAAGGGCGCGGCGCGACGAGCGCAAGGAGGCCGACCCGACGGCGCCGTTCGAAGGCGTCCTGATCCTCGACGTCGACGAGGACACGCCTGCGATCCTCGTCAAGAGCACCTTCCAATCCGCGGCGTTCGCAGGCTTTCGGAGCGTAGGCTTCGCGCCTCGGCGCAATGACTGAGCGCAGCCGCAGATTCGAGCTGTGGGGCCGCATTCGGCGCGTGTAGCCTGCGGCGACGTGTATACGCTCGAGAAGCCAGCGGCCGCGCTCGCCCCCTACATCGAACACTATTGGTTCGTCGTCGCGCCGCCCGGGCACCCCTTCGACTTGCGGGTGGAGGTCTTCGCCGACGCGCGCGCGGATCTCGTCTTCAACATGGGCGCCGCCTACACGAGAGACGCGGAGGGGCAGCGGGCCACGATTCGTCGCTCCAACCTCGACGCCCAGCGCGTCCACCCCATCACCATTCGCCAACGCGGCAGCGTGGTCGTCGCGGGGGCCCGATTCCACACCGCCGGGCTCGGCGCGTTCGTCCCCTCCGTCCAGGCGTGGACCAATCACGTGGTTCCGATCGCAGCCGCGTTCGGCGACGAGATCCTGGAGCTGGAGAGGGCGCTGCGGCTCCACATCGGGCAGCCCAAGCCCCAATCCGCCCTCCTCGATGCTTTCTTCGCCTCCCGCCTCGACGTCACCAGCTCGAAATCGACCGTCCTCGCCATAAAGTCCCGGATTGAAGAGGAGCGCGGCGCCATTCGCATCGAGGACCTCTGCAAGGGCATCTCCATTCGCCAGGTCGATCGTCTGTTCCGCCAGCACGTCGGGGTGAGCCCAAAGACGTTCGCGCAGATCGCCCGCTTCCAGAGCGCGATCGAGATGCTCAAGGGAGACCCGAAATGCACCCTCGCCGACGTCGCCGCGCGCTGCGGGTACTACGATCAATCGCACTTCGTGAAGGAGTGCCGCCGATTCTCCGGCGACGCTCCGAAGCAGAAGCGCGGCTATTTCCCCCCGGGGGCTCCCGCCGACTTCAGCCCGAACGTCGTGCAGTTCTTCCCAGGGTCGGAAGTGAGGTAGCACCGTTGGTTCAGGAGATCTCATGAGCGCCGTCGAAACACTCGCGGCGCTGCTCACGGTGGCGGCGGCGTTCGCGTACGTCAACCACCGCTGGATCCGTCAGCCCGCGGCGATTGCCTTGATGACGATGTCGCTCGGCCTATCCATCGTCCTCCTCGCCATCGACGCCGCCGGCTGGGTCGACGTCGAGCCCCTCACGCACGTGCTCGACCGCGTGCGCCTCAACGAGACGCTCTTGCACGGGATGCTCGGCGTCCTTCTCTTCGCGGGCGCTCTGCACATCTGCATCGACGACTTGCGCGACCAGAAGACGGTCGTGGCGCTCCTCGCCCTCGTGGGGACAGTCTTGTCCACGTTCGTGGTCGCCGGGGCCAGCTATTTCCTGCTGGATTTCGCGGGGATCGCTCTGCCGTTCGGCTATTGTCTGCTGTTCGGCGCGATGATCTCGCCGACGGATCCCATCGCGGTGATGGGGATCCTCAAGCAGGCCCGCGTGCCCGCGACGCTGGAGATTATGATCAGCGGCGAGTCCCTGTTCAACGACGGCGTCGGGGTCGTGATCTTCCTGACGGTGCTCCAGGTCCTCACGAAGGGGGAGACGAGCGTCGGGGATACGGCGCTGCTCTTTCTCCGCGAGACCGCGGGCGGCACGATATTCGGTCTCGCCTCTGGCTATGTCACGTTTCGGCTCTTGAAGAGCATCGATCACTATCAGACCGAGCTCCTCCTCACCATTGCGCTCGTCCTCGGTGGTTACGCGCTCGCCGAGCGCCTTCACATCTCTGCTCCCATTGCCGCAGTCGTCGCCGGGCTCGTCATCGGCAACCAGGGTCGGGAGCGAGGAATGAGCGAAATCACCCGGGATCATCTCGACAAGTTCTGGTCACTCGTCGACGACATCCTGAACGCGGCCCTCTTCGTGTTGGTGGGGTTCGAGGTGATCCGACTGACGCTCACCAAGCAGACGCTGCTCGCGGGCGTATTGGCGATCCCCGTCGTTCTGCTCGCCCGGTTCGTCTCGGTTGCGCTCCCCGTTCGAGTGATGTCCTTTCGATCCAAGTTCGCGAGAGGGACGATTCGAATTCTCACCTGGGGCGGTCTCCGTGGCGCGATCTCGGTCGCCCTCGCCCTGTCGATTCCTGACGGCCCACACAAAGGCCTGATCGTGACGATGACCTACCTGGTCGTGGCGTTCTCCGTCCTGGCCCAGGGACTGACGCTGGGGCGCATCGCCCGGTCCTTGCGCACGCCCGAAGCGTCTTGAGCTCTCCGTGAAGACAAGCGCTCAGGGTCTTCGGCTCGAAGGCGGCGTGGGCGGTAGGTGGCTGGGCAGGAGGATGCCCGGGGTGGACTCGGCGGGGGGCGGGGGCCGAGGGTCCTGACCTATTGCGGCCATCGAGGCGCGCGCTTGGGCTCGCATCACGTCGCTCATCGCGAGGAGGCCCAAGAGACGTGTCGGGTCGTCCTCGGCCACCACCGCCATCTGTCGTACCCCGAGCTCGTTCATCTTCACCACCGCCTCCGCCAGCGGCTGGTCGGGGCGCAGATACTCCCGTGGCCGTAGCAGGTGGCCCACGAGGCGGGCTTCTCCTTCGACGGCGTGCCGCCGCATCCTCGCCTCGCTGACCACACCCACCAGCCGGCCGCTGTCGTCCAGCACCGGGAACGACGAGTATGTGGAGCCGCCGATGTCCGTGAGCGCGGACGGAATCGGTCGGGAGGCGAGGAGGGTCCTGAGAGCTCGCGTGGTCATCGCGTCCGACACACAGAGGCTGGAGAGGGCTTGGGCGGCGCGGTCGCGGTGCGGCAAATGGAAGCCGTCTTGCTCGAGGAGCGCCTCATAGATTGGAACCGGCTTCAGGCGCCGGGCGAGGACATACGACGTCGCGTTCGCGATCATGAGGGGGAGCACGAGCCCATAGCCGCCGGTCATTTCGAAGATGATGAGCACGCTCGTCATCGGCGCCCGGATGATTCCTGCGAAGACGGCTCCCATTCCTACGAGCGCGAAGGCGCCCGGGTCCACGTCGGGGTGTCCGAGGGCCCAGCGATCGATGAACCCGAAAGAACCGCCGAGCATGCCGCCAATGAAGAGCGACGGGGCAAAGATCCCTCCCGCCCCGCCGCTCGAATAGGAGGTCACGGTCGTAACGACCTTCGCGGCGCAGAGCACCAGCATCAGGCGCACGCCGAGGCCGCCGGCCAACGCCATCGACAAGGTCTCGTAGCCACCACCCGTGAGTCCGGTGGCGCCGAGCCCACCGAAGGCAGCCGCCGCCAACACGCCAGTGACGAGCCCTCCCACCCCGGGGTGAGCCCAAGGTGGAACGGCCCGCCACGACCGGAACCAGCCTCGCAAGCCGATTAGGCCTTCTCGAAACAGGTGAGAGACGAGCCCCGCGCTCACGCCCAGGAGGGCATAGACGATCAGCGACGAGGCGTGGTTGAGGTTGTACGCATGGGGGACCTCGAAGATGGGGTGCTCTCCCAACACCCCGCGCTCGATGACGGCAGCGAGGGCTGACGCAACGACCACCCCGGAAAGCACCGTCTGATCGAGATCGCCGACGACCTCCTCGATCGTAAACGTAACCGCCGCGATCGGGGCGTTGAAGGCGGCCGCAATCCCCGCCGCCGCCCCGACGGGCAAGAGTCTCCGCGCGTTGCGCGGCGAGAGCGCGACGAGGCGACCGAGGGAGCTCGCGATGGCGGCGCAGATATGGACGGTTGGACCCTCCCTACCGAGCGAAGCTCCGCTGCCGATCTGAACGGAAGAGAGAACGAATTTGCCCAGCGCGTCGCGCAGGCGCATCCGGCCGCTCTTCACTGCGAAGGCCAGCTTCACCTGCGGAATTCCGCTACCACGTGCGGCGGGCACGATGTACTGCAGCGCGGCACCGACCAGGGCGCCGCCCAGGAGTGGTGTCAGCACTACGGCCGGGATCCAAAAGCCCCCGGGTGCACCCAGCGCTCGATCGATGAGCTGATGCTCCGCCGCCTTGATCGCGAGGTGAAAGAGGACCGCCGCGAGACCGCAGACTCCACCGATCGCGACGGTCAGGAAGAAGAGGCGATTCTGCTCCGGGGGAGAGAAGCGCAGGAAAGCGGTCGCGAGGATGGTTCGGATGCGCGCCATGAGCGCGCGCACCCGCTCGATCGGGCCCGAGCGTGCTGGTGGACCGTGAGCCGACGACATGCCTCGAGTCCGTACTAATTCGCGCGTGCTCAGAGCGCAACCGTCGGAGGCGATTTCGTTTGTGCTCCAACGATCCAAGCCTCGGCTGTGGCATCCGTGCCCAATCGCAAGACGGGCCCGGACGCGCTATACTCGTTTGAGGTGCAACGATTGCCCCGACCGGGGCCACCCGCCCATGACAGACGCGCCCGTACCACCGGAGGTCCGTGCCCTCCTCTTCGACAGAATCGACACGTTCGAAGAGCTTGAGGTTCTCGTGTTCCTCCATTCCGCGCCCGGCCGCAGCTTCACTGCTCACGATATCGCCGAGACGCTCCGCCTCCCGCTCGACGGCGCCTCCGCGGCGCTCCAAGGCCTCGTGTCGCATAGCCTGATCGAGGCGGACAAGGGGCGCTCGTCCACGAAGTTCCGGTTCGATCCGCGCGCTGAGCGCGCGGCAGCGGTGGAGGCACTCGCGCGTTGCTGGTCCACGCAGCGCTACGAGGTCGCGCGGCTGCTCGGGACCTACGCGATGGAGCGGGTGCGAAACTCCGCGGCCCGCGCCTTCGCGGACGCGTTCGTGATCGGGCGGAGGAAGAAGGATGGCTGAGGCCGTCTATCTCCTTTGCGCGCTGACGAGCGCCGCGTGCTGCGGCCTGCTCGTGAGGGGCTACTTCGCGAGTCGCGCGAGGTTCCTCTTCTGGTGTGCGCTCAGCTTCGCGGGTTGGGCGGCGAACAACGCGCTGCTCGTGATCGATCTCGTCGCCTTGCCGGATCGCGATCTCAGCCTGGCGCGGACGATCCTGGCTGTCATCGCCATCGTCGTCCTGCTCTACGGCCTCTGCTTCGCAACGGAGGAACGCTGATGCATCCGGTCCTGTGGGGAGCCTTGGCGATGGGATGCTTCGCGGCCGGCCTGCTCTTCATGCGGCTCTACCGAAGGACGAGGGATCGGCTGTTCGTGTTCTTCGGGCTCGGCTTCTTCGCTCTCATGGGCAACTGGATCGCGCTGGCCGCGGTCGAGGCGGTGCGTGAATCTCAGCACCTGATCTATCTCATTCGGCTGCTCGCATTCGTGATCATCATCATCGGCATCGTCGACAAGAACCGGCGCTGATCAACGGGTCTTCGGGCCTGGGCCGCACGCGCCGACGGCGAAGCGGATCGCGGTTGGAGCACGCGACGCTCCTGGGGCTCGGCGCGCAAGTGAACGCACCAACCGCGATGAACCCGACGGCGATGCTCGACCGCATCAGGGCGCGAGTCCTGTTCGCCATGGCAGACTCGTACCGCTCTCCGTCGCTCGCTGCAAGTCTCGGGACTCCAAAATAGTTGGTGCACCAACGAGTTTAGTTGGTGCTCCATCGATCGATGCGAAATTGAGTGACGTGATGGTCCGTGATGCTCGAATGATGCCGGGTGCGACCTTGGGTTCGATTCAGCGTCGTCGTCGTCATCGGCCTCGCGCTGGTGACCGGCGCAGCTTGGCTCGTCCTGCAGCGCACGACGCGCAGCTGGTTCGAGCGAGATCTCGCCTTGCGGGCGAAGCTCGCAGTGGCAGGGGCTCGCGCGGCCCTCGTCGAACGCTGGAACCCGGACGAGCCGGCCGATCTCTCGACGTTGCTCTCCGAGATCACGCTCGATGAGCGGGTCATGGGGGCGGCGGCATGCGACGTAGACCACGGTCTCATCGCGCGGACCGCGGAGTACCCGTCTCCGAGTTCAACGTGTACCGATGGGCGGGCCGCATGCTCGTGGACGCAGCCAGGCTCCGGAACCGAGACCGTCTGAGCTGGCGGTTGGGCTGGCGTCCGCCCACTGCGACCCCGGCGGCGAGGCTCCTCTGGCTGCCCAAGTCCGGCAAGATGGATCCGGGGAGCTGACGGGAGGCCTCGGGGATCTCGGTTCGGGCGGCTCGCGCGATCGTGTCCAATTTTTCCAAGACTCCCGGCCGGAGTAGGGCGACCGTCGGGCCATGGCCGCCAAGACCACCAAGAAGCTGTTCTCCCGCGAGACGGAGGTCGCGATCGACATCCGCGCAAGACCCCAGGACGTTTGGAGCGTCCTCACCAACGCCACCGAGTACCCTCGCTGGAACACCACGGTCGTGTCCCTCGACGGGCAGATCGCCCTCGGCGAGAAGATCCAGCTCAAGAGCGTCCTCGATCCGAAGCGCACATTCAAGCTCAAGGTCCTCGAGCTCGAAGCCCCTCGCCGGATGGTGTGGGGGGACGCGATGGGCAAGCGCACCTACGAGATCACCGAGAAGGATTCGTCCACCGTCACGTTCTCGATGCGCGAAAGGATCGGCGGGCCGCTGTTTCCGTTGTTCGCGGGGATGATCCCCCCGTTCGACGAGGTGTTCGACAAGTTCGCGGCCGACCTCAAGAAGAAGACAGAGGGTGAGTCATGAAGCACTCCATTGGAACCAAAGCCAAGCCGACGAAGCTGAAGACCCCGCCCGGCACTGCCGAGTACACCATGCACCTCGAGGAGGTCGGCGGTGAAGAGGTGATTGTCTGCACGGTCGGGAAGACGGTCCTGCACTATCAGGCGCGCTGCCTCGACGACCTCCACGCCATGCTGAAGAAGCACGGCGACTGGATGGATCTCGGCTCCGCCGACGAGCAGAAGCCAGCCAAAGAAGGCACCGTCGAGGCTTGGGGCCGCGCCAAGGACAACCCCGTCGGGGGCTTCTACGGATTGAAGAAGGGACTGCGCGGCCGCTTTGGCATGTACATCCCGCCCCTCATGGAGAAGCTCGGCCTCGCCGAGCTCACCCACGAGGCGAAGAACAACAAGATGCGGGCGGTCTGATCGCCCCGCGCGCGGTCAGGAGCCGGGGGTGAAGGAGATTGGATAGGTGACCACGACCACCCCTCCCTCCGGCGCCGGGAACGAGAGGGCCGAAATGGCCTTCGTCACGCACGCGACCACGGCTTGGTCAGGCATCGTCCCCGTCGCGGAGGCGCCGCTGACGTAGCCATCGGTCCCAATCGTGAACTTGACGTCGACTCGACCCGAGAGCTTCGGGTCGCTTCGGAGACCGTGCTCGTAGCAGAGCCTGAGCCGGCCGAAGTTCTGACGGACGATGCGCTGGATCACCTCGGGGGGGAGCCGCCCCCTGACCGTCGTCGCCCCCGGCTTGACGCCCGGCCCGCTGGACGCCGCGGGCTCTGCGGTCGCTCCCACGCCGGCGAGCCCGATCGATTGTGTGCGTGGGGTGGAGATCTGCATCTCGCCGCGCTCGAGGCGCAGGCGAAGGTGCTCACGCAGCGATTGGCGAGCTCGCTCCGCCCCTGTCGCGGTCGTCTCAGAGGGGGCGGTGGGTGCCGTATCCTGCTCGTCGTCGATACGCTGGCGGCGCGAGGGGGTGCTCTCACCGCACGCGACAGTCACCGTCACGATCACGAGGAACGACAGAGACTTCTCGCGCATCCCCTTCAGCGTCGCCCAGATGGTCGGCCAACTCAAGACCGCACCCTTCGGCGCGGATGGTACCCTCTCTCAGATGCGACGAGATGCGGTGGTGCTCATCGGCGTGGCGCTCGCGCTCGGCTGCTCCGGCTCGAAGAAGACGCGACCCCATCGCGAGGATGACGACGAGCCTCGGGCCGCTGCCCCGAGCGCCTCTGTCTCCAGCGCCGCCCCGATCGATCGCGACGATACGTTCCCCGTCGTCGAGATCGAGGACACCCGCGTCACGATCGATGGCGCGCCGGCCGGCTCGCTGAAGATGATCTTGGACACGAACCGAATGGCGAGGGTCGATGAGCTCTACACCCTCCTCAAGCAGCGCCGGGACGGGTGGAAAGCCTCGCACCCAGGCGAGCCATTCCCCGGCCTCGTCGGACTGCGGGCGGGCGACGACACGAAGATGGTCGCGCTCAAGAGCGTCTTCCAGACGTCCGCCTTCGCCGGCTACCCGTTCGTGACCCTCCAATCCACCGCGAGCGCCGATCGTTACGCCGACCTCTCCGCGATCATCCCCGGTCCGCCCGACCCGTCGAGCGAGCCCGGTCCACCCCCCGAGAAGATCCTCCACGTGGACGCATCGACGCCGCTGAAGATCGTCTGGAAGCTCCGCGGGGAGCCCGTCGCAGAGTGGATTGATCCAGACCCGGGCGCACCGCCCGCCCCGGCGCACGCCGAGCGAATCTGTAAGGGTTGGGCCGAGCATGGCAGTCACGTCAACGACAGCGACGGTCGGCGGGACGAGGCCGTGTTCCACTCGGACAACGCCTCGACCCTGGGCGCAGTCTGGCCGATATTGGAGGCGATCGCGTCGTGCAAGCGAAGGGGAGGGGCCCCGGCCTTCTTCATCAGCTTCTCGGTCAACTGACGAGAGCTCGGAAAGGCGGAGGTCGACGGACTCCCGAAGATTTGACTATGGCCCGGCGCGCCCGTCCTCGTTTAGTTCTGACCGTCCGCGGGAACCGCTCGTGACCTCCGACTTGAAAGCCGTGCTCATGCGAATGCTTCGTGTCGCGCCGTCGCTTGTCCAGTTGCTCGTCCTTGGTGTCCTCGCCGCGAGCTGCTCGTCATCCGTGGCGCCGCAGTCTCCGAGCCCCGCTCCCCGCGAAGCTCCGACGACCGACGGGCCGGCCGAGAAGCCGAAGGCCTCTTCGATCGTGCCGCGCAGCGCGGAGGAGGCGCGCGAGCGCATCGCGTCCTACCAGAAATCGTGCGACTCCGGGCAGGGGGCCCTCTACTGCTGCGTCTTGGGACTTGGCTACTTCATCGGCAGCCCGCCGCTCGGCATCCCGCGCGACGAGGCGCGCGCCGAGGCCGTGCTCCGAGGATGCCACTCCCCGCCCGGCGCTGCGGAGTACAACGTTGGCGTGATGACGCACAACATTTGTCGAGACGGCGACTACGAGTCGACCGACACGAACCAGACCGAGATGGAAGAGGTGGTGAGTGATCCGTGCTCGCTGGCGGGGGCGGTGGCGCGAAAGGGGATCGGTGGTGTTCGCCAAGACGATGCGGCGGCGGCCTCTTACTACAAGATGTCGTGCAGCCGTGGGCATCGCCGCGGCTGCTTCGCGCTGGCCATGATGACGCGGGCGGGAGCCGGGGTACCTCGAGACGAGGCCCAGGCGCGCCGGCTCTTCGAACAGTCGTGCACGGCCGGCTTCGTCGAGGCCTGCAATCAGCTCGCCGCGCGCTGAGCCTACCAAAACACCGTCGACGACGGGCGCGGCGCGGGCGGCGGGGGCGCAGGGGCGCAGGGGGCGGCGGGGGCGCAGGGGGCGGCGGGGGCGCGGGTGACCGACGCTCCGCCGGTGGCGGGGGGGCCATACGCGATGATGACGGCGCTGAGCTCGCCGAGCTGCCGGTGGCGGCGACTGACGATAGACACCAATTCGCCAATTGCTCGACGATCTCGGAGCGCACCGATCGGGCCAGATGTCCATCTGTCGAGTCCCGGAATCTGGCCTCGCAGCGGTATCCGTTCCGCTCCTGGACGAGCACCTTCGTCTCGTTCTCGGTCCCATAGGGGAGGAGGTAGTAATTGGCCGTTTCGCGGTCGCCAGCGAGGACGGTCGTCACGGCGGCGGTGCCGTTCGTCACACGCCTCTTGTCCTCCGCCAAACCCGGAGGCTTGTCGCCGTGCCGATACAGCTGGATGAGGACGCTGAAGTCGCGAGCGATGCGCTCGAAGTTGTCGCTCTTGATGTCAGCGAAGTCCGAGGTGAGTCGGATGGTTCCGTCGGCCAGATCGAACGTCTTCGGCGTGCCCGCCCTCAATGCTGCGACCAGCTCCTCGGGCGTATGCGGGCGACCGTCGGCTTTGGGTAACGTCTCGCGAGGCGAGCTCGTGCCGGTTTGGGCCGGCGCCGCCCCGCGCTCGGTCGTCGCGCTGCTCGAGGCGCTGCTGTCTTTCGTGGAGGACCGGGAGACGACGATCGCCAAGATGAGGAGGACGGCCGCCCCCGCGCCGAGGCCTGCATAGAGAGGCGTCTTGCTCGGCGCTGGCGAGAACGACGCGGGCACGCGAGGGATGACGACGGCGGAAGGCGAGCGGCTGAGCGTCAATGGCTCCGCGGCGACGGTAGGGCTCGGCAGCGGCTCCGCCGCGACGGTGGCGGCGGGGGCGGCCGCCTGGACCGAGCGCGCCGCGTTCGGGATGAGCGCCGCGCGCAGCGGCTCGAACGCGTGCCGCGCGTGCTGGAAGCGCTGCTTCGGATCGCGCGCGACGCAGCGGGCGAACCAGCCATCGAATCCGCCCGGAACGGGCGCCGCTCCGAGCTCTCGGGCGCGCGCCGACGCGGGTGGGATCGTGTCCATCAGTACCTCTCGCAGCACCATCACCGTCGAAGAATTCGGGTCGGCAGCGGACCTCCAGAAGCTCTTGCCGGTGAGCGCGCGGAACGCGATGAGCCCCATCGCCCAAACGTCGGCGGCGGGGCTCACGTTGACTCCCGTTTGAGCCTGCTCGGGCGCCATCCACAGCGGCGTGCCCATCGCCCCCGTCGCCGACGTGCGAACCTGGTTCATAAGCTTGGCGATGCCGAAGTCGAGAACCTTGAGCGTGAAGGACACGCCCGCTCGGCGCGACTTCTCGAGGAAGAGGTTCTCTGGCTTCAGGTCGCGGTGGACGATTTGCTTGTCATGGGCCGCCCCCAGGGCGTGGACGAGCTGCTCGAAGAGCTCGAGCACGACGACGGGCGGCAAAGGCCCGCTCTTCTGCAGATAGGTCGACAGCTCCTCCCCTTGGAGCAGCTCCATCGCGAGCCACGGCGTACCGGACTGCGCCTCCACCCCCGCCCCGACGACCTCGACGATATGCGCGCTGTCGATCTCTCCGCCGATCCGCGCCTCCTGGGCGAACCGCCGCTTGAGGTCGGCGTTCGCCGCCATCTCCCCGAGCATGAGCTTCAGCGCCCGATCGCGGCCGGTCGAGAGCTGATGGGCGACGTACACCATTCCCATTCCGCCCGCCGACAGGGGCCTCACGATGCGATAGTCACCAGCGAAGACGGTGCCCGGCGCCAACGTCGTCATCCTTCGACGATACATGCAGACGGATTCTGCATGAAGCCGGACTGTCTCTGAATCTCGTCCCGTCTCGAATAATTGACTATAGACATTCGGCGTCCCGCAGGCGCAACCATCGAAACGCCCGTCTTGCTCACTGCTTCTGCTTCTCGCGCCGCTTTCGCGGTGCCCCTTCGCGGCCGGTTGGGTCCATCGAATAGAAGCTCTCGTGGATGTCGAGGATCGCGCGCTTGCCTACCACGCCCTTCTCCCCGTCGTACTCGGCAATCCGCCACTCGATGTTCTCGGGGATCTTCTCCTGGAGCTCCTCGAGCCCATGGGCGGGATTGTCCATCAACTGACAGACATTGAAGAGCGTCTCGACCTGCATGGCGCGCACGACATCGGTCAGGTCGGCGGGGTCGATGCCTTTCGCGAGCATCCGCCCGATCGCGGCCGCGACGGGGCTGGTGTGGCTCCACTGCCTCTGCCAGCGGTCGTCCTCGTCGATGGCGCACGCCCACAGGCCACGAAGGAGCAAATACCGGGCGACGAACGGACCGCGCGACTCCGACGCGGCGTAGCTCTCCGCGCGATTGCCCGCTCCGACCGACTCGAGAATTGTCTTCGCCCGCTCGTACGATATTGCCATAGCGCGAGCTTACGCGCGCAGGTCCCGCGACGGGAGACCAGGAGGGGCCTTGCCGACGTGCTGCAGCGCGAAGGCAGCTCATCGGTGGCCCGGCCTTGCCCCGCGCTTGCTACCCTGGGCAACCATGCGTGCCCGAGAGAATCCGCCCCCCCTCTTCAACGCCGCTGCCAGCGTTGTCTGCGGTCGTGGGCGACTTCGACGGCGCCGCTCGTCTCGACATCGGGACGACCAGCGACGCCGATGCGGTCGGCCCTTACGCCGGGGGTGCCTCTCATGATGTGCGGGCCGTTCGTCCGTCTGCGCTCCCCCCATGGCTCTCTTCGGCACCTCGCCAATCGTTGGGGCGATGCTCGATAAGCTCGAAGGTCGCCGATTCGCCTTGGTGGGTGAGCTCGAAGGAGAGCAGGGGACGCGCCTGTGGGACCACGAGCGGCTCCTGAAGGGACTCTTGCCGCTGTTCGGGGCAGCTTACGCTCCGCAGCCGTCGCCCGGTGTCACCGACATCGTGCTCGGACCTCGGCGCAGCGCTCGGCCCTTCGGCAAGCTTGGCGCGCGGATTCACGACGGCGCGGGGTTTCGCGCGCTCTTGGTGCTGACGCCCGATGACCTCGTCCAGCTGCTTCGGCTCGGCGCCGCCTCCGCGGCCGGCCTCGAGGCCTGGTGCGAGCTCGAGCTGCCGATGCCCTCGCTCGCCGGGGCCAGCCTGCGGGGCGCGAACCTGTCGAACGCCAAGCTTTGGGGGGTGGATGCCCGCGGCGCCGATCTCGAGGGCAGTGACCTCTCGGGTGTCACCATGTGGAGGCGCCGGTCTCCATTGACGAAGTGCGATTTCTCCGGCGCGAATCTCTCAGGCTGTGATCTCCGCGGCGCCTCGATGGATCGCGCGATTCTCCGTGGCGCCGACTGTCGAGGAGCGAAGCTCCAGAGCGTTCGCATGAGCGCGGTCGAAGCGGACGGGGTCGATCTGACCTCCGCCGACCTCGAGGGAGCGGACTTGAACGGAGATTTTCGAGGCGCGCGGCTCGGCAATGCGCGACTGGCCCGCGCTCGATTGAGCGGTGATTTTTCCAACGCCGAAGCATCGGGCAGCGACCTGTCGGAAGTGGTGGCCGACGGCGCCTGGGCGGCGGCCCAGCTCGCCGGAGCCACCCTCGGGCCGACGTTCAATCCGAGCTCCTTGGTCAATGCGGATCTCCGCAGGGCGGACGCCCGCGGGGCCGATCTCGACGGCGGCGATTTGACCGGAGCCCGCGTGGACGGGGCTGACTTCGACGGGGCCTCCGTCTTGCTCGCACGCTATGACGCGGAGCAGAGCCGTGCCTGCCGCGGGCTACCGCTGCCCGGGGCGTCTCGCGCCCAGGGCTCGGGCCCGCGGCTCGACGCCTTGGCCGCTTTCGACTTCGGAACGATGGACGTCTCCTCGTCTGCCGCCTGCGAATCGATGGGGAAGAAGGTCGTCCTCCACGCGCGCCTCGACTACCGACGGCCGACCGCCAGCCTCGAAATTCTCTACGAAGACCGGCCGAAGAAGGCAGTTTCGGTAGCGTTCGAGGGCTCGACCCTCGCCTCGGCGATCGTCGCATGCGCGAGCCGCGCCGGTCATTTGCCCCTCATTCGTCGAGAGGTGCGGTCGGAGATTCGCGACCATCGTCCCGTGCGGGAGTCGCCGGGGTTTGCTCTGCTGGAGGCGGCGTGGCTCGAGGCGTTCGGGATCGGGCCGGAGGGGGGGCCGGCGCGCGACGCCGCGAGGCAAGCTGCGCGCGAGCGAGCCACCGTTGCGGCCTCGTCTTACGGGTCGCTCGACGTTTCTCTGCTGGACAAGCTCCGCGACTGCGACGATGACGATCCCCTTTGGCTGGTCGCGGCCGACCAGCTCGCGCAATCGGGAGACTTTCGCGGACAAATGATCGCGCTCACCCTGGAAGCCCGGCGGCTCGAGCGCCTCGGTCAGCCGGCGCACGAGTTGGAGCGGCGCGTGCGCGAGTTGCAGGAGCTTCATCGCGACGAAATCCTCGGACCGCACAGTCGGTCGAGGCGATTGTCGTTCGAGATTGTGGGCGCGTTTCCGCGCCACATGTCGGTCGCGGACGGGAGCGCACGCGATATCGCCGACCTGCTTGGCCATCCGCTCACGTACTTCGTCCGCGATCTCACGCTGTGGTCCGATGATGAGCGGGTCGTGACCGCCCTCGGCCCATTGATGGCGACGCTGCGACTCGCGCGGTTCGAGGTCAGAGCGCGCAAGTTCGCAGCCGCGTCGCTCGTTCGGGGGCAGACGCGGCTCGAGTCGGTCGACCTCACCGACACGAGCGTCGTGGACGCCGCGCCTCTCGCCGAGCTCGAAGGACTCACGAGCCTCCTTATCTCGAACACGGGCATCACCGACCTGTCACCCCTCACGGCTCTGCCGAAGCTCGCCCGCCTCGACATCAGCCACCTCTCCGTTTCCGCCGCGCGTCCGCTCCTCCGGATTCCGACCTTGGAGCTCATCCACGCGCGGGAGGGAAAGTTCAGCGGAGCGGGCGCTATCGAGGAGCTGCGCGACAGGCTCGGCCGGCCCTGAGCGCCTCTCACGTCAGAGCTTGCAGACCCCGCGCGCGTTGGTGGCGACGACGTGGAGCGCATGCACGAGCGCTACCGTTTCGGGCGGACCGCCGAGGCACAAGCCGCCGCATTGGGCCGTCCAGACGATGCGCTTCTTCGCGCCGACGACCTCCCCGCTGACGAGCGGATCATTCGGAGCAAGGAAGACCGACGTCTCTGCGAGGCCCTTGAGCGTCTCGACCTTTCGCCAAGCCGCCTCGACCTCTTTGCCCGACAGCATGTTTCCGTTGTCGCTGAGCTCGTAGGAGCAGGGCTTGTCCGAGGGGCGGAGCACGGTCACGCGACGCGGGGTGGTGAACGAGAGCGTGAGATCTCCTTCGCGATAGACGAAGAGAGCGCCCGCCGGCAGCTCCAGCGGCGGGGGAGTCGCGGCGGTCGCGCTCGCGCTCGCGGGGGGGGCGACGGCGCTCGGCCCGGCTTCGCCCGAGGCGACCACCGCGCTCGGCGCGTCACTGGAGGGCGGCGCGTCGGAGGAGGGCCCGCTGGCCGGCGGCGTTCCACACGCGACCAGCAGGAGGAGAGCCGCGCTCTTGAGTCCGCCGTACATGGCCGGCATCTTAGCATTGCCGGCCCGAAGCTGTGTTCCTGGGTACTGGCGGACCCGGAAGCGGACTTCCGGCCGGCAGTACCACGGTGCGAGCTTTGGGGAGCCGTCGAAGCCGCTGGCGCGACAGCAAGCAATCAACACCGCGACGGCAATCCCCACGACGATCCCGATGATCCGCCCAGCGTTGCGGGGGACGGCGCCCGGGAGGTGTCTTGCGAGAGGCTCGGCGCTCGAGGATAGAGCGATGATCATAGTCAATTGTTCGGCTCCTTGGGGGTGCACGTCGGCGTAACTTTTCGTCCGGTCTCGCCACGATCAAGGAGGAGACCTTCTCGATGCGAATCCACCTGACCGCCCTCCTTGGCTGGCTCGGCGCCGGCTGCGCCGTCCCCTCTTCGGCCGACCCCTCTTCGAGCGCCGCCCATCCCCCCGGGATCACACGCAGAGTGCTCCAAGCGACCCCGGTCGAATCCTCCGGCGACGAGCTGAGATTGATGGCGATGGAGTTCCCTCCCGGCGCGGCGAGCCCCGTGCATCTGCACCCCGCCGTGGGGCTTTGCTACGTCGTCGAAGGTACCGCGGTCTCCCAATACGAAGGTGAGCCGCTCAAAGTGTTCCGCGCTGGCGACTCTTATCAGGATGAAGCAGCCAGGAAGCACCTCGTATTTCGCAACGCAAGCGGGACGAACACTCTCCGCTTCGTGTGCGCCAGCAAGCTCCGGAAGGGCGAGTCTTTCTTCATTCCGCTCGGGGGCGCCAACGAAGCCCCGCGCCAGCCCGCGAAGGACGCCTCGTCGCTTCACGCCGAAGGGGACGCCGTCGTGATCGCCACTCCGTGGGGCCGCGCCGGCGAACGGCCCCTCGGTGAGTCGTGGTGAAACGAAGCGAGCGCACGACCTCGCGGAACGGCTTCTCGAGCGCGTCGATTCGGGCGCGCTCGGAGGTGAGAATGGCCACCATCACGACTCTATCGCCGTAGAAGGAGGTGGCCTCGTATCGGTGCAAACTGGGCTGCTCGTACCACCGTACCGGCGACGGCTTCCCTTCGCATGAGGAGAGCGTGCCGTGCGCGCTGATGGTCGGCGGCGTCTGGCCCGATTGGTTGGTTCCTTGCACGACTTGCTCGTTGCCGGTCGTGATGAACGCGTCGAGCGTGACTGACGGCGGCTTCGCGTCGACGCCGACGTAAATGAATGGCGATCGGATCCTGTTCGGCGCGGTCGGGGACGACGATCGCGGGAGAGGGTGAGCCCCGCGTTCTCTCGCGCAGCCTGCTGGGCCCGCCTTCGCGCGTTGGACCGCGCCGAGGCCTCCATGAGCAAGAACGGACTATTGCCCTCACCGGTTACGAGGCCCGCTACGAGAGCCGGCCATTCGCCGCGGCAGGCTCCGCACCGGAACCAACGAAGCTCCTGCTCGGTCGCACTGCGGGTGTGTCGGCGACCGAAGTACAGCACCGCTCGAGGCTAGTACTGCCGGCCGGAAGTCCGCTTCCGGACCCGGCAGTACTAGAGCACCGAACATGTTGAAAGTCGAGTGAAGTCGGGGGAGTTTGCGGCTGAGGCGCGCCCGAGGAGTGAGCACCGCAAGACTACTCCTAATCTGAGGAGCGGAGCGACGGGGCCGTGTGGATCGGGCGCGAAATCGCGCGAATGCGCCGGTTTTCAACATGATCGGTGCTCTAGCAGCCAATGCGCCGAAGCGTCGAGGTCGGGAATACCCGGTGCCCCCCTCCTCGAGCGCGACTCGGCGCTGCACCCTCCGTCGGTCGTGTCGCAATCATGCCCGCTGGCGGCATGCGTCGGCGGTGAGCCCGCCCGCGTCCGGCGCGCCTGCCGATCCGCGAAACACCGCCGAAACTTTGTCGCGCTACATGGACGCCATGCGGATCCGCGACGCCGTCTCTGCCGACCTCTCGGCGATCGAAGACATCTACGGACACTACGTGGAGTCCTCCACATGCACATTCCAGGTCGGCCCCGGCACCCTCGAAGACCGGCGAGCTTGGTTCGCCGATCGTGGCTCCGAGCACCCCGTGCTGGTGGCCGAGGAGGACGATGAGATCGTCGCGTGGGCCGCGCTCTCCCGTTATCGCCGGCGGGAGGGCTACGCGCCCACGGCGGAGGACTCGATCTACGTGCGTCACGATCGCCGCGGTCGCGGACACGGCAAGGCGCTGCTCGCCGCCCTCCTCGCGCGCGCCGAGGGCGGGCCATTGCACAGCATCTTGGCGATCATCGCCGGCGACCACCCAGCCAGCGTGCGGCTCCACGCTGCCTTCGGGTTCCGCGAAGTGGGGCGAATCGCGGAGGCCGGTTTCAAGATGGGGCTATGGCTGGACGTGATCTTCATGCAGCGCATGCTCGGGGTCGATTGGGTCGTTCGGGGTGAGGGCGATGCTCCCGCGCGCCCATCCGGCGCGTCCTAACGTGCGATCACGAGCACAGCGTATCGAGGAGGTCGGGCTCTCGCTCCGAACGAATGGGGTGCAAGATCCGAAAAGGCTCGACGCCCTCCAGCCTCGAGAAGTGTCCGAAGCGAGTGGGCACGAGGCGGATTTCCTCCAAGTGGCCCCACCCTGATTCGAGCTCGCGCAAGAAGCCGCCGTCGAACGAGCCGTCGTTGGCGGAGGGGTTCTCCAGCTGAAGACGTTTGAGCTTCGCGAAGCCCGGCCAGGCCGCGAGCCGCTCGAACGTGTCTCGCAGAATGGCCCCTCCCGCTCTCGATAGCGACAGATCCTCGAGCGAGGGCGCCTTCAGCGTCTTCAGGAACTCGAGGTCGGAAGCGGGGCCGAGGATTTCCACGTGGAGCGTTTTCAGGCTCGGGAGATCCGCGGCCCCGAGCGACAGCGCCGCGGTTCCTCGAAGGCTCCCTCCTCGAAGCGTGAGGTGCTCGAGCCGTGGAGCGACGATTGTGCCGAGCTCGAGGCTCTGAATCTCCAGCGTCAATCTGCGAATGTTCGGCACGAGCTCCCAGAGGCGGTCTCCGCGTCGGAGCGCGACGTCGTCGTATCCCGAGTACCACGCCGGACCGGAGTGGCACACCGCGAGCGCATCCACCGTTCGCGGCGCCCCGGCCAGCGCCTCGAGCGCCTCGTCGACGTCGTGAACCCTCCCTTTCGTGCGTGGATAGACGAGCACCAATCCACGAACGAACCGCATCGACGGGTGAGTGAACAGAGACCGCAGGCGCGTCGACAACGGTGTGCGGCTCGACTCCTTGAACAGGCGAGCCGCCTCGATGAACCCGTTGCGCCAGCGGAAGGGCCGCGGATCGATCGTCTCGTCCATGGCGGGGACGAACCGCGCCGCGTGGGCCTCCCTCAGCGTTTCGAGCTCGAGCGACAGCTCGTACGAGGGCTCGCTCGACAGCGCATGATGCAACGAGATCCAACGGCCGCGAGGGTGTCCCCGCTGCTCGAGCCAGTCCGCGTAGACCAGATAGGGCTCGTCCTCACCGGCACGCTCGACGATGGAGGCTTCGATCTCCGGCTCGATGGGCTCGCGAGCGAAACCCCTCGCCCGACTCACGGCGAGACCATGCGAGATAGGAGGGCGATGAGCGGGTGACGCACGCGGAGAAGCGAAGCACCTCGGCGCGGCTCGCGTCAACCGGAGCTCGGCGAGGCGGAAGGCATGAGCAAGAGCTTCCCACTTGCTTTGCCGCTCGTGCTGATCTCCATCGCCTCGCGCCAGTGCTCGAGCGGGAACGCGCGGGCGATGGGAATGACGAACCTCCCCGCCGCGGCCTCGCGAGCCATCTCCGCGAACGCCTCGTAGCGGAGCGGACGTCCGCCGTCATAGTTGCCGCGCACTCCGAGCTCCGGGCCGGAGCGGTCGGCGATGGAGAGCACCCTCTTCGGCTCGCCGTCGACGATGCGGATCAAGTCGGGCAGGGCGCCTCCGACGGTGTCGAGCACGAGGTCGACGGGGCCGAGCGCTCGGACCCGCTCGACCATTCCCTCCCCGTATTGGGTCACGGTCGCGCCGAAGGCGCGGAGCTCGTCCGCGTAGGTCGAGCCGGCGGTGGTCAGGACCTCGAAGCCGCGGGCGCGGGCGATCTGTACGGCGCTGAAGCCCATCATCGTGCCGCCGCCGTGGACGAGCAGTCTCTGTCCGGGTTTCATCTCGAGGGCGTCGACCGCGTGCTGCCCGATGAGGGCGGCCATCGGCAGAGCGGCCGCGAGGCTCATGTCGAGACCGGGGGGCACCTTCGCCCAGTGGTCGAGCACGGCGACGTCGGATGCGCCCGCGCTCGGGTACGTGGCGAAGTCGGCGAAGCCGAGCACCCGATCGCCAACCGCGACGTCGGTGACGCCCTCGCCGAGGGCGTCGACGGTGCCGGAGACGTCGAGGCCAATCCCGCGCGGCAGCTCCATGTCGTAGAGCTTCCGGCAGAGCGCCCAATCCGCCGGATTCAGGCCGCAGGCGTGGACGACGACGCGGATGCGGTTCGGGCGCGGGGTAGGGACGGCTGCCTCGTCCAGCTGGAGCACCTCGGCCGGCTCGCCGAAGCGGTGGAACCGGACGGCGCGAATGGTCGAGCGGGGAGGACGGGGAGCGATCATCTCAGTCATTGAGCACCTGCATTTTGCCCGACCGCGCGAGCGGCGAACGTATCAATAGCCGGCTATCGATATCGGATGCCGGCTACCGAATGTCAAGCCGTTCTCGCGTCGCTCAGCCCTGGAGATTCCCGCTCACCCGGTCGAGCAGCGCGAGGAGCTGGGCGCGCTCCGCCTTCGAGAACCCCTCGAACGCCTGCTCCTCCACCTGCCGGAGCACCCGCGGGATTTGGACCCGGAGCTGCGCGCCGGAAGGGGTCAGGTGGATCGCGATCTGTCTTCCATCGGTCGGGTGCCGCTTTCGGATCACGAGCCCCGCCGCCGCCATTCGTTGGAGCGCCCGGACGACAGTCGGCCCCTCGACCCCGACCGCCTCCGCGATCTCCCCCGGGGTCTGGCCGTCCCGATCCCATAGGCGCTCGAGGATGAAGTTCTGCCCCGCGTGGACCCCATGGCGCTCGAGCGGCGCCTGCATCGACGCTTTGACCGCGCGCGAGGCGCGCGCCATCACGTGGAGGAGGGAAGGAGCGGCCTCTCGCTTCGGCCGGGGGGTGCTCATCGGCGACGTCTTACAACGTTTGCGACGCGCGGTGAGAGGGCGTCGACGCTCCGACGCGGCTTGGTGAGCGACAGATCACGCTCGCCGCAGACAAGGGCTACGACACCAAGGACTTCGTCAGAGCGTGCCGCGATCGCAACGTGACGCCCCATGTCGCCCAGAACAACAGCGGTCGCCGTCGCTCCGCCATCGATGCGCGCACGACTCACGTCCACAACCCAGCGCGCTGACTCCCCCCTCGCTGCGGGCTGGGGGGTGAAAGAGCAGCAACTGCCCACCCAGTTGCCTGACGACCGCCTTTTTTAGCACACTGCTAAAGTCCCTTTGGCGGCCCCGGTGGCTCAACGCATCCAGGCGGGTCCCTTGTTCGGCAGGGGGACGCACGAAAGCCGAGCTGCCCGTCCGCGGAGGCCCCCCAGCAGAGCGCTCCCCCGTCCAACGTGACGCCACATGCGTGTAGGCCACCATTGGCGATCGACGCGAGAGGAGGGAGGTCGGGAATGCGTGCCGGCCTCGTGACGCAGGCGGTGTCGACGGAGATCTCGAGCCGGTGACACGTGGTGGTGGGATCGACGCCCAGCCAACGGTTGTCGTCGTTGCCCCAACAATACAGAGCTCCCGACGCGCTCCCGGCGCCCGAAGGATTGGCGAGGACGCACGAGGAATCATTCGAGAGGGCCAGCTGGGTGACCGGAGGGAGCGTGCCGACCTCCACCGGGACGGGCGAGCAAGGTTCACCCTTTTTTCCACACGACGCGGTCGTGACGACCCCGATCTGGCCGAGACCATTGGCACCCCAGCAATGGACATGACCCTCCCTGAGGGCGCAGGCGTGGGCCCGCCCCGCGGCGATGGCACTGACATGATCGAGGCCGGCGATTCGGGTCGGACGCTCATGGTCGGCCGTGTCGGCGGCCCCGATGCCGAGCTCCCCGGTGGTGTTCGCACCCCAGCACGACACGGTGCCCGTAGTCTCCAGGGCGCAACTGAATGAGTTCCCGAGGGCGACCTGCACCACCGGTCCGATCTCACGCAGTCGCCGCGGTTCGCGCACGCAATCGCTCTTCCCGCAGCGATCCATCGGAGCTGGGGCCACACTGCCATGACGGCTCGTCCCCCAGCACCACAGCGACAAGTCGATGCCAATCGCGCAGCTATGAACGTGGCCACTCGCGACCGTCCGAACGGGAGGGAGCCCCTCCAAGAATCGTGGCCGAATGGCGCACTCGCTGGCCGGTTCCCCATACAGACAGTGCTCGGGCATCTTCGTGCCGAGCTGGCCGCCATCGTTCCGCCCCCAGCACGCGACCTTCGAATCGCTGACGACGCACGCGTGCCCGTCCCCGAGCGCGACCGCCGACACGCTACGCAAATCATAGCGATCGAGGGCTGGCTCGTCCGAGCTGGCCCGCGGCCCAAGGAGCTCCTGCCCGAAGCAAGTGAGCTTTCCCTCTGGCGAGGTGGCGCAGGTCCGCCGGTAGGCGGCCGAAAGACGCAGCATGGGAGGTGGCGCCGACGGCGCTTTCGCGCTCGCCGTCGCAGACGCGTCGTTCGGGGGGGAGTCATCGAGGGAAGCGGTCGACCTCGCGCGCGGCGCCTTGTCTTTGCAGGCCGACAACGCGCACATGAGCGCCAGCGCCGTTTCGAGCGCGGGTGACATCCGGCGGCGTGCGCCAGGGCGACGGGCTCTACTGTCGCGGCCGGTCGAGATGCCAAGTGATTCGGACCAGGAGGAGATCGGATGCGCGTCCATGAATATGCTCGACCCAGGGCGGTCCAATCTTAGCCGAGAACGCGGCCGACGCGCCGCGCTCGCTGATTTAGCCTGGAGTCTGCCATGACCCAGCAGGAGCACGAACACGTCTTCCGGCGCGCCACCAACCTCGAGCTCTTCCTCGATCTCGTGTTCGTCTTCGCCGTCACTCAGATCGCTTCGCTCATCGCGCACGATCTGACTTGGAGCGGCTGCGGGCGCGGGGCCCTCTCGGCCTGGCTCGTGTGGTGGCTCTGGTCGCAGTTTGCCTGGGCCGGGACCACCGTCGACCTCGACAAAAATGGCGGCGCCCAGATGATCGTGCTCGCGACCGTACCGATCGCGCTGCTCATGGGCGTCGCGCTGCCCGAGGCTTATCGCCACGGCGGCCCGATGTTCGGCGGCGCCTACCTCGCCGCGCAGCTGTGCGCGTTCGCGATCCAAGGCCGCGAGATGTGGCCCCACCCGTCCCAGCGCGCCGCGTTCCTCGCGTACATTGGCCTGGCCGGGCTCGGTCCCGTCGCGGTCGCCATCGGCGGCATCGGCCCGGAGACCTGGCGCGTCCCGGCCTGGGGGCTCGCCGCCCTCCTCGGCGTAGGCGGCGCGCTGCTCGGGGCCGGCCCCGCCGACGCGCGAGGTCCGCGCTGGCGCATCGATCCTGGCCATTTCTCGGAGCGGCACGCGCTGATCGTCATCATCGCGCTCGGCGAGGTGCTCATCGCCGCCGGCACCACCGCGTATGGCACCGACCACCTCACGCGCGCGACCCCGGGTTTGCTCGTCGCGGTCGCGGTGGCGTGCGTGGTGTGGTGGCTTTACTTCGCGTTCATCCCGCGCGTCGCGGAGCACGCCCTCGCTCGCGAGGACGAGGCTTCGCGCCCGCCCGTCGCTCGCAACCTCTTCACCTTCGGCCACTTCCCCATCGTGTTCGGCGTGATCACCTTCGCGGTCGTGGCCAAGCACGTCACCGCCGATGGCGCCCATGCGCTCGGCATCGAGGACCGCCTGGTGCTCGCGACGTCGGTCGCCTCACTCGTAGGTGGCTTCATGGGTATTCATTGGCTGTACAACCGCGGCGTGGCGCCGGAGCGCCCCCTGACCCTCGTCCTTTCGGTGGTGCTGGTGCTCGTGATCGGCGACCGCGTGCCGGGGACGGCGCTCGTTGCCATCGTGGGCGGGCTCCTCCTCGCGATGCAGACCGTCTCGACGCGGCTTCTGGAGCGAAGGTTGGCGGCGGGCGAGTCGCGCCGTCACCCGGAGTAGCGCTCGACGGATGGAGCCTCAGGGCTCCCGATGGCGAAGAGGATCAATCCGGATCGAACCTCGGCTTCACCTTGGTCTGGCACATGGGACGGCATTGGCCCTCTACGCAGATGCCGGCCAGGCAATCGGAAGAGGTGCGGCAGGCCCCCGAATGCACGCGACCGACGCAATATCCCGACTGGCACGAGTGGGTCAGGAAGCAGTCATCGTCTGTCGCACACGGCTCCGGTCCGTCGAACGCGCACTTCCAATCCACGCACTGTAAAATGCCACATTCCTCCCGGCGCTCGCACGCGGCTCCGAGCCGGTCCGTCTCTCGGCACTTCCCCGAGTGCGGCACGACCGTCGCCTTTCCTTTGGAGGCATTGAATGTCAAGCGCAGTCCTCCCGTCGCGGCGAGCCCATAGCCCGGGAGCGCGGCAACCACGCAATCGCGAAGCGCCGGCGGCACCGTCGCCGACACCACTTCGAGCTTCTTGGACGAGACGCCGAGCACGAGCTGGCCCTTCGCCTTTGGGTCCGAGGCGAGCACGACCTCGAAGCAGCGCAGCAGATAGGGCCGAGCGCTGTCTGCGTATTCGTCGAAGCCCTTGCCGCCGGCGCTCCCCGGGGCGGGCTCGATTGTCATGGTTCCCGGCGCGATCGGGAAGTCGGCCCGGCGTGAGACCTTCCCCGGCGGGTAGCCGGCGAGCAGCGGAGCAGGCGGCTCCCGGTCGCAGACCAGGCTCATGCCGCAGGGATTCACCGGAGCGAAGTCGGTGGTCTCGACGGTGCTGCAATCCTCCCCGGGCCCCAAGAGCTTCGCGCAGTGCCCTTCGCCCTTCTCGTTCTTCTGGCAAACGCGAGAGCGACACTCGAACGAATGCGCGCATGAGCGGCCCGTCGAGAGGAGCCCGGCCACCGCGGTATGGCTGCATTCCATCTGGAGCCGGGTGAGCGCCGGGAGCGTCGCCCACCCGTACTTGATGGCGCCGGGACAGCGGTGGTCGGCCCCCGGGCCCGGCGGGAGCCTCTCGAAGGCGATGTTGCCCGCGGCGAAGCTCGGTGAGAGCAGCTTGTTGCAGGCATCGACGGCGGCCGTCACGGCCTTGCGAGCGGCCTTGTAGTCGTCGAGCCCGCGCTCCTCGTCGGTGCACAGGCTGTCGATCGTCTGCCATTCCTGCTCGATCGCGCCGCAGTACACCGCGACCGGATTGGGTGGGGCGGCGCTGGCGCTGACGCTGCCCGAGGGCGGCGCGTCCGAAGCGGCGCCGCTCGACGCAGCGCCGCTCGAGCCGGCTCCGCCGGAGCGGTCGCCTGCGCTGCACGCAAGCATGACGGTCGAGATCGCGCACACGAGCCACCGCATCCCCAGAGTGTGCGCCATGCCGGCGAAATGGTGAAGCTCCGACGCAATGACGCTGCAGGCGAGACCGAGCTCACCCGATGAGGAGCGAGCGTCGGAGTCAGCCGCCGCGGTGGCTCTCGAACATGGCGACGAGGCCGCGCGGCGTCTCCGCCCCGAAGAGCAGCTCGAGGTTGGCGGCGGACTCGCGGGCCGATCTCTCGCTGCGGTCGAACATAGAGGCTTCGTAGGCTCGCAAGGCGAGCTCCAGGTCATTGTCATGGTAGATGAGCGCCTTGGCCAGCTCGGCGCCGTCGAACAATGCGAGGTTCGCGCCCTCTCCGGCGAAGGGCGACATCAAATGCGCCGCATCGCCGAGGAGGGTGACGCCTCGCGCGTGCTCCCAGCGGTGACCGATGGGCAGCGCGTGGATCGGGCGCGGCACGAGGTCGTCCTCGGCATGCTCGACGAGCGCGCGAAGCTCGGGCGACCAGCCCCCGAACCTCGAGAGCACGGCCTGCTTCGCCGCAGGAGGATCCGCGAAGTCGATGCTCGCCAGCCACGACTCCGGGGCGCGAACGGCTGCATAGACGTGGAGGCTGCCGTTCCTCTCCTTGTGCGCGAGCATCCCGACCCCCGGCGCCAGCGCGAACAAGGCGCCATTGCCGACGGCCGCGGCGCAGGCTGGTTGCCTCGCGGCCGCATCTCGCAAGTAGCACTCGACGAAGCTGATGCCGCTGTAGGCGGGCTTCGCGGCCGAGACCAGCGGTCGGATGCGTGACCACGCCCCGTCCCCGCCCACGACCAGGTCGCACGTGAGGCGGGTGCCATCGGCGAACTGGATGGCGTGCTTGCCTGCTTCGAGCGGCTCGACCGCGACGAGGCGCTTCGCCCACCGAACGACGCCCTCCGGCAGCGAGTCGAGCAGCAGCTCTCGCAGATCGCCGCGATCGACCTCCGGACGATCGCCCGTCCCGTCGTCGAACGACGCGTGAAGGAGCACGTTGTCCCGGTCGAGGACCCGCGTCGACTCGGCCCCTCTGTGCACGATCCGGAGGAACGCGTCGTGGAGACCAGCCGCGCGCAGCGCCGCTTGACCGGTGTCGCCATGAATGTCGAGCTGGCCGCCCTGCCGGCGCGCCGCCGGCGACGGCTCGAGCTCGAAGACGGAGGCGGCGATCCCGTGGACGTGGAGGACCCGCGCGAGGGCCAGGCCGCTGAGGCCCGCGCCGATGATCGCGATGCGAACATGTTCGCTCATAAAACGAACATGTGCGTTACGAGCGCGTTCGTCAAGGACATGTTCGTGCGATTCGCTCCCGGGGGCGTTATGGTCCCGTCATGGAACGAAGAGCCCTCAGCCGCCGGGAGCGCCCCGCGAAGTCGGCGCTGAGCCGCGAGGCCGTCGTCGCGGCGGCCCTCGGCATCCTGAGAGAAGAAGGCCTCGAGAAGGTCACCATGCGCCGCATCGCGACCGCGCTCGAGACGGGGGCGGCCTCCCTTTACGTCTATGTGCGGGACACCAAAGACCTCCACGCGCAGCTGCTCGATGCGCTGCTGATCGATCTGCCGGCGCCGAAGCCGGGCCGACGCTGGCGGGCCGATCTCCACCGCGTCGCGGAGGCGTTCCTCCATGTCTTGATGCGCTATCCCGAAATCGCGCGCATGACGATGTCGAACCACTCGACGGGGCCCGGCTCGCTGCGCCTCCTCGACACGATCGCAGGACTGCTGCTCGAGGGCGGCGCCAACGTCCGCGCCGCCTCGTGGGGCGTCGACTTGGTGCTCGCGTACACCGTCGCGACCGCCGTCGAGCACGCTGAGCGCGAGGACGACGAGAGGCTCCTCGACGACCTCCGACAGATGGTGGTCCGACTCGACAAGTCGAAGCACCCCCACCTCGCCATGCTCGGGCTCGGGCTCATTTCGGGCGAGGGCCTCGAGCGGTTCCGCTGGGGCCTCGAAGCGATCGTTACAGGCATCCTCACCGCACCCGAATCGACCTCCGCGCCAGGGCGCGCTCGGCGCTGAGCGCGAGGCATCGGGACGGCCTTCGGTGCCAGCTATTCGGCGGCGCTCTCGAAGGTGTAGCGACCGCGCGCGTGTCTCACGTTCGGGGGGAGGTGATCTCGCTCGAAGAGATCATACCCCGCTTTGAGGTTCTCCCAGAAGGCGCGCCAGGCCGACCTCTCGTGAGCGTGCATGTTCTCCTCGGTCATGCGAAAGGGGAAGAGGTGGATCGCGACGCTGCGTTGCCCCGCCTCGTGGGCGGCGTCGACCAGCGAGTAGATCTCGTCGATGCCGTCATTGGTCATCGCCAGACAGCCGACAGAGACGCAGTCACCATGCACCATGATCAGGCTGCCGGTCCGGCCGAGCTTGCGATCGAAGGCGTTTGGATAGCCGATGTCGAAGCTGAGGTGATAGCTGCTCGCAGGGTTCATCGCCTGTGGACCGAAGGCGTAGAACCCCTCCGGCACCTGCCCATCCCCCTGTCGCTCCTTCGGGCCCAAACCGCCCGACGCCGCGCATATCGGATACGTCTTCAATCGCTCGAAGGTGTCCGCGGTCTTCAGCCAAACCTCGAGCTCGGCCTCTTCCTTGAAGGCGCGCAGAAAGACCTCTTGGCCGAAGTGCATGCCGCGCTTCTTCATCTTCGCGCCGAGCCGAGCGCGCGCCCGCTCGGCCGCCTTGGTCACGCGCGCCGGGCGCGCCCCCTTCTCGGCCGCCCCGGGGGGCGGCCCGAGCGCGACGGCGAGCGCGCCGACGACGAACATCACCATTCGCTGCACCGACCCATCTAGCCCCCCGGAGACGGGGCGGGACAACATTCCGGCGGGCCGGCCTCGGGGGCGTCGAGGGCACCGTCGACGAGCCATCCGGTCCGCACTATGAGCGGCGGATGACGACGCTCGACGGTGAAGAGGCGATCGATCTCGCCCTGCAGGATGCTTACCCCGCGGCGCCGCTGCTTCGGTTTACCGGTGTGCCGGGCGAGCGCTTCCAGCTCGCAGGGATTGTCGTGACACGGGTCGAAGCGCCCGTCCCCCATTGGGTGATCGTCAGCCGCGGCTTCACCGAGCTCCACGAGAAGGAGGAAGTCGACCCTGACGTCTCCGGGTGGGGCTTCGAGCTCTCCTGTCGCGTGCCCGCGACCAGCGATGACTTCGACGACGGCTGGGTCGCCAACTGGATGCAGAGCATCGCCGAGTATCTTGCCGCGAGCGGCGCTCCCCTCGAGGCCTTCCACCACAAAGGCATGACGCGGCCCACCTCAGACGACGAGTGCTGCGGGCTGGTGTTCGTGCCCGATGCGCTTCTCCGGGACTCTCGCTCGAAGACCGGCGCGTTCTCGTTTCTGCAGATGGTCGGCCTCACAAGCTACGAGCTCGAGGCGCTGCGCGCGTGGGATGCTCGCCAATTCGTCGATCTCATGAAGCAGCGCAATCCGCTGCTCCTGACGGACCCGCGACGCCCGTCGTACTTGAGGGATCCCGCCTTCGCGCGCGCGGTCGAAGAGGGAATCGCGCGCGACGGGTCTTCGACATCGGTATTGTCCGGTGTCCACGTGCTGTGGTTCCAGGAGCCGAGGGAGCTCCAGATCCACCTGCGGGAAGACGAGGTGCAGAAGCTCGAGCGCGCCGTGCACGACCGACTTCGCCACGGCCGCCACATCCTGTTCTTGGGTGACCGACGCCACGCAGAGGCCGACGACGGCACGATGACGGCCCATCGCCAGACCAACGTCGCGCTCCTGCCCGAGACGGGGCCATCGTGTGTGGAGGAGCGCAACGGAATGGAATTCGCCGTGCTCCGCTGCCCACCTTCGGCGCTGTCGGCGCTCGCTCAAGGCGTGAGCTCCACCCCGGGGAGCTACGTCGTGGATGGCATGCCAGGCGTGCGCTTCGTCGTGGCCTCAAGCCAGCGCTTCGACGACGAGCACTATCCCTTCTGAGGCCTACCCGAATGCGGTCGCTCTTCCCGCTCGAGGCGGAGACGCACATTCGACGAGCCTTCATCAGTCGGGGTATGGGTAACCGCGCCATTCACGCAGGCGTCATTCGCATATGGATTGTCCTCGTCGATGGGCCTGAGCGGTCCGTGAAAGCTGCGGTACCTGCATAAATGACCATGGCTCGCGGGCAGGGCGCTTCGTATCGTGGTCGCACCAATCCCAAGGGGGCAGTCGCATGGTCCGAGTCGCATCCTTCAATGTCGAGAACCTCTTCGAGCGTCCGAAGGCGCTGGCCACCGAGAACGACGCCCAGCAAATCCTCGCGGCGTACGCCGAAGTGAACCGCCTGATCGCCAAGGAGCACTACAGCGATGCCGACAAGGCTGCGATCAAGGCGCATCTCGCGACGTTGCGGGTGCTCGTCTTGAACGAGCAGAACGCCCTCCGCGTCGACCCGACCTTCCCACCGGTCTGGGCCTGGCTTCGAGAGAACCGCGGGCGATTGTTCGACAAGCCCGGCGCCGATGACGCGGACGTGCCGTTCCTTCCGAAGGGCCGTAGCGACTGGGTGGGCTGGGTCGAGCTCGTCCAAGAGGCGGTGAGGGCGAAGGCGACGCAGCTCACTGCGCGCGTGATCCAGGATGTCGCCCCGGACATCCTCGCTGTCGTCGAGGCCGAGCATCGGCCCTCGCTCAAGCGCTTCAACGAGCAGCTGCTCGGAAGCGCGTACCGCCACATCATGCTCGTCGACGGGAACGACGATCGCGGCATCGACGTCGGCATCATGACCAAGGGCGACTTCCCGATTGGCACGATCACGTCCAACGTCGATCGAATGGACGGCGACGTCCCCATCTTCAGCCGTGACTGTGCCCAATATCGCGTCGCGACGCCGAGCGGAAACACCTTGCATGTCCTCGTCAATCACTTCAAGTCGCAGACAAAGGGCGCGAATGGTGACAATGGGGGGGCCAAGCGAAAGAAGCAGGCACAAGCAGTTCGGGAGATCGTCGACGGCCTCGTCGCCTCGAACGAGCTCGTGATCGTCCTCGGCGATCTGAACGAGGGGCCGAACGAAGGGTTTGCCTTCGCCAAGAACCTCCGCGACCTCTACGACAACGACAGCCCGCTCGTCGACTGCTGGTCCCTCGAAGCCTTCGACCGCAACGGCGCCCCCGGCAGCTGGCGCTGGAGCGACCTGCGCAATCGCCTCGACTACATCTTTCTCTCGAAGCACCTCGCCGAGCGGTTTCGGGGTGGCGGCGTCTTCCGCAAAGGCGTGTGGCGCTTCCCGGACGCCGCGGGCGACTGGGCGATGTACCCCGAGCTCGAGCAGCCGGACGACGCGGCGTCGGACCATGGGCTGCTGTTCGTGGACCTGGACGTTTGAGGGTCGCCCCGACGGAAGCGCCCGGCTGCCAGGCGCCAGTATGTCGCCGGGCGCTCAGGGCAATGACGCCTCTTCGGGCCGCGCGGACCGAAGAGGCATCGACGTCGCAGCGGGGCGTCGCGACACGGCCCAATCAGCGAGGGGAATTTGGGGGGCGTGTGCTGGCAAGCCAGCAAGCTTGCGCTCGCGAGGCCCAGGACCGCGCGCCGATGCCGCGGCTATCATCGCAGGAGACATGTCTGCCCTCGATCTTCATCCTGGGGCTTTCGGGCAGGGCCGTGACGCCGCTCTCGCCGGCGCATCGCCGAGCGATCACCCAGGTGGGTCCGACGCTGAGTTCCGCGGCTGGATTGCCGGCTACCGCCAATACCAGCTCACGATCCGCTGTGCGCCCTGTGCGACGGCACAGGGAAGAGGCGCCCCGAGCCCAGTCGCGCCGGAGGATATTCCGCCGAAAGCATTCCCTGCGACTGCAACGTTCCGGCGGATTGCGCAGTGCTGTCGACCACGCGGCCGCTGCCGGCCGACTTGACCCTCGTCCAAGGCGCCAACGCCGTCCTGCTCGAGCAAGAGCTCGAGCGCGAGCTTCATCGAGGCCAAGTACTCTACGGTCTCGAGGTCGTCATTGTCGCGCGCGGCCGCCATCCCGACGACGTCCTCGTCTGCCCGCGCACTGGCCGAGGCCCCGTGCACCTCGTCCACCTCACCTGGTCCCTCGAAGACCACCCTGCGTGGCCACGTACCGAGACGTTCGCGTCCTTCGATGATCTGCTCTCGCGGCGGACTCCAGAGGATGAGGACTGAGCCGCATCGAAGCGCGGCCGTATCCTCTGGAAACACCCGTTTAACGCCCGGGTCGGGTCCACGCCTCCACCATTCGCGCGTGGCGAGGTAGCCAACGAGGGCTGGAGCCATCAATCGAAGACGGCGCGAGGGCCCGAGGCATCACCTGAGGGGGTGAAGTCTCGCGCCCTCGCCTGCGACGGGCCACTCTACGGGGCGAGCTTTTGGTCTCAGTGGCCGTTTGATAGGTTCATTTCTGTTGCTCGTTTGGTCTGATGGCGTCGACCATCGAACAATGGATGTCTGTCTGTACTGCGCCCTCGTGGCGTCGCGACCGCGCGGCGTCGTCATGGCTGCTGCTTGCCGACAGGGGCCGCGAAGAAACCAATTCACGCTTCGGGGGAAACGACATGCATCAGGTCGATGAGCTCGCCATCCCGCACGCCGTCGCCGTCGTCGAGGGCCAGAATGCCGTATGGCTCGCCGGACCAACGTGCGTAAAGCAGGAGGTCGTCGGTGAGTGCTACAACACCGACCAGATGCGCCACATTGTTACGTCCGTCCAGGGGCGGACCGACACGGTGTTGCCCGCTTGGCTCGTGCTCGAGCCCAGCAACCCGCATGATCCCAATGCGGTCGTGATTTGGGTGCTCGGTGGCAAGGCAGGCTACCTGCCTCGTGAGCTCGCGAGGACGTGGCATCCGGTCGTGCGTCAATTCAATGGACGCTACAACCTCCCCGTCGCGTGCCAGGCGACCGTGGACCCGCCATCCGCGGCGAACAATGGTGGCTTTGGCGTCATCGTCTGGTTGCCGGCTCTGATGGCCGCCCCCCCACCGGAGTCGCGCGCGCCTCATTCGGCGCCGGTCCCATCGTCCTCCAGGGTGGCGAGAGCCCCCGCGCCGAAGTCATCGAGCCCCGAGGAGCTCGAGCAGCTCCGTGGAGAAATCGAGCAGGCGCGCAAGGACCTCAAGACACTACGCAAAGAGGTGTCGTCGGTGGAGGAGGCGCTCGATATTCAATCCTTCGGATTCTACATGCCGAAGTACGGCTTCGAGTCGTCCGCGCAGTATACGGCGCGGCTCAAGGGCAACCGCGACGAGCAGCAAGCCCTCATCAAGGAGGACAAAGCCGCTCCGTGCGACACGAAGTGGACGGTCGGGGGCAGCGCCGCCGAGGGCAAGAAGATGGTCAAGCAGCAGGCCAAGCTGATGCTGCGCGCGTTCAATGGCGAGTGCGACGCGGCCATTGCGAAGGTTCGCTATGACAACGTGACCACCCTCGAGGCGCGACTGACGAAGGCCTACGACGACATCAACAAGCTCGGTGGGGTAAGCCGAGTCTTCATCTCGCGGCGGTTCTTCGATCTCAAGCTCGCGGAGCTCCACCTCGTTCACGAGCATCGCGAGAAGGTTCAGCAGGAGAAGGAGGAGCAGAAGCGCATCAAAGAGCAGATGCGCGAGGAACAAAAGGCTCAGGAGGAGATCGAGCGCGCCAAGGCGGAGGCGGAGAAGCTCGAGGCTTCGTCGAAGGCGGCGTTGGACAAGGCTCAGGCAGAGCTCGCGGCCGCCCAAGCTACGGGCAAGCAACACGAGCGGCTCGAGGCGCTCGTCACCCGCCTGGAGACCGAGCTCAAAGATGCGCTGGACAGAAAGGCGAAGGCCATCGCCCGCGCGCAGCTGACGAAGTCGGGGCACGTCTATGTCCTTTCGAACATCGGCTCGTTCGGCGAAGGTGTGTACAAGATCGGAATGACGCGCCGGCTCGAACCCCTCGAGCGCGTCGATGAGCTCGGGGACGCATCCGTTCCCTTTCCGTTCGATGTTCATGCGATCATCTATGCGGAGGACGCTCCGGCGCTCGAGAACAAGCTCCACAAGAGCTTCGCCGATCGCCGCGTGAACCTGGTCAACCACCGCAAAGAGTACTTCCGCGTCACCCTCGACGAAATCCGCGACGCCGTGGAGAGAGCCCATGGCCTGGTGACGTTTCTTCTCGTCCCCGAGGCGGAGCAATATCGGAAGACCCGCGCTGCGCTGGAAGCCGGAGCTCAGCCGATTGTCCTGCCAGAGAGCGCCGAATCCGCCGCGGAATAGATAGAGGCCAGTCAGGGGGAGACGGAAGAGCCATGGCGACCGACGATAGTAGGGTTTCTGAAGAGGCGGTGCGCGTGGCGACGCGGTTCGCACGACGGTTTGGATTGTCTGGAGAGTCCTTCCGCGCTGCGATCGAGTCGTCCTCGAGCTTCGAGGATCGATACCTTCGCGCCCTCTACTGCATCGAGCACCGAGAGCTTCAGGTCGCGCTCATTCCACACGCCGGACGCCGCGGCGCGCTCTCGCCGTTGCCGCGCCCCACGGACTACGACCCTTGGTCTGTGGAGGGTGACCACATTGGGAGGACCACGCACGCGACGGCAACCTGTCCTCAGTGCTCCGGGCTCGGGAAGTCGAGCTGTGTCGTGTGTGCAGGGGCCGGACGGCTGAGGTGCAGTGGGTGCGGGGGGGCAGGCCGCGTTCCTGGTCAGCGAGGCCTGAGGAATTGTCAGTATTGCCGAGGTCTCGGGCATCGCGATTGTCCGGAGTGTCGCGATGGTCTCGCTCGCTGCAACGTGTGTGATGGCCGGCAGGTGGTCGACGCGTGGCTCGAGCTGCGCACCCATAGACGCTCCCTTGTCGTCGTGTCGGCACCAACTCCGGGCGCGATGATCCATGAGCGCTTCGCGGACGCGTCTGACTTCGACCGAGGACGATGGCCCGCGCGATTGGAGCAGGACACTGGGGTCGTCACCGGGATTCGTCCGACCGTACGGGAGCTGCTTCCGAATCTCGACCCAAGAACGGAGCGCGTGACGAGCAGCCGGATGCAGGTCTTCGTGACGCGTACGCACCGGTTTCGGATCTATTCGGCGTTCATTCATGGCGTCATTGACGTGACGGGGAGCCCGGCCGTCGTTTCGCCGTCGAGCGATCCGCGTCCGTTGGCTCGTCGTCTCAGGCTTCTTGGCGGCCTCGCGGTGTGCGGCGTGGTCGTGTCGGGCGTGCTCGTGGGGTGGTACAGCTCGAGACACACGTGGTACGTGCGGAACGGCGATCAGGGAGTGCTGTTCCTGTTTGGCGCAGGTGCGTCGGCGGCGGCAGTCTTGCTCGCGGGCGTCCTGCTCATGCGTGCGAGATCGTGGTCGGCGGTCCGCGTCGGGGTTCCATCGGGGGCGGTCGCACTGATGGCCATCGGGTTTGCGATCGCGTGGGGACATGCCCGCCCGTCGCTGGCGGCGGCGCGCGCCGCGCTCGACCGCGGCGACATCGACGCCGCCCGACTGGAGGCCAATGCGTTGATTGCCCTCGGCAACGACCCGGAAGGCGGTAGACGAGTTCTCGACGACGAGCACCTCCAGCGCATTGGCAAAGCCGCTACCGCGGCCGAGGCCAGGCGTCTCCTCGATGAGAGCTGGCACTTCAACGACAGTCGCGAAGTCGCGGTCAGCCGGCTGACGACGTTGGCAGAGGCCGAGCGAACCGCCGCGTTCTCGGATTCAGCTCGGGACAGGCTGGTCGGGCTCGAGTCCGTGCTCGCCGGTGTCGATGACCGCACGAAGCGCACGATCGAAGGCCAGGTCGCCACCCTCGATCTGCGCGACTGCCTTTCGTCGGCAAAGTGCGAATGCGCAAAGAAAGCCCTCGAGAGAATGATCGGTGCTGTCGAGGAGCCATCCCTGAGAGCGTCGCGTGACCAGGCGGACGCGGCCTTCGTGGAGAGCGCAAAGGAGAAGCGGCGACGATTCGCCGCCTCGACATCGCCATACGACCGCAAGTCGCTCATACAGGGCGCGATATCCGACGTGCGATGCCACGAGAGCATCGCCGGCGTGAATGACATGCTCGCGATCGCTGCCCTGGAGGATGACCTCAAGGCGGCGCAGAAGGAGGTGGACGCCGCCGACAAGAAGGCAGAGGCCGAGGCGCGCGTCGCTGCCGCGAAGCAGAAGCTCGCTGATGCCCGCGAGGAGGCAAAGCGAAAGGCCGAAGAGGCCGCGGAGGAGCGGAAACGAAAGGCCGAAGAGGCCGCGGAGGAGCGGAGACGCAAGGCCGAAGAGGCCGCGGAGCCAGGCGGCGCCTGTGGAGGGATGGTCCAATGCAACGATGGTAGCTGCTCACCCTCATGCAGTTGCAGCCGCAGCAGCTTCCGAGGATGCTGCTCGCACCACGGAGGGATTGCAGGGTGCAATTGAGGCGCGTCGCGCTCGGTCGTTTGGATCCTGCGACGCGCGCCCGCCTCCTGCGAGCTAGAACAACGTACTAAAAGTTCTTGCGCGTCTAGAACAACGTTCTAAGCTCCCGGCATGGTCGACACCCGGAAGCGGATCCTCGATGCCGCGCGCGAGGCGTTCAACCGCGACGGTATCGGGCGGGTCGGCGTGCGGGACGTGGCGCGTGCGACGGAGATGAGCCCGGGGAACCTCGCGTATCATTTCCGGACCAAGGACGAGCTCGTCGCGGCCCTCGTCGGGGAGCTCCACGAGCTGAACCGGTCGACGGCGTTCGTCGAATCGATGGACGGCTTCTCGCTCGAGAGCCTCTATCGTAACCGCTGCGCAGAGGCCACATCGATTCGGCGTGGCGCGCGCGGGATGCTGTCGACATGGGACGACAGCGATCGAGAGACGAGTGGCAACGTGAGGTCGAGGCGTGGCGTGCGAGCG
>JBGAID010000015.1:0-138623 GCA_044225865.1 Polyangiaceae bacterium | reverse complement strand
GAGCCGCCCGGGCCACTCGTCCTCTCGATCATCGAGACGCCGCCGCCGGCCCAAGGCTTCTGTCCCCATTTGAGCCTGGAGGGGGGAGGCGCAGGCGACGAAGCTTCCGCACAGTTCGAGCGAAGCGATGAACCGAGCCGCCCGGGCCACTCGTCCTCTCGATCATCGAGACGCCGCCGCCGGCCCAAGGCTTCTGTCCCCATTTGAGCCTGGAGGGGGGAGGCGCAGCCGGGGGGGCGCAAGCCCCCCCCTCAGATCAGGCGACGAAGCTTCCGCCGTTTCGAGCGAAGCGATGAACCGGCGAGAAGTGTCGCCCGGTGCGCGGGTATCCGCGCACGCGAGAAAAAGATTGCCGATGGAGTCTCGGGGCTGGCTTTGCTAACGAGGTCCTATGGATAAGGTCGTGAAGAGCGCGATCGACGCGGTCCGCGACATCCCGGACGGCGCGACGGTGCTGGCGGGGGGCTTCGGCCTCTGCGGGATCCCGGAGAAATGCATCGCGGCCCTGCGCGAGCTGGGGACGAAGAACCTCACCTTCGTGTCCAACAACTGCGGCGTGGACGATTTCGGGCTCGGAATCCTGCTCCAGAACAAGCAGATCACGAAGATGGTCTCGTCGTACGTCGGCGAGAACAAGGAGTTCGAGCGGCAGTATCTCTCCGGGGAGCTCGAGGTCGAGCTCACCCCGCAGGGCACCCTCGCGGAGCGGCTGCGCGCGGGGGGCGCTGGCATCCCCGCCTTCTACACGCCGACGGGCGTCCACACCGCCATCAGCGACGGCGGCATCCCGACGCTCTACGCGAGCGACGGCTCGGTGAAGAAGAGCTCGGAGAAGAAGGAGATCCGCACCTTCGACGGTCGCGACTACGTCCTCGAGACGGCGATCACGGGCGACTTCGCCCTCGTGAAGGCGTGGCGGGGGGACCGGCACGGCAACCTCGTCTATCGCCACACCGCGATGAACTTCAACCCGATGATGGCGATGGCGGGGAAGATCACCATCGCCGAAGTGGAAGAGCTCGTTCCCGTCGGAACGATCGATCCCGACCACGTCCACACCCCCGGGATCTTCGTCCAGCGCATCTTCCAAGGGGACCGCTACGAAAAACGTATCGAGCGCCGCACCGTCAGCAAGTCGGCTCAGGCATCGACCGGCAAGAAGGAGACCGCCGGCTGAGGCCGCGGCAACCGAGGAGCCCCTGCAATGGCTTTGACGCGTGATCAAATCGCTCGGCGCGCAGCCCTCGAGCTTCGCGACGGTTACTACGTGAACCTCGGCATCGGGATGCCGACCCTGGTCGCGAACTTCATCCCCGAGGGGATCGAGGTCGTGCTCCAGAGCGAGAACGGCCTGCTCGGGATCGGCCCCTACCCGACCGAGGATCGGATCGACGCGGATCTCATCAACGCCGGCAAGGAGACGGTGACGATGCTCCCCGGCTCGTCGTTCTTCTCGAGCGCCGAGAGCTTCGCCCAGATCCGGGGCGGACACATCGACCTCGCCATCCTCGGCGCGATGGAGGTCTCCGAGAAGGGTGACCTCGCGAACTGGATGATCCCGGGCAAGATGGTCAAGGGGATGGGCGGCGCGATGGACCTCGTCGCCCGCGCCAAGCGGGTCGTCGTCATCATGGATCACGCCGCCAAATCGGGCGCGCCGAAGATCCTCGATCAGTGCTCGCTCCCCCTCACCGGGCGCGCCGTCGTGCACCGGATCATCACCGACCTGGCCGTGATCGACGTGACCGACGAGGGCCTCGTCTTGCGCGAGCTCGCGCCAGGCGTCTCGGCCAAGGACGTCCAAGAGAAGACCCAGCCGACGTTGCGCGTCCCCCACGACGTCGCCGTGATGGGTGGACTTTGAGCTGGCCGGAGAAGACGAGCCCGACGCTCGACGCGAGCGAGAAGCGGACGCTCGGCGAAGGCATCTTCAAGAAGTGCGACGGCTGCGGGACGACGCTCACCGCCGCCGACCTCGCCTCGAGCTTCGAGGTGTGCCCCGCGTGCGGCCACCACCACGTCCTCGCCGTCGAGGGGTGGCGGCGCCTCCTCCTCGACGACGGCGTGCTGCACGCCTGGGACGACGGCCTCGTCCCCGGCGATCCGCTGAAGTTCGCCGACGGCAAGACGTACCCGGATCGGGTCGCGATCGCGCAGAAGCGCTCCGGGAGCAGAGAGTCGGTCGAGATCGGCAAGGCCCGCCTGCTCGGTCGCGAGATCGCCTACGGCGCGTTCAATTTCGCGTTCATGGGCGGGAGCATGGGCTCCGTCGCGGGAGAGAAGGTCGCCCGCCTCTTCGAACGAGCGACGACCGACAAGCTCCCGGTCGTGCTGCTCCAGGCGTCCGGCGGCGCGCGCATGCAGGAGGGCATCCTCTCGCTGATGCAGATGGCGAAGTCGGTGAGCGCGCTCGAGCGCTTTCGAGCGATCGGCAAGCCGTTCCTCTCCGTCCTCCTCCACCCGACGACGGGAGGGGTCGCCGCGAGCTTCGCGTTCTTGGGCGACGTGAACATCGCCGAGCCGAAGGCGCTCATCGGATTCGCGGGCCCTCGCGTGATCGAGAACACGCTGCGCCAGAGCCTCCCGCGCGGCTTTCAGCGCTCCGAGTTCCTCGTCGAGCACGGCATGGTGGATCTCATCGTGTCGCGCCTCGAGATGAAGAAGAAGCTCGGCACCCTGCTCGCCCACCTCTCCGGCTGAGCCCGCGCCCGCGCGCGGGAGTTTTTTTTTCAGCCGCTTTGTCGAAGGTTGCGGGGGCTCTCGCCGCGCGCACGAGAGCGCATTTCGATCTGGCCTTGGGGTGCTGTAGATTGCAGACGGGCCCTCGTCGCGGGCGCCGTTGCCCGATGCAGACCGCCGCTGCCACGAACCAACAGCTCGCCGATCGACTCCTGAACGAGGGTCGCATCGCGCCCGAGGTCCATCGCCGGGCCGTCGCCCAGGCCGCGGCCGCGGGGTTGAGGGTCGAGGACGTCCTCATCGATCTCGGGATCGTCGGCGAGCAAGACCTCCTGAAGTACGTCGCGACGATCTTCAAGACGCGGTTCGTCTCGACGGAGAAGCTCTACAAGGCGACGGTCGATCCGCGGCTCATCGCCCTCATCTCTCCGAAGCTCGCCGACGCGCGCCAGGTCTTCCCCGTCCTCTACGCGGCCGACACCGACACCCTCTCCATCGTGACCGCGACGCCGGACGACAGCGACGCGCTGAAGGAGGTGAAGCTCTCGGCCGGGGTTCGGGTCGTGCAGCCCCTCATCGCGAGACCGGCCGCCGTTCGCGCCGCCATCCGACGCGCCTACCACAACGACCCGGGCGGGTTCGCCGCGCTCTTGCAACCGCGGCCGCAGGCGCCTCCCTTCGGCGGCGCGCGCACCACCGGCAACTACGCCGCGAGCGAGGTGCCTGACGAGGCGCCTACCGTCTTCCGTTCGCAGGCGACGAACACCGGACGCGCCCCCGTCCCCGACGCGATCCCCGTCCACTTTCCGCGCGCGCACGTGCCCGGTCCGGGAGGATCGATCGCCACCGTCCAGGCGTACCCCGCCGCCCCCGCCGCGGCCCCCCTCGGCGCGGTCCCGCCTGGCCTCACCGCGTCCTCCGCCCCCGCCGTCGTCGCCCCTCCTTCGTCGCAACATCCCAGCCGCGCGCCCATGCAGTCACAGCCGGTCGCAGAGCGGCCGCCGCCCGCGCCTCCTCCTCCGAGGGCGGTCGTGGACGACGACCCCGACACGAACGTCCGCGTCCCCTCGATCCCGTTCACAGATCACGTCGCGATGGTGCGCGCCCTCGTCAACGCGCTCGACGCCCAGCGCGACAACCTCGTGAGCCACTCGAGCGACGTGGCCGACTGGGTGCGGCGCCTCTGCGAGCGGCTCGAGGTCCCTCAGGAGCACACCACGAGCTACGTGATCGCGGCGCTGCTCCATGATCTGGGCAAGGACGGCGCCCACCACGTGACCCTGCTCAACGTCGAGAGGAGCGAGGCGTGCCGCGCGGAGGCGGAGGCCACGCTCGACGTGCCGCGCCGCTTCTTCGCCTCCGTGCCCCTCACCTCCGACACCAAGTCGGCGCTGCGCGCGATGTACGAGCGCTTCGACGGCCTCGGCATCCCGATGGGCAAGTCCGGCCAGCACATCCACAAGGGGGCGCGGATCCTCTCCGTGTGCGACAGCTACGTGGACTTGGTCTCGCGCCGGAACAACCCCGCCGGCAAGAAGCTCGAGCCGCCGATCGCGATCAGCTACCTGAAGATGCACGCGCGGACGCTGTTCGATCCCGCCGTCCTCGAGGCGCTGCGCGCCGAGGTGGGCAAGGAGTTTCCCGCCGTCCTCACCGACGCTCCCTTCGTGCTCCTCGTGGATCCCGACCAAGCCTCGACCTCGCAGCTCGAGGTCCAGCTCATCGAGCACGGCTTCGAGGTGCGGACGGTGCGGGACACGCAGAGCGCCGTGAACGAGCTCCAGCACGGAGCGACCATCGCCGCGGTCGTGAGCGAGGTGGATCTCGATTCGCGCGACGCCGGGCTCCGGCTCCGTCAGCGCGCCGCGAGCGAGCCTTGGGGCCGCAACGTCCCCCTCTGGGTGCTGCACACCCGGCGCAACGAGTCCGAGATCGGGCAGCTCGCCTTCGATCTCGAGGTCGACGATCTGATCCCGAAGCCGGGGCGGCCCGACGCGATCGCCTCCAAGATCAAGCAGCTCGTCGACCGGAAGCTGCAGCGAGCGCGGGCCTGACGCGCGGCCAAAGCTCGGAGGCGTAGAGCGCGGCCGCGACGAAGACGAGCTGCAGCGGCAGGCGCGCCCACATCGCCCAGACCGGGATCGGCGCGCCCTCGTCGATCTGCACGCGGTGGAGCGCCATGTGGATGTTGGCGGGGAAGACGGCCACGTAGAGGGCGACGAGGCCCGCCCCAGCGAGCTTGCGCGTCTTCGCGGGGAGGAGGGCGGCCCCGAGGGCGATCTCGAAGAAGCCGCTCACGTACACGAGCAGCAGCGGCGCGGGCAGCCAGGGCGGGACGATCTTTACGAACCCCGCCGGGCTCGTGAAGTGCAAGACGCCGATGCCGACCATCGCGACGGCGACGATGGCGCGGACGATGGTCCTCCCGTTCATCGGAGGGGAGTACGCGCGGCGCGGCTCACGGGTTCAAACGAAGACAGCTCCAGCCGCCATCGGGCCCCCGCTCGTAGCGGAATCGATCGTGGAGGCGGCTCGGCCGGCCGTACCAGAACTCGATCGCCTCTGGGACGAGGCGATACCCACCCCAGCGAGGGGGCCGCGGAATGGCGCCGCCCTCGTGCTCGCGCGCGATCGTCTCTACGCGCGCCTCGAGGGTGGCGCGGCTCTCGAGCGGCCGCGACTGCTCCGAAGCCCACGCCCCGATCTGCGAGCCCCGCGGACGGCTCGCGAAGTAGGCGTCGCTCTCGGCCGCGGTCACGCGATGCACGCGCCCCTCCGCCCTCACCTGCTGCTGAGCCTTCGGCCAATGGAAGCAGAGCGCGGCGACGCCAGCCCCGTCGAGCTCGCGGCCCTTGCGGCTCTCATAGTTCGTGAAGAAAACGAACCCGCCTTCGTCGCGCGCCTTGAGGAGGACGACGCGCACGCTCGGGCGCCCGCGGTCGTCCACGGTGGCGAGGCTCATCGCGTTCGCCTCGAAGGGCTCGTTCACGGTCGCGCGCGCGAACGCGGCATCGAAGAGGGCGAACGGATCGCCCGGATGACCTTCGTCTTCCGGAGCCACGACGCGGTCATGCCACGTTCAGCGGCCCTCGGAAAGCAGGATGTCTTGCTGGGCCGCTTCGAGGATGGCCTGCGCGATGTGCGTGATGCGCGCTTCGTCCTCGCCCTCGACCATGACGCGCAGCTTCGGCTCGGTGCCGCTCCATCGCACGAGGACGCGGCCGCGCTCCCCGAGCTCGGCCTCGAAGCGCGCGACCTCGACCTTCATCGTCGCCATCGCGTCGAGCGGAAGGCGCAGCTTGAAGCTCGCGTTCTTGAGGACCTGGGGCACCCGCTCGAGCGCGCCCGTGGCGAGGGCGGAGAGGCTCTTGCCCTCCTCGACGACGAGCGCGGCCACCTGGAGCGCGGCGACGATCCCGTCGCCAGTCGTCGCGTGGTCGAGGAAGATGAGGTGACCGGACTGCTCGCCCCCGAAGGTGTAGCCGCCCTTTCTCATCGCCTCGACGACGTAGCGGTCTCCGACGTTGGTGCGCAGGACCTTGCCCCCGAGGGCGCGCATCGCCCGCTCGAGGCCCAGGTTCGACATGACCGTCGCGACGACGGTGCCGTGGGGGAGGCGCCCCTGCTTGAGCAGACGGGCCGCGCACATGGCCATGATGACGTCGCCGTCGACGATGTTGCCCCGCTCGTCGGCGACGATGACGCGGTCCGCGTCGCCGTCGAGGGCGACCCCGAACGACGCGCCCGTCTCGACGACCTTCTTCGCCATCAGCTCGGGGTGGAGGGCGCCGACGCCCGCGTTGATGTTGGTGCCGTCTGGAGAGACGCCGAGCGCGATGACCTCCGCGCCGAGCTCCTCGAAGACGACGGGCGCGGCGCGATAGGCGGCGCCGTGCGCGGCGTCGATGACCACCTTCATCCCGTCGAGGGTCAGCCGAGCGGGGAAGGTGCTCT
The DNA here is from genome assembly GCA_044225865.1 of Polyangiaceae bacterium. Lineage (GTDB taxonomy): Bacteria > Myxococcota_A > Polyangia > Polyangiales > Polyangiaceae > Xiheicaenibacterium. The sequence goes on along the minus strand of JBGAID010000015.1, from coordinate 131,990 downwards.
TCGCGAAGACGACGTAGCGCCCGCGCGCGTCTTCCACCCGCACCGCGTCCCCGATCTTGTCCCCCATCACCCCCGCGAGCTCGGCGCCGTCGAGCAGCGCTTCGATGGCGATCTCCTCCTCGTCGGGGAGCTTGAAGCCGTCGGGGCCGAACAGCTTGATCCCGTTGTCCTCGTAGGGGTTGTGGCTCGCGCTGATGACGACGCCCGCGTCGGCGCGCATGCTCTGGGTGAGCTGGGCGATCGCCGGCGTCGGGATGGGGCCGGTCAACATCACGTGGCCACCCATGGCGCAGATGCCCGACGCGATCGCGGTCTCGAGCATGTAACCCGAGAGGCGCGTGTCCTTCCCGATGAGGACGCGGGCCGGCCGATCCTTGCCGCGCGACGCCACGTGGGTGATCGCGCGCCCGAGCCGGAGCGCGAACTCCGGGGTCATGGGGTGCACGTTGGCCGTACCGCGGACGCCGTCCGTCCCGAAAATCCGCCGCTCGCTCATGGGTTCGTACTTCGCCTCTCGCGCGCCGACGCGCGTCTCGGGGGAGCGCCGCCCTAGGACGGATCACTCGCAAGGATTCACGTCATGTCCCGGAGCTCGAACGACGGGCCGCCGGGCACGATCGGCTTCGACGCCCCGGCAGGTCTCGCGATCGCGATCCTCGAGCCGATTCCCCGGAGGGCTCGATCGCGGCACCTGCCTCGCGAAAACCGAGGCGGGTGCCGATCTCTCGAAGAGCCTGGAAGGACGGCGTCGTCGACCTCGTGCCGAGGGACCTTCGTTGTCGCTCGGCACGGGTCGACTTCACTCACTGGATGCAGAGCATGACCGTGAACGTGTTGACCGTACCGGTATCGCCGCTGGCGTCATCGGCCACGTTCAGCGTCCACGTCCCGTTGGCGGCTGTGTTGAGGATCGGCGCCATGCTCGCCTCGGGGGCGAACACCCCGGTGAACGGCGGGACCCCGGAGGTGATCGGCGTCGTCGCCTGGTTCGAGAACACGGTGTTCGTGTAGTTCGGAGAGCTCGAGCCGTTGTCGTCGGAGAGGTTGATGCTGGCCGCTCCCGGCGCCACGAGGCTGATGTCGAGATCGCCGTCGAAGGTGTGGGTGATGTCGAGGCGAACCGCGACCGCCTTCACCACGCCCACGTTGGGCACGTTGAGGGTCACGGGGGTCGTGGCGTTGTCGTTCACGGCAGCGGGCAAGCCCGTCGTCGCGTCGACCGTCACGAGCGTCTCGCCCGGGAGGCAGGAGAGGAGGGTGCACGTGCTCGAGCAGCCGTCGCCGTCGGTCGTGTTGCCGTCGTCGCACTGTTCACCGGCCTGGATGACGCCGTCGCCGCAGCCGGGCGCGTTCACGTCGACGAGGAGCAGGTACGGCTGGCTCGTGGCGTCGTTGCCGCTCTCCTCAACCCGGACGTAGTAGGTGCCCACCGGGAGGTTGCGCGCGAACGCGTCCGTGGTGGGGGTGATGAGCGAGCAGCTCGCGTTGCCGTCGTCGTTGTCCGTCCCGAGCTGGACCATCGACGCGTTGAAGAGGCGGATGAAGGAGTCGAAGTTGGCGGGGCAACCCGTGCCGTTCGTGTCGACGACCTCGAGCCGCGCGCTCGAGCCCGCGGTCGTGACCTGGAACGAGTACCAGTCGGAGTCGCTGATGTAGTTGATCTGGCCGGAGCCGCCGTCGCACGTCGTGAGGGTGGTGGCTTGGACGAAGGTGTCGTTCGGCTCCGACTCCACGCAGAAGTTCCCTTCGAGCGTGCACGTCGCGCTGCAGCCATCTCCGTTCGCGGTGTTGCCGTCGTCGCACTCCTCGCCGGCCTGGGTGATGTGATCACCGCACCCCGGGGCGAGCACGGCGACCTTGACGAGCCAGGGCGGCGTCGTGCCGTTGTTGAGCCAATCTTCGACGCGCACGTAGTAGGTGCCGACGGCCAGGTTCTGCGCGAAGGCGTCAACCGCCGGATCGATCAGCGAGCAGGAGTCGAAGCCATCTTGGTCGTCGCTACCGAGCTCGACCCCGGCGCTGTTGTAGAGACGGAGCACCGTGTCGGTGCCGGTCGGGCACCCCGAGCCCGTGACGTTCGTCGTCTCGGCGCGGATGCTCGAGCCCGCCACCGTGACCTGGACCGAGAAGTAATCCTGGTCGCCGGTGGGGTTGATCGCGCCCGCCCCGCCGTCGCAACCATTGAGCGGAGTGGCGGTCGCGGTCGAGTTGTTGGGCTCGATCTCGGCGCAGTAGTTTCCTTCGATTTGGCAAGAGGCGTCGCAGCCGTCCCCGCCGATGAGGTTGGCGTCGTCGCACTCCTCGCCGACCTGGACGATGCCATCGCCGCAGCCCGGCGCCAGCACGTCGATGTGGACCACGTAGGGCGGGCTCGTCTCGTCGTTGAAGTACTCTTCGACGCGGACGAAGTAGGTGCCGACGGCGAGGTTCTGGGCGAACGTGTCCGCGGTGGGGTTGATCAACGAGCACGAGTCGACCCCGTCTTCGTCGTCGCTGCCGAGCTCGACCCCGGAGCCGTTGTAGAGCCGGACCACCGAGTCGAAGCCGACCGGGCAGAGCGCGGGGTTGAAGTCCGTCGTCTCGACGCGGATGCTCGATCCGGCCGTCGTGACGTGGACCTCGTAGTAGTCCTGGTCGCCGATCGTCGCGATCTGCCCGGCTCCGCCGTCGCACGTCGTGATCAGCGTGGCGGTCGCGGTCGTGTTGTTCGGCTCTGCCTCGGGGCAATAGGCGCCCTCGAGCTGGCAGCTCGCATCGCAGCCGTCGCCGCTCATCGTGTCGCCGTCGTCGCACTCCTCGCCCGTCTGCACGGAGCCGTCGCCGCACACCGGCGTCTCGGTGCAGTCGTTCTCGCAGCCGTCGCCGCTGACGCTGTTCATGTCGTCGCACTCTTCACCGAGCTGGGTGATGCCGTCGCCGCAAACCGGCGGGGCCACCTCGATCTCGACGACGTAGAAATCGACGGGAGACGACGTGGAGACGCGGACGAAGTACGTCCCCTCCACCGCGACCGAGTTCAAATCCGGATCGTTGTTGCCGTTGAGGAGCGGACAGAGCCCGCTCTGGCTGGCGATCTCGAGGTTGTCGGGGCCGTAGATCTGCAAGAGGACGTTGGCCCCCGGAGGGCAGCCGCCCATGCCGTCGGTGATCTGGGCGCGGATGGTGCTCCCGATGGGAGCGAAGACGGAGAAGACATCGATGTCGTTGATGTCCGGCAGCTCTGCCTGGAAGCCGAGCGCGTCCGCGGGCAGCGCGTTGGCCATCGCGAGCGTGCCGTTCTCTTCCGTCTCGTGGGGGTAGTCGTTCGGGTCGAGGCCGCTGCCGCCTTGGCCGTCGCCGCCCGTCCCTCCGCCGGCGCCGCCTTGGGCGCTGCCGCCCTGCGCGTTGCCACCTTGAGCGTTGCCGCCCTGAGCGTTGCCGCCGGTCGCGCCTCCGCCCTGACCGCCCATCGAGCTCGTCGAGCCACCTCCGCCCTCGACGTTGCCGCCTTGATCGGAGCCGGCGGTGCTGCCGCCGGTGCCGGCGGGCTGCTCCGTGGCGCAGGCCGATAGAAGCGCGATGAGCGCCGGTGCTGCGAGCTTTCCTACGAATCCACGCGCCTGCGGGAAGTCCCAAGGGGAAGGCATCGATCCTCCATCGCCGCATCGTGCGGCGGGTCGCCGCGTGAAGAGCGGCGCACTCGGTATTTTCGTTATCACGATTCGCGTCGCGAACAGATTGAATTCAGCAGGAAAGAAGCCTTTTTCGTGACGCACCGAGCTGTGGCTGGAGCGCGTCGAAGGCGCCTCGGGGGGTAACGCCTGATCCATTTCGTCACGCCTCACCGACGTGGATCCCCGAGCTCTCTCCGCGACCTTGGATGCGCCGGCGGGCGCTCTCGATCAAGTACCCAGGCGACGACGGTCTTCGAGCTCGATCAAAGCGCGATGACAGGATCCCGCGGCAAGTCGAGGAGCCGCGCGCGCACCTCTCCCACGAGGTAAATGGAGCCGCAAACCAGGATGGTGTCGTTCGTGGAAGCATCCGCCACCGCTGCATCGAGCGCCTGACCGACGTCGGTGAAGCCCGCACCGGGGGCCGTCGCGGCAAGCGCCTCGAGGGGCGCCGGCGCACGTCCGCTCGGGCTCGTGTAGACGCGCCGAGTGGCGAGCGGGGCGAGCACGCGAAGCATGGACGACCAGGCCTTGTCGGCGAGGGCGCCGAAGACGAGGATCGTCCGGTCGGGCGGGATCCCCTGGGCCGATACCGCCGCGGCGAGGGCCCGCGCGCCGTCGACGTTGTGGGCGCAGTCGAGGAGGAAGGTCCGGCCTCGCGCGACGACCGTCTCCATCCTTCCATCCCACGCGGCGCGCGCGATCCCGCGCTCGATCGACGCACGGCCGATCCGCGCCTCCGAACGCGCGGCAAGGACGGCCATGCCCGCCGCCACCGCGGCGTTCTCGATCTGGTGGGCGCCCCCGAGCCGAGGGGCGAGGACGACGCGCTCCCCCTCCGGCAGGACGAGGCACACCTCTTCTCCTTCGCCGTCGACCCGGAGATCCGCGCCCACCGACCAGACTGGCGACGCCCCGCGCGCGCGCGCGACATCGAGGATCGCCTCGCGGGCGACGGGGTCGACGGGGCCCACGACGAGGGGCGCTCCCGCCTTCGCGATGCCGGCCTTCTCTCGGGCGATGGCGTCGACCGAGTCTCCGAGCAGGGCGGCGTGCTCGAGGTCGCGCCCGTCGTCGCCGCGCGCGATCGAGACGACCCCCGTGGCGAGCGGCGCCTCCACGAGGTTCGTCGCGTCGAGCCGGCCCCCGAGGCCGACCTCGAGCACCGCGAGATCGATCTTCGCCTCCCGAAATGCGACGAACGCGGCCAGGGTGAGCGTCTCGAAGAAGGTGAGCTCGGCGGGGGCGTCCCGAAAGACGCGGGCGAGGGCGTCGTCGAGTTGCGCGTCGTCGAGCGGCGCTCCGTCGACGCGGATCCGCTCGCGAAGGGCGACGAGGTGGGGCGACGTGTAGAGGCCCGCGCGCAGGCCGCTCTCCCGTGCGATCGCGTCGAGCATGGCGGCGACGCTCCCCTTGCCGTTCGTCCCCGCGACGTGCAGCGCGCGGACGCCGAGGTGCGGATCGCCCAGCGCGCGCGCGGCGCGCCGCACCCGATCGAGGCCGAGCTCGATCCCTCGATGTCCGCGCGCATAGAGCCTCTCCAGCAGCTCGGCGTGGCTCGTCATCGCGGCCGCATACCACGGTCCGCTGGGGATCGCGCGCGGTGTAGGATGCCCGCGTGCCCGGTGCCGCGACGCGCCCCGTTCCGACGTGGCTCCGTTACGCCGCCCTCGCGTCGCTCTATGTCGCGCAGGGTCTCCCGTTCGGTTTCTTCTCACACGCGGTGCCGGTGCTCCTCAACCGCACCCATCCCCCAGAGCTCGTCGGGCTCTCCAGCCTGCTCGCCGTGCCTTGGGGACTCAAGTTCCTGTTCGGTCCCACCGTCGACCGACTCCCGAACCGCAAGCGCGCCATCATCCCGCTCAACCTGCTCGCGGTGGGCTCCCTCGTCGCGCTCGGTCTCGCGCGACCGGCGCCCGGGCACCTCACCCCGATGCTCGCTGGGTTCTTCATCGTGTCCGTCTTCAGCGCCCTTCAGGACGTCGCGACCGACGCCCTCGCCCTCGACGTCTTGACCGTCGAGGAGCGGGGCCGCGGCGGGGCGGTCCAGGTCGCGGCCCAGCGCGCCGGCATCATCGCAGGAGGAGGCGGCTTGCTCGCGATCCTCGACACGGTGGGCTACCGCGACGCGTTCTTCGTGATGGCGGCGGCGATCGGCCTGCTGACGCTGCCGGTCCTTGCCATCCGGGAGGCGCCCCGTCCCGCGCCGACCCCCGCGCGCGCCTCCGTGAGCGGGCGCCTCTTCGGGACCTTCTTCGAACGCGCCGACGCGTGGACGCTCGTCATCGCCCTCGTCGGCTTCAAGCTCGGCGACGCCCTCGCGGCGGGGATGGTGCACCGATGGTTCGTGAAGCAGGGGCTCGACAACGCCGCCATCGGGATCACCCGCGGCGTCGTCGGCGGCGTCGCCGCCATCGGGGGCGCCTCCGTCGGCGGAGCCCTCTACCGCGCCCTTGGAGCGCGCCGCGCCCTCGTGCTCACCGCCGCGCTCCAGACCGCCGCCATCGCGATGTACGCCGTCCTCGATCGGGTCCGCCCGGTAGGCTCCGACGCCGCCCCCCTCGCGATGCCCGTCTTCTATGGAGCGAGCGTCGTCGAGCACGCCCTCGGAGGCGCAGCCACCGCCGCCCTCTTCGCGCGCATGATGGACCTCAGCCGCCCGGACGCGCGCGCCACCGACTTCACGGTGATGGCGTGCGTCCTCGCGAGCGTGACCGGGCTCGGGATCGTCGCGAGCGGCTTCGTCACCGGCGCGCTCGGCCTCTTCGGGCTGTTCGTGGTCGCGGCCGCGGTCGGGCTCGTCGCGCCCCTCGCGGCGCGGCGGCTGGGAAGGATGGGCAGGATGGCAAGGATGGAAGAGATCGCCGGGTAGCTCTGCTCGGGGGGGGCGCGCGTCGCGCTTCGCGCTCGCCGGGAGAGGCGAGAGCTGGAACAGCGTCGTGCTGGGAGCGTTGGGCGGCGACCGCGAGGCCCGGAGAGCGCGCGTCGCGCTTCGCGCTCGCCGGGTGAGGCGAGAGCTGGAACAGCGTCGTGCTGGGAGCGATGTGTTGCCAGCGCGAGGCCCCGCAGCTCGGCGGACCGCGCGTCGCGCTTCGCGCTCGCAGGGAGAGGCGAGAGCTGGAACAGGGTCGTGCTGGGAGCGATGTGTTGCCAGCGCGAGGCCCCGCAGCTCGGCGGACCGCGCGTCGCGCTTCGCGCTCGCAGGGAGAGGCGAGAGCTGGAACAGGGTCGTGCTGGGAGCGATGTGTTGCCAGCGCGAGGCCCCGCAGCTCGGCTCGCTAGTTGGAGGTTTTGGCGAAAACCTCCCCCCACTTCGTGGGGCCCCCCTCCGACGCTGCAGATGGCTTCTGAGATGTGATTGTGGCTTTAGGCGGCTGAGAGCTCCTTGGCCTGCACGGCGTCGTCTCGAGACTGGGGTGGCTTGCGTGGCGTCGTCTCAAGACTGAGGCGGTGCTTGCACGGCGTTGTTCCGAGACTTGGGTCGCGCGCACGGCGTCGTCTCGAGACTGAAGCGGGGCTTGCACGGGCGTCGTCTCGAGACTTGAGTCGCGCGCACGGCGTCGTCTCGAGACTGGCTGTCCACGATCGCGGATCCGTCGCGCTACTGCTTCACGGCGACCCGCCTCGTCGTGGACGGAGTCGGGCGCGTGCGGCGCGGGTGGCGCGGTTCGGCTGCGACCAGCCCCGGCTTCTCCTTCGTCCGATAGAGGCCCGCGGCGCGCGCGTGGGCGTCTCGAATTTCGCCGCGGAGCTTCTTGGGCTCGAGGACTTCGACGTCCGCGCCGAAGCCGAGGATCCAGCTTCGCAGCTCGTGGCAGACGCGGACGTTCAACTCGACGTCGATGGTCCCGTCGGCGTTGGGCGGGCTCGCGATCTGCGACTCGTGCCAGCAGTGCGATGGGATGTAGCTGCCCCACTTCGCGCTGAATCGAAGCTTCAGGTGCTGGACCGGCTCGTCGGGTTGCCCGATGAAAATCCCGAAGACGTGCCGAAAGAGCTGCCTGGGATTGTAGGTACCCTCGTCGGGGTACTCGGCGCGCTTGCCGACGCGAAGGTTGGCGATTCGGGCGAAGCGGTAGGGGTGCGGGCGTCGATCCGGGCGTCGCGCGATCACGTAGAACTGGTGCTCATGCAGCGCGAGCGTGAGGGCCTGCGCCTGGATGCCCTTCTCGCGGTCGCCGTTGAAATGGACGTAGTCGAACCGAATCTCGCGCTCGCCCAGCAACGCCTCGATCACGTCTGCGAGGCGCGTCTCTGCTTTGGGCAGCGCTGTCTCGCCGCCGCGAGTCACGAACCAGAACTTGCGATCGAGATCCCGCGCGACGTCGCTCCGCCGAGAGCGCTCGACCCACTCCTTGCGGAGCCGCTCGACCTGGCGCTGCATTCGAGTTTCACGAAGCGCGGTCGCGAGGCTCGACACGAGACACGCCGCCGCGACGGCGCCGTCACCCACCGCCGGCTGCCGGAGCAGCGGCGGCAGTCGAACCGACTGCTCCTTGCCTTCCCCGACGATCGCGTCCTTCAACCCGGCCAACATCTTCAAGCGGCGGGCGCCGCCCGCGTGCCCGAGGTTGAGGTCCGCGGCGATCGAGCATGCGGTCACCGTCTCGCCCGCGAGCAGCTGCTCGAAGATCCGCACAAAGGATTCCAACCCCCCGAAGTCCGCCTTCCCCATCGCTCAAGGATCGACGTGATCGCTCAGCGATCGCAACTTCGTTGCTGCCGTTGTCGTTCCGCTCGGCGCGCGCAAGTTCCGTCCAGCCGCGATGTGGCGGCAGGAGGAATCGAACATGGCGGATCGGCAAGTCACGGCAACCGGCAAGGATCAACGCGACGACATCACGAAGCTCTGTAACAGCGGCCAGTCATGGTCACCGCGGAGCAAGGCCGATGCGATCAGCGACATCGAGTCTCGGACCCACAGCTACTACGTGATCTGGCCCGGCAACGTCCGCACGGAGATCCGCGTGGTCTCGGGCCCCACGGGAAAATATCTCCGCACGGACAAGGACAACACCACCCGCAACAACCTGCACGACCTGCCCAATTGCTGAGAACGGGAGGGAGCGGAGCACCGACGGAGGAGGGAGACGGCCCCCAAGGTGCGATTTCTGAAATGGGGCGTCAGGGTCGCGGGGCCAGGACGTCGCGAATTGGAGGGCCTGCATCCGGCCGGCCCCTGACAGGCATTTTGCGGTCGCCAAGATCTCGCCCACGGGCAAAGCGCGGCCACCGCAGGAAGGCATGCAACATGAGTCGTGAGAGAGAATACGTCGCGCAGGTGTGCGCGACTCCGAAGGGGCCTTGCGTGACAGCACGGCACCGCAACCCGCTGGTCGCTTGGGGCATCGCCCTGAGCATCGGCTTGCTCGGTCTGAAGGTCATGGGCCTTCTCGGAGGTCGCCGATGAGCAAGAAGCCGAATGTGTGGGTGACGCCGAACCCCAAAGGCAGCGGCTGGCAAGTGAAGCCGGAAGGCAAGAAGCCCGTCGCCGTGAAGCCGACCCAGGGGGAGGCGATCGACGTGGCCCGACCCATCGCCGATAAAAACGGGTCGGACGTGATCATCACGCGCCCGAACGGCGAGATTCGCGACCGGGACTCGCACGGCAACGAGAGCCGCAAGCCCGACAAGGACGGGCACAAAGCCAAGAAGTAGCAGACAGGGAGCGCCCCGCCTCGGCGTCGCCCGGGGCGGGGCTGCCTTCTTCTCGGCGTTATGCCGCCCGCTCCTTCAACGCCTCGTACAGCTTCGCGTATTGAAGCAGCAGATCGCGGATCCCCTCGCGCACGCTCTCGGAGTTGATCGCCTGGGTGCTCATGACGGTATGGGCGTCGTGGGCCTCGATGATCGCGTCGGTGAGGGCGGGCATGAGATCGGGGGAGTTGGCGAACTGCTCCTTGGTGTTGTTGGCGGCCTGCTGGATCAGGGTCTTCGATTCGAGGAGCTTCTTGAACAGGACGTCGGTGACGTAGACGAGCATGTCGTCGTCGGTGAGCTCGCCCTCGAAGAGGCCGTTGAGCTTTTCGATCAGCTCGCGCATCTTCGCGCGCTGCTTTTCGTGGACACCGCCCGCGCCGGCGCCGCTCATCGGCTCGAGCGGCGGCTCCGCGCCCTCCTTCAGGTGGAGCAGGGCGGGGTCGCGACGCTTCAGGGCGTAGTGGGTGAGCTTGACGTTGGAGAGGTCGATCGTCTCGCGCTCGCGACCGAGCTCGAGCAGCGGCAACACGCGCTTGTAGAAGATGGCGCGCTTCTCGATGTCGGTGCTTCCGTAGTCGAAGATCTGCGACAGAAAGGTGTAGAGCCGGAGATACGCCCCCATGTCGCTCTTGAACAGGACAAGGGCGTCGAGGGTCGCCTTCGGGTCCTTCATCGCGGCGGTGTCCCCGTCGTCCTTCGCGATGCGAAGCGCCTCCTGCGCCGCGCGGTATCGCTTGACCACCCGGTCGACGACCGGCTCGAGCGCGGCGACCAGCTCCGCCTGCTTGCCGTTCGGATCAAGCTCGACCTTCACGACGCGATCGATCTCGAAGTCGTCGTAGAGCCCCGCAGCGTCGAGCTTCGCACGGAGGTCGAAGACGAGGTTCGGGTCGGTCGTCGCGGCGAGGGTCGCGGTCGTGTAGTAGGTCTTGAACGCCTCGAGCACCTCCTTCGGGTCGTTCACGAAGTCGACGACGAAGGTGGTGTCTTTGCCCGGGTACGCCCGGTTCAGCCTCGACAAGGTCTGTACGGCCTGGATCCCCGCGAGCCGCTTGTCGACGTACATCCCGCACAGCAGCGGCTGGTCGAAGCCCGTCTGGAACTTGTTGGCGGCGAGCAGCACTTGATACTCCTCGCCTTCGAACGCCGTCTTGATGTCGCGCTGCTTGAGGCGAGGGTTGAGCGTCGCGCTGTGCTCCGTAAATGGATCCGGCCCCGACTCGTCGTCACGAACCTCTCCGGAGAAGGCGACCAGGGTGCCCAGCTTGTAGCCGCGGTCGTGGATGTACCTGTCGATGGCGAGCTTCCATCGCACCGCCTCGACGCGGCTCGCGACGACGACCATCGCCTTGGCTCGACCCTGGAGCAACGGCGCGACCTGCTCGCGGAAGTGCTCCACGACGACCTGGACCTTCTGCGCGATGTTGTAAGGGTGCAGGCGCACCCAGCCCATGATCTTCTTCAGGGCGGCGCTGCGCTCGACCTCGAGGTCGGCCGCGCTCTCCGATTGGTGAGCGAGCTTGAAGGCGAGGCTGTAGGGCGTGTAGTTGGCGAGCACGTCCAGGATGAAGCCCTCCTCGATCGCCTGCCGCATCGAGTAGACGTGGAAGGGCTTGGGCACGTTGCCCTCGCCCGGCTTCTGGTCCGGCTTCGGCCGGGTTCCGAAGAGCTCGAGCGTCTTCGCCTTCGGTGTCGCGGTGAACGCCACGAACGTGATCCCGGAGTCCTCGGCGCGCGCCGCCATCTGCGCCGCGAGCACGTCCTCTGAGCTGATCTCACCGCCGTCGGCGAGCTGAGCGGCCTCCTCGGCGCTCAGCACGGCCTTGAGCTTCGCCGCCGCCTCGCCGGTCTGGGAGCTGTGGGCCTCGTCCGCGATGACCGCGAAGCGCTTGCCCTGGGCGGCGGAGAGCTCGCGCACCTTCTCGAGCGCGAACGGGAACGTCTGGATGGTGCAGACCACGACCTTCTTGTCGCCCGAGAGCGCCTCCGCGAGCTTCTGGCTCTTGCTGCTGTCTTCGTTGTCGATCTTCGCGACAACGCCGGCCTGGCGCGCAAACGTGAAGAGCGCGCCCTGCAGTTGGCTGTCGATCACGTTGCGGTCGGAGACGACGATCACCGAGTCGAACACCTTCCTGTTGTCGGCATCGTGGAGCTCGGCGAGGAAGTGGGCCGTCCACGCGATGGAGTTCGTCTTGCCCGAGCCCGCCGAGTGCTGCACCAGGTAGCGCTGCCCGGGGCCGTCCTTGCGGATCGCCGCCTGGAGCCTCCGCGTCACGTCGAGCTGGTGGAACCGCGGAAAGATCACCTTCTCGATCTGGCTCGACGGACCGCGCGCAGCCACGAGGTAGCGGTGGAGGATCTCCAGCCAGCTCTCCCGCTCCCAGACCTGCTCCCAGAGATAGGCGGTCCGCGGCCCTCCCGCAGGGTTCACCGGGTTGCCGGCCCCGCCGTCGCACCCGAGGTTGAAGGGCAGGAACTCCGTCGCTGCCCCGGCGAGCTTCGTCGTAACGCGCACCTCGTTCTGGCTCACCGCGAAGTGGACGAGCGCCCCCCGCGGGAATGACAACAGCGGCTCGGCCGCCTTGCCTTTGGGGTGCGGGACCCTGTCGAGCTTGTACTGGTCCACCGCGTCGTCGACCGACTGGGTGAACTCACTCTTCAGCTCCACCGTGGCGACCGGCACGCCGTTCAGGAACAGCACCAGGTCGATCGCGTTCTCGCTCGCCACCGAGTAGCGCACCTGTCGCACGACCCGCAGCCGGCTCTCTCCGTAGTGCGCGAGGAGGTCGGCGTTCAACCCCAGCGACGGCTTGGACTGCGCGAGCTTCAGCTTGCTCTTGAGCCCCAAGAGATCGATCCCCTGCCGCAGGACGTCGAGCGTCCCGCGTTTATCGAGCTGATCCCGCAGCCGCCCGAGCAACGTCTCGCCCGCCGCTGTCCCGTGGTTCTTCTCCAGCAGATTCCACGCTTCCGGCTGCGTCGCCTGCACCCACCCGAGCACGTCCGCCGGAAAGAGCGCCCGCGTGCGGTCGTACCCTTGCGCGTCCTTCTCCGAGTGCAGCCAGCCATGCGCCGCAAGGTGCGCGCAGATCTCGTCCTCGAAGTGGATCTCCTTGTGAAGACTCATGCCCCTCGCCGAGGGAGCATAGTTGACCCGACGGCCCGAACTCGATGGAATCACGAGCCGCGCGACGTACACTTCGCGCACGACGCATGAGCCCGAGCCCGTTCGTGACCCTCGTGTTTCACGGCAAGCGCTTCAACGGCGCGCAGATGCCGCTCGAGGTCCTGCCGGAGCTCGCCGCCTATCGCGAGCTCGTGCTGGCGATCGCGAAGTCGCTCCACCAATCCCGCCACCCCGAACGGCAACGCCTGCCCAAGGGGTTCGAGTCCGGCTTTCGGCTCGTGCTTCAAGGTGTCGGTGAGGGTAGCGCGGTGCCGATGATCTCCCGCGTCACGGATCTCCTGTTCCCCGACGAGGACTACTTTGCCCAGGCGCGAGATCTCGTGGAGCGCGCCGTCGAGGCCGCCGCAAACGACAACGACTTGCCCGCCGCGCTCTCCAAGGACCTCATCGCGCGCTTCAATAGCTTCGGCCGCACGCTGGGGGATGACGAGTGGATCACCATCGGCAAGCCAGGCTCCGGCCGGGGCGCGACCTACAACCGGCAGGTTCGCCGCCGCCTGATCCTTCACGCCCAAGGCACCTACGAGGATGAGGTCGACCTCGTCGGCGACGTTCGCACGACAGACAAGGACGGAGAGACCTTCGGTCTTCGCATGGCGGATGGCCGCAAACTGCAGGTGCGCACGCTCCCCCACTTCATGAGGGTCGTGACGCGCGCGTCCGATAAGGAAGAGCTGGTCCGGGTGCGCGGGACCGGCCTGTTCGACGTCGAGGGTACGCTGCTGCGGGTGGTGCTGGCGACCGACGTGAGCCCGGCCGAGGAGGGCGTGGAGCCCACGCGCCCAGGCTGCCCGACGCCCGTGGATGCGCAGCTCGATTCGCTGCGCGCGCTGGTGAGCGGTTGGTACGATGCCTCGAGCCCGGGCTACGAGCCGGAGGCGCTGGCGTGGCTCTCCAAGCTGCTCACGGCGTTGCTGGACGGCTTTGCCCTTCCCCGCCCGTACATCTATCCGACCCCGGAGGGGCTGGCCCGGGCCGAGTGGACGAGCCGCTCGTGGGAGATCATCACGAGCTTCGATCTCCAACGCCACGCCGTCGATGCGCTCGCGGTCAGATTGGACGCCGATGAGATCCGCGAGACGTCGATCCCACTCAGCGAGCCGGGCGGCGAGACCAAACTTGGCCGCTTCCTCGAGGACTACCTCGGAGCGCAAGCGTGACCACGGAGGCCGGCGATCACCCCCCCGACCCCGAAGGGCGACCGCTCACCGACGGTGACGAGCCGCTATTCCGCCAGGTCCATCCCAGCTTCATTCGGGATGGCCGCCCGAGCAGCCAGGCCTTTCGCCCGACCGCGAAGGATCACAGCAGGCTGTCGGTGGCGCGCGGAGCTCTGACGACGGCCTGCGATGCGTACGAGCTGCACACCGCGGCGCTCGGTCTTCAATCCGCCGGAACGTGGGCCATCACCGTGGGCGAGTGCCAGGCCCAGACGCTCGAGGTCGTCGCCGATCCGCTCACGTGCCCACCGGAGAAGGTGGCCGACCCGGCGCACGCGCTCATCGACTTCTCGACGCACTCCAAAAGCCAGCAAGAGGCGAAGGGTGCCCGCCTCGCGAGGCACGCCGCCGATCGCGGTCGGTTGCACCCGCCCGCCGACGGCCAGTCCGAAGGCGACGCCGGACCTTGAGTCCGTCACCCGAAGAACGGTCAAGCCGCAGCCCCAGAGGCACCGCAAACGTCGATCTGGCCGGTGACTGCGGCGGAGATCAAGGCGGTGCGGCGCTCTCGCAGAAGGTCTATCGCGAGTTGGGCCTGGCCGACAAGCGCGTCTACTCGACGAACCTCCGACTCAAGGAACGAGAGTATCTCCTTTTGCTCCGCCACAGGCGGAACCGGGAGCACCAGATCTCTTAGCGCTTCAAACCGAAATCGGGGAGCTCTCTCTCGAACGGACGGACAAATCACGAAGATGAAGTTCCGCTTCGCCATTAGACGGAGGACGAGAGCGAAGTACCCATTGATGTCGTCGCCAATTGGCGCAAGCACCGCATACTCAGGGGTACACTTTCCCGTGGACTCGGACACGCCGATCGCGCCCGCAAACGCGTCCATCCCGTGCACCACGAGATCGCCCGCGCGTACCCGCTGATAGCCAACCTCCAGCACGGCGATTGTAAAGCCCTCGCTTCGTCGATTCTCACGGAGCGTCACCTGACCGTCACGAAATGCAGTGACGACCCCATCATCAGCACCCGGCGGGAGGTCAAGCTTGTGAAACAGAAAGCGCCCGCGTTTCAGTCCCCAATGCGCCGGCACCTCGCCCAGCCACTCGATCCCCGAATCCTTCATCGGCGCCTTCGGGTTCAGGCCCCTGGTCACTGCGTGCGAGATAACCGCCTGTCGCTTCTCCTTCAGCAGCTCGATCAGCCGCTCCTGCTCGTTCACGAGAGCCTCGAGCTTGCCGATCTCGCTGCTGAGGAACGCCGAGATCCTTAGTTGTTCCTCGAGTGGCGGAACTGGCACCTTTCGCGACGCCATCTGAGAGAGCGGAATACGGGACCGGGTTGAACCGGTCGCAAGAAAGCCTGCATCCGCCTCAGAGCTAGAGCAAAGAGCCGCGCTCACAAATGCCGAACATGCCCGGTTTTGGTTCAGCCTGAAACGGAAGCAGTCGGCTTTCACCATTGCCGGGCCAATTCCGGCTGGTGTCACGCATGCGCGTCCTACTGTGTTGTTGTCATCGCCCAGTCCAGCAATAAGCACATCGTCCGCTATCACGTCGTGCCCGCGAAGCTCCCGCTCGTAGTATTCGCGCGCGACGTAGACCTCATCTGAGCCATCGAAGCCCGTGCAACGAATGTTCTGCAATCGCACAACTCGGACACCATCTTCTGCGTAGTGTTCGGATTTTAGTCCGGATCCGAATGGGCCATCGCACCAGCTGACCGATATGCGACCAAGCTGCATTACATCCCAATGGTCCGGCACCTCACCCAACCACTCCACCCCGCTGTCCTTGTACTTCGGATAGCGCGGGAAGCTCACTTGGACAGCTCCGCGAGCATCTTCGTGATGCGCTGCGAGACGTCCTTCAGCTCCGCGTCGATCTCGGCGAGCGGACGCGGGGGCTTGAAGACGTAGAAGTGACGATTGAAGGGGATCTCGTAGCCGACCTTGGTCTTCTCGTGATCGATCCACGCGTCGGGCGCGTGGGGAAGCACTTCGCGCTCGAAGTAGCTCTGCACGTCCTCGCTGAGCGGGACATTCTCGTTGTCGCGCAGCTCCGCGTTCGGCTGAGGCAGGCCCTTCTGCTTGCCCTTCTGGCCCAGCACCGGCTTGCCCTCGTCGTCGCGTAGCGGGCGCTCGACGGTGATGGTGCGGTAGCCGAAGTCCTCGTTCTTGAAGATGCGGCTGATGGGGACGCCGTCGCGGGTGAGCTTGCGGAAGCTCCCGAAGATGCGCGTGATGTCTTCGATGTGCTCGTCGCTCAGCTCCTTGCGCTTGCTGCCGAGGCTCTTGCGCATCTTCTGGAAGAAGCTGCTCGCGTCGATGAGCTGCACCTTGCCCTTCCGGTTCGCTGGCTTCTTGTTGCTGACGATCCACACGTAGGTGCTGATCCCGGTGTTGTAGAACATGTCCGTCGGCAGGCCGATGATCGCCTCGACGAGATCGTTCTCGAGCATGTACCGGCGGATCTCGCTCTCCCCTGAGCCAGCGCCGCCGGTGAAGAGCGGCGAGCCGTTGAGCACGATGCCGAAGCGTGAGCCGCCCGCGGAGAGCGGCTGCATCTTCGAGACAAGGTGGAGCAGGAACAGCAGCGAGCCGTCGCTCACCCGCGGCAAGCCAGGTCCGAAGCGGCCGTCGTACCCCTTCTCCTCGAACTCCTTTCGGATCTCCTTCTCGATCTTCTTCCACTCCACGCCGAACGGCGGGTTCGAGAGCATGTAGTCGAACTTCTTGTTCGGCAGGCCATCGGCCGAGAGCGTGTTGCCGAACACGATGTTCGAGATGTCCTGGCCCTTGATCAGCATGTCGGCTTTGCAGATCGCGTAGGACTCCGCGTTCAGCTCCTGGCCATGTACGACGAGGCGGGCCTTCGGGCTGTGCTCGGAGAGGTACTCCCCCGCGACGCTCAGCATTCCGCCGGTGCCCGCGGTCGGATCGTAGATGGTGCGCACCACGTTCGGCTTCGCGAGCGCCTCGTCGTCCTCGATGAAGATCAGGCTCACCATCAGCCGGATCACCTCGCGGGGGGTGAAGTGCTCGCCGGCCGTCTCGTTCGAGAGCTCCGCGAACCGTCGGATCAGCTCCTCGAACACGGCGCCCATGTCCGCGTTGCTCACCACCTCCGGATGCAGGTCGATGTTCGCGAACTTCTCCGTCACCAGGTACAGCAGGCCCGCCCTCGCCAGGCGGTCGATCTGCGTGTGCAGCTCGAAGCGCTCGAAGATGTCGCGCACCGGGGCCGAGAACCCCTGCACGTACTTCCGCAGGTTCTCCCCGATGTGGTCTTGATCCCCCATCAGCTTCTTGAGGTCGAGCTCCGACGTGTTGAAGAAGGAGTGTCCCGACGCCTTCAACAAGAAGGGCTCCACGTTCAGCCCCGCCCTCTCGCGCTTCGCCTTCTCCGCCAGCACCGCCTTCTTCGTTTTCTCCAGCACACAGTCGAGCCGTCGAAGCACCGTGAAGGGCAAGATCACCTTCCCGTACTCGGACTGCTTGTAGTCGCCGCGCAGCAGATCGGCGACGGCCCAGATGAAGGCGGAGAGGTTCGGGGAGGACATGGACGCTCGGGCTTGTGTAACCGAAACGACGCGAGGGCGGGAGAGCCTGGCGCCGACACCGCGTCACGCACACCAGAACCTCAGGGATCTTCTTCGTCCTGAATTGCGGTCGGCGTCCCGGGTGTGAACTCCCATCGTTCAGGCCGCGATTCCTGCCCAAGACCGCGAGGATGGTGGCCTGGTCGGCGGGCTCTCTCGTCAGCACGTGCACGCCTCGAGTGGCGCCGCCGAGTACGGCAAAGTGCACGCGTCGGGGGTCGAGCGAATGGAAAGCCTGGCTCAGCTCCGATGCCTCCTGTTGGATGGCTGTGCTTATCCACGCTCCCTGAAGCCTCTGAGCCGGATCCATCACCGGGTACTTCTCTTGGACACTTCGAAACAGCAATGCTGCGTCATGCTCGGGGTCTGGGGCGTCGCCATTCGGCTTGCAGTTGCCCTGGAGAATGTCGGCCAAATGAGCAACTAGGTCGACCACTCGCCGTTTTACCTCCAGGAGCACCGGTCGGTGATTTGGCTTTTGCAGACACCAATCCGCGTCCTTGTTTCCCTCGCCCGTCCTGAACTCGTATTCGCAACTGACGTCCTCATCGAGCCAAAGGATTGGCATGCACTCGGCGAGGGCATCGGCGTGGGACGTCGGTTGGCATAGGCGCGCCATAAGGCGTCCCCGCTGTCCATCAGAGAGATGCTTCTCGGCCCCGTCGATTGCTCGCACCAGGGTTTGGACCAGCTCTTTTAGTCCAGTTATCGTCCAGTCCTGCAGTGAGAGCGAGCCTCCGAACTCGTATGCCCAGGCATCGCCAAGCATGTTGAATGCGCAAGTTGCGTCCAAGAGCGGGGGCTGGATCATCCCTAAGAGATACGCGGCACGCTCGAATGGAATGTCGACCGTTGCTGCTTGAAAGAGAAATGCTTCAGCGAGAGTCATCCTGGCAAGAACCAAAGCCGGGAGGTCCTTTTCGAGCGACATGGAGGCCAATCTCCGGTTGCGAAGAAAACAACGGGCTCGACTCGGGGGGGAGGGGAGTTGAGCCCGCTGGATCCACGAGTACCCCCGCGGAACTAAGACAATCCTATGGCGCCGCCTGCGTCAGGGCAAGCGTCGCATCTCGATGCTGCCTGCTTCGCTACAAGGATGTGGTGCGGAAGCGACTGCCGTTCGCGGCCCTCTGTGGCGGCGTGGCGACACAGACGGATGGTCTGCTCCCCCGCGTGCGCCGCTCACATTCGCACAAGCGCTCGGAACGCCCCGAGGCTGGCCGGGGAGCGTGGCCCGCCGGCTTCGGCCACGAAAGGGGCTGGGGCCGGGACATAGCTCGCCGCTTGGTGCGATCCCCCTCACGGATCCGCCTCGAAACGACCCACTTCCGCCCCGAAACCTCGAGCTTCTGGCCCCCGACCTCCAACTTCCGGCCCTCGACGACCTCCAGCGCCGAAAGCGAGACCTCCAGCGCCGAAAGCGCGACCTCGAGACCCGAAAGTTTCAGCTCGAGCCCCGAAAGCGCCAGTTCGAGAGCCAAAGTTGGGAGCTTGAGGCCCGAAAGCGTCAGCTCGAGACCCGAAAGCGCGAGCTCCCTCGACCCGAAAGTTGGACCTCCGGGCCTGGAAGCTCCCGTGTTCTCAGGGGTTCTCGGGAAGCGGGCTCAGTCCGTACCCGACCCGCTCGCGTTCTTTCCCGCGTCGGGGGCGGGCGCGGGGGGAGCGGGGGGCGCCGGCTCGGCCGCGCGGTTGCGCGACTCGGTGAGGCCGAGCTGGATCTGCTCGCGGATGTCGTAGAGCGGGCGGAGTGTGGTGGACCAATCGTTCCAGGCGAGCCGAAGCTGCTGGAGCGCGGCGGCCTGTTTGGTCGCCGCGGCGCTCGCAGCGGCGGCGTCGACCGTCCTCGCCTTCACGAGGCCTTTGCGAAGCGAAGCGATCTTGTCTCGGATCTCTTTCACCTTCGCCTCGGTGACGCCGCGGGCGCGCAGCTTGGCGAGCACGTCGGCGGCGCCGGGGAGCTTGCTGTCCGCGAGCTGGTCGACCCGGCTGAGGAAGGTCGACGTGGAGTCGAGGACGCCGGGACCGAGCGGTTGTTGCTTCAGGTCCTTGAAGAACGCCCCGAGGAAACCCTCGACCTCGGCTTCGGGGACGAGCCGCCGGATGATCTTGTCCGCGCGGGGGAACCACAGGTTCTCGAACTCATCGATCTCCACCAGGAGGCGTTGGCGCTCCGGATCGTTGGCGAGATCCGCGGACAGCAGATCGAGCGGCTTGTCGCGCCCGGCGGCCTGGTCCACGAGCCGCCACATCTCCCCGTGCTCGTCTTGGCTGTAGCCGGCGCGCACCGCACGGCGGAGCAAGCGGGCGTCGACGATCGTGAACAGGAACTTCACCACGGTGCCGAGCAGCTGCCGGTCCTCCCAGGAGAGCGACGCGTCGGTGAACTCGCCCTCGAACTCCGGCGCGTCCCAGTTGCCGATGTCCGTGCTCGGCGCGGCGCTCGCGGTGCGCGCCGGCTTGCTTGCGGTCTTGGTTTGCTTGCTCCCAGTCTTTCCCTTCGCCATATCCCCTCGCAAGTGTCGTTGTGAGGTGCGGAGGAGATAGCACTCGGCGGCGAAGCTCAAGCACTTCGCACGTCGCGAAATATTTCACGCGCGGTTGAGGCTCCGGGACCTCAGCGACTCTTCGCGTGAAGCAGCACGCCGTGGCTGTCCATGTCCCGCTGCGAACGCGGAGGTACTCCATGAGCGACGCAAATCGCCGCTCGGGGAGAGCTCTACGTGACACCTTCGCGAACCGATCTCGTCCGTGAACACAAGTACCTCGTAGTCCGCATCGCGCGCTCGTTCGCGCGACGCGCTCGTTGGTTGAGCCCCGGCGACCTGGAGTCCTGGGGCCTCGAGGGGCTCGCAACCGCGGCTCAGGCTTTCGACGAGGCGCGTGAGATCCCGTTCGAGGTCTTTGCGTCGATGAAGATCCGGTGGGCGGTGCTGGAGGGCTACCGGCGAGAGAAGGGCGCGCGAAGGCGAGCAAACCTCGCGGAGCAGACGTGGTCGGCCCGGCCGGGGATCGTGCCGGCTCAGACGTGTGTGACGCTGACCGGGGACCCGGCGGAGCACCTGGCCTCGACGGAGGAAGACATCGCGCGACGCGACGACGAGCTCGCCCGTGCCGCCCTGGTGCGAGAGCTGTGCGGCCGGCTGCCTGCGCGTGAGGCCGAGGTGATCCGGGCGCACTACTTCGAGGACCAGGAGCTGCGCGCGATCGCGGACGCGTCGGGATCGAAGTACACGACCATCTGTCGGCGACATCGTGCGGCGCTCGCCCGGCTCTCGACGCAGATCCGCCGTGCCGCGCTGCCCGGCACGACGAGGTCCGGCGGACGCGAGGAGATCCTCTCCGCCTTCGTCGCGGCGGCCGGAGCGCCGTGAAGACCGCCGGGGAAGACGCGTTGGAGGCGGAGCTCTCGACGACGCCCTACGAGTACGTGCGTCCGATCGCGCGCGGGGGGATGAGCTCGGTCCACCTGGTTCGCCATCGCGCGCTCGGCCACGAGCTGGTGATGAAGTTGCTCGGGGAACGCGACAAGGCGCAGAACGAGGAGCTCACGCGCCGCCTCTTGCGCGAGGGCCGTGTGCTCAGGAGCCTGGAGAACGAGCACATCCTCCGGGTGGTCGACTTCGGGTTCACCCAGTCGATGCGCGCGTACCTGATCACGGAGCGGCTGCTCGGGAAGACGCTCAAGGAAGAGGTGAAGGCTCGCGGCGGCCTCCCGATCCCGGAGGTGGTCTCCATCGCGCGTCAGGTGCTAGCGGGGTTGGAGCATGCCCACGCGGCGGGAATCGTGCATCGGGACTTGAAGCCGGAGAACATCCTCTGGCTCGAGCCCGACGCGAACGGGGAGCGCAGCATCAAGATCCTCGACTTCGGGATCGTGAAGATCCTGGACGTGGAGGTGCGGATGAAGGTCGGCGACGTGGTGCCGACAGCCCCAGGGCTCGTCCTCGGAACGCCTGCCTACGCGTCTCCGGAGCAGATCGCAGGGATGCCGGCGGACGCGCGCGCAGATCTCTACGGGCTCGGCGGCGTCATCTTCTTCCTGCTGGTCGGGCGAGGGCCATTCGTGGGCACGGACGTCTTCAACTTGCTTCAGGCGCACATCATCGAGCGCCCGACGCCGCCGGCGCAGCTGCGAGCCGATACCCCGCCGTGGCTCGACGCCGTCGTGCTCAAGGCCCTCGCGAAGGACAGGCGCGATCGCTTCGCCAACGCCCGTGAGATGCTCGAGGCGTTCGATCTGGGAGCGGCCACTCCGGCTCAAGCCACCACGGTCAAGCTCGAGGACATCGAGACGCAGCCCATCCCACCGCAGACCCTCCGCGCCTTGACGATGAAGACCACGGCGCTCAGCGCGGCCGCCGAGCCCGCGGTCGACGCTCCGCGGCCCAAGCCCCCGCCGGCCGGGAGAACGACCTTACCGCTGCCCGGCGCCTATCGGCCGACGCTCTATCAGAGCTCGCCGCTCAAGGAGACCCTGGCGAAGGCGGCGGAGGACAACCCGCCCAGCCTCCGGACCGCGAGCAAGGGAGCGCCCGCGCCGCCCCGCCACGCGCTCCCGCCAGCCATGGTCGACCGCGCAGCAGGATCGACGAAGGCGACCCCACGGAGACCGCGCGTGCCCTACCCGCTCAAGCTCGTCCTCTGGAGCATCCTCGTCGCGCTCGCCGTGATCGGGCTGCTGCGGATCGCGGGGCTCGACCCCTGAGCGGCGCGTTGCTTCGTCCGCGCCGGATCCGCGACCGCGCCCGTGTCTCGTCGAGCCCGCGCGCCCTGTCGAACGCGGGGGGTGGGGCGCCATCAACCTGTTACGCTGAGGACGTGTCCCCGCAGCGCGCGAAGATGAGGATGCTCATCCTGGAGCTCGAGTCGGACGGCGCTGATCACGAGGGCGCTGCGATCGACGAGCACGTCAGGGTCGCGCTCGCCCCTGCCCCCGACGATCTGAAGGCGCAGCCGAAGATGAGCCGCAGCGCGTTCGGAAACAGCATCGACTGGGCGAAGGCCAGCCTCACGGAGGAGAAGCTGCACGAGATCGTCGGAAAGAGAGAGGGTCAGAACGTCTACAGGATCACCGCGAAAGGCCGAGATCTGTTGGCGCAGGAGAAACGCCGCGCAGAGCTCTTTGCCAAGGCCTACGGCCGCCGCGCCACGTGACGAGGGCGGCGCGGCACATCGGGCGTCCGCTTTCCGCCTGCGACGTCACCGAAGTAAGCTCTCGCCTGTGAGCGTCAAGAGCCCCGCGATCGTCCTCCACTACCGCGAGCGCGCAGAGAGCTTCTCGCGAACGATCAAAGATCTCGAGATCCTCGATCGCGATGCACACGCTCCCGCGATCGGCTTGTTGTCGGTGCACGGCAGCATCGCGCTTGCCGATGCCGTGCTCGTCGCGGTCGAAGGGGCCCGCTCGAAGGGTGAAGATCACGGCGATGCCGCTCGAAGGCTTCGCAAGTGGTGCTCGGCGAACAAGCTCGCCGATAGCGGTATCAAGCATTTCGAGTGGCTCCTCGGGAACAAGAGCCGCTTCTCGTACGACGATGACCGCGTCGAACCTTCGCACCTGCTGCTCGCGAAGGTGAAGATGGATCAGTTCCTCGCATGGGCTTTCCAAACGTTTCCCGCCGTGGCACAAATTCTGGAGGCGAAGGATGCGTGACCGAATCGAGCTCCGAGCGCGCGATGCTGTGGCGACCTGCCTCATCAGGAGGCTGACCGTTCCCCGAATCTACTTCGAAGCTGAATGGCCGCTCGCCGCGACACGCGTCGACCTCCTCGCGATCGATCGCGATGGCGTCGGCGACGCGCACCTCGTCGAGATCCGCCGAGTTGCCGCCGATGCGTTGGCGGCGGCGGAGGGACTACAGAAGGCGTCCGCGCCGTTCCGGTGGATCGCGTTCCTTCGCGGCACGGAGGATGAAGCGTCGGGGCTCGCCCTGATCGGCGAGCGAGGGCTGATCGTTCCGGGCTCGTCCGGTCGTATCGGCATCATCGAGATCGTCGAGGCGGGTTCGGACCTGGGAGCAAACATCCGCCTTGCAGCCGAGCGTTTCTCGGACGCCGTGTACGATGTGGCGACGCAGTTCTCCGGGTCACATAAGGCCAACATTCAGTTCGGAGGCTGACCCGGCTCCAACGCGCAGCACTTGATTCGAGCGGGCCCAGCCCGCGCCATCGCCAGTCTTCGGCCGTGCCGCTGCATCTCGCTGACGTCCCGGAACCGGGCGCCGAGAGATCGGAGCTCCCGATGGAGATCCAAGGGGGGGCCGAGCCCGCGCCACTTGATCCGCCACTCAGAGGACGCAGCAGTGCGGGCCGTGGGCCAGGTGACGTCATGACACGGCGTGGTAGGCTCACTGCATGCCGAGCAAGGACGCGGTGGCTACCGAGCTCATCCGAGCCCACTTCGAGGTTGAGCCCCACCTTACTGAAGTCTGGCGGATCTTGGGCGACAACGAGGCATCCCCGACGGAGCCGATCAAGCTGCTCGAAGTGAACGTCGCGACGGTCGCAACCGGGAGCATCACGCCTTTCTCGTTCACGCCGACGCATGATGTGCCTTTCCCGACGATCATCGTCGAGCTGACACCTCAGGAGTTCGAGGCGGTCAAACAGGACCCATCCAAGCTTCCGCGCGGCTGGAGTCTGTCCGTGGGGCGGGCCACTCGCTTCGAGAGACCCGAGTGACCGAGGAAGAGCGACGCAACAGTCTGGCCGACGCATTCGCGGCCCAAGCTCGGTCAGACTGGGGCGTGTACCAACACCTTGCTGGACTGCCGAAGCCGAGCTTCCCCGCGTGTCACGCGTTGCAGCACTTGCAGATGGCGAAGGAGAAGATCGCGAAGGCGTACCGGATCCGCGACACGAACGCCGATCCGCGCGAGCTCGTGAAGCATCACACCGGCTTCGTGGAGTTCGTGAACGCATTCTTCCGTACCGAGACCATCCGTGACGAGTATCAGGGCAAGGAGGCGGCGCTGAAGCAGCTTCAGAAGAATGTGGGGGCGCTGGCTCGCGAGATTGAGAAGCTCGCGCCCGCGATCGATCCCTTCACTGCGCCAGAGAACGCGGAGTACCCGTGGGAGCGAGACGGGAAGATCTATCGTCCGTGTGACTACGGCTATCCGAGTCTCGACCTCCTGAAGACAGCTGGCGGGCGGGCGACGATGAAGATGGTCGAGCGCGCCTTCGCGTCCTACGAAACGCTGCACATCCGTTGAAACATGGTGCCATCGAGATCGGGACCGTCGCGTCGGCGAGCGCGGGACCTTCTGCCGAGCGGGCTCACGGCGCGAGCGCATCCGCGCAACAACGAACCCCAATCCCAGTCGCCCAATCGAGCAGGCCCTCTCCATTGATTCCGGTCTGAACGGCGAATGGCTCGCAGCCGGAATCATTCTCCGGGGTGCCGCGCATGTAACAATGCGGGAAGTCGAGGTTGCCGCTCGTGAAGTTGCACATCCCCTCCCATTCGCGAACATTGCCTTGGAGAAAGAAGATCCCTTCGTAGCCTCCCTCGCATGTTGTCTGTGAATCCGCTGGCACGGGCTCGATCGAGGCATCGTTGCAGCGGCCAGGCTCGGGATTGTCGCCGTAGACAAACTTGCGCTCGCCACCTCGGGAGCACGCAAGAAACATCTCGCTTCCGAAGTTCAAGGCGTCGTCCGACATCCCGTCCTCAAGGACCCTCACTGAGCCGTCCACGGCCGAGCCGCACAGTCGCCTGCCACCCGTCGCGCAGAACTGGAATGCCTGGCACCAGTTGATTGCGCGAACGGGCATCGTCTCTTGGCCTGGCTCGAATGGCCACAGATCCTTGGGCGTCATGTCGGTCTCGGTTTCGCACCCAGGATAGGCCTGCGCGCTCGGCCCTGCCTCGAGGAAGGCTGCGTATTGGGCGTTGGTCGCCTCACGGCTGTCGATGCAAAAGTAGCTATCCCCATTCGGGACGAGCACCATCGGCCAACGGTCACCGGCTGGTGGGCAGGTCGGCACGACGGGGGGAGCTCCGCCTCCTCCGGCAGCTCCCGAAGCGGCCTGAGATCCTCCGCCTCCTTCCGCGGCGACAGACGCGTGGCATGCCGCAAACGCGAGTGACAGAGCCCCCGCTCCGCCGACAGACTTCGAGCCAAGGGACAGGCTGGCGCCACGGCCCCCTACCCCGCCCGCAGACTACCCGATCCAGCCGGTGCCCTTCGGTTGAGGCTCCGACGCCTCACGCTGCCTGAGGCATGCCCGCCTCGAACCTGGGCCCGAGCCGCGCCGCAAGAACGAGAAAGCGCAACGACCGGAAGAATTGTTGTCCATGTCTTCCGCCCCGCGCGGAGGAACCAGAGTGGCAAGCCGATCACAGGCCGCGGAGGGCGGCACGTTCGCTCGCGCGTCGCGCCGCGGCCCGGTAGCCTGGCGGCCGAGGAGGCGGGACTTCGTGATGGAGGGGGAGAGAAACGTTCGCGGCACGATGCTCGGGTTGGGGCGGCAAGGGACGGAGCGTCTGCCCATCGCGCCGACCGCCCCGGCACCCGACACGACACCGACCCCGGGTCTGGCGGCCGAGGTCGCCGACACGTCACCGGACACGCAGGGCTCGGAGCTCGGTGAGCGCGATGGCTCCGGGCCGGTGGCTCGGGACCCGCATCCCGACATCGATCTCGCACGGCTGGCGAAGGAGGCGGCGGCCATGCCTCGACGGCGCCGGATGTCCTCTCGCGCGCGGACCTACGAAGCCGGAGATGCCGAGGCCGTCAACGACGAGGGCCCTTCGAGCGACGGCATCCGTCGCGTGCCGAAGATCGGAGAGATCGTCGGGAGCTACGTGGTCGGTGCGCTCCGCGGCCAGGGCGGCATGTCGCTCGTCTACCAGGTCTCGCACGCGACGACGGGCGAGCTCGGCGCGCTGAAGATCCTGAAGCCGGAGGTGCGCCGCGATGATCCCGTCGGGGTTCAGGCGGCGCGCATGCTCGCGGAGGCGCGGCTGCTCAAGACCTGCAGCTCGAACCCGTACATGTGCCAGTGCTTCGACCTCGGCGAGCACCCGCGGCTCGGGCCGTTCGTGATCATGGAGCTCCTCCAGGGCAACACGCTCCGCGAGTACATCGCCGCCGAGAACCTCAAGGGGCGGACGGTGCCGATCGAGACGGCGGTGAAGCAGGTCATCGAGATCGCTCAGGGCCTCCAGACGATGCACGCCTTCGGCGTCGTTCACCGCGACATCAAGCCCGAGAACATCTTCGTCACCAAGCACGGCAACGGCGCGATCGGGGTCAAGATCATCGACTGGGGCGCGGGGAAACACGCGGGCTCGCCGCACACGACCCACGTCCAGGCGGTCTGCACCCCACAATACGTGTCGCCGGAGCAGATCCGAAGAGATCGCCTCGTCACGGGCGCCGCCGACCAGTACGCGCTCACGTTCATCCTGCTCGAGCTCATCTGGCAGCACCCCTTCGCCGACCGAATCGCGACGCAAGGCCGCAAGCCGCTCGAGATCCTCGGGATGCACCTGCACGAGCCGCTGCCTCTGCCCCCCGCGCATCTGGTGCCGTCGTCGCTCGTGAAGATCGCCCTCCGCGGCGCCGCCAAGAACCCGCGCGATCGGTACGCCTCGATGAACGACTTCGCCGACGCGCTCCGAGCCTTCCTCGCGACGCCGTGGACGTTGGACGACGAGCCCGAGGCGCTGCGAAAGCCGTTCCGACCGACGGTCCTCAACGCGCGGGCGCTCGAGGTCGGCCAGACCGCGCCCGGGAACCAGACGACGCCCCAGATGCCGCACGAGGTCCCTACCCCCGCGCGGCGCGTGCCGCTCGCGGAGGCCTTCGACGAGCCCACGCTGCTCGTCCTGGCCCCCGAGCCCTTGCGCGGGAGGCGCTTCGATCTCGGCGGCAAGGGGGTCATCGGCCAACACCCCGCGCTCGCGGAGGTCGTGCTGGACCACGAGACGGTCTCGGCCGCGCAGGTCGCCTACAGCTGCGTGCAGCGACACCCGCGATGGCCGGTCTACAGCATCGAGAGCGTCACCCCAACCAACCCCGCCTTCCTCGGCGGCGATCCCGTCGACATCTCCGCGTGGCTCCCGAACCAGATCCTCGAGCTGGGCGACGTGCGGATGTGCCTCATGCCGGCCGGGAGCGTCGCTCGCGACTTCTCCCACGTGCCGATGCCCCTGCCCGCGCCGGAGCCCCAAGCGACCCCCTCCCCGAAGGCCCCCGCGCCCTCCCCCGAGGAAGAAGCAAAGGCGGCCCGCGCCGCGAAGATCAAGGCGCTCACCACCCCGTCGGCGCACGCCTCCCTCCTCATCACCTTCCCCCGCGAGCTCTCGCTCGTCCGCATCGAGCTCAAGGAGCTGACGGGCTCGATCGGCCGGAGCCCTGGCGCGACCGGCGCCCTCGTCGACCACGAGACGGTCTCACGCGTCCACGCCCACTACGTCCGCAAGTCGTTCGTCCCCCTCGAGATCGAGATCACCGACGCGACCAGCGCCAACGGCACCTTCCTCGTCTCGGACGAAGGCGAGCTCGACCCGCTCGTCCCGCGCCAGCCCGCGTTGTTGCGCGCCTTCGACAAGATCCGCCTCGGCGACGTCACCTGCCACCTGCTGCCCCGCGGCCACTTCACCGACGAGACCCTCAAGACCTGGAGCAGCCCCGACCGCCACGACGACCCCAAACCCGCCCCCCGCACCGCCCCCAGCGCCGCCCGCCGCAGCCCACCCGCCCGCCCCAGCCCAGCGCCGCCCCCAGCTCCCCGAGCAGGCGCCCCCTCGGCTTCCCCGACCGCTACTTCTACCCAATCGCCGTCACCCTCTGTGCCCTCATCCTCGTCATGGCGTACGTCCTCGCCCGCCACCTCCGGTGGATCCCATGAACCGACGCCCCGCCCCGTCCATCAGCGCGCTCAAGGACTTCGAGCCCACCCCCAAGGAAGCCGCCGAGCACCAACGAAAGCTCATCGAAGCCCAAGTCTCCGACAACCCAGACTTCAGGA
This sequence comes from Polyangiaceae bacterium, assembly GCA_044225865.1. Lineage (GTDB taxonomy): Bacteria > Myxococcota_A > Polyangia > Polyangiales > Polyangiaceae > Xiheicaenibacterium. The sequence continues at coordinate 103,704 of JBGAID010000015.1, read as the reverse complement.
GCGCCAAGAGAGAGCTCGACATCCAAAGAGGCGACATCCTCCCCGACGGCACCCCCCGCGTCTTCCCCACCGCCAAGGACGGACCCTCCATCACCCTCAAGGTCCTGCGGCAGGGCGAGCGCGACAAAAAGCGGGACGGAGAAGAGGCGCCCCCCAACGAAGAATCGAAGCCGTCCCCAGCACCCGCGAATCCCGAGCTCGACCAAACCATCATCGACAAGCGCGTCCCGCGCCACCCCGAGCTCGTCTCGAAGAAGCGACAGAACTTCGTGCGCGTCGCTGTGTGCGTTGTCGGGGTCGGACTCTTGGGTTGGTTCATCGCGTCAAGGGCTCTGCGCGCGAGCCCGCCCGAGCGCATGGCCGCAGACGCGCGGATGACGACGGCTGTCGCGGGAATGACCGCGACGGCGACGGCGACTGCGACGGTGGTGCCGACGATCGTTGCGTCGAGCGCGGCGTCGGCGGAGGTGAGCGAGAGCGCGGAGGTGGCGGCCTCGACGTCGCCTACGGCGTCGACGGAGCGGTCTGGGGCGACGGAGCGGTCTGGGGCGCGCAGCTCGGGAACGCGAGAGTCGTCGTCGATCGAGCCCGCATCCGCGAAGCCGCCGATCAGTGCGCCACAAGCCACCACCAACGCTCCCCTCACGAGCACACCCCCGGTCGCCTCTTCCTCCACCAAACGTTGGTATCCATGAGCCGAGCTCTGCTTCGAGCAATCACTGTTGCGCTGCTGTGTGGCGCAGGTCTATCCGTTGCCGAGACCGCCTCCGCCGACCCGGCGGACGAGGCGTACGCTGCGGGGAACAAGGCATTCGACGCTGGCGACTTCGCGGGCGCGGAGTTGCACTACGAGGAGGCCTTTCGCCTGAGGCGAAGCCCGGACATCGCGGGGAACCTCGCTCAGGCGGAGCTCGAGCTGAGGAAGCGCACGGAGGCAGCGGAGCATCTCAGCTATGCGATTCGCCTGCTCCCAGTCACCACCCGGCCTGAGGCGCGCGCGGCCATGGAGGCGAAAATGGCCGAGCTTCGCGGAGCGCTTTGCGAGATCACGATCGAGACGAACGTCCCGGCTACCATCTCCGTGGGAGGCCGAGAGATTGGCAAGACGCCACTCGAGGCGACGATCTTCGTCGAGCCCGGAACGACGCAAATCAGCGCGTCGGCGCCCGATCGAGAGCCCACGCAGCAGACCGTCAATGCCGCCGCCGGCAGCGCAACGAGGGTCAGGCTCGTTCTTCCGGCGCGTGGCGTTGGCGGTGGAGGCCTGCCGAAATGGCCTGGCTTCTTGATTGGCGGGCTCGGTGTCGTTGGCGTCGCGGTCGGCGGCGCGCTCTTTGGCGTCTCTGCCGGAGCAGCGAGCGACGCAGAGGATCTGGCCCGTGGCATCGGCTCCTGCCCGACTCAGCCAACGGAGGGACCATGCGCCGATCTGGCGGCGAAGGCGTCAGATGAAACCAGTCTCCACAACGCGGGCCTCGCGACGATGGTGGCAGGCGGCGGTGTCCTCGCGGCCGGCGTGATCTACGTCATCGTCGCCTACGTGACAGATAAGCCGCGTGAGAGCCCACCCGCGGCCACCATCATTCCCTGGATCGCGCCGTCGATGCTCGGCGCCAGCTACTCAATCACCTTCTGATGACTTCGGAGCGCACCATGCCGTTCATTCGTCGTTCTGTTGGACTAATCGGGGCACTGTTGCTCCAAGGGTGCATTGACAAAACCCATTGCGACTACGTTCAGTGCGTGGACGACGGAGGGGGCGGCACAGGCGGAGCAGCGTTGGCCGGGGGCGGCGGCCAAGGAGGGCAAGGGGGCGACAATACCGGTGGCGCTGGCGGCGGCGTGCCCGCGGGCTGCGACCTCGTCGAAGGCGAGGCGGTCGGCGCCGAGTGCGGCGTGTTCGTGAAGGCTGAGGCGACAGGCGACGGCACCGAAGGCAGCCCGTACGGGACGATCCAAGACGCCGTCGACAACATCAAGACTGCGACGCGCATCTACGTCTGCGGCGGCGATACGTTTGACGGGAGCATCGAGCTACCCGGAGGGGTCTCGCTCTATGGTGGGTTGAGCTGCGCGGACTGGACGTTCGCGGCCGCGAACCCCCAACCCACGATCGCTGGCGATAGCGATGTGCCGGCGCTCTCGATCCTTGAGCCCGGTGGCAACACTGTCGACTCCATCAAGGTCCACGGCGCTCCCGCTGTCGTGCCTGGCGGATCGAGCATTGGTGCTCTCGTGGGTGCCAACGCGACGGCTCACTTGGAGCGCTGCTCGCTTGGTGCAGACAAGGGAGCAGCGGGCGCGGCGGGAGAGCCGCAGACGAAGGCAGCGACGCCTGCCGCTGCAAATGGTGGATCCGGAAACGCCGGGTGCTCAGGAAGCACATCGTCGGTGGTTGGCGGCGAGCCCGGCGTCTTGACTTGTCAATCTGTGTCAGTCGACGGCGGTGGCGGCGGAAACGGGCAGAATTCTTCGAATGGCGGCACGGGTTCGCCTGGGCATCCTGCTGGACCGAACAACATCGGCGGAAAAGAAGAGACCCAGGGAGCCCCCACAGCATGCGGGAATGGCGGAGAAGGCGACCCCGGCATGCACGGAGACCCCGGCCCCGGCGCGCTCGACTCTGATCTCGGCCTACTCGAAGGCACCAGCTTCACCGGCGCTGCCGGTGCCACCGGCCTTGGCGCGGGCACGCCAGGCCAGGGCGGTGGCGGAGGCGGCGGTGCAAATCAGTGCACGGGCGCGGGCCCCAGTGGCGGGGGCGGCGGCGCCGGGGGCTGCGGCGGTCTACCCGGCAACGGCGGTGGTGGCGGCGGGGGCTCGTTCGCACTCGTGTCGATCCAAGCCACCGTCACCCTAACAGACGTGCGCCTCAGCGCAGATGACGGCGGCACTGGTGGGCAGGGAGACGCGGGGCAAGAGGGCATGGATGGCGGAGCCCCCGGTGGCGCGGACTCGGCGAACGGTGCCTGCGCTGGAGGCCCCGGCGGCAAAGGCGGCCAAGGCGGCGCCGGAGGCGGCGGCCGCGGCGGCCCCAGCGTCGGCATCGCCTACGTGGGCGACGCACCAACGGAGGAGGGCACCATCATGATCGACGTGGCAGAGACCCCCGCGGCGGGCGGCACTGGTGGGAATGGCGGCCCCGGCAATATCGGCGGCGTCGGCGCGACGGGCATCGCTCAGCCGCGCCAAGAGTTCTGAGCGACAATTCAGGCGGGACAAGAGCTGGTGAACATGGCGCTCTCAGATAGCAAGATGCGACCACCCCCTGAGCGAGCGAAGCGAGCGATTTGGGGGTGGTGGGCGCGCGTAGCGCGACCGGTAGGGGGCATCGTCTGTGTGGTTTGCTCCCATTGCGGAGGCAGCTCCGAATGTCCGGACGGATATGTCTGCATTCGAGACGGAGGAGGCGGAACAGGCGGGGGCGGGTCGGTTGGCGGGAGCGGCACCGGCGGAAACGGCGGCGAAGGCGGCGCTGGCGGAGGCGTGCCCGCGGGGTGCGACCTCGTCGAAGGCGAGGCGGTCGGCGCCGAGTGCGGCGTGTTCGTGAAGGCTGAGGCGACAGGCGACGGCACCCAAGGCAGCCCGTACGGGACGATCCAAGACGCCGTCGACAACATCAAGACTGCGACGCGCATCTACGTCTGCGGCGGCGATACGTTTGACGGGAGCATCGAGCTGCCGGGAGGCGTGTCGCTCTATGGCGGGCTGAACTGCGCGGACTGGACGTTCGCGGCCGTGAATCCCCAGCCCACGATTCTTGGCGACAGCGACGTGCCGGCCCTCTCTATTCTCGAGTCTGGAGGCAGCACGGTGGGGTCTATGAAGATTCAGGGGGCACCTGCGGTTGCGCAGGGCGGCTCGAGCATTGGCGCGCTGGTTGGTGCCAACGCAACAGCCCACTTCGAGCGTTGTTCGCTGGGGGCTGGCAAAGGCGCCGCTGGCGCACCGGGAGAGCCGCAGAGCAAGGCGCCGACCCCTGCTGCCGCCAATGGCGGACCGGGCGACGACGGTTGCCTGGGGGCTGGGGGAACACTCGGCGGTGCGCCCGGAACGCAGACATGCCAGAGTGGCCTTTCCGGTGGGAGCGGCGGCAATGGGTTAAATGACACTGACGGTGTGCCGGGCGCCCCTGGTCATCCGGCCGGGCCTAACAACATCGGCGGGAAAGAAGAGACCCTGGGAGCTCCAACCGCGTGCGGAAATGGCGGTGAGGGCGACCCCGGCATGCATGGTAATCCCGGCCCGGGAGCGCTGGAGTCCGAGCTCGGCCTGCTTGAGGGTACAACCTTCAGCGGCGCATCCGGCAGCCCCGGCCTCGGTACGGGCACACCGGGCCAGGGAGGCGGAGGAGGAGGAGGAGCAAACGCGTGCGGCGGAGCTGGCCCCGGAGGAGGAGGCGGCGGCGCGGGAGGCTGTGGCGGGCTGGCCGGCAACGGCGGCGGCGGCGGCGGCGGCTCCTTCGCGCTCGTCTCAATCCAAGCCACGGTGACGCTGACCGATGTGCGTCTCAGCGCAGACGAAGGGGGAATTGGCGGACAGGGTGACGCAGGTCAAGAAGGAATGGATGGTGGTATCGCAGGCACGCAAGGTGCGGGTGGTGGCGCGTGTGCCGGGGGCCCAGGAGGCAAAGGCGGTCAAGGTGGCGCCGGAGGCGGCGGCCGCGGCGGCCCCAGCGTCGGCATCGCCTACGTGGGCGACGCACCAACGGAGGAGGGCACCATCATGATCGACGTGGCAGAGACCCCTGCGGCGGGCGGCACTGGTGGGAATGGCGGCCCCGGCAATATCGGCGGCGTCGGCGCGACGGGCATCGCGCAGCCGCGCCAAGAGTTCTGAGTGATTCGACGGAAGCTGTCCGAAAGAATGGCATGTTCGGCGGAGAGCCCGCGATTCACGGTTCAATGCACCAAGTCTCAATCCGGAGTAACGCCATGATCCACGAACCCACCCCCGAAGAAGAGGCTCTCGCGACATCGATCGTCGACAAGGCGCTGGAAGGCTTCGAGCACCTGTTGCCAGCCGCCGAGCTCGAGGTGCTACGGGCGCTGCTGGAGTCGGAGCTCGTAGCCACGGAGGACGGTCAGCGCCAGCTTCGGGCGTGCATGAAAGATCCAGTCGTGAAGCGGAGCGACGAAGTCGCCGCTCCGGGCGTCGTCCAGATCCCCACGGCAGACCGCAAGAAGACGGGCCGATGACCAAGCTCACGCCACAACAGCAACGGCTCGTCACGGACGCATTGGAGGAGTTCAGCGTCATGGCGCGGTCGATGGCGAAGCGGCTGAAGCGTGTGACGGTGGACGACCTGATCGGCGCGATCCATCTGGAGCTGATGCGAGCGGCGGCAGACTTCGTGCCGACCCGGGGCACGAGCTTCAGGGCCTACGCGTCCCGAGGCGTCGTGGGCGCGATGCTCGACTGCGCGACGAAGGAGCAGAAGGCCTTCGCTTGGAAGGTCGCGGGGTCGTTCCTTCGCACAGCGGAGTCGCAAGAAGCGCCCGAGGAGCAAGAGTCGATCGAGATGTCCTTCGAGCCCGCCCCGTCCCCACACGACGTGCTGGCGCAGAGCATCCAGGCGCGCGCGGCGGCCATCGCGACGAGGCTCGTGCTGGCGCCGATGACCGAGGGCAGCGAGGACGAGACGATCGAACACCTCGACCGCAAGCGCGCGCTCTCGGTCGTCCTCGGATTGTTGGCGTCGTTCAGCGAGGAAGAGCGAGAGCTCATCCGCTTGCTGTACGAGCAAGGCCGTACGCTTTCGCAGGTCGGCGAGCAGCTCGGCATTCATCAGCGGTCCGTGCAGCGCGTCCACAATCGCGTGCGGGAGAAGCTCGGGCAAGGGCTGCACGCGGCGGGGATGAAGGCGGCGCAGCACGAGCACGCTTGAGCGCTGATGGATGAGGGGCAAAGGCGTCCCGATCCGAAGGCTCTCATAGGTACCTTTCAGTTTCGCGTGACGCTGGGCGCACGGCTCTCGGCTAGAGAGGTACCCGTGAGACCACCCAGCCTCGAGACAACGCCGTGCAAACGCCGCTTCGGCCACGCGACGGCCTCGCGCGTGCCGCCCAGACGCTCCCAGCACGACGACGCTCCAGCCTCCCCATCTCGCCTCTCTCTCTCCGGGGAGCGCGAAGCGCGACGTGCTTTCCCCCCCGCGAGACAACGCCACTGTGAGCGCCGCTTCGGTCTTGAGATCGCGCTGTGCGAGCCACCCCAGCCTCGAGACGACGCCCGTGCGAGCCAAGGAGCGCGCTGGCATCCATCGCTACGACCACGACTCAGAAGCCATCTGCAGCGTCGGAGGGGGGCCCCGCGCAGCGGGGGGAGGTTTTCGCCAAAACCTCCAGCTTACGAGCCGAGCTGCGGGGCCTCGCGCGAGCCGCCCAGACGCTCCCAGCACGACGACGCTCCAGCCTCCCCATCTCGCCTCTCTCCGGCGAGCGCGGAGCGCGACGCGCGCCCCCCTCCCGCACCCGCTACGGAAAATCCCCGCTCGACCCGGCGTCGGCATCCGAGCGCGGCACGAGCGTGGACTGACCGGCACCGACGACGCGGAAGCCGATGTCGCGGTCGCGGATCTTCTCCTCGCCAGTCTCGGGGTCGAGCTCGGTGGTGCTGGTGTTCCCGAGCGACGCGGTGAAGATGTAGAAGCGGCCGGCGTAGCGCGCGAATGCGTAGGCCCGGACGGCGGTCATGCTCGAGAAGGTGTGGATGGGCTTCAGCGTCCGGGAGGCGCGGTCGATCTCGGAGAGGCCGCCGTCGGGGGAGAAGTGAAACAGGCGCCCGTCGCCGCCGCCGGTGAGCTCCCCGCCTTCGAGCGATCCGAAGCGCTGCACTTGGAGGGACGGCATCGCGATGGACGCGAGCCCGAGCTCTTTGCCGAGGACGAACAGCTGCTCGTCCTTCGATCCGGGCGAGACGGCGGTGAACCCCATCCCGAGGTCTCGGCTGCCGACGGGGTGGTGATACTGCGTCGGCCGGCAGGAGGCGTCGCTGATGCTGACCTTGAAGAGCTCCGCGGAGTCGTAGAACACCCACGCCCAGCCGTGTTTGTCGATCGCCATCGACATCGGCGTCCCCGAGGACTTGCAGTCGAGGTGACCGACGAGGCGATAGGCCCGCGGGCCGGCCACGCGCGGATCGAACGAGTAGAGATCTTCACCGAGGGTCACGAGGTAGACGAGCCGCTTGTCGTCGGTGCCCCCGGTCCCGTCCACCTTCGGCCCGCGCGCGGCGTAGGTGGGGGTGGGGATCGGAGAAGGGTGCTTGAAGCGCGCGCGCGCCTCCGGCTCGGACGAGTCGAGCGAGACCTCGCGGCGAGATTCGTCGCGCTTGGGCTTCGGGTCCTCGCAGCTGGACGCGAAGAGGCCGAGCGCGACCGCGCCGAGGGCGACGACCGCGGCTCGCAGGGGGCTCTTCGGGGGACTTCGTTTCGGCACGGCTCTGCGCGAGCGTAGCAAACTCACGCCTCGGGGGAGGGCTCGGTCGACGTCGCGCGGAGCGACCGCGCCCTCCTCCGCTTGGCGTACGCGTACGCCTGCTGAGCGAGCACGAGCCCGACGAAGACGGCGGTGCTCTGCCACAGGTTCCGCTCGAAGAATGCGGTGACCTCCTGGGTCCAGGCGGAGGCGGCGTCCCCGAGGTAGAGGGCCAGGATCACGTAGGCCACTTGGCCGACGAGCATGTAAGGGACGAACCGGCGGAGCGGCATCTTCGAGACGCCCGAGAGCGCGCTCGTGACGTAGACCGGCCACACCACGAGCAGCGGGCGCTCGAGCTTCGAGAAGAGGGCCTCGAGGCGGTGGAGGAGGCGGGCGACCCGCGGCATCCGCTTCGCCGACCACGCGACGATGGCGCGGCCGTAGACGAGGCCGAGCCCGTAGGTCGAGAGCATCGACAGGGCCCGGCGCGGCACGCCGATCACGAAGACCCACCATGGATCGAGGGTGGGGACGGTGAGGAGGAGGTTGCGCGCGTCCGCGGACGTCGCGAGCAACAGCGCCGGGTGGTGAACGACGAGGTAAGGCAGAAACGCCGTCCCGAGCGCCCCCGCCGCCGAGGTCGCGACCACCGTCACCACCACCGCCCGCCGGACCGCGACGCTCGGGACTTCGTCCGCGGGCGGCGCGGCGGGGTCGGGCGCGGGGCTCGGCTCGGTCACATGCCTTCTGTAGCAGCTCGCGCGGGGCGGGCCCGTCGCGCGCTCAACGGCCCGTGACGAGCTGCCCGAGCGCGACGCGATCGGCCTCGCAGAGGTGCTTCACGCGATCCTTGTTCACGTCCGCGACGATGATCTCGCCGACCTCGTCGCCGACCGCGCTGAAGATCCCCTGGGCCTTCATCCCCTCCGTCTGGCGCTTGTTGTCGTCGGTGGGGGTGAGGTAGTGCACGGAGTCGATCTTGTAGCGATGGATCAAGAAGAGCTGGGCGAGCGTCATGAGGCGCTTGCGACGCAGCGGCTGATCGAAGGTGTTCTGGTCGCGGACGGAGAGGATCTTCCGGCCGCGACGATCTTGGATCGTGTCGAAGACGACGTTCGCGGCCTTGCGCGGCTCCTTGCCCGGCTCCGTCCAGCGGATGGCGAGCTCGAGCAGCTCCGAGCCGGAGCTGAGCGGCTTGAGCGAGACCTGGAGCTTGCCGGGGATGTCGTGGTGCTTGCGCCAGCTCTCGAGCCACTCCTCGAGCAGCTTCGGGGGGACCTCGGTGAGGACGGTGTGCTGGAACTGGGTGGACCCCTTCCCCATCGCCTTCGTCGTCGAGGTGCGGCCGGTGAGCGCCATCAGGGCGGCGTCGCCGCGCGGCCCGCCGACGAGCGTCTGCGGCGTCCGATAGGGCGACTCGAGGAGGCGGAACTTCCGTTGCAGGCGCGCGAGGGCGAGCATCCCGTCCTGCTTGAGGGCGAGGGCGAACTCCTCCCCTGCGAGGCCATCGATCTGATGGCCGCCGTAGGTGATGAAGTTGAACACGAAGCCGAGCTTGCCGAGCTCTTCCGGGAAGCGCCGCATCTCCTCGTCGGAGAGGCCGGTCGTGTCCCAGTTGAACGAGGGCGAGAGGTTGTACGCGAGCATCTTGTCCGGGTACTTCGCGTGGATGGCCTCCGCGAAATGGCGGGCGTCTTTGAGGTCGGCCGTCTTCGTCTCCATCCACAAGAGATCCGCGTACGGCGCGGCGGCCAGGCTCTTCGCGATCGCGTAGTCGATGCCGCCGCGGACTTGGTAGTACCCGTCCGGCGTCTTCGCGTGCTCGCAGTCCCAGGAGACGTCGACGCCGATCTCCCGAGCCTTCTGCCGGATCGAATAGAAGGACGCCCCCGCCGCGAAGACGCGCCACTCCGCCTCCGTCATCCCGAAGGTGACGCCCTCGGCCTCGAGGAAGCGCATCACGTCGGCGACCGCCTCGCCGTAGGTCGTGACGACCGCCTCTGCCTGCCAGTGATCGACGAGCTTGTCGAAGACCTTGTCGAGGGCGGCGTCGATCGCGGGCGGCGCCCCCTCACGCTTGCGCGCGTTGATCTCGGCGAGGGCCTTCTCGACCAGGCTGCCGAGGCCGGCGTCGTCGATCCACGCGTCCGCGGCGGCGCGCTCCGCGTCGCACATGGCGTAGAGCTGATGCCCGGAGAGCTCCTCCACGCCGCCCTCGTGGAAGCGGCGCAAGAGCGATAGGAACGCGGCCTTGAAGCTTGGCCCGCTCGCGTTGGAGGCGCCGAGGATGAACGGCTGGTCGCGCTCGTCGCTCCGCCCGTCGAGCAGGGTGGCGCTCTCCGCGTCCGTCCTCGCCACGATGAGGCCGGGGACGCCCATGATGTCGAGCTGGAAGCGGGCGGCGCTGAGGCGCTTGATCTGCTCGTCCTCGGAGACGAGGACCTTGCCCCCCTGGTGGCCGCACTTCTTCACGCCCGGCTTCTGATCCTCGATGTGATAGCCGGGCACCCCGACCTCGACGAAGCGACGGACGAGGTTCCGAACCTGGGCGTCGCCGCCGTGGCCGGTGTCCGCGTCGGCGATGATGAAAGGTCGGAAGTCGACCTCCGGGGCCGCTCGCCGCTGCTCGTCCGTCATCCGCGCGCGGGTGTGGAACTGGTTCTTGTCGGCGGTGAGCAGGGCGCGGACGATCGAGGCCGCTTCGTCTGGCACCTGGCTCAGGGGGTAGCTCGCGAGATCGGGCCCGGGATCTTCCGTCTTCGAGCCCTTCGCGCTCGTGGCCCAGCCGCCGAGGTAGATCCCCTCGATGCCCTGACGCTTCATCGCCACCGCTTGGCCGGGCGAGTAGGGGCCGAAGGTGGTGATGCACTGGCGAGCCGCGAATAGCTCGCGCAGCCGTGCATGAAATGCGAGCGCGGCCTCACGCGCGACGGTGTAATCGGCGCGGATCGCTCCGCGCTGCTCGACCACCTCGCGCGCGGAGTACAAGCGGCGGATCCCGCGGAACCGCTCGCTGTCGAACCACGCCTGGACCTCTGCGACCTCTTTGTCGAATGTCGGCATCGCGCCCCATCCTATTCGCAAACCGTGCCAGCACGAGCGGCGACGAGAAGACCTTCATCGGCGCGGCGAGGCGAAGTAACCTCCGGCCCGTGGCGGAAGCGGCCCATGCCCAGCCCGAGGGTGAGCCTCGAAAGCGCGAGCGAGCCCTGATCGAGGTGAAGCGCCTCAGCAAGACGTTCACGACCGGCATCTTCAAGAAGAAGAAGGTCGAGGCGGTGAAGGACGTCTCCTTCGACGTGCGCAAGGGGGAGATCTTCGGGTTCCTCGGCCCGAACGGGGCCGGCAAGACCACCGTCATCAAGATGCTGACGGGCCTGATTCAGCCCACCGCGGGCGAGGCGTACCTGTTCGGGCAGCGCGTGCCCTCGGCGGCCGCCCGGAAGGACATCGGGTTCTTGCCCGAGAACCCGTACGTGTATCCCTACCTCACCCCGCGCGAGTTCGTGGAGATGTGCGGCCAGCTCTCGGGGCTCTCGGGGGCGAGCCTGGAGAAGCGCGCCCTCGAGGTGCTCACGACGGTGGGGATCGCCTATGCCGCGGATCGTCAGGTGCGGCGGCTCTCGAAGGGCATGCTCCAGCGGACGGGGCTCGCCGCCGCCCTCGTCTCGGACCCGCAGATGCTCATCCTCGACGAGCCGATGAGCGGCCTGGATCCCGTCGGCCGCAAAGAGGTCCGCGATCTCATCTTCACGGAGCGGGAGAAGGGCCGGACCATCTTCTTCTCGACCCACATCTTGAGCGACGTCGAGGCGATGTGCGATCGGGTGACGATCCTCCGGAAAGGAGAGGTCGTGGTGAGCGGGGAGATCCGCCAGCTCCTGCAGGGCGACGTCCTCGAGACGGACGTGTTCCTCGCCGACGTGACCGATGAAGCGGCGGCCGCCCTCGAAGCGGCGGGCTACCCCGTCGCCCGGCGCCCCGGGGTCTGGGTGCTCACCGTCCAGGGCGAGAAGAACGTCGACGCGGCCGTGCGCGCCGCGCTCGATCACGGGGCGCACGTGGTGGAGGTCTCTCCGCGCAAGGAGACCCTCGAGGATCTGTTCATGCGGCGCGCCCTGTGAGGGCGCGCGCGCCGGGTTGGGGTGGCTCTTCGCGTGCCTCGGCTGCACGGGCGGCCCGAGCTCGCAGGGCTCCGCTTCGTCGACGGCGCTGGACTCGGAGCCCCCGCCCGCCCCCACCGCCGCGTCCGCCCCGCGCGCCCCCTCCGCCGCCCCCTCGATCCCGGCCCCCGCGTCGATCGTCACCGACTTCGGTGAGGACATCCTCTCGACGTCGCTGGATCTCGATCTCCAGAAGCTCGAGGGGACCGCCACCATCACCGTCGCGCCCTCCCCGGCCGGGCTCGCTTCGTTCGAGGTGCGCGGCCTCAAGATCCAGTCCGTCACCCGCTACGGCCAGCCCGCGCGCCACCGGCTCGAAGGCGGCGTGCTCGACGTGGACGTGAGCGGCGGCCCTCGCGACAAGCCCGTCACGTTCGAAGTCCGCTACGCGTTCACCTCTCACACCTCTCTCGAAGGGTACGGCGCGCGCGACAAACGCACCTTCATCTGGCCGCAGTTCTGCGGCAACCTGTTCCCCTGCAAGTCCGATCCCTCCGACGGCCTGCGGTTCTCCCTCGACGTCCGCGGGCTCGGCCCTCGCGACGTCGCCGTGTACCCGAAGACGATCGCGACCGACGCGCCCTCGTACATGATCGCGCTCGCGGTCGGGCCCTACGAGAAGATCGATCTCGGCAAGACGAAGGCGGGCACCCAGATCTTCGGCTACGCCCCGGCGGCCCGGATCCCCGCCCTCAAGCGCGGCACGACGAAGCTCGCCCACGTGTTCGACTTCTTCGAGCGCACCTACGGTCCCTATCGGTTCGGCAGCGAGGTCGCGACGGTGAGCGTGCACTGGCCGCCCGGCACCTACGGCGGCATGGAGCACCACCCCTTCTTCCACGTCGCCGACAACGAGCTCGACGACGCGTACGTCCACGCCCACGAGGCCGGCCACGGCTGGTTCGGCAACGGGATCCGGATCCGATGCTGGCAGGACTTCGTCCTCTCGGAGGGCACGACCACGTACATCGCGGCGCGCGCCCTCGAGGTCCTCGGCGACGACCCGTTCGCAAAGCTCGGCTGCGAGCTCGCCGACGCCTGCTCCGCGAAGCGGAACACCATCGCGCGCCCCCCCAGCTGCGCGCCGCTCGACCTCACCAAGAGCCCGCTCCTCTCCGACGTGCCGTACATGAAGGGCGCGTTCTTCTATCGCTCCGTCGCGGACGAGATCGGCGCGGTGACGGTGGACCGCGCGCTCGCCGCGTTCTACCGCGCGAACGCGGGCAGAGCAGCGGGCATGGACGACATGGTGGCGGCCCTGAAGGCCTTCGCTCCCGACGACGCGAAGCGATCGCGCATCGACGACCTCGCCGACGGCTGGCTCTACGAGCTCAGCTGCCCCGAAGGCGCCGAGCGCTTCTGCCGACGAAGCCGGTGATGCCCACCCCCGCCTCGCTCCGCTCGTCGACCCCTCCCAAGGCCGTGCTCGGCCGGTGCTCGACCGGGCGATGGAGCTCGGACCGCCCCCGCGATGCACCGGCCTGCGCGCAGCCGGGAGGGGTCCCGCTCAGCGCCCCGCGCGCCGCCGCGCGAGCAGGGCGTCCGCCGTCATCGCGACGAGGGCCGCCCAAATCAGCGCGAACGACGCGAGCCGCGCCGGCTCGACGCGCTCCCCGAACGCGAGCACGGCGAGCCCGAGCTGGAGCGACGGCGAGAGGTACTGGAAGAAGCCGAGGGTCGACAGGGGGAGGCGCCGCGCCGCCGCCGCGAAGCTCGCGAGCGGCAGCGCGGTGATCGGCCCCGCGAGCACCGCGAGGGCGAACAGCGAGGGCGAGCCCATCGCGACGAGGCCCTCGCCGCGCGTCTCACTGCGGACGAGGTACGCGACCGCGAACGGAGCGCACACGAGCGTCTCTACGAAGAGCCCGACGAGGGCGTCGACCTGGACGACCTTGCGGCAGAGCCCGTAGGCCGCGAACGTCCCCGCGAGGGTGAGGCCCACCGCGAGCCCGCGACCGTGGGACACGAGGAGCACCGCGAGCCCCACCCCCGCGACGCCGACCGCGACCCACTGGAGGCGCCGGAGCTTCTCTCGGAGCAGCACCACCCCGAGCACGACGTTGACGAGCGGGTTCATGAAGTAGCCGAAGCTCGCGTCGACGAGGCGGTTCGCGGTCACCGCCCAGATGAAGAGGCCCCAGTTGCAGCCGATGAGCGCGGACGAGAGGACGAGCAGCGCGACCGTGCGCGGGGCCCGAAGCGCCGAGCGCACGTCGCGGAGCCGACGCCCGGCGGCGAGGACGCCGATCATCAACACGAGCGACCACACCACGCGGTGGGCGAGGATCTGCCACGCGCTCATCCTTTGGAGCAGCTTCCAAAAGATGGGAACGACCCCCCACGCCCCATAGGCGCCGATGGCGAAGAGCGAGCCCGCTCGCGTCGTGTCGCGCGCGGGTGAGGAGCCGCTCACGTGTCGTCGTCGCCCGATCGCAGCACGGACGAGGGAGGCGGCGCCTCGCCGCTGTACTCGCGGAGCTTGTATTGGACCTTGCGCGGGCTGATGCCGAGCACCGCCGCCGCGCGCGACGTGGAGCCGTGGCAGGCCTCGAGCGTCTTCAGGATCGCGTAGCGCTCGAGCTCTTGGATGGTCGCCCCGGGCACGCGCGGCGCCTCGTCGGCGCGCTCGCTCGGCACGAGCGAGGCGGGCAGGTGCTTGTCTTCGATGCGCCGGCTGTCGCAGAGGACGACGGCGCGCTCCACCACGTTCTCGAGCTCGCGCACGTTGCCCGGCCAGCCGTAGCGGACGAGGGCGGAGAGGGCGCTCTCGCTGAATCCCTCGATGTCCTTGTGGTTCTCCTGGGTGAAGCGCTTGAGGAAGAACGTGGCGAGCTCGGGGATGTCGCTCGGGCGCTCGCGGAGGGCGGGCAGCTCGATGGTCACGACGTTGAGGCGGTAGAACAGATCCTCTCGAAAGGAGCCCTTCGCGACGCGCTCCTTCAGATCGCGGTTCGTCGCGGCGAGGATGCGCACGTCGACGTGGAGGGTCTCGTTGCCGCCCACCCGCTCGAAGCTGCGCTCCTGGAGCACGCGAAGCAGCTTCACCTGGGTCGGCATGGGGATCTCGCTCACCTCGTCGAGGAAGAGCGTCCCCCCGTCCGCCTGCTCGAACCGCCCCTCCCGCCGGCCCACCGCGCCCGTGAAGGCGCCGCGCTCGTGGCCGAACAGCTCGCTCTCGAGGAGCGACTCGGAGAGGGCGGCGCAGTTGAGGCGGACGAGCGCCTTCGCCTTGCGCGGGCTCGTGCGGTGGATGAGCTCCGCGACGAGCTCCTTGCCCGTCCCTGTCTCCCCGGCGATGAGGACGGTGGCGCGGCTCTGGGCGACCTGCTCCGCGAGCTTGAGCACCTCCACCATCTTCGGGTGCGAGCCGACGATGTGCCCGACCGGCGAGTGCCCCCCGAGGCGCTCGCGGAGCCGCGCGTTCTCCGAGACGAGGCGGGCCCGCTCCACCGCGCGCTCGACGACGAGGGCGAGGTCCTGGAAATTGAGCGGCTTCGTCAGGTAGTGGTAGGCGCCCTGCTGGACGGCCTCGACGGCGTTGGGGATCGTCCCGAAGGCGGTCATCACGACGACGGTGACGTGAGGCGCGAGCTCGCGGACCTTCTTCAAGAGGCCCATCCCGTCGAGCCCGGGCATCTTGAGATCGGTCAGGACGACGTCGGGGGCGAAGTCCCCGAGCTTACCCAACGCTTTGAAGCCGTCGGCCGCGACCTCCGTCGTGTAGCCGTCCTCGTGGAGGATCTCGGAAAGCGCGGCGCGGGCGTTGGCTTCGTCGTCGACGATGAGGATGCGACCGCGCGAGCGCACGCCGAGCGTCTAGCGCGGCGGCGCGCGGCGGCAAACCTCATCTGTCGGGGCTCTTTGCCCGCCTCGCTGTACCCGCCCTTGGAGCCACGGATGGGAACCATTCTGAAGACGGCGCTTCTTCCTTCGATCGCCACGATGCTCGTCGCGTCGTGGTCTTCCGTTTCAATGGCCCAGCAGCCTCCGCCGTCGGATCAACCGATGCAGTGGGGACAGCCGGGGCAGCCGCCGCCGGGGCAGCCGGGGCAGCCGCCGCCGGGACAGCCGCCGCCGGGACAGCCCGGTCAGCCTGGCCAACCGGGTCAGCCTGGCCAGCCGGGTCAGCCTGGCCAGCCAGGGCCGGCGCCGGGAGGCTTCGGAGTCGACGCCTCCGCGCAGGTCGGCCCGGGCCAGGTCGCGCCGGGCCAGTTCGGGAACCCCGGCTTTGGAGCGCAGGGCCAGTTCGGCATGCAGCCGCCGCCCAACGCGCGCCCGGCCGAGAAGGAAGAAGACTCGTGGAAGGCGCGGCAGCTGTCGCTCATCAACCAGAACAACTACAGCGGCGGCACCGGCCTCTGGCGGACTTCGTTCGCCGGCTCGGGCGCCCCCGGCACGTTCCGCGTCGGGTTCTACGCCGATTGGTACACGACGAGCGCGTTCCTCTGTGATCCGAACGCGTCCACCGCGGCCGCCGTCCCCATCACCTGCAGCGGGAAGAACCTCGAGGACAACGCCTCCCACGTCGGCGGCTTCTTCTCCTTGAGCGCGACGCCGTTCTCGTTCCTCGAGGCGTACGCGTCGCTCCGCACCTACGCGAACTCCAACGATCAGGGCTCGCCGCAGCTCCTCCAGGTGCTCGGCGACACGACCATCGGCGTGAAGGGCTTCACCCCCGAGAAGCTCCTCGGCCCCATCCAGACGGGCGCCGAGGTGCAGCTCCTCCTCTTGAACGGAACCGGTGACGTCGGTCCCTCGGGCGGGGCGACCTCCGCGTTGTTCCGCATCAACGGCACGTTCGACGCGCGCCTCATCAAGAAGGACATCCCCGTCCGCATCAACCTCAACCTCGGCTACAAGCTCGACAACTCCGCGGTCGCGGTCGAGGGGATCGAGGCGCAGCGGGCGAAGGCCTTCACCGACGGACGCGAGACGACGCCGATCTCCCGCATCGAGCGCTACGGCCTCGGCATCAACCGCGTCGACTTCTTCCAGACGTACCTCGGCGTCGAGGTGCCGTTCTCGTTCATCCAGCCGTTCGTCGAGTACACCGTCGACATCCCGATCGCGAACCGGCAGGGCTACCAGTGCTACACGAACCGCGTCTCGCGCGGCGACGTCTGCTTGGGTCTCGTCGATCTCTCGGACAAGAACTCGGGCAGCGTCGGCTACGAAGGGATCCCGTCGCGCATCGGCATCGGCACGCGCGTGTCGCCCTTCCAGGCCATCAGCGGCACCGAAGGCTTCCGCGGCCTCTCCGCGATGGTCGGCGTCGAGATCGGCCTCTCGGGCACCTCGACCTTCGTCGAAGAGATCGCTCCCGAGGCGCCGTGGACGCTCTACGTCGGCCTCGGCTACGCGTTCGACGTGAAGCAGCGCCCGGTCGAGAAGGCCGTCCAGCTGCCGCCTCCGCCGCCCGTCACCATCGCCGCTGCCCAGAACCTCGTGCGCGGCTTCGTCCACGAGCAGAACAAGCAAGAAGGCATCGCGAACGCGATCATCTCCTTCCAAGGTGGCGCCCAGCCCCCGCTCGCTACCGGCGCGGACGGACGCTTCCTTTCTCGCAACCTCGAGCCGGGGACGTACACGTTCGAGGTCAGCGTGCCGGGCTACAAGCCGGGCACCTGCACCGCGACGGTCACGGGCGGCGCCGCCCAACCGCCGGCGATGCAGCCGGGCATGCCGCCGGGACAGCCGGGCATGCCGGGACAGCCGGGCATGCCGGGGCAGCCGGGGATGGATGGGCAGCCCGCGCCCGGTCAGCCCGCTCCGTTCGGCGCGCCTCCCGCGAACGGTGGCTTCGGCGCGCCCACGCCGCAGTCGCAAGGGCCCAACTTCACCGACGTCGACTGCGCGCTCGAGGCGCTCCCGCGCATGGGCAACATCGACGGCTCCGTGAAGGACGTGAACGGAGCGTCCGTCGCCAACGCGTCGGTCACCATCACCGACTCGCTCGGCAAGGAGTACAAGGCCACCTCCGATGCGAGCGGCAAGTTCAAGGTCGAGGGTCTCCCCCCGGGCGAGATCTCGATGCGCGCCGAGGCGGCCGGCTTCATGACCCACGTCGCCTCCGGTGAGATCCGGCCGAACGAGGACGCCCACCCCGTCCTCAGCATGAACAAGCGGCCGAAGACGTCGCTCGTGAAGATCCAAGGCAACGAGCTCAAGCTCGGCGAGAAGGTCCTCTTCGAGACCGACTCCTCCAAGATCCTCGGCCAGTCCAGCGCCCTCCTCGAAGAGGTCGCCGAGGTCCTCCAGAAGAACCAGAACATCGAGGTCGTCGAGATCCAAGGACACACCGACAACACCGGTGGCCGCGAGCACAACCAGAAGCTCAGCGACGCCCGCGCCGCCTCCGTCCGCGACTGGCTCATCAAGGCCGGCGTCTCCGCAGCGCGCCTCCAGGCCAAGGGCTACGGACAGGATCGCCCCCTCGCCCCGAACGTGACCGAAGCGAACCGCACCAAGAACCGCCGCGTGCAGTTCATCATCGTGTCGAAGAAGGGCAAGTAGCTCCAACCTTCCGAGACCCGAAAGGGGGTCTGCCCGCGAGGCGACCCCCTTTCGGTTTTTTGTGCGCCCGCCGCGCCCCGCGCCCGTCGAAGAAGCCGCGCGCGTCGCGACGCCCCCCTCGTTGTCTCACCCGACGCCGAGCCTGCCCCCACGCGTCGGCACGCGTCGGCCTGTCTCGCCCCAATTCCCATCGCGTCCGCGGTGGCCGCGAACCCAGCGCATGCTCGGCCTGCCAAAGCGCCGCCCTGCGCGTGCGTGGGGAGACAGCCCTGTGAGCCGCTACGGTTTCAGTAGCAACAACCTCTCAGGTCGGGCCCATCCCAAGCCCGCCAAAACCTCTCAGCCCGCCCCGTCCAGCCCCGCCACGACCTCTCAGCCCGCCCCGTCCAGCCCCGCCACGACCCCTCAGCCCGCCCCCGCCCAGCCTCGCCACAACCTCGGTCGGCGCATGTTCCTCAGGCGACGACCGGCGCAGCGAGCCTGATAGGCGAGCGAGCATCTGACTCTCGAGCCGAGCGCCGAGCGAGTGCTGCCCCCACTCGTCGGCGCTAACGCGCCGCCGGTCTCCAAACGCATGCTCGGGCTGCCAAAGCGCAGCCCTGCGCGTGCGTGGGGGAGACAATGGGACGCGCTACGGATTCAGTAGCATCGGCAGCCACGACCCTCCCAGTTCGAGCGCACTCCAACCGGAGAACGACCTCTCAACTCGCCCCCGCCCAGCCTCGCCACGACCTCGGTCGGCGCATGTTCCTCATGCGACGACCGGCGCAGCAGGCGTTCCCAAGCCCACCTCTCAGCTCGACCCCGCCCAACCTCGCCACAACCTCGGTCGGCGCATGTTCCTCATGCGCCGACCGGCGCAGCGAGCCTCATAGGCGAGCGAGCATCTTCCTCTCGGGCCGAGCGCCGAGCGGACCAACAGAGCGTGCGTGGGGGAGACAGGACCGCGCTACGGATTCCGTAGCGTCTGCTGCCATGACCTCCCAGGTCGCCCCCGTCCAGCCCCGCCACAACCTCTCAGCTCGACCCCGCCCAACCTCGCCACAACCTCTCAGCTCGACCCCGCCCAACCTCGCCACAACCTCGGTCGGCGCATGTTCCTCATGCGCCGACCGGCGCAGCGAGCCTCATAGGCGAGCGAGCATCTGACTCTCGGGCCGAGCGCCGAGCGGACAACAGAGTGCCACCGTGTGCCGAGCCCGGGCGTGCTGATCAGCGTCGTCAGGAGCGGGATTTCTCGGCCAGACATCCAAGAAACGAAAATCGATTTTTCGTGATCACGGCCGGGTGCGCCGGGAATAGCCACTCTGAAGAACGGACGCGCTGAACGACGCGGCCGGCGAAACACCGAGCGGGGATTCGGCTCGAGATGAAGCGCGCGTGCACGAGGCATGCGCTCCTCGCTCGGCACCCGGCCGATGCGCCTTCGTCGTTCTCGTAACGCGTCCCGAGGAGGATCTATGCGTAGCGGGCTTTCTGCCTTCAAGGGCGTCGTGTTGTTCATGGGAATGGCGTTGCTCACCGGCGCCAAGACGAATGGCTGTGGGCCCGACCTCGGTGGTGGCGAGACCGATCCGTCCGTCGAGTGCCCCGATGGGTTCGTGTTCGACGGCCAGGCGTGCGTGCCGATCGACCAGCCTGTCTGCCCCGAGGGGACCGTCGAGAGCTACGTTTGCGCGGAGGCGGTCGACGACCCGACGTTCTTCGATCAGGGCGGCGATCCGACGACCGATCCCGGATGCTGGGTCGAGTGCGTTCCCATCGACCCTCCCCCCGTCTGCCCGGATGGAACGATGGAGCAGGTGATCTGCGCCGGCTCCACCGAGCCCGACCCGGGCATGGGCGGCGGCAAGGACGATCCCTACCCCGGCGATCCGAATGACCCCGTTCCCCCCGAGGAGCAGTGCTGGACCGAGTGCGTGCCGATCGATCCGACCTGCCCGCCCGGCTACCACGAGGACTACGTCTGCGAGGCGGACTGCAACGGCCAGGAGACCTGCTACCTCACGTGCACGCCGGACTGCCCGGAGGAGTGCCCGATCGGCTCGCACAAGGAGACGGTCTGCGACGAGTACGGCTGCTACGACTCGTGCATCCCGGACAACCAGTGCCCGCCCGGCACGCACGTCGAGTGGACCTGCCCCGACGGCAGCGACCAGTGCTTCGAGGAGTGCGTCCCCGATAACATCTGCGGCCCTGGCTCGCACGTCGAGTACCAGTGCGACGACTACGGCTGCTGGGAGACGTGCGTCCCCGACGACCAGTGCCCCCCGGGCACCCACCTCGAGGTGCAGTGCGACGACTACGGCTGCTACGAGACCTGCGTCCAAGACTCGATCTGCCCGCCCGGCTACATCGACATCGTGACGTGCGACGAGATGACGGGTGAGTGCTACCAGGAGTGCGTCCCTGACCAGAACGGCTGCCCCCCCGGCACCGAGCTCCAGACGGCCTGCGACGACCAGGGCAACTGCTACGACATCTGCGTCCAGGTCGATCCGCCCGCGCCGGACCCGGGCCAGCACCCCTGACCCTCCGGCACGAGCCACCCCCCTCCGAGGCGCGACGGTAGAGCCGTCGCGCTTCGGCGCTTTTGTATCCGGCTACTTCGACCGCTCCGCTTCGATCTCTCGCAGCAGCTCTTCGACCCGCTGCTGGGCGTCGAGGCCCTCGTCGTAGATGAAGCGGAAGTTGGGAGCGACCCGCAGCCCCACCGCGCGCGACACGTCGCGCCGGATCCGGCCGAGGGCGGCCCCGAGGCCCTTCAGCATCGAGCTCTTCTCGTCCTCGGTGGCGCCCGCGTCGCGCCGCACGAACACGCGCGCGAAGCTGAGATCGTCGGTCATCTCGACGCGGGTGACGAACGCCCCGGCGATGCGCGGGTCCGAGAGCGATCGGAGCAGCATCGAGACCTCTTCGCGCACGCGCTCCGCGACGCGCATCGATCGCTTCACTTCAGTCGTCATCTTCGTCTCCTGTCCCGCCGAGCGAGAGGGCGTCACCTCGGATCTGGCTCCCCGCCCGGCCGAGCGGGATGATCTCGGTCGCGCGGTCGTGGAGGATCGCGTCGGGGAGGTTCGCGGCGGTGGTCGCCACCTCCGCGAGGACCTGGTCGCAGTGGGCCGCCTCGTTCGCGACGACGGCGATGCCGATCCACGCGTACCGCGGGTCGTCGAGCTCACCGATCTCGGCGGCCGAGACGCGGTACTTCGCGATCACGCGGTCCTTGAAGGACCGCACGACGCGACGTTTGTCTTTGAGCGACGTCGCGCCGACGATCCCGAAACAGAGCCTCAAAACACCGACGAACATGGGGGCGAGCTCCTCGCTGTGGACGCGCCCCCCTCTGCTCGGAGATAGCGCCCGGCTCAGGCGAGCTTCTGCTTGACCTCTTCGATCTCGAAGGCCTCGACGATGTCGCTCTCTTTGATGTCCTGGTAGTTCTCGAGCCCGATACCGCACTCGGTCCCTTCGGCCACCTCTTTGACGTCGTCCTTGATGCGCCGGAGCGTCGCGATCTTTCCGGTGTAGACGACGATGCCGTCGCGGACGAGCCGCGCGTCGGCGCCGCGCTTGACGACCCCGCTCGTGACGTAGCAGCCCGCGATCGTCCCGACCTTGGTGATCTTGAAGACCTTGCGAACCTCGGCCGCGCCGAGCGCCTTCTCGATCTTGGTCGTGGGCAGCAGGCCTTCCATCGCGGCCCGGATGTCGTCGACGGCGTTGTAGATGATGTTGTAGAGCCGGATCTCGACGCCGCCGCCCTCCGCGAGCTGCGATGCCTTGCCGGCCGGCCGGACGTTGAAGCCGACGATGATCGCCTTCGACGCGACGGCGAGGTTCACGTCGCCCTCGGTGATGGCACCGACGGCGGCGTGCACGACCGCGACCTTGACCTTGGGGGTGGAGAGCTTGATGAGAGCGGCCACGACCGCCTCGACGGAGCCCTGCACGTCACCCTTGATGATGAGCTTGAGCTCGAGCTGCTCGCCCTCGGCCAGGCGCTCTTTGAGAGCCTCGAGCGAGACGCGCGAGTCCTGAGGGATGAGGGACTTGTTGGCCTTCTTGCGGCGCTGCTCGGCGATCTCTTCCGCCTTCTTCGCGTCGCTGACGGAGTGGACGGGATCCCCTGCGCTCGGCACCTCGTTGAGGCCGAGGACCTCGACCGGGGTGGCCGGTCCGGCCGCGGCGAGCGTCCGCCCGAACTCGTCGGTCATCGCCCGGACCTTGCCCCAAGCGGGGCCGGCCAGGAGGATGTCGCCGGGGTGGAGCGTCCCGTCCTGCACCATGACGCGCGCCACCGGGCCGCGTCCCCGATCGAGGAGGGCTTCGATGACGACACCCTGAGCGCGCCGCGCGGGAGCGGCCACGAGCTCGAGGACCTCCGACTGGAGGATGATCGCGTCGAGGAGCTGATCGATGCCCTGCCCGGTGAGCGCGGAGACGTGGCAGTACAGCGTCTCGCCGCCCCACTCCTCCGGGGTGAGCCCGAGGTTCGCGAGATCGCGCTTGATGCGATCGGGATCCGCGGAGGGCTTGTCGATCTTGTTCACGGCCACGATGATCGGGACCTTGGCCGACTGGGCGTGGTTGATGGCCTCACGGGTCTGAGGCATCACGCCGTCGTCCGCGGCGACGACGAGCACGACCACGTCCGTCACCTGAGCGCCGCGGGCGCGCATCGCGGTGAAGGCCTCGTGGCCGGGGGTGTCGAGGAACGCGATCGTCCCCTTCGGCGTGTCGACGCGGTACGCGCCGATGTGCTGGGTGATGCCGCCCGCTTCGCCGGCCGCGACGGCGGCCTTGCGGATCCGATCGAGGAGCGACGTCTTGCCGTGGTCGACGTGGCCCATGACGGTCACGATCGGAGGCCGAGCCGAGAGCTCTTGCTCGCTCTTGTCGTCGAGCCCGGTGGCGGCCTGGATCGACTGCTCCTCGGAGACGGCGACGTCCTCGACCGTCCAGCCGAACTCGCTCGCGAGGATCTTCGCGGTGTCGGCGTCGATGGTGGAGTTGATGTTGATCCCGGTCATGCCCATGCTGAGGAGCTTCATCAGCACGTCGACGACCTTGAGGCTCATCATGCCCGCGAGCTTCTGGAGCGAGACCGATTCCTCGATCTTGATGACCTTCTTGTGGGCGGCCATCTCCGTCATCGTCGGCGGGCGACGATTCGCGGGGGCAGACTGGCCGAGACGGCCGCGCTGCTGGCCGAAGCTCGGCCGCTGGCCGGGACGACCCGGGCGATTCGGCATGAACGAGGACGGCTGTCCGGGCCGCGCCGGCTGAGCCGAGACGCGCGGATCGTACGTCACGCGACGGGAAGGAGGCGTGGTCGTGCGCTGCTGCGGCATCGGAACGCCAGGCCTTCCTTCCCACACCTGGATCCCGGTGCGCGGGGGCGACGAGGGCCGGCGCGGGGCATCCACCGCCGGAGGCGGCTTGTTCGTGGAGGTGTCCTGGCGCTGGGGCGCTTGCGACGCCGAGGCAGCGTGGGGAGCGGCCGGCTGGACCGAAGTCGGGGGCACGGCCGGGGCAGCGGGAGGAGCGGACACGGCCGGAGCCGGCTTCTCCTCGGGAGCGGCTTCGCGCGCGGGCTCCGGTCGGGCGGCCGCGGGAGCTTCGGCTGGCTTCGTCGCCCCTCGCGCCGACGGGCGCGCGGAGGGGACATGCTTCTCGGTGAGGATCTCGGGACTTGGCTCTGCGCTCACTTCGACGGCGCGCTCCTCGCCCTTCGTGGGCGCAGACTTCGACTCGATGGCTTGAGCAGGAACGGGCGCGGTCGGCGCGGGCTCTGCTTGGGTGCGGCCCGACACCTGCGTCGGGGGCGGTTGATCGGACTCGACCGAAGCGGCCGTGGAAGGTCGGGACGGTCGCGCCTCGGACGGAGGCGGGTGAGATGCGGGCGCGTGGGCGCCGGGCTCTGCGCCGTTCGCGCGAGCGTCGGATCGCGCGGCAGCGTGACCGCCATCGAAGTCGAGATCGGAGACCTGGGTCGCCGCCTTCGACTTCGCGGCGCCGCGCTTCGACGAGGGTGACGGCGCGTCCGGACGCTCGGCCGCTTCGCTCGTGGCGCTCTCCTCGGCGTGCGCGCGACCGCGGGTGCTCGGGCTCGCGAACGGTCCGGTCTCGAAGTCGAGGCCGGCCGCCTTGGGCGCGGCGCCCTGGGCCGAAGCGGAGGGCGAAGCGGCGGGCGCGGAGGCAGAAGGTCTCGCCGCCGGGACGACGCGCGCGGACGGGCTCGCCTGAGGGATCGAGACCGAGGTCGTGGACGGGCGCGCGGCCGGAATCGCCGGAGCGCCGGTCGACGCAACGCCGCCGGGAAGATCGCCCTCGGGGCCTCGGGCGCGACGCTTCACGACGCCGGGCCGGATTCGCTCCTCTTTGACCTCGGGCGCCTTCTGGCGCTCGAGGTGGCGCTTCAAGCGCTCGACGACGTCGACCTCGACCGCGCTCATGTGATTGCGCACGTCGCCCACGCCCATGGATTGGAAGAGCGCAACCAGCGACTTCTGGTCCATGTTGAGCTGTTTGGCGATCTCGTACACACGAACTTTGCTCATGCGCTTTTCACTCCACGACGTCGGGGGTGGACACCCAACGAGCCCTTCCGGCCGGGCCCGCGGAGGTTAGCAGCCCCCCCGACGAGAATCGATGCATCGCGACGCCCGGATGCATCCCTGCGCGCAGCCCGTTGCGCGCTGGACGTACCAAGCTCCTCCGTCTGACGACGGGACGAGTCCACGTTGGGGGAAACCTGGCCGATTGGGCCGGGACCCGCGGCATCGGGCCCCCCTCCCCTCCCCTCGGCCCGTCCGGGACCGCCGTCGGTCCCCTGACGACGGGCGCCGGCCTTCGACGGCTCCGCTTCGCGCTTGCCTTTCGTGGACGAGCGCCCTTCACCCGATCCGCCCGCGGAGCGCCCGCCCCCCGAACGAACCGACTCGGAGATCCTTCTGGTCTCGCGCATCGCCTCCGCGATGCGGGACTCACAGACGGCCACGAGGGCCACGCCCGCGTCGTCCGCCTGCTCCGTGAGGCCTTCTTTCGCGCTCTTTCCGCGGACCGCGAGCGCGAGATCGCGCTTGCTCGGCCACGCGATCGTCTTTCCTTCGGCGACGAGGCGCCGGATCTCGGTGAGGTCGGCCGCCGCGGCCGCGTCGGCGGCGACGATGGCGAGCCGGACCGCCCCTCGGTGAATCGCGTTCGTCACCGCGGACGATCCCACCTCGAGGTGGCCGGCGCGGCGCGCCGTCGCGAGCAGGCTCTGCAGGCGCTGCTCGTAGACCCGCGCGATCTCGTCCGCGAGCGCGGCGGCGGTGAGGGCCTCGCCGCGCATCTTCGGGGCGCCTTTGCAGGCTCGAGGGAGCCCGCGGCCGACCGCGGCCGCGATACACGCGGGCTCGGCGTGGACGAGGATGCCGCGCCCCATGCCCCCGCGCGAGTCCACCGCGATCTCTCGATCGGGACCGAGCACGAGCCTGACGAGCGGACGCGCCGCCTCTTCATGGAGCCGCCCGTCTCCCCTTCGCACGGACTCGGTCGGCTCCTTGTTGGCGCAGCCGACGCACGAGCGCACGCCACCCTTGGGAGCGCGCGGCCCCCCGGTGACGTCGTTCGTGGTTTCGGCTTCTCTCATCACGCGGCTCGGCTCTCCTTGTTCTTCAGGCGCTCGGCTCGGCCGCCGGACCACCCGCGGCCTGGGTCCGCGCCTCGGCGAGGATCGCCTTCTCGTTCTGCACGAACTCCTTCGCCGCCGCGCGGAGGGCGCGGACCTTGGCGATGCGCATCCCGGTGCGGAGCGCCAATCGATCCTCGTCCTCGCGGAGGACCTCGTGGATCGACTTGTAGCCCGCCTCTTCCAGCTGCTGGACGGTGCGGTCACCCACCGTCTTGACCATGAGCAGGCGCTCGCGCTCCGTGGGAGGCTCCGTCCGGTTGGCTACGTCGCGGATGCGCTCTCGACGGAGCCGCTCGAGCGTCGCCTCCGCCTCCTGCTTCATCCGCTCGGCCGCCTCGACGTTGCCGATCCCCGCGATCGTCGCGAGCTCCTCGGCGCTCGCCTCGACGAGCTCCTCGAGGGCGCGGAAGCCCTGGCGGTACATGGCCTTCGCAGTGTTCTCGCTCACGCTGTCGATCCGCTGCAGGACGCTGATGGCCTCTTCTTCCATCTGACGGAACTTCGACTCGCTGATGATATCGAGCTTCCACGTGGTGAGCTGGGCGGCGAGCCGGACGTTCTGCCCCTTGCGCCCGATGGCGAGGGAGAGCTTCTCGTCGGGGACGACGAGCTCCATGCGGTTGTCGGACTCGTCGACGATGACCTTGTGAACCTCCGCCGGTTGAATGGCGGCGATGACATAGCGGGCCGGGTCGCGATCGAACGGCACGATGTCGATCTTCTCTCCGCGGAGCTCCTGCACGACGGCCTGGACGCGAGCGCCCTTCATGCCGACGCACGCGCCCACCGGATCCACGTCCGCGTCGCGCGAGGTGACCGCGATCTTGCTGCGGGCGCCAGGCTCACGGGCGACGGCGACGATGCGCACGATGCCTTCGTAGATCTCGGGGACCTCCGCCTCGAAGAGCTTCTCGACGAGCCGCGGGTCGGAGCGGGAGAGGATGACCTGGGGGCCGCGCGCCTCCCGATCGATGTCTTTCACGTAGGCGACGATGCGGTCGCCGGGGCGGTAGGTCTCGCGCGGCGTCTGCTCCTTGAAGGGCAGGATGCCCTCGGTGCGGCCGATATCGACGAGGATGTTGTTGCCCTTCTCGAAGCGCCGAACGATCCCTCGGATGAGCTCGCCCTTCTTGTCTTTGTACTCTTCGAAGATCAGGTCGCGCTCCGCGTCCCGCATGCGCTGCAAGAGGACCTGCTTCGCCGTCTGAGCGGCGATGCGCCCGAACGTCGAGCGAGCCTGCTTGAGCTTCAAGAGGTCGCCGTACTCGCGATCCTGCTCGCGGGCCTTGGCCGCGTCCTCGGGGCGCCAGAACACCTGGAAGCCCAGCTCCTCGCCGAGCTCCGCGTCGAGCTTGCGGCGCTGGACCTCGCCGAGCGAGATCTGTCGCTCCGGCTCCGCGACCTCTTCGACCACGGTCATGTACTGGAAGAGATCGACCTGGCCGTTGTCGGGGTTGTAGCGAGCCTCGAGCTCGCGGGTTTGCCCGAACACGCTCTGGGCCGCCTTCAGGATGGCGGCCTCCATGGTCTCGACGAGGACCTTCTTGTCGATCCCCTTCTCCTTCGCGACCTGCTCGAGCGTGTTCTCGAGGTTCAGCTCCGAGCTCACCGACGATGACACCGCTTTCATGCTCCGCTCCCTTTGGACTGACTCCTCTTGCTGGTTGCTCGCGCGGACGACGCCGCGCTCGAAGCTCGGCCCTTCGGACCGCCAGCCTTCCCGGCTTTGCCTTTGTGCTTCGCGCCCCCTTTGCTCGCATCGGACGGGCGAGGCGCCGGGGTCATTTCGAAGACCAGGTTCGCGGCGACCACGTCCGTGAGCGGAACGGTGATCGCCTTCTTGTCGACGTGCATCGTGAGGGTCCCCGCCTCGAGGGCGACCGCCTCGATGGTGCCGCGCAAGAGGCGCTGCCCGTCGGGGGCCGGCTTGGCGAGCTTCACCCGCGCCAGCATCCCGGTGAACCGAACGAAGTCGGCCTCGGAGTGCAGCTCGCGCTCGAGCCCGGGCGAGCTCACCTCGAGGAGGTAGCTGCCGGAGACGACGTCGTCGTGATCGAGCGCCTGCGAGATGTCGCGGCTCAGATCCGCGCAGTCGGAGAGGGTCACGCCCCAGCCGCGCGCCTCGAGATCGCCGGGCTTCTCCCCTTCCGCGCTGCGGCGCTCGATGGTGACGCGCAAGGTCCGACCCGCGCGCTCGCTCACCCAGCCGACGCTCACGAGATCGACGCCGTGGGCGCGGCAGAGCGGCTCGACCAGCGCGCGCACGGGGGCCAACCCGTCGGCGCGGCGGGCGGCATCTCCGAAGCTGTCGGCTCGTTCGATTTCGGTCATGGGCGAATGGAGCCCGGCGGACCCGCTGGGCCCGCGGCCCCATCGGGTCGCGCCGCCGAAAAAACGAAAGCCGGACCCGAAACGGGAACCCGGCTTGCGGATCCACCAGACTTCTGGCGGGGGACCCTAGTCCAGACCGCGGCCCTTCGCAAGCCGCACCGCCACCCATGAACACAGAAGTCCACAGACAGGCCCCCGGCTCGCCGCCGGCGACCCTATGCGCGGTTCGGCATCGGCACCACGTCGACTCGGAGGGTCTCTTCGAACGCGCCGATCTCCTTCAGGCATGCGTCGGAGGGACGGCCGGACACGCGGAGCTTGGTGCAGGTCGCCTTCGCTCCGTCGAACACGGTGTTCGAGATCTCCTCGATGTTGATGCCATGGCGCTTGAGCACGCTCAAGGTGTTGGCGAGCGCGCCCACCTTGTCGAGCTGACGAAGGACGATGACGTAGCGGGCGGGCGAGGCGGCGCAGACGTTGACGACGTTGGGGACGTTCTCCTCCGTCAGGAAGCTCCTCACCACCGTCGTCACCTCCTCCGCGATCGCGCGCTGAGCCTGCCGCGTCGACCCGCCGATATGAGGCGTGCAGATCGCGTTCGGCAGCTTGGCGAAGGCGTTCACGAACGCGGCCGAAGGATCCCGAGGCTCCCCCCGGTGCACGTCCATGCCGACCCGGAGCCCCTTCTTCGGGGCGAGCTCGAGCAGGGCGTCGAGATCGAACAGCTCCGCGCGCGCGGTGTTGATCACGATCGCCTCGTGAGGCAGCGCCTCGAGCACGAGGCGCGAGATCGCCCCCCGTGTCTGCGCAGTCAGGGGCATGTGGACGGTGAGGACATCGCTCACGGCCGCGAGGCGCTCGAGGCCAGGGGCATAGGCGACGTCGAGCTTCTGCGCCTTCGCGGCGCTGAAGCCGCGGGACGCGACGTGAGGCTTCATCCCGAAGGCGCGCGCGCGCGCCAGCACCTCGCGACCGACCGCGCCGAGCCCGGCGATCCCGATGTGCCGGCCGAGGAGCCCCGCCTCCTGCCCGTACTTGGCGCGCTCCCAACGCCCCGCGCTCATGTCGGTCGAAGCCTCGAGGAGGCGTCGATCGAGCGCGAGCGCCATCGCCATCGTCAGCTCCGCGACGGCGACCGCGTTCTTCCCCGGGCAGTTCGCGACGTAGATCCCGCGCGCGCTCGCCGCCTCGACGTCGATGTTGCCCGTCCCGCCGCCGGCGCGGACGATCAAGTTGAGCTCGCGGGCGTTGTCGAGCGCTTCGGCCGTGACCTCCGTTTGTCGAACGACGAGGATCCCCGCCCCGGCGAGGGCATGCGGGAGCGTCTCCTTTGTTAGGGACGGGTCGGAGACGACTTCGACCCCGAGGACGCGGAGCTCCTCGAGCGGCTGGGTATCGATGGAATCGGCTATCAAGAGGCGCATGCGGCGGGGAACGATAGTACAGCACTTCGCGCTGCGGTTGGCGTTGCTGCTCACGGCCGGCCTCCCCGCCGTGGGAGGGTGCGCGGCCGAGAAGGAGCTCTCGCCGTGGGGCCCCCGCAAGACTCCCTCGCTGAAAGCCTTCCTCGAGAAGCCCGACCTGGACGAGCACGTTCGGGCCATCGAAGAGGAGGCCCGCGCCGCGAAGCTCGAGCTGGTCGCCGCCGACAGCGTGCGCGCGCGCGACGGAACCGTCTTCGAGGTCCGCGCGTTCCGTGGCGTCGACGGCCTCGGGCACCCCACGACCGCGGTGAGGGTCGCGAGCCCGTTCGGGGTGGTCCTCGCCGTCGGTCCTCGAAGCGAACGAGATGCGTCCCACCCCGCGACCGAGCTCGTCCCGTCGCTCGCGAGCGAAGAGGGCACCGCGGTCCAGCTCCCCGCGGATCTCCTGCGCGACGGCAGCTTGCTGCTCGCGCTGCGCTCCGATCGCGGCACCGTCGAGGTGCATCGCCTCACCCCGCACGGGTCCGGGCCGATCGCGATCGAGCTCGCCCATCCCGTGAGCGAGCTTCGCTCTCAGGACGGGGCCTTCATGCTCGCGTGCTCGACCCCGATCCGAGGCGGCCGCCTCGAGCGGGTCGCCGCCTACGACGGGAAGGCCTTCCGCGAGACCACCGACCGCGCCCGCGCGTGGCATGCCCGCGAAGCCCGGCGACGCGACCGGGTCCCCCGTGAAGAGACCGCCGAGCAGAAGCTCGCGCGCCTCGCCGAGCGCGCCTTTCATCGCGCCCTCTCCGAGCCCAAGCCGTCCGAGGCCGCCCTTCGCGATCTCGTCGGCGAGGTGAAGGCGGTCGCGGGGGACGACCCGAGTCACGTCGTGGATTCGCTCGCGAGCGAGCTCGGTCTGAGCCAGTCCCCAAAAGGGCTCGGAGGCTCATGATCGAAAGGCTCACGTCGCGAAAGGCTCGAGACCACGCGACCGCGAGCGCCGCTTCGATGTCGAGCGTGCGCGGTGCGAGCTGCCCCCGACTCGAGCTGTTAGGATGAAGGCTCCATGAACCTCCGATCGCTCGTCGTCCCCGCGGCGCTGCTCTTCCCTCTCGCGTGCGGCGACTCGACCGGCGCCGGCGGCACCGGCAACGGCGGCAACGGCGGCGCCGGCAACAACGGCGGCGCAGGATCGGGAGGAGAGCCCTCCACGTCGACGGTCATCCCGGTGACGACCACCGGCGGCCAGACGACGAGCTTCAAAGCGGACTGCGACGCCCCCGACATCGCTCCCTCGAACGGCGCCTGCTACGTGCCGCCGATCGTCACCCCGGTCTGCCCCGAGGGCGGAGGGGGAGCCGGGACCGGCGGCACGGGGGGAACCGGCGGCACCGGCGGCGCCGCGACGGGGGGGAATGGCGGCGCCGGCGGCAGCGGCCCGCCCCCCGCGTGCACCGGTATCCTCAGCCCCAACGGCTGCGGCACGTGCCTCGAGTCGAGCTGCTGCGACACCCTCGCGGCGTGCGGCGCGACCACGAACTGCGTCGAGTGCCTCACCGGCCAGGTCACCGGCGCGTCCTGCGAGGTCCCCGACACCCAGGCCGCCCTCGACGCCCTCAACGCGTGCGCGGCCTGTGTCTGCGCCCCCGAGTGCCTCGGCAATTTCTGCAACCCCGTCACCGGGGAGCCCTGCGACGCGTCCGCCGACGAGGCGTGCGACTACAACACGAACGGCGAGTTCGTCTGCCTCCCGACGTCCACCGAGTCCCTCTGCTCCGAGTGCAACGAGATGACCGGCCCGTGGTGCGTCAACGGCGAGACGTGCCTCTCGGACGGAGCCTGCGCCAAGTACTGCTGCGACGACGGCGACTGCAGCGGCGGCGGCCACTGCGACAAGACCCGCCTCACCGGCGGCAGCGATCCCGCCGTCGGCGTCTGCGTGCGCGACTGAGGAGGGGCGCACGTCGGCCGCCCGCGTCGATGCGGGCGATGGCAGAGCGCCGACGTGGCCTCAGGACCGAGAACGCTCGAGGGCGGTGATGGCGCGCTCGAGCTTGCGCTTCTCTCCCGCGAGCTCGGCGTCGCGAGCTTCGCCTCGGGCGGCGCGGGTCTTTTCGGCAGCGAGGGCGGCGCGGGTCGTCTCGCGCTCGCGCGTCCGCGCGGCCTCGAGCTTCTCGTGCTTCTCGAGCTCCCCCTCCGCATCCGCGAGCTCTTCGCGGAGCTTGCGCACGCGCGCGCGGGCTTCGTCTCGCGCCTCGCGCGCGGATGCGATGGCCTCGTCGAGGGCGTCGAGGGCGCGCCTCGCGCGCTCCGTCTCCTTTTCGAGCGCCTGGGCGTCCTTCCTTCGGGCCTCGATCTCCTTCTCGATCGACGCGAGCTCGGCCTGCTTCATCGCGAGCTCGCGCGCCCGCTCCGCCTCTGCCGCGGAGTCGTCCTCTTCTTCTTCTGCGGGGGCGGGCTCCTTCTTCTTCGTTCTTCGCTCGTGGCCGGGGGCACGCTCCGCCTCCGGCTCCGGCTCGATCGAGGCCAACATCTCGATCCCCGGCGGCGAGAGCTCGCGCACGAGGCGCCCTTCGGGGCCGTCGCCGAAGCGTCCGGTGAGGGTCACCGCTTGGAGGGTCTCGTCGACCCGAGCCAGGGTCGTCCCCGAGAGCGACGCCCCCGCCGACTCCTCGCGGAGCTCGTCGATCGCCTCCGCGATCGCATCTCGATGCGCCTTCTGCGCGCGCCCGAGCTCGGCGGAATCCGCGCTCGACGAGCCGAGGGCGCGGACGAAGAGCTCGCGCACCCGCTTGCCGGCCGCCATCGCCTTCGCGAACGCGGGCGAGCCCTTTTGGTGGAGGCGGTTCACGAGGGCGGCCGCTGCGCTCGGCTTCGGCAGGGCGAGGACCCTCGCCGCCGCGTCCTTCGCGTGCTCGCGCTTCAGCTCCGCGGCGAGCTCCTTCCGGCTCGCGACGAAGGCCTCGAGCGGGCCCGCGTAGAGAGCGTCGATCCTCGCTTCGAGATCTTTCATGGGGCGACGAAGGGGGTGGCCACCGCCGGGAACGGGAAGGCCTGATCGAAGGTGACGATGAAGCGGCCGGGGAACACGCTCGTCACCCCGACCGCGGGATCCATCTCGAGCGGCAGCGCCCAGTCGAAGCGCATCACGGTGCGCTCGAGCTGGGGAAACAAGAGGCGCAGCCCTGTCCCGATCGAGGGCTTCGGGTCCACGCTCTCGCCGTGATCCCACGCCGCGCCCACGTCGAAGAACGCGGCCGCCCCGAGCTGCAGCGTCCACAGCTCCACCGGCCGCGACCGCAGCTCGAGGTTGAACGCGAACACGTTCTCGCCGCGGTAGGCCGTCGAAGGGTAGCCGCGCAGGCGCGTGTCGCCGCCGATCGTGGAGCGCCGGTTGAGGTAGTTCGCGAAGCGCTGGAAGACGTAGCCGTCCGCGATCAGCCGACCGACGCCGACGCGCGGGGAGACGACCCTTCCCCCCACGAGCCAGCTCGCGTCGTAGACGCGCTCCGGCGCCGCCTCGATCACCCCCTGCGAGTACGCCCGCATGTGGCCTTCCCCGAGAGCGACGCTGGTCGATGCCCCCGCCGCCGTCCCGAAGAACGAGCGCTCCGATCCGAGCTCGGCGATGACCGGATAGCTCTTCACGAAGAAGTCGTGCCCCTTGCGGTAATCCTCTTGGAGACCGAGCGTCTCGAGGTCGACGTAGCTCTTGAAGTTGGTCGAGTACGTCGCGTACCCGACGTACGGGTAGATGCGCTTGTCCCCGACGGGCAGCTCCGCTTCGCGGAACTCGTCGCGCACCGCCGGCGCGTACGCGGAGAGATCCGGCTCGCGGTAGGCGACCCGCGCCGCCTCCGCCCCGAACATCACGTCGTGCTTCACCTTCGTGCCGAACGACCTCACGAACGACACACGACCCCCGATCGAGTCGGTGTCGTACTGGATCGGGATGGCGTCATCCTCCTCCGTCGAGGCCGCGTCGAAGGTGAGCGGCTCGACCCCGTTGAAGAAGCGGGTCACCTCTCGCTTCCACGAGAGCGACGCGATGAACGCCCACTCCGTCTTCGTGGAGAACAGCGGCTGCCCATAGGAGAACGTCCCGTTCGTCCCTTCCACCGCCCCCGTCTCTCGGTTCACGAGCACGTTCGTGGTGACGGCCGCTTGGATCCAGCTCGCCCCCACCCGCGGCACCTTGTACCCGAGCCCGAAGCTGTACGTGTCTGGCTGCAGCTCGAACTTGAGCGACGCCGAGTGGTGGAGCCCGGCGAGGTTCTCCTCCGATGGCTCGATGAGCAGGTACTCGAGCTGATCGTTGGCGAGCCGGAAGTCCGAGTTCAGCCGCAGGCTCCAGATGTCCTTCGTGATGACGAGGAGCTTCACCCGATCCGGCTTGCTCCCCTTGAGGGCCGCCACGAGCACGAGCGAGAGCTGCCGGATGCGCCGCAGGTTGCGCGCCGACTCGTCTGCGAGCGCCGCCTCGTAGCGATCGCCCGCCTTCATGAGCACCTGCCGCTCGATCACGAACGGCCGGGTCTTCGCGTGGAAGAAGTTCAAGAAGGAGATGAGGAACCCCGGCAGCGGATCGCGCTGCTCGAGCACGTCGAGGGGACGGATGAGGACGGCCTCGACGATCTTTCCCTCCGGGTTTGGATCGACCTCGGAGCGCGTCGCGACGAGCGCCTGCGAGAGCGTCTCCCGCTCATAGGGAGACAGGCTCGGCGCCTCCTTCGCCGCCGGCGGCGCGCTCTGCGCGAAGACCGGCCGTGCGAAGGCGAGCCCCACCAGGCACAAGGGAGCTGCGAAGAGCCGCGTCGCCGTCGTCACGAGCGAACCAAGACTACACGCGCGCTCTTCTTTCGTGCACGCGTCGCGCGCTTCAGTGGGCCTTCGGCGCGGCGGGCTTCTTCGGCGCCTTCGGGGCCGCCTTCTTCGGCGCGGGCGCGCCCGGCTTCGGCTTCGCGTGCGGGTCGTGGCCCTTCGGCGCGGCCTTGCTCGGGCTGCCGTGCGGCGCCGCGTCCCCCGCCGGCGGGCTGTCCTCCGGCGGGGCGATCGCCGGATACGTGGCGATCGCGTTGATCGTGTACTTCTGATGCTGGTGGGGGATGCGATCCCAATCCACCGTTTGCATCGCCCGCTCCACGCACCGCGTGAGCTCGCGGCGGCGGCTCTTCGAGAGCGTCGTCGACTTGCCCATGAACAAGTTCGTCCGCTTCTTCCCGAAGTGCATCTCGAGGATGTAGCTGACGACGAAGCCCGACTTGCTCGGCGGCGCGCACGACACGCTGTCCTTGATCGCGCGCGTCAGCGAGTCCTCGAAGAACCGCACCCCGTCGCAGCGCTCCGGGGGCGTGCGGCTGTTGCCCGGGTCCTGACACTTCAGCGTCTTCACCGGCGCGATCTGGATCTGCGGCCCCGCGGACGGCGGCACGAGCTGGGTCGGCGACTGCGGATCCGCCGTCGACGGCCCCGGCGGCGGCATCAGCGGGTTCGCCGACATGGTCGCCGCATCCGCGGACGGAATGTTCGCCGGCTGCGGCCGACGCCACAGATAGAGAGGGACCGCCACCAACACCAGCGCGGCCACGAGCGCCAAGATCACCTGCACCCGAACAGGACGCTCCCCGCCTCCCCGGCCGAGATATCGGTAGGGGGACGGAGCGGACGGCGGGGCGGAGCGGACGGGTGGCCTCATCGAGAGCGCAGTCGCGCGACTTGCGGACGCGCAGGGTACGACATCGCGCGAGTTAATCGGGGGTCATTCGACAGTCAACAGTGCTCTATTATCCGCTCGGCGCTCGGCCCGAGAGGAAGATGCTCGCTCGCCTATAAGGCTCGCTGCGCCGGTCGTCGCATGAGGAACATGCGCCGACCGAGGTTGTGGCGAGGCTGGGCGGGGGCGAGCTGAGAGGTGTTGCGAGGCTGGACGGGGTCGCGCTGAGAGGTGATGACGGGGGCTGGGCGGGGGCGAGCTGAGAGGTGGTTGCGGGGCTGGGCGGGGGTCGCGCTGAGAGGTTGCTGCGAGCTTGGAATGGGCTCGACTTGGGAGGTCGTGCTTGTCTCCCCCACGCACGCGCAGGGCTGCGCTTTGGCAGCCCGAGCATGCGTTTGGGGGAGACCGGCGGCGCGTTAGCGCCGACGAGGGGGGGCAGCACTCGCCTATAAGGCTCGCTGCGCCGGTCTCTATTCGGCGCTCGGCCCAAGAGTTCCAGATGCTCGCTCGCTCGTACATCCGCTCGGCGCTCGGCCCGAGAGGAAGATGCTCGCTCGCCTATATGCTCGCCAGCCGGTCGTCGCATGAGGAACATGCGCCGACCGAGGTTGTGGCGAGGCTGGGCGGGGGCGAGCTGAGAGGTGGTTGCGAGGCTGGACGTGGGTCGCGCTGAGAGGTGATGGCGGGGCTGGGCGGGGCGAGCTGAGAAGTAGTTGCGGGGCTGGGCGGGGGTCGCGCTGAGAGGTTGCTGCGAGCTTGGAATGGGCTCGACTTGGGAGGCCGTGTTGTTCCCCCACGCACGCGCAGGGCTGCGCTTTGGCAGCCCGAGCATGCGTTTGGGAGACTGGCGGCGCGTTAGCGCCGACGAGTGGGGGCGCACTGCTCGGCGCTCGGCCCGAGAGGAAGATGCTCGCTCGCTATAAGGCTCGTTGCGCCGGTCGTCGCATGAGGAACATGCGCCGACCGAGGTTGTGGCGAGGCTGGGCGGGGGCGAGCTGAGAGGTGTTGCGAGGCTGGGACGGGGGGTCGCGCTGGAGAGGTGATGGCGGGGCTGGGCGGGGGCGAGCTGAGAGGTCGTTGCGAGGCTGGGCGGGGGGCGAGCTGGAGAGGTCGTTGCACGGCGGGGCGGGATCGAGCTGGGAGGTCGTTGCACGGCGGGGCGGGGGCGGGCTGAGACGACGCGCGAGGGGTCGAGCTTGAGGTCGTTCGGAGGCTGGCCGGGGACCGTGGCAGTGGGCGCTACTGAATCCGTAGCGCGGTCCTATGTCTCCCCCACGCACGCGCAGGGCTGCGGACGAAGCTTCCGCCGTCTTGCGAAGCTGGGCGGGATCGAGCTGGGAGGGCGTGGCGGGGCGGGGGCGGGGCGGGTGACGATGCCCTCCCCCGGCTCGCTCCGCTCGCCGGCCCCCTCCCCGCGCGCCGGCCGCCGCGCGCCGCGGGAGGGGCACGCTATCGTTTTCATAGCACGGAGGGAGCTAGTCCGCCCCGGAAGGTCCGCGAGTCGCTTCCCTCGCGGGACGGCGCGCGAGCCAGCGTGCACCCGATCCGCGGCAAGTGGCCGGGAGGCGCTCGCCGCGGACACGCCTCCGATCCTCGCCGCGGGAGGTGGCTCCGCCCCTGTTCGGGCAGGCGCACGGGTTGTTTCCCGGCGTCCCCTCCCGTGAGGAGCGGAGCGACGAACGTGGGAGGGGCCGAGGAGCGAAGCGACGAGGGGGGTGGGCATCGCAATGGCCGCCGCCCGCGCCCGTGCCGAGGCGGACGGGATCAGCGTCGCTTGCCGTTGGTGGGGGGCTTCTTGGGGTGGCCCTTCTTCTCGCGGTCCTTCTCCTTCTCCTTCTTCTCACGGTCGCGCTCCTGGGGCGGGAGGTTGCCGCTGCGGATGAAGGGCGGGTCTTTGATGTCGAGGGCGCCGAACCAGTAGGCGATGGTGACGGTGCCGCGTTGGGCGCGGGTTTGGACCTCGGCTTCGAGCTTCTCGGGGCCGGTGGGGGCGAGGCGGAGGACGTCGAGCTTCTCGACGGGGCCCTTCATGCGCTCGACGCGGGTGATGGCG
The DNA here is from genome assembly GCA_044225865.1 of Polyangiaceae bacterium. Lineage (GTDB taxonomy): Bacteria > Myxococcota_A > Polyangia > Polyangiales > Polyangiaceae > Xiheicaenibacterium. The sequence goes on along the minus strand of JBGAID010000015.1, from coordinate 66,420 downwards.
GTGCCGCACGCCTTGAAGACGGCGAGCTCGGAGCCGCGGGCGGCGACGGGCTTGGTCATGCGGACGGTCCAGCGGCCGACGATGAGCTCCTCGTTGGGGCGGGGGCGCCAGCGCCAGACGCGATCGAACGAGACGACGCCGCCGTCGACCTTCTGGTGGTCGGCGGGCATGGCCTTCATGAGCTCGGCGATGAGGGCGGTGGTGGGGCGCTCTTCGGCGAGGGCGCTCGGGGCGCGGCGGATGGGGAGATCGACGGCGGCGTTGTTCTTGGGGCCGGCGCAGCAGCGGAAGCCGACGTCGTTGAAGCCGCGCTCGGGGTCGCGGGCCTGGCCGGCGGCGCAGCGCTCGCGGACAACGTTGGGGGAGCCGGCGTAGCCGCGCACGGCGGCGAGGGAGGGCTGATCGCGTCCCCAGCTGCTCGAGGTCCACTCGAAGGCGAGGCCGTGCATGTCGCGCACGCCGTAGCTGCTCTGGCACTTGTCGCGCGCCCCCGCGTCGGAGTTCTTCTCGCAGGCGCGCTTGTCGTAGCCGTTGCCGTACTCGAACGTGGTGCCGAGAGAGCCCTTGCAGGCCTTCTCCCATTCGACCTCGGAGCAGAGGCGCTTGCCGTTCGCCTCGCAGAGGGCTTGGGCCTCTTCGCGCGGGACGTTGGTCTTGAGGGGCTTGGTCGGGTCGTTCGGGTAGGGGTAGACGTCGATCGAGAACTCATGGAGGGAGAGCTGGGTTCCGGGGAGCTCTTCGTCGGTGATGCGGGGGACGGCGCCGCAGATCTGGCCCATCGTGACGGGGCCCTCGGGGATGGTGACCATCGGGCCGCCGGGGTTGTTCGACGTGGGGGCGGGGGGCGGCGCGGCGGAGGCGGACGCGCTCGGGGCGGACGCGACGGCGCTCGGCGGGGGCGCGGGCGGCGCGGACGACGCAGAGCCGCTCGGCAGGGGGATGGTGCCCGCGGAGTCGTCGGCGTCGGGGCTCTTCTTCTTGTCCCCGCACGCGATCGCGATCGACAGCGCGCCCGCGAGCGCTCCCGTGGCGATGCGAAATCTCATGCGGCGCGACCCTACACGAGCCGCTCGCGCGGCGATCACGAATCGAGCGGAGAGAGGAGGCGCTCGACGTCGAGCTCGTTGAGGGCGGTCCCGCCGCAGGCCACGTCGCCGAGGATCGCCCCCGCGAGCCAGGCCTTTCGGCGCTGGAGCATGAGGACGCGCTCCTCGACGCTCCCGGCCGCGTAGAGCTGGTGGACGAAGACGGGCTTCGTCTGGCCGATGCGGTAGGCGCGATCGGTGGCCTGGGCTTGGCTCGCCGGGTTCCACCACGGATCGTAGTGGATGACGGTGTCGGCGGAGACGAGGTTGAGCCCGGTGCCGCCCGCCTTGAGGCTGATGAGGAACACGGGGACCTTGCCGCTCTCGAAGGCGTCGACGGCGGCGCGCCGGTCGCGCGTCTGACCGGTGAGGATGGTGAAGTCGATGCCGCGCTCGACGAGGCCCTTCGCGATGAGGGAGAGCATGCTCGTGAACTGAGAGAACACGAGGGCGCGGCGGCCCTCGGGGATCTCGCGCGAGAGGAGGGCCATGAGGGCCTCGTACTTCGCGGACTCTTCCACCCCGCGCGCCTCGTCGAGGGCGACCAGGCGCGGATCGCAGCACACCTGACGGAGCTTCATGATCGCGTCGAGGATGCTGATGGTGGAGGCGGCGAGGCCCTTCTTGCGGATGGCCTGGCGCACGTCGGCGTGGGCGGCGACGCGGATCTGCTCGTAGAGCTCGCGCTGCTTGCCCTTGAGCTCGACGGGGACCATGAGCTCCGTCTTTTCGGGGAGCTCGGGGACGACCTCGCGCTTCGTGCGGCGCAGGACGTAGGGCTTGACGATCTCGCGCAGGGCTTCGAGCCGCGTCTCGTCGCCGCGGGTCTCGATGGGGACGCGGAAGCAGCGGCGGAAGGTGGGCTCGTCGCCGAGGAGCGCCGGCTCGAGGAAGTCGAAGAGGGCCCAGAGCTCGCCGAGATCGTTCTCGACGGGGGTGCCGGAGAGGCAGACGCGGTGCTCGGCGTTGAGGCGGGAGAGGGCCTTGTGGGTCTGGCTCTGGACGTTCTTGATGGCCTGGGCTTCGTCGAGGACGATGCTCGAGAAGGCGAGCTTCTCGAGGCTCTCCACGTCGCGCACGAGGACGGGGTAGGTCGTCACCACGACGTCGTGCTTCGACAAGGTGCCGAGCATCGACTTGCGACGCGGCCCGACGAGGAGCGCGACGTCGAGGTGGGGAGCGAACTTCTCGACCTCGCGCGACCAGTTGAAGGCGAGGCTCGTGGGGGCGACGATGAGGGCGGGCTGCTCGAGGCGGCCCGCGTCCTTCTCCGCGCAGAGGTGGGCGATCGTCTGGAGGGTCTTGCCGAGGCCCATGTCGTCGGCGAGGACGCCGCCGCAGCCGATCGATCGCAGGTGCTGAAGGAAGGCGACCCCGGTGCGTTGATACGGGCGGAGGGTCGCGCGCAGGCCTCCCGAGAGGCCGACGTCGCGCGGAGCGGAGAGGCGAGCGCGACCGCGCTTCACCACCGAGCCGCTGTCGCGCAAGGTCGCGCGCGGAGCGCCTTGGACCCAATCGGCGAGGCGCGCCGCCGCGACCGAGCGCTGCTCCGGGAAGCGCCCGCTCCTTCCCTTCGGGGGGCGCACCCCTTGATAGAGCTCGATGACGACGCCGACGAGGGCGCGGAAGCGCTCGACGGGGACGCGCAGGGCGTGGGTGTCGGAGACGCGGACGGCGACGGAGCCGGAGACGCGCTTCAGGGCCGCCTTGAGGTCTTCTTCTTCACCGGCCCCGTCCACGAGATCGAGGACGAGCGGGAGCAAGTCGACCTTCTTGCCGTCCATGACGACCCCGAGCTCGAGGCTGAACCAGTCGGGCAGCGTGGTGTCGGGGGTGACGGCGACGTCCCAGTCGACGGCGGTGCTCTCCACCACTTGGTAGGGGTAGTCGGGGGCGATCTCGACGGTGACGCCGTGCTCGTGGAGGGCCTCGATGGCGGCGGCGGTGAACGCGCAGCGATCCGTCGTGCCCGCGTATGGGTGGATGACGTAGTCGCAGTCTTCTTCGGGGACGAGGTCGTCGAGGCACGACGCGTCGACGGCCCCCAGCCGCTCGATGGCGCGACAGATCGCGTGCTCGGCGGCGGCGTCGCGCTCCATCGACTCGAGGCCGCGCGGCCCCGACGAGAGCATGCGATCGACCGAGTCGCCGAGGCGCACCCGCGCCCCGCCGTAGTCGAACGTGAGGGTCGCGACCCCAGCCCGATCCACCTCGCGTGCGTCCGCGTCTGCCTCACAGAGCAAACGTGAGGCGAACAGTCGCAGCACCGCCTTCAGCGCAGGGCGCTTCCCGACCGCGGAGACGTAGGAGCTCGGGGGCTCGCTCGCCCAATCTTTTCCGCCACCCGAGACCGGCTCGGAGGGCGCTCGTCCCATGGACACGCCCCTCTTCGACCACAACTCGAGGCGTTTGTCGATCCCTTCAGTTCGAAATCGATAGCATCTACGAAATCGATAGCGCCTGCTACGGTGGCGGCCATGACCAAGGCGATCGTGCTCGGCGCGACGGGCCTCGTGGGCGGGGAGATCGTAGAGACGCTGCTCGCAGACGAGGCCTTCGACCGCGTCGTCTCCCTCGGGCGGCGGCCCTCCGGCAAGGCGCACGACAAGCTCGAGGAGCACGCGATCGACTTCGCGAAGCCGGAGACGTTCGCCTCCATCGTGGAGGAGGCGGGACGCTCGCCCGGCGCGATCTTGTTCTCCTCGCTCGGGACCACCATCCGAAAGGCGGGGAGCCAAGAGGCCCAGCGCGCGGTCGACGTCGACGCCCCCCTCGCCGTCGCGCGCGTCGCGGCGAAGGCGGGCTTCGCGTGCGCCGCCCTCGTCTCCGCCCTCGGGGCGAAGCGGGACTCCAGCATCTTCTACAACCGCATCAAGGGCGAGCTCGAAGAGGAGATCCAAGCCCTCGGCTTCTCGCGCGTGCGCATCGTGAGGCCGAGCATCCTCCTCGGCGAGCGCGGCGAGCAGCGCCCCATGGAGGCCATCGGCGCCACCGTGTCGAAGGCCTTCGCGTTCATCCCCGGCCTCAAGCGCTATCGACCCATCCCCGGCGCGACGGTGGCGAGGGCCCTCGTGCGCGCGGCCAAGGACGAGACCCCGGGCGCGCGCGTGCTCGAGCTCGACGCCATCTTCGAGCTCGGCGCCGTATTTTCTCGCGTGCACGGATAAACCGCGCACCCTGATCCTCACTTGGCGGTCTGCTCGACGGGCAGCGAACCGCTCTGTTTATTTTTCGCGTGCGCGGGTAAGCCGCGCACCCAAGTCTTGGATTTGGCGGTTGAGTCGACGGGCAGCGAACTCGGAGGACCGAGTTCAAATGCCCTGCGTTGGATCCGGTCTCGAGACAACCTCGTGCACGCGCCACATCAGTCTTGAGACAACCTCGTGCACGCGCCACCCCAGTCTCGAGACAACGTCATGCAAGCCACCCCAGTCTTGAGACAACCTGGTGCAAGCCAAGGAGCGCGCGGGCACCGATCGCGATCGCGACCGTTCAGAAGCCATCTGCAGCGTTGGAGGGGGGCCCCGCGGCGGCGGGGGGGGAGGTTTTCGCGAAAACCTCCGGCTTACGAGCCGAGCAGCGGGGCCTCGCGCTCGCAACACAATGCTCCCAGCACGACGACGCTCCTGGCCTCGACCTCTCCGGCGAGCGCCAAGCGCGACGCGCGAACCGCCCGCTAACGTAGCGAGCCGAGCTGCGGGGCCCCGCGCTCGCCACAACAACGCTCCCAGCACGACACTGCTTCTCGCCTCGACCTCTCTGGCAAGCGCGACGCGCGCTCCGCGCCCAGCCCTGCCCAATCCTCACCCGTGCCCGTGCGCGTGCCCGGCCTCTTCTTCCTCGGGAGGCGGCGTGACGTCGATCTCGACGACGCGGTAGGGCGGCTTCTCGGGGAAGGCGCGGGAGAGGAGGGGGCGGGCGACGTTGTAGACGGGGGTCTTGCGGGCGTGGGCGAAGCCTTCGAGGGTGCCGCGGTGGGCGTGGCCGTGGAAGACGGCGGCGACCTCGGCGCGGCCGAGGGGCTCTTCGAGGCGGCTGCAGCCAAGAAAGGCGTGGATCTCCTCGGGCTCGCCGATGACGGTCGCGCGGACGGGGGCGTAGTGCATGACGACGACGCGGGTCGGGATCATGTGCAGCCTCGTGAGGGCGGTCTCGAGCTTGAGGGCCTCGTCGATCGCCTCCTGCACGAACTTCTTCAGGACCGGCTCGCCCCAGAAGCCGAGCGTCCCTCGCCCGAAGCCGCCGCAGAACCCTTTCACCCCCGCGAACCCGACGCCCTTGAGCACGCACGTTCCCCCGTCGAGGACCTGGATGCCTCCGTCCGAGAGCGCGCTCGCGACCTCCTCTCCTTTGCCCGACTCATGATCGTGGTTGCCGAGCACCGCGATCATCGGGATGCGCACGCCCGCGAGCTCGCGCAGGAGGATCTTCGTCTCTTCGAGCGTGCCGTAGTCGGTCAGATCGCCACAGAGCAGCAGCACGTCCGCCACATCCTGGATGCCGGTGAAGATCGGGGCGATGCGACCGGCAGAGTCTTTCGCGCAGTGAAGATCGCCCACCGCGGCGATCCGAAGCTTCGAAGTGGTCATCGACCGCTTGCCTGCAAGCTCCATCCCGCGGGGAAAAGCGCCCGGCATCGCGCTTGCTGCAGTAGGCCCAAGGAGATCACCGTGACCAGCTGTCCCATCGTCGTTCCGGTGCGTGCGCACGAGATGGTCCTCGAGAAATCGGCGAGGCGCTTCTACCAAGACGTGGTCGCGCGGCTGCGCGCGGCGCGCGTCCGATTCTTGGTGGGCGGCGCGTTCGCGCTGAAGGAGTACGCCGGCATCTGTCGCAACACGAAGGACCTCGACTTGGTCATCAAGCCCCAGAGCTTCCCGGCGGTGGAGCGGGCCCTCGTCGCGGCCGGCTACGACGTCGAGCTGACGTTCACCCACTGGCTCGGCAAGGTTCGCCACGATCACCACTTCGTCGACGTGATGTTCAACTCCGGCAACGGCCTCACCGCCATCGACGACGAGTGGTTCGAGCACGCGCGGCCGGCGAAGCTGTTCGGACACGACGTGGAGCTCGTCCCGCCCGAGGAGCTGCTCTTCTCGAAGTGCTTCGTGATGGAGCGCGAGCGCTTCGACGGCGCGGACGTGGCTCACTTGCTGCGGTCGTGCGCGACGACGATGGACTGGCCGCGCCTGCTCGCCCGCTTCGGCGACCGGTGGCGCGTGCTCCTCTCCCACCTGGTCATGTTCGGGTTCATCTATCCGGGCGAGCGCCACAACGTCCCGCCGTGGGTCGTCGAGCGCCTCTCCCTCGCGATGCTGGACGAGGTCGAGCCCACCTCGCAGATCGACATGCGCTGCCAGGGGACGCTCGTCTCGCGCGCCCAGTACATCGTCGACGTGCAGCACTGGGGCTACGAGGACGCGCGCCTCGGCACCTCGGGCGGGGGGATGACCGAGCAGCAAATCCACGCGTGGACCGAGGCCATCAACAAGATCGACTGAGGCCTCGGGGGGTCGAGCGCGCGACGGGCCGTGCTACGTTGTCGGCGGCATGGTGCCGTCCCGGCTCGGCCCCTTCGACGTCGATGGCATCCTCGGTGAGGGCGGGAGCGCGCTCGTCTACTCCGCGCGCGAAGGCGAGCGCGAAGTGGCCCTCAAGGTGCTCCACGCCGATCTCTGCCTCGACGAGCGCCAGGTCCTGCGCTTCCTCGAGGAGGCGGAGCGCATGCGGCGGGTCGATCACCGCGCCCTCGTGCCGGTGCTCGGCGCGGGGCGCTTGCCGGGAGGTCGACCGTACATCGTCATGCCGCGCCTTCGCGGTCGCACCGTCGCGGAGCGCATCCATGAAGCGCCCGTCCCCCTCGCGCGCGCTCTGCCCCTCTTCGAGGACGTGGCCTTCGCGGTGGCGGCCCTCCACGCCGCGGGCCTCGTGCATCGCGATATCAAGCCGGAGAACGTCTTCTGGATCGAGCCCGACGACCGGCTCGTCCTGCTCGATCTCGGCATCGCGCGCGACTCGGCGGCGTCCCCTTCGACGACGACGAAGGCTGGCTTCATGCGCGGCACGCCGGCGTACATGGCGCCGGAGCGCCTCTTTGGTCAGCCTGCGACCGTCCTCTCCGACATCTACGAGCTCGCCCTGTTGCTCTATCTGATGCTCACGGCGCGGCTGCCCTGGGAAGAGGGCGACGCGGTCGGGCGCGTGCAGCCGATCCTGCGCGAAGAGGATCGCGGCCTCATCCCCCCTCCCCTCGCGGGGGCGATCCTGGAGGCGATGAGCTTCGATGTGACCAAGCGCCCGCCCTCCGTCGCGGCGTTGCTCGGACGCGTCCGGCGCGCGGCGAGCGGTGGCTCCGCCGAGACGCCCGCCGCGTCGTGGCCGAAGCACGACGGCCCTGCCCTCGCCCACACGCCACGCGTCGTCGTGACCCCGCCGAGCGCGTCGAGCCCGGGGCGGGCGCCGAGCGAGTACGACCCGACGGTGATGCAGTCGCTCGCGCGCGTGTCTTCGTCGCAGGGCTTCGCGCTGGGGAGCGTGCCTCCGCCCGGCTCGGGCCCGCCCCACGCGATGCCCGAGAGCGGGGCTCCCATGACCGGGGTCGCGCCCGCGACGCTCGCCTCCGCGGTCCACGCCGCGCCACCGCCCGCGCGATGGAAGTCCTTCGCGATGTTCGGGCTCGGCGGGCTCGTCACCGCCGGCCTGACGATCGGCTTCATCGTCGTGCGCGACAGCCGCGCCGAGCGGAGCGGGGCGGGCGGGACGTCCACCGCTCCCGCGAGCGAAGCGACCAGCACCTCCGAGCGCGCCGACCCGAGCGCCTCCGTCGACGCGCCCCTCATCGTCCCCGTCACCGCCTCCGCCTCCGCGGAGGCCCCGACGTTGGTCGCGTCCGCGTCCGCCACCGAGTCGGCCGGGCCCGTCGCCTCTGCGTCGATATCCGCGGCTCGCGTGAACGCCCCCGTCAAGGAGGGCTTCTTGCCCAAGGGCGTCATCGAGTCGCGCGTCCGCGCGCGCATGGGCCAGATGAACAGCTGCGTCTCGGGCGAGGCGTCCAAGCCCGGCTTCCAGCAGGCCCGCGTCACCTTGAACTTCTGGATCGGCACATCCGGCAACGTCACCTCCGCCTCCGGCAACAGCGCCGACCTCCCGCCCGCCGTCGTCTCGTGCGTCGTCGCGCAGGTCCGTTCCATCTCGTTCCCCCAGCCCGAGGGCGGCCCCGTGAACGTCATCTTTCCGATCCGGTTCAAGCGATGAGACGCGCAGACGTGGTCGTCGTCGGCGCCGGGACCGCGGGCGCGGCCGCCGCGCTCTCCTTCGCGCGGCGCGGGGCCTCCGTGATCCTCGTCGACCGGCGGTCCGAGGGCCGCACGGGCGCGCGCTGGATCGACTCGGTGCCGCGCTGGTGCTTCGAGCAGGCAGGCGTGGACGCGCCCCACGGCGAGGAGCTCTTCACCGCCCACCACGGCCGGCTCGTCCTTCACCCGGCCGGCCGCGGCGCGCGCCTCGCGATCGACAGCGACGCGGTCTGCCACGTCGACGTCCCCCGGCTCGTCGCGCGAATGCTCCGAACGGCGTACGCGCTCGGGGTGGAGCGCGTCACCGCCGCCGTCGTGGACGCCCGCTTCGAGCCCGAGCACGCGGCGCTGACCCTCGACAACGGACAGACCATCGCGAGCCGCCTCGTGGTCGACGCCTCGGGCTTGCGCGGAGCGATCCGGCGGCGCTCCGCTCACCTCGCCCACGCGTGCCCCGACCCCGCCCCCGAGGATCTCTGCCTCGCGTCGACGTGGACCTTCGAGGTTCGGGACGAGCACGCCGCGACCCGCTTCATTCGGCGATACGGCGCCGAGCCCGGCGACGTCGTCGCGCTCACCGGGCTCGCCGGCGGCTACTCGACCCTCACCGTGTTCACGCTCCCCTCGATGAAGGAGGTCTGCGTCCTCGCGGGCTCGATCCCCGCGCTCGGATACCCGCCGGGGCCCAAGCTCCTCGCCGACTTCGAGGCGCGCGCCCCCTGGCTCGGGCCCCGCAAGAGCGGCGGGCAGGGCGCGATCCCCCTCCGCCGCCCCTACGCGACCCTCGGCCGCGATCGCGTCGCCCTCGTCGGCGACTCGGCTTGCCAAGTGTTCGGCTCCCACGGAAGCGGCGTGGGGATGGGCATCGTCGCCGCGGACATGCTCGCCGCCGCCGCGACCTCGACCGCCGACGTTGGTGGACCGGCCGCCCTCTCCGCCTACGAGCGCGCCTTTCACCGAGCGTTCGGGGGGCTGCTCGCCTCCGCCGACGCGTTCCGACGGTTCTCTTCGGCGCTGCCCATCGAAGACCTGGTCACCCTCGTCCGCACCGGCATCCTCGACGACGACCTCGCCCAACCCGCCCTCGAGCAACGCCTACCTGCGCCTCGGCTGACCTGTTCCAGCCCGCACCGCGCGGCGCGCCGTCCGCGCCCCCCGCCTCTCCTCGCGCTTCGCCGCCCCCGCGCTCCGCACCCTCGCCCTCGGCGCCTTCTGCGACCACATGCCGCCCCCGTCCGCCCCCCCGCCGCCCGGTCGGGACACCTTCGTCGAGCTCCCGTGGGCGCACCAAAGCGCCCGCCCGCCCCCGTCGAGCTGCCCGACATGGGCTGACCGCCACCGCTACGAAAACCGTAGCACCCCTCCCGCGAGGCGCAGCGCCGAGCAAGGGAGAGGGGTCGGCGAGCGAAGGAGCCGGGGTGGGCATCCCCGAGTGCGACGCCACGCCTGATCGCTTCGCCCTGCACGAACCCGCCGCCTGCGTCGTCGTGCTCGAGGCGTTGCGTGGCCAGCGCGACGACCCGCTGTCGTGGCCAGGTTAGCTGGAGGTTGGCGCGCCAACCCGCGCTGCGCGGCCCTCTCCGGCGCTGAGATGGCTGCTGTGCACGGTCATCGTTGCGATCGGCGACGGCAAGCCCTTGGCCTGCATGCCGTCCGCTGAGCGGGGCTGCGCGTGGCGTCGCTGTCCTCGAGACTCGGCCTCGCATGGCGTCAGTCTCAGCACCGGGCCTTCAGACTCGCGCTACTGAAAACCAGTGGAAGTGTCGTCACCAGCAACCAAGCAGTCCCCGCAGCTCGGCTCGTTGCTGGAGGTTGGCGCGCCAACCTCGCTGCGCGGGCCCTCCGGCGCGCTGGAGATGGCTGCTGCACGGTCATCGTTGCGATCGGTGACGGCAATGGCCTGCATGCCGTCCGTCTCGAGCCTGGGGCAGCGCGGGGCGTGGTCTCGAGAATGGGCTTCTCGCATGGCGTCGTCTCAAGACTCGGGTGCCCAGACGCTACCGAAACAGTAGCGCACCCGTCACCCAGCAGTCCAAGCAACGCCAACCAGTCAGCCAAGACGGGACGAGGCGAGTGTTCATTCGACCTCGCCGCAGCGAGCCGCAGGCGAGCGAGGACCTCTCGGGCCGAGCGCCGATCGGACAAACAGAGTGCGGTGGAGCTTTTGCGTCGTCGTGCTGGGGATGATGCGCCGCAAGCGCGAAGCCCCGCAGCTCGGCTCGTTAGCTGGAGGTTGGCGCGCCACCTCCGCTGCCAGGCCCTCCGGCGCTGGAGATGGCTGCTGCACGGTCATCGTTGCGATCGGTGACGGCAAGCTCCTTGGCCTGCATGGCGTCCGTCTCGAGCCTGGGGTTGCGCGCGGGGCGTCGTCTCGAGACTGGGCTTCTCGCATGGCGTCGTCTCAAGACTCGGGTGCCCAGACCGCGCTACCGAAACAGTAGCGCCGCGTCACCCAGCAACCAAGCAGCGCCAACCTGTCAGCCGAGACGGGACGAGAGGCGAGTGTTCCTCACTCGACTCTCGCCGCAGCGAGCCGCAGGCGAGCGAGGACCTCTCGGGCCGAGCGCCGAGCGGACAACAGAGCGCGCGGGCAAACTCAGTCGAGCAGCGTGCGACCCGGACGCCCGGGCTCGCCTTTGACGAGGGCGGCGGCGAGCTCGAGCGTGTCGGGGATGATGCCCTGCACTTGGGCGACGACCTGCTCGACGATGTGGCGGGCTTCGTCGAGGGAGGGGCCGACCATCGAGACGACGAACTTGAGGGGGCCGGTGCGGCCGGCGATGACGGGGGTGAGGCTCAGCATGAGGGTCTCGCTGAGCTCGACGACACGCTGGGCGGCTTTGCGGAGGGCGAGCATCTCGAGGATGGTCGGCCGGTCGCTGACGTGGCGGTTGGGGCCGCGCAGCTCGTAGCGGGCGAGGTGGAAGGGCATCTCGGCCCAGTCCGCGAAGGCCGCCTCTTCGTCGATCGACTTGAGCATGTGCTCGCGGATGAGGAGGCCCGTGAGGCCGTCGCGCTTGGCGAGGAATTGACGCGCGCGCCGGTGGTGGGGGCTGTCGGGCTGGAAGCTCACGAGCTTCACGCGCAGCTCACCGATCTGGGCCTCGCCCCCGTGCATCAGCGTGACCTGGGCTTTGCGGTCGTAGCTGTGGTCCGCGTAGCTGCCGTTGGTCGATCCGAGATCGTCGAGGACCCACGAGCCGGATTGCCAGCGAATCGTCGCGTGGCCGCCGCTCACCGTCGCCTCCGTGACGACCATGTCTTGATCACCGCGGCGCCCCGCCGTCATCTGCGGCTTCGTCAGCGGCATGAGCTGGCCGACGATCTCGGGCGCGTTGGATGCGTAGGTGGCGATAGGGCCTGCCTCCGGCGAGAAGTTTGCGTTTGAGCGCGCCCTGAGGCGGCTGATCGAGGCGGAATGCGGCAGCTGCACCGGGCTCGTCGTGAGCTGGGTCGGGTTGAAGAACCGCATGTGACGCGCCTGCGGGCGCATCGACGGGTCCTCGCTCATGCCGCGGAAGATCTGCTTGACCTCATCGATCGACAGCCCGCTCGGGACGTCGAACATGATCTGCTGCTTCATCGGCTTGGACCGAGGCTTCGCGCCCGGGTCCGGCACCTTGCACGTCCACATCTCCCAGAGGGTCAGCGCCATCGCGTAGACGTCGTCGTCCTCGCTCGCGCCGCCGTTTCGCAGCCGCTCGGGAGACATGTAGTTCGGCGTGCCGCCGTCCGGGGGCGCGCCCGGCCGCCGCGCGGAGAGGCGCGCGCGCTCCTGGGCGAAGCCGAAATCCAGGATGATGGCGCGACCTTCGCTGATCATCACGTTTCCGGGCTTCAAGTCGCCGTGGACGAGGCCTTGCTCGTGGATGGCGGCGAGGCCCGCCGAGACCTGGGAGGCGATCGTCCTGAACTCGTCCGAGGTGTACCCGCCTTGGGCCTTCTTCCTTCGGATATGGGTGTGCAGCGTCTGCCCGGGGATGTGCTCCATCACGAGGATGGGGCCCCACGGGGATGGGCAGAGATCGTGGACGCGGCAGACGTTCGGGTGGCTGACCTGGCGCGCGAGCAAGAGCTCCTGGCGGAGCGCCTCGTCATCGCCCGGCATCCGAGACTCTTCGCGCACGACCTTCAGCGCGACGGGCTGCTGCGTGGACCGATCGAAGGCGAGGAAGACCTCACCCATGCCGCCTTTTCCCAGGCTCTGGCGGATGTCGTAGCGATCGGCGACGACTGTACCTGGACCGATGGGGCTCGGTTTGCTCACGGGGTGCCGGGCGAGAGTGGAAGGAGTCGAGGAGTGGGTGGGTCCCCGATTCGGACCAGGCCCATCGGCTGCGAATCATCGAGCATGTTCCCCCCTCTCTGCAACCGATCTTCGTGGGATGTCGAAGCGACCGCGGCTTCCCGCGAGGATCCGCGCTGCTGGTAGATTGCCGGGGCAGATGGTCGCACGCACGCTCCCCATCCGGTTGGACAAGACCGGCCCCGTGGCAGCGGCCGCGCTCGTCTTCCGCTTCGAAGGGCGACTCGAGATCGGCATCACCGTCAAGACGAAGCTCGAGATCCTCCCGACCGGCCCCATGCGCGTCGTCGAGCCGGAGGAGATCCTCGTCGACGACGTCCACGACGGGGGCGACCCGAAGCGGCCCCTCGAGGCCCCCGCCGAGCTCGTGCCTTGGCTGCCGCGCCCCGAGATCCTCGTGCACGGCTTCGCCTACGCCCCGAACGGCATCGCCACCACGCGCTCGCGCGTCCGGCTGGCGGTGCGCCGAGGGCGCGCGCGGCTCGTGGAGAAAGAGCTCTTCATCTACGCCGATCAAGCGCCCTTCACGCGCATCGGGATCGGCTACGACCGCGCCCTCACCGGACCCGACAACCCCCACGGCCGACCCGTCGCGGGCGTCCTCGATCCGGCCGCCCCCGACGAGACGGCCGGCTTCGGACCGCTCTGTCGAACCGCGAAGCGCCGCGCCGCGCTCCTCTCCGCCGTCGATGCGCAGTGGGTCCACGGAGGCGTGCTCGACGTCCCCTCCACCCTCGACGACACCGCGTTTCAAGCCGCCCCGCCGAACCACTGTCTCGACACGCTGGAGGGAGACGAGGTCGTCGAGCTCGACGGGATGCACCCGCGGCTGCCGCGCATCGAGGCCCGGCTGCCCAACGCGCGCGCCACCCTCACCGTCGTGGACGCGGCCGACTTCGGCGATCGCTGGGGCTCTCCGCTGGCCCTGCGGCTCGACTCCATCCGGCATTCGACACGGAGGTTTCCGCCTGCTGGCCTCTGCGGAGCCTGCATGCCCGTCTCGAGCGCGGCTTCCTTGTCGAGGCTCGTCCTGGCCGCCGGCCTCACCCTCCACGGCGCCCCCATCACCGCTGTCGCCACCGAGGATGCCACGCAGCGAGAGCTGCATCCGCCCGCGGGCCTCCAGGGCACCTTCCCCCTCGGCATGGACCGCGCGACTGCCCTCGGGCCGTCCAACGCCCTCCTCTCCACCCTGCGCATCTCGGGCACACCACCCGGCGATCTGGGGACCGCCCCGACCCAGGTCGCTCCCCAAGAGAGGATCCTCGAGGACGAGCCGACCTCGGTCGACCCCGTCGAGCCCATGGGCGCGAGCAAGACGACGGTGCTCACCCCGCCCCCCGACGACGTCCGCGAGGGCCCCCTCGCCTCCACCGCGAACGAGCCCGGCCGAGCCGGCAACGACCTCCCCTTCGAGCGCTCCGCCGACGAGGAGCGCTCCAACCACCCCCGCAACGACGCCCCCATCGCCGGCGCCCCGTGGTCCCGCGTCGCCGCCCCCTCCGTCCCCCTCGCCGAGCGCGCGAGCACCACCCTCGACCTCGACCCCGCCATCTTCACCGCCACCCGAGAAGCGCTCGGAGCCGGACGCGAGAGCGCCCTCGAGCAAGCCCACGGCCTCGAGGCCTACCTCAAAGTACGCGCCCGCATCGCCCGCCGCCCCCGACCCCGCCGCCGCCCTCCTCGGCATCGCCCCCGACGAGTGGGCCCGCATCGACCGAACATGGCGCAGCCGCGCCCTCACCGACCCCGCCGTCGCCAAGCGCATCGAGGAAACCTTCGGCACCGCCAAATAGCGCCGCCCCCCCCGTCCGCGCTGTGGCGTCGTGTGGGTCAGGATCACGATCGGTGATCTACGACCGAGCGCCGAGCGAACCGACAGCGAGCCTCTCGATCGCGGCGTCGAGCACTTCGTATCGCTTCGCGAAGCAGAAGCGGACGACGCTCGTTTGGGGGGCGGACAGATAGAACGCGCTGACCGGCACCGCGGCGACGCCCACGTTCGCCGTGAGGTGGCGGCAGTACTCGGCGTCTCTGCCCTCCCAGCTTGTGCCTTCGAGGCTGATGTTCACGAAGTACGTGCCCTGCGTCTCGAGGACGCGCATGCCCGCGCGCTCGAGGCCGCGCGTGAAGTGATCGCGCTTCTGCGCGAGGCCGCGCGCGAGCTCGTCGATCCATGGGTCGTGCTCGTCGAGGCCGATGGCGACGCCGGCTTGGAGGTTCGGCGGCGTCGTGAAGGTGAGGTACTGATGCGCGCGCGCGACGGTGGACACGAGGGCGGCGGGGCCCGTCACCCATCCGACCTTCCAGCCCGTCATCGAGAACATCTTCCCCCGATCCGATCTTGAGGGTGCGCTGGCGGCGCCGGGCAACGAAGCGATGGGCACGTGCCCTCGTCCGTCGAACGCGAGCCTCTCGTAGACCTCGTCACAGACGATGAACGCGTCGACTTCGCGCGCGACCTCCGCGATCGCCTCGAGCTCCGTGCGCGTGAAGCACTTGGCGGCGGGGTTCAGCGGATCGTTGACGAGGATGAGCCGCGTCTTCGGCGTGACCGCGCGCCGAAGAGCGTCCGCGTCGAGCGCGAAGGTGGGTGCCTCCAGCCGCACCGGCACCGGGACGGCTCCGCACGCCGGATCATCGGGACGTAGGAGTCGTAGAGCGGCTCGAAGACGATCGCCTCGTCGCCGGGATCGAGGAGGCCGAGCAAGCACGAGGCGAGGGCTTCCGTCGCTCCGGAGGTGACGAGGACCTCCGCGCGCGCGTCCCGCTCGAGGCCATAGCGTCGCGCTTCGTGGCGCGCGATCGCCTCGCGGAGGGCCAGCAAGCCCGCGAGGGGCGGGTACTGATTGTTCCCCGTGGCGAGGTATTCGGCGGCACGCTCGATCACGGGCGCGGGGCCCGGCTCATCCGGAAACCCCTGGCCGAGGTTGATCGCTCCGTGCGCTTCCGCGAGGCGCGACATGCTCTCGAAGATGGTGGTTCCGAGGCTCGCGAACAGCGTCGTGGGGCGCGGCATGGGTGCGGGATCCTAGCGGAAACGAAGCGGCTGAATTACCCTGGACACGTCGTGCAAGTAGCTCTGCGGACCGTCGTGCCGGTGGGCCTGGTTCGCTGGCCGGACGCGCCGTCGAGCTTCTCGGTCGTGGTGAAGGTGACGTTCGACGCGAACGACAGCGGCGCGCCGTCCTCCGTCTCCGAGAGCCACGCCGCCCTCTGTGAGGGCGAGCGCGATCCCCGCGGCTTCATGCTCGAGCCGACCGACTTCCTGAAGATCAAGCGCGCGTGCGACGTCGTTCTGCTCGACTCGAGCTTGTCGAGCGCGCGCCCCGTCCGCGTTCGGGTGGACCGAATCGACGCGAGCCTCGGCCCCGCCATGACCGCGCTCGCTCCGGACGGCGCGTGTGCCCCGCCCGATCAACGCATCCCCATCCCGACGTTGCCGCTGCGGATCCTGCTCGAGTACCCGGGCCGGCGCTGCGTCGCGACGATCGCGCCGCCCGCTCCGACCGCGTCCGTCCTCACCCATGGGCAGCCGCGCGCGGTTCCCATCATGCTGAAGGCCGACACCGTGTACGTCCACCCTTGGCAGGCGCGCGTATCGGTCGTCTTCCGCGGCAGCTTCCAATACCAAGGCGACATCGATCGCGACGCGACGCTCCTCGTCGACGTCACGGGCCGGATGTCCCAGACCCCGCAGCGCGAGGCCTCGAAGTGGCCCCAGCGCTCCGCCATCGAGTCGGAGCTTCCGATCTTCGTCCCCGACCCAGCCGCGTTCGAGGAAGAGTCGAGCGACGGGCTCGTCCCCCAAACCACCCTCGAGATGCAGGCCCCGCCCGCCGAGTACGATCCGAGCGCAGCCGCTCCGGTCGCGCCCGCTCCGGTCACCAACGTGCGCGAGACCCAGCCGGCGGTCGAGCTCGCTCCCCAGCCGACGCTCGACATGGTGGTGACGCCGGAGCATCGCGCGGCGCTCGAAGGTCGCGATCTCGTCCCTCAGACGACGATGACGATGGCCGCCATCCCCGCCGATTCCGGCCCGCTCCCGACGCTGCAGATCGCCCTCGGCGGTGGTGCGCCGGTCGCGGCGCCCGCGTCCGGCTACGCGCAGCCCCAGCCCGCTCCGCCCTACGCGAGCGCGATGGGCGCCGCGCCCTCGTCTCATCCCCCTGCCTCGTACGGCTACGGCGCCCCCCCCTCGTACGGCTACCCGCCGGGCTCCTATCCGCGAGCCCCCGAGCCGCCGCCAGCGCCCGCGGCGTGGGCCCCGACCTTCGGTCCGCACCCGCTCGCCGCCCAGCCCGTGGCCCCGCCCACTTCGCCGCTTACGTCGTGCCCGCCCCCAAGATCCGCGCGCCACCGATCCGATCGATCTGCGCCCCGCGCCGACCCAGCCGATCCGCCGAAGAGATCACCGCCGATATTCCCGGCGCTAAATCACCGGTCGTGATCCTGACACACTCGACGCCACAGAAGCGATGGATGGGGCCCCGTCGCCGCAGGCGATAGAGGGCGGTTTGGCGGGCGCGGAGGGGGGCCCCACGCGGAGCGTGGGGGGAGGGCTGCCCACCCAGTGGCCTGACGACGGCCTTTTTCAGCAACTGTTAGCGGGGGACGGGGGGGACGACGACGTCGTTGATGGTCCCGATGTTTCCGCCGGCGGGGTATCCGTAGGAGGCGTAGTAGTCGGTGCCCCAGACGGTGATGCCGAAGGCGCCCGAGCTCGTCGCGCTGTGCTGGCTCGTGGCGCAGGCGGGGGTGGCGCCGACGAAGGCGCGGTAGAGGTCGACGTAGGCGACCTCGTACTTGCCGCCAGACCCTACGGGCTGCCAGCCGGTGACGGTGCCGAGGCACTCGATCTCGACGTCCTTGAAGCCACCGGGGCCGGCTGCGCGGGTGATGACGAGGTTCGTCGCGGCGTAGGTCGGATCGGTGAAGAACGCGTAGTGGGCGAGGAACTGCTCGGGCGGGAGCTGGATGACCCACTCTTCATCTCCGAGCCCGCAGGAGAGACCTTGGAACGGCGGGCTTGCAGAGCAGCCGGGACGCGTGGTGCCGAACGTGCCGGGCATGTACTGGGAGAACGAGAACGGGTGGTCCGCGTCCTGTGAGGTCACCGTGAAGTTGTTCTTGGTGGAGAACTCGTAGACCTCGCCGGCATTGAGGGCGGTCGGAGCGCCGAAGGGAGCGGATGGATCCCAGGTGAGGGTCGTGCCGTCCACCGCCCCCACGATGCGGTAGGGGACATCCTCCGGGGAGAGGTCCGGCATGCGGGTGGTGACGCCCGCTCCGACGTACTCGTGCCCGAGCGCGCCGACGTGGGGGATCTGCTGGTGGGCGGAGTCTTGGCCACCGCCGCTCGAGGTCTGGCTGGCGACGCGCAGGTACGTGTTGCCTGTCCAGACGCCGAACGGAGCATCGGACTGGAGCACGCTCGAGACGGGGTTGCCCCCCATCCACTGCACCATCTGGCCGCGGCCGATCGCGACCTGGGTGGTGGTGGCAGCGGGGACCGCGGGCGCGCCGCCGCCTCCCGGGAGCGCGCTCGGCGACACGACGTCGATCGTCTGCCCGTCGGCGGTGCCGACGAGCATCATCCACATCCCGCCGCCGCCCTCGGGGTGGGGGGCGGTGACGACGTAGTTCAGTCCCCACGCCGTCCTCGGGAAGACGAGCGACGCGCTCGGCAGGAAGCTGTTGGCGCCGCCGTAGGGCAGGATGTCGTACGCGGTGATCGGGGTGTCGGAGGTCACGTCGAACGCGACGCCGGTGCCGGAGCCCTGCACCGCGGTGTCGAGCAGAACGGCAGGCTGGCGCGGGCACTCGAGCGATCCTCCGAGGCCATGGACGACGCCCGGGCGATGGGCGAGGAACACGACCGCGACGCTGCCGGGGGGGATCCCGTCGGCGGGCACGGCCGTGTACGTCGTGGAAGGCCCGACCCCGGAAGGCAGGTACGTGAACTGAGTCCAGTCGAGGGACGTCGCCCCCTGTTTCACGGTGAGCTTCGCGGGGCGGCCCCAGGTGTTCGCCACGAACATCGCGTGGCAAGGGCCGTCATAGCTGGTCGCCGAGCCCGACTCGTTCAGATAGAAGGCCGGCGTCGGCGCGAAGTACTCGCACCCGATCGATCCCTTCGAGCCCGCCGCCGCCTCACACGCGGGGACGCACGCGCCGTCGAGACAGCCCTTGTCGGCCGGGCACACCTCTACCGTGTTGCCGTTCTCGTCGACGGTGCTCTGGAGATCGGCCGAGCAGCCTTGGGCGACGTTCGTGTTGCCGCCGGTCGAGAAGCCGCCCCCTTGTCCGGAGCCGCCCGTCTCGCCACCTCCGTTGGAGGAGTGCGCGCCGCTCGATTGCGCGCCGGTCCCGCCCACGCCGTCCTCGACCCCGGCGTCGCAAGCCCACGAAGACGCGATGACGAGGAACCCCGCTGCATAAGAAAGTCGAGACATCGTCCGCATCGTCTCATGCTTCGGGGCTCGCGGCAGCTCCCTCTGTTCCCACTCTCCCCCCTTCGTTACGCTCGCGGGATGCGCTGGACGATACTTGCCTTCGCCTCGATCGGTGCTCTGGCCTGCGGCGACGACTCGCAGACGGGCGGAAACGGGGCGGGGGCGAGCTCGCAAGGGGGCGCGGGCGCGTCGACGACGGACGGCGGCGGCGGCTCGACCGGCGAGTTCATGGGGGGCGGCGACGCGTGCGGGGGAGAGGTCTCGTGCTCCGCGGATCTCCACAGCGTCATCGACTGCAACGGCAACCTCGTGACGACCTGCCCCGACGATCAAGGCTGCGCGGCCGGGGCCTGCATCCCTGCCTGCGACGCCGCCGTCGCGAACAGAGCAGCGTCGGCTGCGAGTACTTCGCCCACAACCCACAGACGCTCTTCGGTCGAGGGTGTCACGCCCTCTTCGTCGCGAACACGTGGACCGCGCCCGTCACCATCAGCGGCGACGCCGCGGGAACGCCCATCGATCTCTCCAAATACGCCTATATCCCGAACGGCAGCGGGCCCGGCCTCACGTACACCGCGCTCGGACAAGGCCAGGCCATCCCGCCGGGCGGGATCGCGATCGTGTTCCTGCGCGACTCGATCGGGGGCTTCATGGGGACGCAGTGCCCGGCCCCCGCCGCCGAGACGGACGCGGCGGCGGGCGCTTGGACGGACGCGATCGCCGGCACCAACCTGGGAGCGCAGGCGCTCCACGTCGAGGCGAGCGCGCCGGTCATCGTCTACGACATCATCCCGTACGGCGGCGGCCGCAGCGAGATCAGCGACGCGAGCCTGCTGCTGCCGACGTCGACCTGGGATACGAACTACATCGCGATCACGCCGCGTCCCATCGGCAACAACACGTTGAACCCGACCCTCGCCCTCGTCGCCGCAGAGGACGGCACCACCGTCTCGTTGCTGCCGAGCGTGGCGGTCACGGCAGGGACGAACGTCCCCGGAGGCCCCGCGAACGTGACCGAGACGTTCACGATGAATCGGGGGCAGGTGCTGCGGCTCGAGCAGAGCGAAGACTTGCTCGGGAGCGTCATCAGCGCCGACAAACCGATCGGGGTCTGGGGGCGAGCAGCAGTGCATCAACATCGACGCCTACGCGTGCGACGCCGCCCACGAGCAGATCCCGCCCGTGCGCGCGCTCGGCAGCGAGTACGTCTCCGTCCGCTATCGAGATCGCATCGACGGGTCGAACGAGACTCCGCCGGTGCGGATCACGGGCGCCGTCGACGGCACGAGCTTGACGTGGGAGCCCGCGCCCCCCGCCGGCGCCCTCGACACGGTCGGGCGCGGACAGAGCTTCGAGGTGCGCTCGTCGGAGCCTTTCGTCGTGCGCAGCCAAGACGCGGACCACCCGTTCTACGTCGCCGCGTACATGACGGGCGGCGCCGCGTACTCGAACCGAGGCGACCCGGAGTTCGTGAACGTGATCCCGAGCGCGCAGTACCTCTCCGAGTACACCTTCTTCACCGACCCGACCTACCCGGAGACGAACCTCGTCTTCGTCCGCAAGAAGGGCGAGGCCGGCTTCTCGGACGTCACCCTCGACTGCGCGGGCGTGCTCGGCGGTTGGCAGCCGATCGGGACGAGCGGCCTCTACGAGTTCACCCGCTACGATCTCTCGACGGGGATGTTCCAGGGCAACGGCGCCTGCAACAACGGCCTCAACCACGCGATCTCGAACGGGACGTTCGGGCTCACGGTGTGGGGCTGGGGGACCGACGCCACCGGATCGAGCGGCAGCGCCGGCTACAGCCAGTACGTGTCGTACGCGTACCCGGCGGGGGCGAGCGTGCAGCCGATCAACACCGTCGTCGTCCCGCCCGTCCCGCGCTGATCGCTTCGCCCGGCCTCCGCGCCGCTCACAGCGCCGCGACGAAGTCGCGCGCGAGCTCGAGCGGCGTGGGTCGGTCTTCCGCGCGCAGCGCAGTGGCCGCTCGCATCAGGCGCGCGATGCCGGATGGATAGCCCTTCAAGCGCTCTGGATCCTCGAGGGGCTCGCGGCGCATGTGGGCGATGATCCGATCGCGCGGGTTCTCGATGTCGTCGAAGAACGCTCGGCCGGTCGTGACGTTGTAGATGGTGCCGGCGAGGGCGTAGACGTCCGCGCGCACGTCGAGCTCGACCGGATCGAGGACCTGCTCCGGCGCGATGTACCCGGGCGTCCCGGCCACGAACCGCCCTCCCGCGTCCGCGCCCACGCGCGTCGCGCGCACCATCCCGAAGTCGATCACCACCGCCGACAGCGGCGGGATCACAGCGGGGTCACGGTGCTTGGCGCCATCGAAGCGCTCGTGGCCAGGGAGGGGCAAGCGCAGCCAGATGTTCGCGGGCTTGATGTCGCGGTGCACGAGACCGGCGGCGTGGAGCGCGGAGAGCCCCGCGCACGACTCGACCACGACCTGCTTCAGCTCGAAGAGCGTCATGTGGCGCGCCCAGGAGTACTGCTTCAGATCGGCGCCGATCAGGTACTCGAGGACGAGGAACGGGATGTTCCCGGAGACCCCTCGGTCGATGATGTTGGCGACGTTGGGGTGATAGAGGCCGGCGAGCGCCTTCGCCTCCTCGACGAAGGAGGCGAGGATCCCCTCCTGCTCCGCTTCGTTCGCGCTCGCGAGGGCGTCCGCCTTCGGGATCTTCAGCACGAAGAGGCGATCCGCCCCCGGCTTGCGCACGAGCCACACCGAGCCGATCCCGCCCTCTCCGAGCGGCTTCACGAGCTCGTACCCCTCGATGGTCTTGACCTCTTTCTTCTTGGTCGGCGGCGGCGGGGGCGTCCGCTCGATGGCCCCCTTCACCGCCACCTCGACGAGGGTCGAGGCGACGGGCCCGAGGGAGGCGAGCCACACGTCGAGCACGGCGAGGTCCCGCGCTCGGATCGCCCGTGCGACGAGGCCGGCGACGCGGGGCGCG
Source organism: Polyangiaceae bacterium (assembly GCA_044225865.1). Classification (GTDB taxonomy): domain Bacteria; phylum Myxococcota_A; class Polyangia; order Polyangiales; family Polyangiaceae; genus Xiheicaenibacterium. Next base: position 44,316 of record JBGAID010000015.1, on the reverse strand, counting down.
TTCTCGGTCGCGCTTCGAGAGAGGGAGTCCTCTCGGCTCTCGTCGCTCGCAGGGTGCAGCGCTCGCACCGGGTTCGAGAGCGCGCCGTGGAGCCGATCGGCGGCGAGGACCAGCTCGAGCGCCGCCGCCTCCAAGTCCGCGTCGGGGCCGCGCACCGAAGAGAACGCGAGGAGGGTCTTGGCGAGGGCGTCGAGGGCGTGGGAGAGCTCGGTGTCCTCCGCGTGCATCGCCTCGAGCGCGGCCCTCGCCTCCTCGCGGAACGCGCCCTCCCCTCCCCCGATCGAGACGGCGGTCCTCAGGCGCTCGGCCTGCTCCACGCAGCGATCGAGCGCCTGCGGCGCCATCAGCGGCAGCGCGGTCGCGAGCTGGGAGAGCACGGCCGGCCGATCGATCACGAGCGCCCACCAGGCCGCGAACGGGCCGAGCCATCGCACGTCGTCGACCTCGCCGAGGGCGGTGCCGCGGGTGGTGTCGACGAGCCTCCAGAACAGGGTCGCGAGGGCGTTGGTGAGCGGCGCGGGCAGGGGGCGCGACCCGTCCGTCAGCCCCTCGATCTTCCGGAGCCACAGGCACGTCTCGTGGGCGGCGTGTCCGCGGTCGACGTCGGCTCCGCACGCGTCGAGGGCGTACCCTCCGAGCCGCACCGCGAGGACCTCGATCGCGACCTCGATCGCCTCGTCGTGCTCCTCGGCCTGGCGGAGCCCGCGCACGAAATCCAGCATCTCTGCCGGTGATTTCGAGACGATCTCCCACGTCGGGCCGAGGTCGGGGGGATCGATCGGATCTCCCGACGGGCACGTGGACAGAAGGGGCAGCCAGAGCCGCAGCGCGAACGCGCGCGCGCACCCCTCGAGGGCGTTGATGGCGGCCGCGCGCAGCCGCAGGCGCCCCGAGGTGAGGGCGATGGTGCGCGCGTCCTGGAACGTCGAGACGAGCGAGCTCGCGAAGCGCGCGGCGCGCGCGTCCGCCTCCTCGTCGTCGTACTGGGCGGCGAGCCGCATCAGGTTCTCGATGCCGTGCTCGAGGTCGAGCGGATCGCGCTCCGCCCCCTCGACGCCGTCCGTGACGGCGATGACCTCGATCCACCTCCGCAGCTCGTCGAGCGAGGTCGAGCGCGACACCCGCGCCATGTCCCGTAGCGCGTGCATCGGCCCCTCCACCCCCGCCTCCCGCATCCCCCGGCGGAACAACGTCGCGAGGCCGCGCGCGAGGGCGCGCGCCGCGATCGCCCCGCCGTCGCCGGCGAGGATGCGCGTCTTGAGTCGATCGAACAAAGTGCGATGCTCGAAGTAGAGGTACGGCGTGGCCGCGGCGACGGCGGCGAGAGCCCACGCCTCCTCCGAGGATGACTCGAGCACGGCCACGAGCTGGCTCGCGAGGAAACGCAGGCGATCCCCGGGAAGGGACGCGAACGCCGTCATGGCTCGTTGCCGCAGGACCTTCGAGTCGCCGAGCACCCAATCGAGGAGCGTGCTCTCGAGCTGCTCGATCGAGCCCGTCAGCCGGCCGAGGGCGCGGGCGGCGTGGACCCACACGAGCGGCTCGGGGTGGAGCAAGAGCGGCTGGAGGATCTGGAGGGTGCGCCCCACGAGGGCGGGAGCGGTGCTGCGCGGGAGGCCGGCCGCGCTCACCTCCAAGCAGCGCGCGGCCAGCACGCGACCGAGGAGCGTCCCGTGGGCGGGCTGCTCCACCATGACCTCGAACGTCGTCGCGTCACCCCAGATCCACGCCCCGAGGCGCGGCACCTCGAGCGCGCTCGCGCCCGCCTCCCACACGAGGATCTCGAGGCGCGCGATCGCCTCGTGGTTCTCGTCGACGAGGAGGTCCGTCCCCGCCCCGAGGAGCGGCGCGCACGCGAGGGAGTCCGAGAGCGGTCCCTCCACGATCCGCTGCCGCGCCGCCTCCGCGACCCGATCGCGGAAGGGGCTCCGCAGCGCCGCTTCCAGCACGGGCGCGAGCACCGCGTCCCTCCGCCACGCGCTCGCGGCCGCCCACGCGAACACGAACGCGCCGTGCGGGCCGGCGAGCACGGTGGGCCAATGATCGCCGACGTGCGGTCGCGCGCCTTCGCGAACGAGGGCAGCCGCGACCTCGTCCGCGAGCCCCTTCACCTCCGCGGGGATGGCCGCGCTCTCCTCCGGATCCGCGCGCCGGCCCCCGGCCCGAAAGGCCGCGCTCGCGTGAGCGAACATCGAAGGGTCGTCACCGACAACCTCCGCGAGTCTTGCGAGCGCGCGCGCCGTGTCCTCCGAGAGCATCGCCGCATCTTAGGACGACGCTTCAGCGAAGTCGCGTCGCGCCCCAGAGGAAGAGGCCGTCCTCGCGCGGCTCCACCACGAAGCAGACGGACTGGATCTTCCTGCTCGGGACGTCCACGAGGAGCACCTCATGGGCGTCGAACACGAGCGCGTACTCGAGGAGCTGCCGCCGGGTCGGGGCGTGGGCGAGGCTCGGGGCCAACTGCCCCGACTTCACCTCCGCCACGAACGTCCGGCCTTTGCGGCGAACCAACAGATCCGCGCGCACGAGCACCGTCACCGGCTCGCCATCGACCTGCATCGTGAACGAGGCCCGCGCCTGACGCTCGAGCACGCGGTAGCCGTGCGCTTCGAGGAGCGCCTCCGCCTCGTGCTCCGCGTCGAGGGCGACGCTGTTGCGCCGCTTGCTCGACGCGCTCCGAAGGAGACGCGAGATGACGAGGCCGAGCCAGAGCCCCACGACGACGAGCGCCGCCACGACGACGACGACCGAGAGGCGGCTCAGCGTCACGACCGCATCCTCGCGCGCGCGCGATGGCGCGGCCAAGTTCGCAGCGAACCGCCATCGCGCCCCCGGCGCGGCTCGGGCTCCGTCGCGGCCAGCTAGGGCTTGATCAGCGCGGAGCGTGCTCGAACGGCGTCTTCGCGTCGGCCGGCGCGACCTTGGAAGGCACCGGCACGCCCTTCTCGTCCATCTTCACCGTGAACGCGTAGGCGCGATCCGCCACCCCGTCGCCCCCGTCATCGATCCACGCGACCCCCGTCCCGGCGCGCTCGGCTCGCTTGAACTGCCACTGCAGCACGAACGACATCGGCTGCTCGATGCGGAAGCGTCCGCACGCGAACGTGGGCGCGGAGAAGTCTCGGTAGCCGGGCTTGTAGGGACCAGCCTTCAACGCCGCGAAGCTCGGCGGGACAGTGGCGGTCGTCCCCGGCAGCTGGTGCAGTCGCTCCGCGCACGCGATGATCGACGCCTGCAACTTCTCGAGGGCGTGGATGGCCTCTTCGTCTCCGGGCGAAGCAGGCGCGACCGGCGCCGCCGCCGTCGACGGCGGGCTCTCGCGCTCGGCGGGGCGATCCCCCACCGCCGTCGCCGCGGATGCCCGCGGAGCGCTCTGTGCCGGCGCGGCCGTCGAGCTCGGCGCAGCGGCGGGCGCGGCCGCGGTCTTCCGATCGCCGCCGCCGTCCTTCGACCGGCCGACCGCTACCGCGACCATCGCGAGCGTCACCGCGGCGAGGGTGCCGAGCACGGCGTAGACCACCGTCTTGACGATGCGCGCGCGGCGCTCGCTGCCCTCGCGCGTGACCACTTCGGGCGCGATCGTGTCGCGCTCTCGCCGGCCCTCGCTCGCCGGCTCGGGCTCCCCGCGCGGCTCGAGAGCGACCGCGATCGAAGCGAGCGCGGGAGGCGCGAACGGCACCGGCGGCTCGCCGGGCGCGACGGCGGCGCCCGGCGTCGCGGCGGGTGGCGCGTAGGCCGGCCCCGCGAGCCCGCCGATCTCCATGGAGGGCAAGGGCCGGGGCGGGAGCGGAAAATCCAGGTCCGGCTCGAGGCCCATCGCCGGCCCCGGGGGCGGCGGCCGCGACGAGCTAGGCCGCGCTTTCGCTCGGCGGGCCGCGAGGCGGGCCGCGCTCGTCGAGGACGGCGGCGGCTCCGAGATCGGATGGTCCTCGCGCTTCGAATCCACGTCTTCGCGAGCCTACCAACTTCCGACGCCCCTCGCCTCTTCGTCGCGCCGCTGCACCCGGGTCCACGACGAATCCTCGCCTCGACGAGCCCTCGGCGGTGGACCACCAAGAAGCCGCGTTGCCGTTCCCGGCACGACGGACAATCCACTCGGGAGGTCGATATCGCGGCGGCCTCGCGCGCGCCCGAAACCTCGCCCTATGCTGCGCGCTTCGATGCTCCCCCGGCCGCTCGTCCTCTTGGGCCTGCTCCTGTCAGGTGACGCGGGCGCGCGCGACCGCGCCAGCCCGTCCGCGACAGAGGGGCCCACCCCCACCTCGAGCGGGGCGCTCCCATCGCGGAGCGGCTCGACGTTGCCCGCGCCGGCGAGCCTCGCCGAGCCTGCGCGCTCGGCCGTCGCCGAGGCCCCGACACCCAAGACCTGCTCCCCCGCCTGCTCGACCATCGAGCGATGCGAAGGCGGGGCGTGCGTCCCCGCGTGCCCCGCCGGTCGGATCTTCGTCCCAGCGACCGGCCCCGAGGGGTTCGTCCTCCGCGGCGGCAGCGGCGACGCCTCGGCGCGCCGGAGCTTGCCGTCTCAGCGGCCGCACGTCGTCGTCCTCACGCACCCGTTCTGCATGGACGCGACCGAGGTGACCGTCCGCGCTTATCGCGCCTGCGTGGAGGCGGGGTCATGCCCCAAGCCCCGTCGATTCGGCCTCTTCTCGAACTATCCAGATGCGCTCGACCACCCCGTCAACAAGATCCCATGGCGCGACGCGCTCGGGTTCTGCCACTACGCGGGCGGCGAGCTGCCGACCGAGGCGCAGTGGGAGTGGGCCGCTACCGGGGGTGACGGCAGACCTTGGGCGTGGGGCTCCGAGCCGCCCGACTGCTCGCGCGCCGACTACACGCAAGGCCACCGCGAGCGCCCCGCCTCCGGCGAGGGCTGCAACGGCGGCGGCACGTCGCCGGTCGGGACGCACCCGGAGGGGGATCGCGTCTGGCCGAACGGGCACATCCACGACCTCAGCGGCAACGTCTGGGAGTGGACCCTCGACAACTACCGGCCTTTTCGATCCGAACGGGAGACCGACCCGGGCCACCGCGACGACGACGATTTCCTCCACGTGGTCCGCGGCGGCGGGTGGAACCGAAGCGCGCGAGGCATCCGCGTCGACTACCGCGCGGCGGCGCCCGTCGACTACCGGGTGCCGGGCCTCGGATTTCGCTGCGTAATGAACCCGCGCGGGGTTTGAGCCTCCCCCCGTCTCGCATTCCGCTTTTCCCCCCCGTGCCCCGCGTCGTACCGTGCGGGTCGGCGCCTTCGGGAGGGCTCTTCATGCTTGGCTCACGTCTGTTCGTCTTCGCTTCGCTCGTCATCACCTTCGCCGCCTGCGGTGACTCGGCCTCCACCGGCGGAGGGGGCGCAGGAGGCGGGTCGGCCACCGGCGGGGGCGTCCCCGACACGTGCGGCAACGGCGTGCTCGACGAGGGAGAAGCCTGCGACGGAGACGACCTCGGGGGCGAGACCTGCATCACCCGCGGTTACCCGCTCGGCGGCACGCTGTCGTGCCGCGCCAGCGACTGCAGCTTCGACTTCGGAGCCTGCCATTTCGTCGTCTGCGGCAATGGTGAGCTGACCGACCCCGAGGAGTGCGACGACGGCAACACCGACGACGACGACGGCTGCAGCTCGCTCTGCAAGATCGAGTGCGGGGACGGGGTGTGCGGCCCCAACGAGAACCAGTGCAACTGCGACGCCGACTGTCACGACGCCAACTCGTGCGACGCGTGCGAGTGCGGGCAACCCGTCGCCGACGCAGGTTGCGGCTGCGACCTGGACTGCGTCGCGGCCGGCAACTGCTGCTCCGACTTCACCGACGTGTGCGGCACGAGCGTCATCGCCGCCACCTCGATGGGCAAGCCCATCCCCGACGGAGCCTACGACGGCACCCCGGAGTCGATGGCGTGCATCGACTTGCCCATCGCGGCGACCGGGCACGTCTTGTCGATTGACGAGATCGAGCTGGCGGCAAATCACACCTTCGTAGGTGATCTGACCATCAAGCTGAAGAGCCCCTCCGGCACGTTCGTCACCCTGGTGAGCGTCCCTGGCCTCCTCGAGCCCTCCGATACCGGTGGCCAGTCGGGAGACTCTTCGGATCTCGTCGCCGCTTCTCCGATTCGTTTCGTCGCCGGGGCCGCGACGAGCGCGGAGGCGATGGGATCGACCATCGGGCCAACCTCGAAGATTTGCGCCGAAGACACGATTTGCGAGTACGCCCCGGACGCGGGCGCCGCGACGCCGGGCGACTTCGCGAGCCTCGTGGGAGAGTCGAGCGAAGGTACGTGGCAGCTCTGCGCGGGCGACGGGGTTCCCACCGATCCGGGCGAGATCGCGAGCGTCAAGCTGACGATGACGGTCAGCTCGTTCTGAGGGAGGGGGCGCCCCCCGGCGTCCCCCTCGATAGGGGCTTCAGTCCGCGTTCAGCCACGCCTCGTAGGCTTTGAAGTCGTAGGGGCGGCCCAAGAACGCTTTGACCAGATCGGCCGCGTCCCGCGATCCCCCCGGCACGAGCACCGACTCGCGGTATCTCTTCGCCGTGGCCGGGTCCATGAGGCCGTGCTTCTTGAACTCGGTGAACATGTCTTTGGCGATCACGAGCGACCACATATACGTGTAGTACATGGCCGAATAGCCATTCAAGTGGCCGAAGTTCGCCTGGAGATGGGTCCCCTCCGCGTAGGGGAACATGCCATATTTGGCCTCCGACTCTTTGACCACCTTGGTGGTGTCGAGCGACGCGATGTCCGGCTCCTCGTGGAGGCGCAGTGACAGCGACGCATAGATCATCTGCTGCCGCGCGTCGGAGCCCTTCCCGAACTCATTCGCCCGCCGCATCTTCTTCACGAGCTCCTCGGGGATGGGCTCCTTCGTCTTCACGTGCTTGGCGAAGCTCGCGAGCACCTGGGGATCCCACGCCCACTCCTCGAACATCTGGGAGGGGGCCTCCACGAAATCCCACTCCGTCGAGATCCCCGAGAAGTAGACCCACCTCTGGTGGCCGCCGAGGAGCGAGTGCATGAGGTGACCGAACTCGTGGAACATCGTCTCCACGTCATCGTGGTCCATCAGCGCCTCTCCGTTCTTCGGATCGGCGAAGTTGCAGACGAGCACGGACTCTGGGTCTTGCACTCCCTCGACGCCCGGCACCAACCCGAAGTTGGCGGCGTGCTTGTACTTGCCGTCGCGCGGGTGAAGGTCCAGGTAGATGCGCCCCAGCTTCTTGCCGTCCTTCGTGACGTCGTAGACGTCGACGTCCGGGTGCCACTTCTTCGCGTCCGCGACCGGCTTGTACTCCACGCCATAGAGCTTCGCCGTCACCGCGAGCAAACCATCGCGGGTGGCGGTGTACTCGAAGTACGGCCGCACCGACTGGGAGTCGAAATTGTATTGTTCGCGCTTCACCCGCTCGGAGTACAGGGCCTTCTCCCAGTTGAAGACGGCCGTCGCCTTCGGATCGTCCTTCTTCTTGCGCTTCAGCAGCTCGGCGTAGTCGTGCTTGCCTCGCTTCGCGGACGCCTTCGCGATCTTGTCGATGAACTCCCGCGCGTTCTTCGCGCTCTTGATCATCTTGTCTTCGGTGATGTAGTCGGCCCAGCTCTTGTACCCGAGCGTGGTCGCGTACTCCTTCCGCAGCGAGAGGAGGCGCTTCAAGGTCGAGTCGTTCTTGGGCCAGCCCCGATTCATGTATTCGAAGTAGAGCTGCTTGCGCGCGTCGATGTTCTCCGCATACCGGGCGAACGGCAGGTAGTCGGGGTAGTCCGTGGTGATGACGATCTTGCCGTCGTCACCCTTCTTGTGGGCCTTGAGGTAGTCCTCCGGAAGGCCCTTGAGCTGCACGGGATCGAACGCGACCTTGTGGACGTCCTCTCGAATGTTTTTGTCGAACTCCAGCCCGACCGACGTCATCTGATCGCTGAGCTCCTTGAGGTGCTTGCGCGTCGCCTCGTCCTTGTCCACGCCCGAGCGCCGGAAGTCGCGCAGCGTCCGCTCCACGAAGCGCTTCGTGTCGGCGTCGGCTTTGGCGAGGTCCACCCCCTGGATCGCCTTGAACAGCACCGGGTCGAGGTTGAGCTCGCTCTGGAGGGACGACACGTCCTCCACGCACTTCTGGGCGGCGTCGCGGAAGCCTTTGTCAGGATGGACCTCGGCGAGGAGCGAGGCCTTCGTCATCGCGTTCTGAACGTGGATCAGGAGCTGATTGTAGGGCTCGAGCGTGCTCTTCTCCGTCCGCGCGTCCTTCAGCTCGTTGATCTGGCCGCGGATCTTCTTCGCGTCGGCGATGTGGCCGTTGCACTCGGCGGTGAAGAGCTCCGCTTCTGTCGCCTGCTTCGGGGCCTCGACCTTGGGCGCCTCGGTGGGGGTCGCGGTCGGAGCGGAGACCGAGCCTTGCGGGACCTCCGGTGGGGACGGCGCGGGCTCCGGACAGCCGGCGGACACGAGGAGCCACGCGGAGAGCGACGCGCGCGCGAGGCGAACGGGCAACGAGGTGGGGGCCTTCATCGGGCGCGCAGTATAAGTGGCTTTCTCCCCACTGGGCAGCGCGTCCGCCCTTCCCCCGGAGGCGAAGTGCGGCTCTCATCGCCCGCATGCCGTTCGTCGCCGAGGCGTCGCTGTTCATCCGAGCGTCCGTGGAAGCCACCTTCGACAAGCTCGCGGACCTTCCGTCGTGGCACCTCTGGATGCCCAGGACGTTCCGTCCGGCGCGGCCCGGGCAGGAGAAGCTGCGTGAGGGCGCGCGCATCCCCATGCACATCGCCCACCTGCCCCTCGCGACGCCGATCGCGGTCTACGTCGTCGACCGGGCCAAGGAGATCACCTGGGGCGGAGGGATCCCGGGCGTGATCTCGGCCCGCCACCGCTTCCTCTTCGAGCCGGAGGGGGATGGAACCCGCGTCCGTTCGGTGGAGACATGGGAGGGCCCGATGGAGAAGGTCCTCGCGCCCGTCGTCAAGCCGCTCGCGGAGCGCATCGGGCGCGACCAGCTCGGCGCGCTCGATCGCGCCGTCCAGAGCTGAGCGCGGCGCCGCCGATGCGCTCGGCTCGATATCGCCGGTTCAGCGGCTCTTCTTGATGACCTCGACGTTCTTGCAAGCGACCTCGCTGCCGAGCTTGCAAGACTTCTCCAAGAGCGACAGCGCCTTCGCCTTGTCTCGGGGGAAGGCTTTGCCCTCGTAATAGAGAATGCCCAGCTCCGTGCAGCCCTTCGCCTCGCCGAGGTCGCAAGACCTCTCGAAATAGGTAGCGGCTTGCTTCGGGTCCACGTCCACGGCCTCGCCCAGTCGATAGACGTTTCCCAGGTTGAAGCAACCCACGCCGCTTCGCAGCCGGCACGCCTTCTCGTAGTAGACCTTCGCCTTTTCGAAGTCCTTACCGGGCACGCCGCCTTGCCCCTCTGCCCAGTCGCTGCCGAGGTTGTTGCAGGCGACGGGGATGTCGGCGGCACATCCTTCTTCCTCGGCCGCGGCCTTTCCGTTCAAGGCGGGGCCGGCGGAGAGACGCACCGAGGGAGGAGCGGCGGTGGGCTCTTCCGCGGGGGCGGGCGTCGTGGGCGCGGGCGCCACCTCGCTCGGCGCCACGGCGCCGCGGCTCGAGCGGTCGGAGCAGGCCACCGCGAAGCACAGCGCGAACGAGGACGCGAGCCGAAGGGAGAGCATGCGTCGAATTGTGCGCGGGACGTGAGCCCCGGACAAGCGATCAGAGCAGCTGCGAAATGGCGCGGCTCACCCGCGCCGGCTCGAACCAATAGGTCAATCCCAGTCCGACGAGGGCGCCCGCGAAATGGGCCTCGTGATTGATGCCGTCGCGAGACCGATAAGCGCTGTACGCATTGTATGCCAGATAAGCGAGCGCATAGTAGAGCGCCGGCATCGGCACGGGGATGAACATCAGCGCGAGTCGCATCGAAGGGTGAAGGACAATCGCGCTGAACATCACGCCCGCCACGCCCCCCGACGCGCCGAGCGACGCGTAGCGCTTGTCGTTCAGGTGCAACAGCGTGGAAGGGAGGAACCCCACCACGATCGAAGCCAGATAGATCGCGAGGAAGCGCCCCGAGCCGACGACCGCCACCACCTCCGGCGCGAAGAAGTAGAGCGTCAGCATGTTGAAGAGCAGGTGCCCCACGTCGCCGTGGAGAAACCCGGCGGTGAGGAGCCGGTGCACCTCGAACCGCTCCTTGATCCGATGGGGGGCGAGGATGAGCACGCGCCGCGCCGGCTTCACGATCCACGCGACGATCGTCACGATCGCCGTCACCGCGATCACGGCGGTTGCGACACCTTCGGGGAGGTCGATGGGCGCGCTCATCGTTGTGCGAGCACTCTATCAGGGCACGCGCGGGCCGTGGCACCATCGGCGCGGTGGAGCTCGGACCGAACGATCTTCTCACGGACAACCTGAGGCTGGAGCGCTGCCTTGGCAGCGGCGGCATGGGGGCGGTCTGGGTCGCGAAGAACCTGTCCCTCGACAGTCGCGTCGCGGTGAAGCTCCTCCACCGCCTCGGCGCCAAAGAGGCGGAGCGTCAGCGCGCGCGCTTCGAGCAGGAGGCGAAGATCGTCGCGAAGCTCGATCATCCCCACATCGTGAAGGTGTTCGACTTCGGGATGACCGGAGACGGGGATCCGTTCATCGTGATGGAGCTCCTCGCGGGAGAGGATCTCTCGGCGCGAATCAAGCGAATCGGCCGCTTCCCGCTCCCCGCCGCCGTCGCGCTCGTCGAGCAGGCGGCGAGCGCGCTCGGCAAGGCGCACGCGCGAGGGGTCGTGCACCGCGACATCAAGCCCGGCAACATCTTCCTCCTCGATGTCCCCAACGATCCGTTCGTGAAGATTGTCGACTTCGGCCTCGCCAAGCTCGTCACGACCTCCACCTCGCTGACGCGATCCGGCGAGATCCTGGGCACGCCGTTCTACATGAGCCCCGAGCAGTTCCTGCGACCCAAAGAGGTCGACGACCGCACCGACCTCTGGGCCCTCGGGGTGGTGACCTACGGCATCCTCACCGGTCGCTTGCCGTTCGCGGGCGATACTGTCGTCGGCGTGTCCTTGGCGGTCTCGAAAGGGGACTTCCTTCCTCCGAGCGCGCACGACGGGGCCCTGCCGCCCGGCATCGACGTGTTCATGCGACGCGCCCTCGCGACCGATCCCAAGGGGCGATTCCAAAGCGCCGCGGAGCTCGCGGCCGCGTTCCGCGAGGCAGCCGCGAGCCCAGCCTCGTCGAGCGTCGCGCCGCGCCCGGCGTCCACCCCTGCCTCCGCCGCTCCCTTGGCCCTCGCGGAGACCCGACCTGTCGCGCGCCTCGCCCCCGCCCCCGCCCCGCCCTACCCGTCCCCGCCGTCGTCCGGGCCGGTGACGGAGGTGTCGGAGCCGCCGCCACGTCAGCGGATCTGGCCCTGGGCGCTGGGGTCGGCGCTGGGGGCCGCGGTCGTCACCGGCGGAGCCGTGTTCTTGGCGACGCGCGGAGCCTCAACGTCCACGACGAAGAGCGCGAGCGCGCGACGCGAGCCCGTCGACATGTCCGCGTCCTCCATCGCCGACCTCTTGGAGCGCGCGACGCGCACCGCGAAGGAGAGAGACGCCTCCGCTGAGCTTCGCGCGCTCTCGGTTACGGAGGTCCTCGCGTCGGGAGCGCTGACGCCCGCTGGATCGCTCTCCGCGACCTACGCAATCTCCAAGAGGCAGTGCCTCGAGGTCGAGATCGCGGCCGAAGGCGTCACCGTGCACGACCCCACCCCGTGTGGTGGGCTGAACGGCGCCGGCCCCCGCTGCTCGGTCCCTCAGATCCGAGGGCGCATCGTGTCGAAGCAGCCAGTCAGCATCGTGTTCGCGAGCTTGCCGAACGGATCCACGTGGACGTACTCGGGGCCGGATACCGTCGGGTTCCTTCCCGACGATTGCCGCTGACCAGCTTGGCGCGATCGTAGAAGCGTCTGGCGGGATTCTGACTACCGGAGGACCGACAGCCTTCCTACACGAGCTCGATGAGGCAACGCCACGCTGCAGTTTGGCTCGCGGGTTGTTTGGTGCTCGCAAGCATGAGCGGGTGCGCGTCCGACGCAATGGAGACGGACGGCTCCAGCCCGGACCTCGAGCCCCCCACCGGCTCGAAGCCGGAGGAGGGACCTCCCGCGTTCGTGGTGGGAGGCTTTCACGTCCAGCTCGATCCCATCACGCTCGCTCCCGGGGAAGAGGCGTTTCCCTGCTTCATCGCTCCGCTCGAGATCGAGGGACCTTCCACCATCGTCGGCGGCGGCTCTGTCACCGTCGGCAAAGGCATGCACCACGGAAACATCACCTCTCGACCGAAGACGGGGGAGGGCTTTCGTCCGTGCCCGGAAGGCGAGGACGTCGTGGTGGGCGAAGCGGCCGACATCGTGAAGGGCGGCGCGGTGCTGTTCGGCTCGACGACCCAGATCGAAGGCACCGAGTGGCGCCGCTTCCCCGATGGGATGGGGTTTCCCGTGACCGCCGGCCACGAGATCGTGATGCGGATGCACTACCTCAACCCGACGCAAGAGGAGCTCACGGTCACGCCGAAGTACGATTGGTACACCATCGACGAGGCCAAGGTCGTCCACCTCCTCGGGCCGGTGATCTGGCGCTACTCCGCCTTCGAGATCCCCGCGCACAGCGAGGCGACGGTGAAGGCCGATTGCACGGTCCCGACCAACGTCGAGCCGATGCACCTCGTGGACATGATGCCGCACATGCACAAGCTCGGGAAACGCTTCGTCGCCAGCTTCATCGGGGGCGACTTGGATCAGAAGAGCTTCCTCGACACCCCCGGCTACAACCCCGACGGCCTGATCACGAGCTTCGATCCGGCGGTCGAGGTCGCGCCGGGCGAGGGCTTCTCGTTCGCCTGCACCTGGGAAAATCCGTTCGACAAGACGATCGTCGAGGGGACCGGGGACAACGAGATGTGCATGATGTTCGGGTACGCATACCCCTACGAATCCGCGTTCAGCGCGTTCCAAGGGGGCGACGGCGCGTGCATCGTGCTCGCCGCCCCACCCCGCGAGGACTGATCGGGGAGGCTCGCCGCCCTCGCCCGCGCTATACCTTCGGGTCCATGGGCCTCGGTGCCGTTCTCACCCTCGCCGTCGGTCTCTCGATGGACGCGACCGCCGTCGCCGCCGCGAAGGGCTTCGCTGCGCAGGAGCTCCGGCCAACCCACGTCCTCAAGACTTCGCTGATGTTCGGGGGCTTTCAAGCGGGGATGCCCGTCTTGGGGTGGGTCGTCGGGTCCCGCTTCGCCTCCTCGATCGAGGCCTGGGATCACTGGATCGCGTTCGCCCTCCTCGGAGGGATCGGCGCCAAAATGATCGTCGACGTCATCCGCGGGGAGAGCGAAGAAGAGGCGGAGAAAGAGACCTCTCACTTCGGGTTCTGGCCTCTGCTCGTCCTCGCCGTGGCGACGAGCATCGACGCCCTCGTGGCCGGGCTCACCCTCCCCCTGATGGCCGTTCCTATCGCGGTCGCGGCCGCTCTCATCGGCGTGACGACGGCGGGACTGTCCGCCGCCGGCGCCCACGCCGGGCGCAAGCTCGGAGCGCGGATCGGTAGAAAGCTGGATGTGGTGGGTGGGATCTTGTTGATCGGGCTCGGCGCAAAGATCCTCGTCGAGCACCTCGCGGCCTAATCCGGCCGGCGGCGCGCCTCGCCTTCGCCGAGCCCGTGCCACAGATGCATGACCGCGTACGCGCGATAGGGCCGCCACGGCTCCGCCATCGCTCGGATCGCTTTGGGGGCCGCCCCTCCGAGCGCCTTTCTCACCCCGAGGTCGTCGGCGAGGAACGCGTCGGTCGCGTGCATCGCGCGCATCGAGATGTATTGAGCGGTCCACTCGCCAATCCCACGGATCGCGCGCAGCCGCGCGACCGCGACGTCGACCGGCGCTCCCGGCTTCACGAGCCCCGGCTCCGCCGCGAAGAGCTCGGCGAGGGCGATCACCGTCCTGCTCCTCGACGCGAGCACGCCGAGGGCGACGAGATCCGACTCGTTCGCGGCGGCGATCGTCTCTGGGGTCGGGAAGACGCGAGACACGCCGAGCCGCGGGCGCTCGATCGCCTCTCCGAATCGCGCCGCGACCCGGCCGGCGAGCGTTCGCGCCGAAGCGACGCTCACCTGCTGTCCGAGCACGGCGCGCACCGCGAGCTCGAACGGATCGAAGCAGCCGGGCAAGCGGAGACCAGGCCTCCGCGCGACCTGGGCCGCGAGGCGCTCGTCCCGCCCGAGGTGCTCGGAGATGCGGGCCGCGTCCCCGTCCACGTCGAACAGGTGCTCGACCTTCCGCGTGATCGACGCGCGCGCCCCTCGCAGCGCCGCGTCCCCTTCGACGAGCAGCGCTCCCCACTGCGGGTCCGGACGCACCGAGATCACCCCCACGCGCTCTCCCGTCCGCACCGACCGCGCGTAGCGGAGCCCCTCGACCGACTCGACGCCGGCCACCGCTCGAGGCCCGAGGAACGCCAACATCGACCGCAGGTCGAGGGGCGGAACGAAGGGCACCGCAAGCTCGAAGAGAGGGTGATCGCGCCGCGTCACGAGGCGCGCTCGGCGTGTTCGATCGTCCGCTCTGCGATCCGGGGCGGGTCCTTCGTGAAGTCGGAGAGTCGAGCCCACCGCGGCCGCACGCGCACGTGCACGAGGCCCGGCCACGCCAGCCGCTCTCGCCCGTCGGGGTAGGCATCGAAGTAGACGGCTCGGATCCGCTCGAGGTCGTCGCCCGTCGGCAGATCCGCGACCCCGTCGATCTGGACCGTCCTCGCGTCGTCCCAGCCGATGACCAAGGCGATCCGCTCATTCGCCTTCAGGTTCTGGAGCTTCCTCGTGGAGCTCAGGGTGTCGAAGACGATCTCCAGCTGATCGCTCACGCCATAACCGACGACGGCCGCTTGCGGCGCCCCTCGATCCGACACGGTCGCCTCCACCGCGATGCGGTGGGCGCGCAAGAAGGCCAGGAGCTCGTCGGCAGAGAGGGCCTCGGGGACGCTCATCGCTCCTCTCTGTCTGGTCCGACGGGGCGGATCAAGACGATTGACGGCGCATCCCAGATCGCGCCGCAAGAATCGGATTGGCGATCCGGGATTGGAGGGTTAGGTCGATTGAACGATGAGGACGATCCCCCCCGCCGAGCCAGCTGCGCGACATGAGCCGTGGCGCGCGTCCCCGTTCTACGGGGTCCGGACGACCGGCGTCGTCTGCAAGGGCTCGTGCCGCTCGCGCCCCCCTCGACCCGAGAACGTCGTGCTCTTCGAGACGATGCGCGAGGCGATCGGCGCGGGCTACCGACCTTGCAAGCGGTGCAAACCCGACGCGTGAGCGCGCTCAGGGGCGGACGTCGATCGCCCGCCAAGCGAGCTTCGGGAGCATCTTCTTCAGGGTCGCGGGCCCCAGCTCTTCCGCGCCCGCGAGCCACCGGCGAAGCCCTTCGTGCGCCGCGCCGAGCACGACGACGTCGAACAACGGCGGGCTCCACCGGGGCAGCTCACCGCGCCGCATGAACGGGGCGAGGTGCTCCACCAGCGGACCGAGCAGGCGGGCCTTCTCGGAGACTTGGTATTTCGAGGAGCGCGAGCAGCCCTGGCCCGAGATCGCGACGCAGGTCGAGGCGGAGGTCCGAGCCGCCGTCGAGCCCCTCCTCCGCGAGCACCGCGATCAGCCGACGACCTGAAGGCGACGGCGCACCGCCTCGCGGCTCCCCAAGGCCGCCCCCACGCGGCGAAGGAGGGCTCTCGTCTCGACCACGATCGCGTCGACGTCGACGCGCCGCAGCTCCTCCGCATCGCGCTCCGCGACGTCCTCCAGGGAGAGCTGCCGACGGGCGATCTCGCGCTCGAGCTCCGATTCGGCGGGCAACAAGGCCCGCGCCCGCTCGAGGAGCCAGCGCGCTTCCTGGATGTCGCAGAGCACGTCGAAGGCGACGAGCACGTCGGCGCGGCTCGCGCGGTCGAGCAGCGCCGTCGCGCGCGGCCCCGCCCCGTGACAATCGAACGCGGCGCACCCCGCGAAGCCCCTCTCCTCGCGCTCCTGGTAGATGGAGCACCGGTGCTCCCCGTCCAGGTGAGGGCACGGGACATGGGCCGGCTTCGCGAACGCAAAGCTCGCCCCTGCCTCGAACGACTTCGCGACACAGCACAGTCCCCGACAAACGCTGCAATCGGCAGCGAGCCCGGCTCGACGCATCGGACACCTCTCTTCGCGCGGTTCTCGACGCGCGAGGCGCGCGCCGGGCACGAGAGGCCTCTTCCAGCCAGTCGTACAAAACGACCGAGCCAGCCGGTGGGGGCTGGCTCGAAGTGAGGAAGGGATAGCAAATCGCGGGCGCCTTGGGAAGCGCTGCTCGAACAAGAGCGGACGTCAGCGGCCGAGCGCCTCGATGACGAGCCTCGCCGTCTCCGCGCCCGAGAAGTTCTGTTGGCCGGTGACGAGGTTGCCGTCCCGAACCGCGAAGCTCTTGAAGAGGCCCGCTCGCACGTAGTTCGCGCCCAGCTTCTTGAGCTCGTCCTCGATCCGGAACGGCATGAGGTGCTTGTCCTTCGGCAGCGCCCCCATGCCCCAGACCGCTTCGTCGGCGTAGTCCTCCTCGACGTTGGCGAAGCCGGTCACCGTCTTGCCCCGCACGAGGAGCTCACCGTTCGAGAGCTTCACCCAGCGGAGCAGGGCCACCCCGTGGCACAGGGCCGCCGCGATCTTCCCCGCCTCGTAAAGCTCGGCGAACTTCGCCTGGAGCGCCGTCGCGTGCTCGAACGAGAACATCGGCGCCTGTCCACCTGCGACGAGGATGGCATCGAACCGCGCCGCGTCGATCGCGCGGACCGGCTTCGTGTGGGCGACGAGATCGGCGAGGGCGGGGGTGGAGACGAAGCCCATGCTGACGAGATCCGCCGCCGAGTATCCGCTCGGATCGCGGGGGTCGGAGAGGGCGTCCCCTTCGCACGCGCCTCCCTCGGGACTGAACAGCTCCACCTCGTACCCCGCCTCTTGGAACAGGTGATAAGGGTGCGTCAGCTCCGACCACCAGAACCCGACCGGCCACCCCGTAGTCGAAGATTTGGCAGGGTTCGCGAGGACGATCGCGACACGCTTGGGCTTGTTCGGGTTCACGACATTGGCATTCGCAGCGCTCATGGGCTCGGCTCCTTGTTCGGCGCGGCGATGCGCGCGGAGACGAATATGGCGCCTCGGCAATGTTGCACAAACCGGCGCGCATCGAATGCAATGTTGCAAATGATGCAATGATTGGTCAGGGGCGCCGACCGCGGGAGAGCCGCGTGCGGGGCCGCGCGTGCTTGTCCCCGGCGACCTCTTGGGCCGCCGCCACGAAGGCCTCGCGCACGAACCGATGGGCCATGTCCTCGTCGAGCCGCGGATGCCAGACGAGGTTGAGGGCGTACGGCTCGAGCGGGAGCGGCGCCTCGTGGACGACCAGGCCGAGGGAGGGGGCGAGGGCGAGGGCGATGCGCTCGGAGACCGTGAGCACGTAGTCGGTCTGAGCGACCATCCGCACCGCGGTCACGAAATAGGGCACGGCGCGGGCGACCCGGCGAGACAGTCCGCGCTCCGCGAGCACGTCGTCCACATACCCGCCGGGCTTTCCTCGAGGGGCGACCTGGATGTGGGGCAGCCGCACGAACTGTTCGAGGCTGAGCCGCCGTCCCACGCTCGGGTGGTCCTTCCGGACGAGGCAGACGAACCGGTCCGTGAGGAGCTGGCGCGTCCGCATCTCGGGCGGCAGCTCGGCGTAAATGCCGACGGCGAGGTCGCACCCACCGTCCCGCAGCACGCTGGCGTCGTCGGCCGCGTTGGGGACGAAGTGGAGCGCCGCCCGCGGCGCCTTCGAGGAGAGGATCCGGTCCACCGTGAGCCCGAGCACGGTGAGCACGTAGTCGGTCGCTCTCACCACGAAGGTCCGCTCGAGCCGCTCCGGCACGAACGGCCCCTCCTCGGCGAACACGCCTTGGCCCTCCGCGATGACCGAGCGCACGCGTGGCCGGAGCGACTCGGCGCGCGGGGTGAGCACCATCGCGCGGCCCGACCGGACGAGGATGGGGTCGCCGAGGCGCTCTCGGATGCGGGCGAGGGCGTGGCTCATGGCCGGCGTGGACAGACCGATCCGAGCTGCCGCCTTCGTCACGCTCCCCTCTTGGAGGAGCGCGTCCAACGCAACGAGCAGGCCGAGGTCGTTCGAGTCCATGGGCGGACCGATCCTACCGGCAGGGAGACCAACAACGCCCCAGAATCCCGGCAATTCAGGGTCGGAGCGAGATTTTGAAAATTCAGGTTCGGGTTCTCTCGGTGGATTGCGTTTTCGTCATCGATGCTGCCCACGTCCCCCGTCGCTGTCCTCGATTCTTCGGAGCTCTCCTGCGATCACCTCGAAATTCGCTCGCTCGTCGGTCGCGAAGCGATTGGCGTGCCATTCCAGTTCGACCTCGAAGTCGTCGTCACCTCGCAAGATGGACCGGACCTCGCCGCCCTCGTCGGCAGCCAGGTCACCCTGGTCATCGCTCCTGCCGGCGGAGGTGAGAGCAGAGAAATCCTCGCCATCATCGAGGAGGCGGAGGACCGCCACGAGACCG
Organism: Polyangiaceae bacterium; assembly: GCA_044225865.1. GTDB lineage: Bacteria > Myxococcota_A > Polyangia > Polyangiales > Polyangiaceae > Xiheicaenibacterium. The sequence goes on along the minus strand of JBGAID010000015.1, from coordinate 25,741 downwards.
AGTCCGCGTACCGCACCATCTCCCTGCGCCTCGCCCCGCCCGCGGGCCGGCTCCGCCTCGTCGAGACGCTCGATGTCTTCCTCGACGGGAGCGTCGTCGACACCGTGACCAAGAAGCTCGAGCTCGCGGGGCTCGAGAGCTCGCTCGTGAAGAAGCTCACGAAGAGCTACACCAAGCGCGAGTTCACGCTGCAGTATCGGGAGTCCGACCTCGCGTTCGTGTCCCGCCTCTGCGAGCACGAGGGGATCTCGATCGTGTTCGGCGATGCCGGCCAGATCGTCCTGTGCGATGACAGCAGCTCGTTCGAGGGCATCGAGCACCCCCTTACCTTCCGCGGGCGCGGGGAGAAGACGGGCCTCTACTCGCTCACCCAGAAGGGTCGCGCCGTCCCGCGCGTCTTCGTGGAGCACGACTACAACTATCGCACCCCGTTCGCCGAAGTCGCGGGGCGGCAGGAGTGCGCGAGCGGCCTCGCCGGCGGGGTCGTCTCTTTCGGCAGCAACGTGAAGTCCCCGGAGGAGGCCCTCGCCCTCGCGAAGGTGAGAGCGGAGGAGAAGGGCTGCCGCGCGATGGAGTGGCACGGTCGGAGCGACGACACCTCCCTGCGCGCCGGCCGGGTGGTGCGGCTCGAAGACCACCCGCGCATCGAGGATCGCGACCTCCTCGTCGTGGAGATCGTGCACCGCCTCGTGCAGGCCACGAGCGTGAGCTTCGGCGGCGCGGAAGAGAACGAGACCCGCTACGAGAACGAGCTCGTCGCCATCGACGCGTCCGTGCCGTTCCGTCCCGCCCGCAACACCCCGCGACCGGTCGTAGCCGGCCTCCTGAGCGGCATCGTGGAAGGCGCGGCGGAGGGCACCGAGCTCGCCCACCTCGACGATCAAGGTCGCTACCGCGTCCGCTTCTTGTTCGACACGACGGCGCCCGGTGAGCGCCAGGCGTCGCACCCGCTCCGAATGGCTCAGCCCCACGCGGGCCCGGGGTACGGGATGCACTTCCCCCTCAAGCCCGGCGTCGAGGTCGCGCTCGGCTTCATCAACGGCGATCCGGATCGCCCCATCATCGTCGGCGCCGTGCCCAACCCCGCCACCCCGTCTCCGGTCGAGGTCAAGACCAAGACCCTGAACCGCATCAAGACGGAGTCGGGGGTGATCATCGAGATCGGCGACCGCCGCGCGGGCTGAAGAGCCGCGTTGCCAAGAGACGGAACGAACCAAGAGACGCGACAGAGAACCAACGACGATGGCTGACAATCCGAACGACCCGACGGCCGCGGCCCCTGACTCGAGAAACGTCCAAACTCCTCTGCCGGGCATCGAAGAGGACATGACGGGTACCGAGAAGTACCTGCTCCTCAAGGTGCCCAATTTCGCCGTCGACCCGGTGGAAAAGGAGAAGCAGCGGCTGATGACCAGCTACCTCCGCATCGGCGCCGCCGACCCCGAGTGGTTGACCCAAGCCGGTGCGGATCTCGAGCTCCTCGTCCATGCCGCTGGCACCCCTGGAGGGCGCGTCGAGCAAAACGGGGTCAAGGTCACTCCCCCCCAACCCGGCGACGAAGACCACCGCTTGGTGCTCGGGTATCGGACGGCGACCGGCGAGATCCGGCGCGGGGCGGCCCCCGAAGGGAGCACGGCGATTTGGGTCGTCTACGAAGACGGCGCGTACCGCGAGGTCGACGAGGACGACCTCGCGTCATTCCCGGCGTTCGTCGATGACCAGCGCGTTCGCGACATCGCAGGCAACGCGACGAAGCCTCGCGCCGACGGTCACACGCTCTCTGTCGACGAGCGCAAAGAGCACAGCAAGAAGCTGCACACGCGCGGCGGCTGGCGGGATCACAGCGACGGGAACCGCATCACCACGACCTACGGCGACAAGATCGAGGTCATTCGAGGCAACTACAAGATGATCGTCCTCGGCCGGCAGGACGACCCCGCCGTCGCGGCGGGCTGGGACGCCTCGGGCAACCACATTCAGGACTTCGGCGCGACGATGCCCGGCGCTTCAGTGAGGGTCGAGTGGGTGAAAGACCACGAGCTCGAGGCGTGGCACCTGTTCAACACGACCGAGGGTGTCATTCAGACCTCGACCAAGGGCGGGAACTTCTACGACTTCACCTGGGGAGAGCACGTCGAGAGCACGACCGGAACCGAGAGCCCTTTCACCCCGGAGAAGGCGGCCGAGGTCGCCGAGTTGGTCAAGAACCACGTCGACAATGAGGTCAAGAAGGGAAAGTCCGTCGAGGCGGCGAGGACGGAGATCGCGGAGAAGCTCCGCAAAGACGGCTGGGATCTGACGTATGCGCTCGAGATGAAGCGCAACCCGAACATTGTGGAGAAGAAGTGGGCCGCCTCGATCGAGTCCCACCTCGGATCGAGCCGCCAGTGGATCCCATCCGTCACGGAAGACAGCTACGTCACGAACAAGACCTCGGCCTCGAACATCGAGAGCGAGACGGTGACGAACACCATCACGACCTCGGACGTGACGAGCCACGTGACCACCTCGACCGAGACGAACCACGTCGACACGTCGACGGTGACGAATCACATCGGCACGGAGGTCGCGACCACGTACGCCAAAGCGCTCGTCGACACCACGATCGTCGGGGCCCAGAGCTCCACGACCATCGCGGGGGCGACGAGCGAGATCGCCATCTCCGGGGCGGCGAGCGAGATCGCGATCTCCGGAGGCAAGATGGCGATAGACATCGCGCATAGCGTCCTCGAGCTGGTGATCGCGGGGAAGCTCGGGATCAACATCGGCGTCACCCAGGACATCAAGATCGGAGCGTTCGACGAGATCTCCATCCCGGATGCAAAGAAGGTCGCGCTCACGAAGCTGAACACCGTTCTCACGGAGACGACGACGGTCCTTTCGACGAGCACGACGTCGTTGTCGGACTCCAATACGAGCCTCGAGAAGACCATTCGCGCTCTCCAGACCTACTTGGGCACGTGAGCGCGACATGCTGACAAAGAACCTCTCTCCCTTCCAATTCGGAGCGGTCGCGTCGTGCGCGCCTCCTCGCGGCGCGCGCATGGTCCTCGTCGCCCGCGGGGTATTTCGGCTCGCCCCCGGCGCGGAGATGAAGGCCCTCGAGCGGCTGGAGCTCGCGGGCCCGCTGGGCGGCCCCGACGACGAGCAGCCCTATCGGGCCTCCCTCGCGGGAGAGCTCTTCCGTCCCGGAGACGACGACCGCGAGGGCGCCGCGATCTATCCAGGCGACTTCGTCGACTTCAAGCCACGCGGCGAGATCATGGTCAAAGCGACTTGCCATGTCCCCGGTGGGCGCGCGGCCACGGAGTGTCCAGTTCGCATCCGCATTGGCGACCTCTCGAAGGCGCTGCGCGTGCTCGGGCCGCGCCGCATCGCCCGCGACCTCGGCGGGGCCAAGGTGAGCGCGCCGGTGCCGTTCAAGACGATGCCCATCACCTGGGAGAACGCGTTCGGCGGGCCGGGGTTCGACGCGAACCCCGCCGGCCGGGGCATGCAAGGCGACGTGGCCCCCACCGTCGAGACGGCGGACGGTCACATGAGCGACGGCGGGGATCGGCCGAGGCCGGGCTCGTTCGGTCCGATCAGCTCGATGTGGCGAGCGCGCCGCGCCCTGGTCGGCACCCAGTACGGTGACCACTGGCAGAAACACGTCGCCCCGCACTACGCCGAGGACTTCGACCCCGCCTATTTCCAGAGCGCCCCCGCCGATCAGCGCATCGCGGGGCACTTCCGCGGCGACGAGGAGGTCTCGTTCACGAACCTCCACCCCGCCGATCCGACCTTCACCACGACGCTCCCTGGCCTGTGCGCGCGCGCCTTCGTGAAGGGCAAGGACGGCAGCTTCCGCGAGGTGAAGATGGTCCTCGACACCGTCTTCGCGGATCTCGACGACGAGCGCCTCTACCTCACGTGGCGCGGCATCTCACCCGTCACCCAGGGCGATTTCTCGGACGTGTCCGCGGTCCTCGTCGCGAGCGAGCGCCTCGGCGAGGCCAAGCCAGCGGACGACTACCGGGCCGCCCTCGAGGCCTTCGAGCGGGATCCGCTCGAGCTCGAGGGGAAGCTCCCGAGCGATGAAATGGCGAAGGGCGAGCCGACCGCGAACGACAACGACGCCGTCTCGCGCTACCTCGCGGAGAACGGGATTGGAGAGGAGCACCGGGTCCCCGTCCGCGAGGCGATGGCCAAGGTCAAAGAGGCGAAGCCCGACATCGACCTCGAGGCCGCCGTCGAGCGTTCGAAGAAGACAAGCCCCTCCACCTTTTCGCCGCTCAAGCCGGGGGTCATGCCGCCGACCCGCCTCAAGGCGACGATGCGCGCCCTCCTCGATGGCGTAGCGAAGGCGCGCGCCGAGATCGAGAAGGCTCGCCCGATCCTCGAGCGCGAGGGCAAGGCGATCGACACGTCGCAGCTCGATGCGGCCGAGCAGGTCCCCCACGACCCGCGGCTTTCGCAGCTCGACCCGAGCTACGCCTACCCGGAGCCGCTCTCGGACGACGAGCCCGGGCCCGGAGCGGATCTGCGCGAGCGCGATCTCCAGGGCAAGAGCCTGGCGGGGATGGACCTCTCGGGGGCGAACCTCGAGGCCGCCGATCTTCGCGACGCGGATCTCTCCGGCGCGAACCTCGCGGGTGCGAGCCTCAAGTTCGCGGTGCTGTCGGGCGCTCGCCTCGACGGGGCGAACCTCGCGGGCGCCAACCTCGAGCTCGCGAACATGATGCGAGTCAGCGCGGAGAGGGCGACCTTCACCAAGGCGAACATCGCCAACGCGACCTTCGAGGGAGCCTCGCTCGTGGGGGCGGTGTTCGACAAGGCCAACGCGACCTACGTCATCTTCGAGAAGGCGAACGTCGAGGGGGCGTCGTTCGGCAGGGCCGACGTCTCTTCGTCGGACTTCGATAGCGCGCGGGCGCAGGGCGTGAAGCTCGCCGGCGCGGTCGCGAAGAAGACGCTCTTCGCGCGGGCGGACCTCCGCGGCGCGGACTTCTCCGGCGCGGACCTCGAGGGCGCGAGCTTCATGGACGCGCGCTGCGGCGCCGCCGTGTTCTCGAGCGCGACCGCGGAGCGAGGCCTGTTCATTCGGGCCGAGCTCGGGGCGTGCCGCTTCGACCGCGCCGTCCTCACGAGCGCGTTCTTCGACGAGGCCAACCTCGAGGGCGCCTCGCTCCGGTGCGTGCGGGCACGGAAGGCCAGGTTCTTGAAGGCGCACATGCCGAAGGCCACCTTCTACGGCGCCGATCTGCTCGGCGCCGACTTCCGCAACGCCGCCCTCGACGACGTGATTTTCCGCGGCGCGAGCCTCTATGAGGTCACGCTCCTCGGAGCCTCGGGTCGAGGGATGGACTTCGATGGCGCGAACACCACGCGCATGACGAGGGCCTCGTGAACACGACAGAGAACAGGCTCAGCCGTGACGAGGTGATCGACGCGGCGATGTCGGGTCGGTCGCTCCGAGGCGCCCAGCTCTTGGGCCTCGACCTCCGAGGGCTGTCCCTCGACGGCGTCGACCTCTCGGGCGCGTCGCTCGTGAACGTGAGGCTCGATGGGGCGTCGCTGCGGAGGGCTGTCCTCGACGAGGCGAAGCTGACGAGCTGCTCGCTCGACGGGTGCGACATGCTGGAGGCGTCGTTCGCGGGCGCGATCTTCGTTCTGAGCAGCGCGAACCGGGCGAACATGAGCCGCGCCCGCGGCGCGAACGCGAAGATGGCGGGCGTCTCGCTCGACGATGCTGACGCGACGGCGGCGAGCTTCGCCGGCATCGCCATCGTCCGCTCGAAGGCGACAAGCGCTCGCTTCGCGGGCGCGGATCTCGAGGAGGCCCGCTTCGACCTCACCGACGCGAGCCTCGCCGACTTCACCGGAGCGCGCATGGATCGGGCCTCGTTCTCGAAGGCGACGCTGCACGGAGCCTCGATGCGCGACGTCCAGCTCGGGCAGGCCTGTCTCGCCGCCGCCACCCTCACCCGCGTCGACCTTCTCGGCGCGACGCTGGAAGCGACCGTCCTCGTTCAAGCCGATCTTCGCGGGGCCGCGCTCCCCATGAAGCTCCGGAGCTGCGTCCTCGACGGCGCGAAGCTCTCCAGCTTGGATCGGGGGGACGCGGCGGCGGTGGAGGGAGAGTCGGAGGTCGCGCACCTCGCGGGACGCGACCTGTTCGGCGCATCGCTCCGCGGGATCTGTCTGCGCGGCGCGGACCTTCGCCAAGCAAACCTCGAGATGGTGGATCTCTCCAAAGCGGACTTGACCGGCGCGTCGCTCGAGGGGGCGCGCCTCGTCCGGGCCATCCTCCACGGGGCGACCCTCACCGGGGTGAGCCTCGCCGGTCACGATCTCGAGATGACCGACTTCACCGCCAGCGACCTGTCGGCAGCGGACCTCGGGGCGGCGCGGCTGTTCATGGCCACCCTCGACCGCGCGAACCTCACCGGCGCGAAGCTGGACCGAGCCTACGTGTTCGCGACCTCGCTCAAGGGCGCCACCCTCGAGCGGATCTCGCTTCGGGAGGCCCACCTGCGCAGCGTCGTCTTCGACCGGACGGACGTGCGCGGGCTCCCGCTGCGTGGCCTCACGATGGAGCGCTGCTCGTTCCTGGAGGCGAACTTGGCGGGCATGGACCTCTCCGACTGCAAGGTCGTCGACACCGACTTCACCCGCGCCCGGCTCGAAGGCGCGAAGCTCGACCGCGCCGACATCTCCCGCGCGAACTTCAAGGAGGCGATCCTCACGCGGGCCTCCCTCGCGAGCGCGCGAGGCAAGGGCGCGAGCTTCTCGGGCGCCGACGCGACGGAGGCGTGCCTCGATCGGGCCGTGCTCCGCCGCTCCACCCTCGACGGCGCGACCTTTGAAGGCGCGAAGCTGCGCGCCGTCGATTTGCGCGAGAGCCTCGTCCGCGAGGTCGTCTTTCTGCGAGCGTCGCTCGCGGGATCCGACCTCTCGCTCTCGGATCTCTCGAGCTCCAACCTCACCCTCGCCGACCTCTCGGGCGCGAAGCTCCACCGCACGAACATTCACCGCGCCCTGACGAAGGACGCCGTGATGAACGGCGCCGACGTGTCGACTGTGAAGACTACCGATCGCGCTCGGCTCGAAGCCGAAGCGTTCGTCCCCCCCAAGAACCTCGGCCTCTCCGGAGAATCCTGACGATGCGAACCCAAGCTGCGATGCGAATCCTCGAAGCCCAATCGGCCCCCCAAAAGGGCCTCTACCTCGGACCGGCGACGGTGCAGGAGAGCCAGGGGCGCGAGCTCTCGGTCGCGCTCGCAGAGCCGAGCGCATTGGGAGAGGTCGTCACCGCGAAGCTCGCCCTCGCGTTTCCTTACGAGGCCAAAGCGGGTGACGTCGTCCTCGTCGTGGGCGACGGCGCGCGCCACTTCGTCATCGGCGTGATCGAAGGGAGCGGGACCTCGACGTTCGAGCTGCCGGGGGACGTGGACTTGAGGGCGCGGGGCAAGCTGCGGTTGGCCTCCGACGAGGCGGTCGCCATCGACGCCCCCCGGGTCCACATCGAGACGGGCTCTCTCCGCGTGCTGGCGGGCGCCGTCGTCGAGCGGTTCCAATCGCTGCGCCAGCGCGTCGTGGCGCTCGTTAGCTCTCACGTCGGCGAGAGCCACACCGTCGTCGAGGGCGCCCAGGTGACGCAGGCCAAGGCGTCGAGCCTCGTCACCCAGGAGAAGGTCAGCATCAACGGTCGCGAGATCCACCTCGGCTGAGCCCACCAAGGAAAAGCAAGACCACCATGCTCCCCGCATCCAACAAAGGCGCTGGACAGAGCCTCGCATTCCCCGATGTCTGCAACACCCCCGTCGGTCCCGCGACCGCGCCTGTCCCTTATCCGAACGTCGCGAGCAACGCCCAGGCCGCCTCGTTCTCTGCGTTCGTGAAGGTCTCGATGGTCAACGCCCTCAACCTGGCGTCGACGATCCCGATGACGAACGGCGATCAAGCGGGCGTCGCCCACCCGACCGTCATGGGCGCGGCCACGTACACCGCCGGCAACCCCACCGTGTTCGTCGATCGACTCCCCGCGATCAGCCTCCTCTCCCCGACGACCGGCAACAACATGAACGCTCCCGTCGGCGCGGTCTTGGTCCCGAGCGCGGTGAACGTCTTCTACTCGTGCGCCATCCCGGAGCCGGCGTCGGTGTCCGGGGCCATCCTCGCCCTCGAGGCCGCCGCCGTCGACTGCGCGTACGTGGCGCCCGGCATCGCCTGGGTTCGAATCGAGGCGTTCGCGCCCGACGCTTCGCGGCGCTTCGCGGTGGCGACGCGAGCCCTCACCGGCACCGACGCGATCATCCTCGACCTCCGCGGCAACCGCGGCGGGAGCCTCTCCGCCGCCCTCGATCTCGCCGCCGACCTCGTGCCGAAGGGCACCGTCGTCGCCGAGCTCGAAGACGGGGACGGCGACGTGGAGACGGTGGTCACCTCGCGCGACCCGCGGCTCTCGGGCCCCATCGTGGTCCTCGTGGACCGCGCCACCGCCTCCGCCGCGGAGGCCCTCGTACGGGCGCTGAAGACGGCCGGCAACGCGCTCGTGGTCGGCGAGCCGACCTTCGGGAAGGACTACGCGACCGTCCTCGAGCACGACGCGGAGGGCCGACACGTCCTTCGGCCTGCTCTCTCGTGCGCCCCCGCCGACGCGCGCGGCCCCATCGTCCCTCACGTGCTCCTCGATCCGGTCGCCGCGCGCGATCTCGTGGTCGACCTCGCCGCCGCGCTGCGCCCCGATGCGTGACTCGCCCGCCCGCGACCCCACGCTGTTATCCTGCCGGTCGTCCGACCGCGCAGCGAGCCATGAGCAATGACGAGATGTTCGCAGAGATCTACTCCGAGCTGCGACGGATCGCGTCTCGCTACTTCGCGCGCCGCTCCGCGAACGACACCCTCCAGCCGACGGAGATCGTCCACGAGGCGTTCCTCCGGCTGAACGGCACGAGCTCGACCCTCACCGACAAGAAGCATTTCGCGGCGGTGGCCGCCCTCGCGATGCGGCAGGTGCTCACCGACCGCGCCCGCCGGCGGCTCGCGGACAAGCGAGGAGGAAACCGCATCACGGTGACGGTGGGCGACATCGCGGGGGAGAGCGCGTCCGTCATCGACGTCATCGTCGTCGACGACCTGCTCACCCGCCTCGAGTCGCTCGAGCCTCGACACGCGCGCATCGTCGAGCTCCGCATCTTCACCGGCCTCACGGTGGAGGAGATCGCGGAGGTGCTCTCCCTCTCCACCCGCACCATCGAGAAGGATTGGCGCTTCGCGAAGGCGTGGCTGACCCGCGAGATCGCGGCGCGGGGAGGCCCGTGAGCCCGGAGGAGCACCGCCGGGCGGCGGCGCTCTTTCACCAGATCTGCGACCTCGACTTGGAGGCCCAGAGCCGCGCCCTCGAGCAAGCGAGCCGCGAGGACCCGCTCGTCGCGGCCGAGGTCCGGGTGCTCCTCGGACACGACGCGGGAGAGGACGACTCCCTCGCGACCCACGCGCGGTGGATGGAGATCGCCGCCGAGCTCGTCCTCGAAGAGCCGCCCGACATCCCTCCGAGCACGCTCCCGCGTCGGATCGGCGGGTACAAGATCAAGCGCAAGCTCGGCGCGGGAGGGATGGGCATCGTGTTCGAGGCGATCCAAGATCGGCCGCGCCGCACGGTCGCGGTGAAGATCCTCCGCAGCGCCCTGATCAGCTCGAACGCGAGGCGGCGCTTCGAGCGCGAGGCGCAGCTCCTCGCGAGGCTCGACCACCCCGGCATCGCGCGCGTGTTCGAGGCCTCCGAGCACCGCGGGCTCCCCTTCTTCTCCATGGAGCTCGTCGAGGGAGTGCCGCTCACGGAGTACGCGAAGAGCGCGGGCCTCGACCATCGACAGCGGCTCGAGCTCTTCGCCCTCCTCGCCGACGCCGTCCACCACGCCCACATGAGCGGCGTGCTCCATCGCGACCTCAAGCCCGCGAACATCCTCGTCACCCCCTCCGGCAAGCCGAAGATCCTGGACTTCGGGATCGCGCGCTCCCTCGACAACCTGGAGGAGGAGGCCTCGTTCCACACCGCCGCCGGCCAGCTCCTCGGCACCGCCGCGTACATGAGCCCCGAGCAGCTCACCGATCCGATCGGCGCCGACGCGCGGTCGGACGTCTACGCCCTCGGCGTCATCGCGTACGAGCTGCTCGCGGGTGAAAATCCCTATGGCGTCGTGGCGCCTCGCCTCGCGGAGATGGAGCGAATCCTCACCGAGCGCGAGCCGATCCCGCTCGGTCGCAAGCAGCCGAAGCTCGCGGGCGACGTCGAGACGATCGTCGGCAAGGCCCTCGAGAAGGATCGCGCGCGACGCTACCAGTCCGCCTCGGAGCTCGCGGAGGACGTCCGGCGCCACCTCCGCGACGAGCCCATCTTCGCGCGCGCCCCCACCACCCGCGAGCAGATCGAGAAGTTCACCCGGCGGAACAAGCGCCTCGTGGCGGCGACGATCGCGATCGCGGTCGCCCTCGTCACCGGCTCCGTCGTCGTCACCACCCTCTACGTGCGAGCGGTTCGTTCGAGCGCGGCGGAGCGGGCGGCGCGGCTCGACGCGGAGCGGTCGCGCGCCTCCGCCGAGCGGGAGACGAAGAAGGCTCGCGCCATCAGCGGCTTCTTGTTCGAGACGATCGGGGCCGCCAACCCCGAGAGCGCGAGCAGCCCGAACATGACCGTCGACGAGGTCCTCACCCGCGCGGCGGCGCGGCTCGACGAAGGGTCCCTCGAGCAAGAGCCGACGGTGGAGGCCTCCGCGCGGCTCGCGGTGGGCTCCGCCTACGCCGGCCTCATGCGCATCGAGGAGGCGGAGCACCACCTGGAGATCGCGCTCCGGCTCGCGGAGCAGACCTCCGACGACGAGACCTACGCCAAGGCGGCGGGGGAGCTCGGCCGGCTCGCCCTCGAGGACGGCGATCTCGCGCGCGGCCAAGCGCTCTTCGAGACCGCCCTCGCGCGCGACACGGCGCGCGTCGGCCCCGAGAGCGTCGAGGTCGCAGAGCGCCTGCGCGATCTCGCGAAGGCGATCAGCTATCAAGGCCAATTCGACGAGGCGATCCCGATGATCGAGCGCGCCCTCCTCATCTTGCGGTCGCACGGCGACGAAGCGCTCGACGAGGTCGCGACGACCCTGCACCGCCTCGGCGTCACCCAGATCGAGCACGACCGGCTCGACGACGCAGAGCAGAGCCTCGACGAGGCCCTCGCCCTCGACACCCAGCTCCACGGCGCCGAGCACGCGCGCGTGGCGCGGGATCTCAACGCCCTCTCCGTCCTCTATCGGAAGCGAGGACGCCTCGACGAAGCGGAGGACGCCGCGACGCGCGCCCTCGCCATGCAGCGCCTGGTCCTGGGCGAGCTGCACACGGGCGTCGCCCAGACCTTGACCGACCTCGCCGACATCCGAAGCGCCCGCGGGGACGAGGTCAAAGCAGAGGCCTTGCTGCGAGACGCGCTCGATATCTTCGACAAGACGTACCCGCCCCGTCACCGGCTGCCCTCCGACACCGCGCTGCAGCTCGGCAAGCTGCTGCGCCGCGAGGGTCGCCTCGACGAGGCGGAGGCGGTCCTCCGCGACGTCCTGTCGATTCGCCAGGAGGCGTTCGGGGATCGCTCCGGAGCGACGGTGCGGGCCCTCGGATCGTTGGCCCACGTCCTCGCGGATCGCGGCAAGCCGGGCGACTGGGACGAGGCCGAGGCGCTCCTACGGCGCGGCATCGACATTTGGAGCGAAGAGCGTGGCCCCGATCACTTCCTCACCGGCGGGGCCCACAGCGAGCTCGGCAGCGGCCTCATCAAGATGAAGAGGTTCGCAGAGGCGGAGCAGGAGCTGCTCCTCGCGTGGGACATCGAGACCAACGCCCTCGGCGAGGACGACGAGCGACCTCGTCGCACCGCGGACCGAATGACGCGCCTCTACGAAGCGTGGGGCAAGCCCTCGGACGGCGCCCTCTGGCGCGAGCGCGCTCGCGCGAGCCGGTGACGACGCCGAGCCGCCCGGGTCGCGTTCGGGTGTATCGTCGAGGCGCATGAACGCTCCCCCCGGTGGTTACGGCGGCCCTCCCCCTGGTCATGGAGCGCCGCCGGGTGGCTATGGCGGTCCATCGCAGGGCTATGGTGGTCCGCCTCAAGGCTATGGTGGTCCGCCTCAAGGTTATGGTGGTCCGCCTCAAGGTTATGGTGGTCCGCCTCAAGGTTATGGTGGTCCGCCCCAAGGCTACGGTGGTCCGCCCGGCCCGCCCGCCTCCTCCCCACCCGCTTGGGTCGGCTTCGTCGCCCGGGGATTTCTGGCGCTCGGAGTCCTCCTCGCGATCGGCACGGTGGTGGGCGGGATCTCGAGCGAGCAGCTGGGGATGAATTTCGCGATGGCCACCCCGGGGCCCCTCGGCTTCGGCATCGTCGCGACGCTGCTCACGCGAAAGACGAGCACCGGCGGGGCCGGGAAGCCCCTCGGGTTGGGGTGCCTCGCCGGCTTCCTCCTCGCCGCCGCGGTGAGCGTCTTCTTCACCGCGATCTGGCCGAGCCTCTGACCGGACGATGAGCGAGCCTCTGCCGAGCTCGACCCTCCACGCGGTTCGCAGCTGCGCGGTGCCGCCTCACCTCGCCGCCACCCTCGCGAGGCTGCCCCGGCCGCTCTCCCTCGCGTGCGTGCTCCCTGGGGAAGGCGCACCGCTCGGCCTCGCCGCTCGCCAGTGGTTGAAGCTCGCGCTCCGCGGCGAGGGGGTCGTGCTCGCATCGCACGAGCCCGGCCCTGCCGTCTCGATGGTCCTCTCCCTCGGCGCGCGCAGCCACACCCTCGGCGATCGAGAGCTCGGCGGCGATCTGCGCGACGGCATCCCCGCCGCCGTCCTCTCCTTGCTCGACGCGAGCGACGTCGGGGCTTTGTTGGGACAGCTCGGGTATGCGACGTCGAGCCTCGCGACGCTGCGAAGGGTCACCACCCGCATGCTCGCCACGAACGATGTCGGGGCCGGGTACCGGCTTCTTCTTCGCGGGGTGACCGCTGGCTTCGGGCTCGGCTTTCATCGCGCCGCCGCGTTCGGGCTCGAAGACGACGCGCTGCGCGGAATCTGGGCGGAGGGTCACGCCCACGAAGACGAAGCCCATCGCGTGTGGGAGAGCCTCGAGCTCGAAGAGGTGGATATCGAGCGCACGTTGGACGACGCCCTCGCCACGTCGCCGAGCGTCCTCGCGGCGCGCGTCCACTCCCGTCGGCTGCCCCTCGATCATCCGGGAGTCGCGCGCGTGCTCTCGTCGCGGGGCGCGATGTGGCTCGACCCGGCGGAGGTGCCTCACCCGCTCGACGACTCGGGAACCGTCGTGGACGCGGCGCCCCTCGCCGCGGTCCCCCTTCGGGCGCGCGGGGCCGCGTTCGGGGTCATCTTCGCCGACGACCGCTGGGGCCCCTCTGCGCACCGCGCCTCGGAGCGGCTCCAGCTGCTCGAGCTGTTCGCCGATCAGGCGGCGCTCGTCATCGACAACCTCCGCTTGTTCGAGCGCGCGCTCGGGCTGTCTCGGACCGATCCGCTGACCGGCCTCGGCAACCGCCGGGAGCTCGAGGCGCGCCTCGCGGTCCTCACGGAGCGCGCCCGCCGTTCGGCCCAGCCCCTCGGGCTCGTGATCTGCGACGTCGACCACTTCAAGCGCATCAACGACGAGGCCGGCCATCAAGCGGGGGACGACCTCTTGCGCCGGCTCGCGCGGGTGCTCGCCCGCAGCGTCCGCTCGGAGGACAGCATCGGGAGGTTCGGAGGAGATGAGTTCGTGCTTCTCCTCCCCGAGGCAGATGTCGCGACCGTTCGCCGCATCGTTCACCGGCTCGGACGCGAGTCGCTCGCGGAGGGCCTCTCGATCAGCATCGGGGCCGCCGTCCAGCCCGCCGACGGGAGCACCGAGGACGAGCTCTTCGCCGCCGCCGACAAGGCGCTCTATCGCTCGAAGCACGCCGGTCGCGGCTGCGGATACGTGGGCGCGGACCGCATCGCGTTCGACGTCTCTCCCCAGGATTGAAGCGCGACCATTCTGCCGCGACAGTCTCCCCATGGCCGTCGAGCTGGTCCTCTATTTCGACTACATCTCTCCCTATGCCTACGTGGGCTTCCACCGCGCGCGCGCGCTCGCCGAGCAGCGAGGGCTCGCGCTGCGTGTCGAGCCCATCCTGTTCGCGGCCGTGTTGAATACGCTCGGGCAAAAGGGCCCCGCCGAGATCCCCTCCAAACGCGCGTACACCTTCAAAGACGCCTATCGAAAGGCGCACGCGGCCGGCCTCCCGAGCCTGAGCCCCCCGCCGAGCCATCCCTTCAATCCCCTCCTCGCCCTGCGCGCGACCGGGCTCATCGAGGACCTCGGTCAGCGCGAAAACGCGGCCGCCGAGCTCTATCGCGCGACGTGGGCGCTCGGGGAGGGGGTCGAAGAGGCCGCGTCGATCGCGCGTGCCTTGGGGCGGGCCGGACTCGATGGAGACGCGCTCGTTCATCGCGCGAGCGAGCCGGCCGCCAAGGAGCGCCTCCGATCCACGACGGAGGCGGCGATCGCGGCGGGGGTCTTCGGGGTGCCTACGCTCGCCGCAGACGGCGAGCTGTTCTTCGGGGTCGACGGCATCGCGTTCGTCGAAGCCCACCTCGACGGGCAGGATCCCGTCCCCAAAGACGCCTACGCCCGCTGGGCGTCCCTGCCCGCGACCGCGCGCCGGCAGCCCTGAGCACGTTCCCGCACGTCGGATTCCACGCTCTGTGCAGGAGTCGACACGCCCGCCGCGCGGTCGTGCACGAAAGGCCAGCCGCGCCGCCGGCACCCGAGTTGCTCACCGGCTCGTGGAGGCTTCATTCGATGAACGGCTATTACATTGCGGCGGCGCTGATCACTCCGCTCGCGATGCTGCTCGAGCACCTGCTCGCTCGGCGCGCGAAGCTCGCGGTCTATGGTCTCGCCGACACCCTCACCAACATCGCCAATTTCACCGGCGAGCTCGTCCTGACCGCCCTCTTGTCCCTCAACGTGTTCGCGGCCTACGCCTTTATCGTCGACCGGGTCGCGCTCCTTCACCCCGATCCCGCGTCGCCCCTCGTGTGGGCGAGCGCCTTCCTCGTCCTCGATCTGGTCTATTACGTCGGCCACCGCGTCTGCCACCGGATCGCCGTGATGTGGGCCCTCCACGCGGTCCATCATCAATCCGGGGACTACAACCTCGGGGTGGGGATGCGCGGGCCATGGCTCAGCGCGCTCCAGATCGCCCCGTTCATCGCCCCCGTCGCGCTGCTCGGCTTCCCCGTCTCCGTGCTCTTTCCGCTCTATGCGTTCCAGACCGTCTACAAGCTCGCCATTCACACCCGCCTCGTCCGTGGGTTCGGCCCGCTCGGACGCGTGCTCGTGACGCCCGCCTCGCATCGCCTCCACCACGCCAGAAACCCCGAGTACGAAGACAAGAACTTCGGCGGCGTCCTCTCGATCTGGGATCGCATGTTCGGCACGCACGCCGAAGAGACGGTCCCGGTGCGCCAGACGCGCGACGCCCTCCACGGCTCGTTCGACGCCATCGAGAACAACGTCGGCCCGTTCCGTGACCTCGCCGCCCACGCCGCGCGGGTCGGCGTCCTGCGCGCCCTCTTCGGCCGCCCCGTCACCCCGACCGTCCCCCGTGGTGAGCCTATGCCGAGGTCCCTGTCGAGGGCGGAGAAGGCGCTCTTCTCCACCCTGACCTTCGTCGCCTCCGCCATCGCGATGGCGCTGCTCGCTCGGAGCGGGCTCTCATTCGGAGTCCGATGCGCCGCCGGCGCGCTCGTCTTCGGCATCCTCGCCTTCGTCGGGCGAGCCCTCTCCGCGGCGCGGCCGACCGGCGCGATGTATCGTAGCGGGGATGCCGCGTAGCGCCGGGAGCCGTCGCGACGAAATCAATCTCATCGCCGCCGACCCCTGGCTGCGTGAGCTCGTGACGGTCTGCGGCGGCCGACCGCCGCGGCCCGAGCGACGCTTCGGCCGTGACCTCGAGAAGCTCACGGCGCGGGCACGAACCGAGAGAGCCTGGCGCGCCCGCTTCCTCGAGGCGGTCGCGCTCTGGTCCCGCGGGCGGCGCGCCGCCGCCCTCGAGCGGTTCGGGGCCTGCGCCGAGCTCGCTTCGGTCGCCCACGGCGACGACGAGGGCGACATCCGGAGCGAGTTCGCGAGCTACGTCGAGGCCCGCTTTCGATGCACCGTCCACGACGACTGCATCGCTCACGAAGGCATGGGCCACGAGTGCTGGCTCGAGTCGCCGGACCGGGCTCGCTGACCGGTCGGGCTCAAGACGGCGCCGCAGCGGATCAGGCTCTCGGCGGCGTCGATCACCATCGTCTCCACGCTGCGCGGCTCGAACCCGAGCAGCTGCCGCGCCCGCGCGCTCGACACATCCTGTCGCTTCCCGAGATCGGGGGCCGCGAGCGCCACCGTCTTGTCCCACAGGGCGACCATTCGCAGCACGAAGCTCGGGATCCGTCGTGTCGGGATGCGGTATCCGCGCGGACCGAGGTGCCGCTCGAGGATCTTCGCGACCTCGACGATGGGAACGTGGTCGCTCGCGACGATGAATCGCTGCCCGGCGGCCAAAGGGGCGGTCATGGCCGCGACGTGGGCCCGGGCGACGTCGCGCACGTCGCAGAAGGCCCAGCCGAGATCGGGGCAGCCCGGGAGCTCGCGCCTCATGAGCTTCCTCACGATCTCGACGGACGGGGAGAAGTCAGAGGACAGGACGGGGCCCAGGATCGCACCCGGAAGGATCGTCGTGAGCTCCGTTCCCGGGTGCTCGGCCGCGAAGTCCCACGCCGCGCGCTCGGCGATCGTCTTGCTGCGCTCATAGGCGCCGACGTCGGGGCGCATCTCGGTCCAGGTGCTCTCGTCGTACGTGACGCGGCCATCGCGCGGGTGGCCGTAGATCACCGCCGACGTCGAGGACGTCATGACGACGCGGGAGACCCCCGCGCGGGCCGCTGCCGCGAGCACGCGCAAGGCTCCGTCCCGCGCCGGGCCGATCATCTCCTGGTCGTCCTTCGGCGGGGCGGTGAAGACGGGAGATGCGACGTGGAGGACGTAACGACAACCGCGCACCGCCTCGTCCCAGCCCTCGTCGCGCGTCAGGTCCGCGGCCACCACCTCGAGCTGGTCGATCGCGGTCGTCTGAGGCTTCAGCACCTCGAAGATGCGTCCTCCCTTCACGGGGTCGCGCGCCGTGCCCCGGACGCGGAACCCCGCATCCAAGAGCGCGAGCACGCAGTGGCTCCCGAGAAACCCAGTGGCCCCCGTCACGAGGACGGTCGGCCGTTCCGCTCCATCGTCTTGCATGCCGCGCACCCTAAGCCTCGATCCGGGGGTCGTCTCAGCGCATGCGTGATATGTCGGGTATACCGGAATCGATATGCATGACCATCGGCTCTCCGCCATCGATGGGGCCCTCCTCCTCGCCCTGAAGGAGCTTCTCGAGAGCGAGAGCGTGACCATCGCGGCCCGTCGTCTCGGCACCACCCAGCCCGCGATGAGCCGCACGCTCTCTCGACTGCGTGAGCTCTTCGGCGATCCCCTCCTCGAGCCGTTGGGGCGGGGGCTCTCGCGCACGAGCCTCGCGGAGTCGTTGCTCCCTCGCGTCGAGGCGGCGCTGGGCGCGCTCCGGTCGCTCACGAGCCCCCAAGCCGCCCCCGAGCCGGCGCAGGAGAAGAGGCTCGTGCGGATCGCGGCGACGGACTACGGATCCGCGGTCGTCCTCGCGCCGTGGATCGCTCGCCTGCGCACGGAGGCGAAGGGCATCGTCGTGCACGTCGAGTCGATCGGCGCCGCTTCGATCGAGCCGCTCGCCTATGGCGAGCTCGATCTCGCCCTCGCCCCGCGGATCCCCGTCGCTGGCCTCGATCAGTTCGTGTTCCGGCAACTCGTCGAAGACAGGCTGGTGTGCGCGGTGAGGAGCGGTCACCCCAGCGCCAAGAATCGATTGACCCTCGAGCGCTACCTCGCGCTCGATCACGTGATGGTCGGGATCGCGGTCCCGGCCGTGTCCGCGGTGCAGGCCGCCCTCCACCGCATCGGACGGTCCCGCCGAGTGGTCGCGAGGGTCCCGTCCTTCTCGACCGCGCTCGACATCGCCGCCGCGAGCGATCTCGCCGTCTCCGTCCCGGAGCGGATGCTCGCTCCGCGCCGAGGGGGGTTCGTCGCCCGACCGCTCCCCTTCGCGGTGGAGCCGATCACGCTCGGCCTCGTCTTTCACCCGCGACGAGCGAGGGACCCATTTCACCGGTGGGTTCGCGAAGGGATCGAGCGGGCCGCGAAGGGGTGAAGACTCTTCACGCGGCGGTGCGCGCTCGCCTCGCCCCCTCGACCGCGAGGTCCACCACCGCCGCCAGGGCGGCCCTCCAAGCTGCGTCCATCCTGGGCGTCCATCCGTGACCGACGGCCTCGGCGAGGGCGGCCAGCAGCGCCTCCCCGACCCATTCGTACATTTCGTCTCTCACCCCGTAGGCGACGTGTCGAGCGCCGAGGCGCGAGAGCTCCTCCGCGAGCCAGGGGGCGTTGTCGAGGTGGTCCACGACCGAGACGATCGCCTCCGTGACCATCCCCGTCTGGCCGCCCCCCACCGATCGCGCGCCGAACAGCGCCCCGAGCTGCGGATGGCGATCGAAGAGGATCTCGTAGAACCGGGGGACGATCGCGGGGTTCCCCCGCATCGCCAAGTCGAAGCTCGCGCGCACCGTCTCCACATCCAGGGCCATGGCTTCTTCCTCTCCGCGAGCGCGCTCGATCGCACCTCCGTCGACGAACGAGACGCACCGAAGACAAGACGTCACCAAAGCCCAGGAGCTGAACCCCCTCAATTGCTCGCCTCGAGGTCGCGAAAAATATTGTGCCAGAGCTCGCGCTCGCCTCCCCGACCATCGATGTTCCAGACCTTGTCCTCCGATACGTCTCGCTCCCCGATGAATACCTTGGGGGTGACGCGCACGCGCGATACCCCCGCGCTCGTCTCCTCGATGCGCACCAGATATTGGCGGTAGTAGCCGGTCGTCATGGAATGGCTGGAGGAGGTGGACCGTCCCCGCACCCCGGCCGTGTACGTGGACTGGCCGATCTCTTTGCGCGCCGTCGTCACGACGCCCTTCTCCGGGTCCGAGCGCACGACCTCGTAGCCCATCCCTTTCAGGACGACGGTGATGCTCTCGACGAGCTGAGCCTTCGGCACCGGATAGGACTTGGTGCCGTTGGTCTCGATCTCCTGCTGGGTCATGTACGCGCCCCCGCAGCCCCCGAGCACGATCGATAGGGCGCACACGATTGAAGCAAAGAGCCAGGAACGGAAGATCTTCACGGTAACCTCCACGATTGCCGGCCGGGCCACGGCGGCTTCGTCCGTTGACGCCCCTCCGCTCCCTCGTTGCACCCAAAACGACATGGGCGGGGGGCAACGTCCGCACCCCGCGTGTAGAATCGCCGCGCCGATGCGCTGTCTGGACGAAAACACCGTCCTCGATCTGCTCTCTGGCGGCCTCCCCGAACCCATCGCGGCCGACCTGGACGCGCACATCCTCGAATGCGTGGCCTGCCGGGAGCTCGTCGTCGAGGCCCTCGCCATCCGAGACGCGAGCGCAGCGTCCCCTGTGGGGTCGAGCCAGTGGCTCGACGCGGTCGGCTTGCGGGAGTCGGTCCCCCCGGATCCCGGCCTCTTCGTGGCGGGAGCGGTGCTCGACGGGCGCTATCGGCTGGACCAGAAGATCGGCGAAGGGGGCATGGGGCTCGTTTGGGCCGCCACGGAATTGGCGACCGGCAGCCACGTCGCGGTGAAGCAGATCAAAGGTCTGGACCAAGAGCGCGCCGCTCGCGCCGTTCGGGAGGCCGGCCTCGCGAACGCCGTTCAGCACGCGGGCGTCGTCAAAGTGCGCGACGTCGTCGACGGCGGCTTCATCACCCTGCCCGGCAGCGCCGAGCGAGCCCGCCTCGACGGCCCCCTCCTCGTGATGGAGCTCCTCGAGGGAGAATCCCTTGCCCAACGACTGTCCAGACAAGGGAGGCTCTCCGTCGCCGAAGCGAGCGTGATCGGCGGCCAGATCGTGGACGCCCTCATCGCGGTCCACGCGGCCGGGGTCGTCCACCGCGACCTGAAGCCGGCCAACGTTTTCCTCCGCGCGGGTCCTACCACGCGCATCAAGCTCCTCGATTTCGGCCTCGCCAAGCGGCTCCGATTCTCGGACCGCGTCGACGCATCGAGCCGCTCCGCGAGCGTCCACCTCACGCGAACGGGGGCGATGATCGGCACCCCCCATTACATGGCGCCCGAGCAGATTTTCGGAGAGGACTCGGTCGACGCGAGCGCAGACGCCTGGGCTCTCGGGGTGATCCTCCACGAGTGCCTCGCCGGTCGGCGGCCCATCGGAGGCGACACGTTCGGTCGCATCCTGAAGGAGATCACGATGGGATCACCTCCCCCGCTCGAGGCGGAGGCGGGGGTTCCCCGAGACCTGGCGCGCCTCGTACGAGGCCTGATGTCGAAGGACCCGTCCGCGCGTCCGCCGCTCGTCGCGGCGAAGAGGGTCCTCGGCGAATACGCGCACGGCACGGCGAGGCGGGCTCGCCCTTCCTGGCTGCGGAAGAGAGCCGTCCCCATCGGGGTCGTGTCGGGATTGACCTTCGCGGCGGCCGGGCTCGCCCTCGCGGGGGCGCGAGGCAACGCCGGAGCGCCCATCGTCACGAACGCCCCCACCGCCCCCGTCGGCTTTCACATCCCCGTGGCAGCACGGCTCGACCGGACCCCGCTCGAGCTCAGCTCCGAGCCGATACGAGCGGGGTCCGCGCGCGTCCCCGACGATCTCGACTTCAATCGCGATTGGTCCTCTCCGGAGCAGACCTTCGATGGGAGCGTGCCTCGAAGGGCGCCCCCGTCAGCGGCCCCTGCCGCTCCCGGACCTCTCCCGAGCGCGAGCGGGTCGAAGAAGAAGCTCCCTGGTGGGCTGGAGCCCATGCCACCGTATTGATCTCGCATGCGCCGTCCTCGACTCGCCATTGCCTTGCTCGCTGCCGCGGTCTGGGCGTGCGCGTCTGCCAGCGCCGCGATGCCCGAGCCGGACAAGCCCACGCCGAGCAGGCCGGTCCTCCAGAAGAGCGACGACACGGACCGAGCGCGGGCCGAGTTCCTCGCGGGGACCAAGCTGGTCGAACAGTCGCAATGGGCAGAGGCGCTCGCCGCGTTCGAACGGGCAGAAGCGTTCCGGCCTCACGCCGTCACCACATTCAACATCGGCGGCTGCGAGAGGGCGATGGGTCGATACGCCCGCGCCAAGACGACGTTCGAGCGAGCCCTCGCCCAGAATGATGCCGAGCGCGGCGTTCAGCTCTCCGAAAGCCTCGTCGAAGAGACGCGCGGATACATCCGAGAGATCGAGGCGTTGCTCGCCCACCTCGAAATCACCCTCGTGCCGAGCAACGCCGCGATCGCCGTCGACGGAAGGCCGCTGTCCCTGATTGGAAAGAACGATCCGCCGCTCCTCATCGCAGGCGTGCGTCCGCCCGGCCCCGGGGAAGCCGTCCCCGGCTCCAAGCTGACGGTGCTCCTCGATCCCGGGGTGCACGTGTTCGTCATCTCGCGCAAGGGCTTCTCCGATGCCGTCCTCCAAGAGACGCTCACCCCCGGCTCCACGCGGTCCGTCCGCTGGGAGCTCGATCGATTGCCGGCGACGCTCCATATCGCCGCCAATAGGCAAGGCGCCCTCGTGGAGGTGGACGGCAAAGACGTCGGGCCCGCCCCTGTCGATCTGACCCGCCCGGCGGGGCGCTATCGCGTCACCGTCCGGCGTGATGGCTTCGAGCGATTCGAGTCCGTCGTCATCGCTCAGCCAGGTGAGCTCGTCGAGCTGTTGGCTACGTTGAAGCCGAGGACACCGTCGATCGTCGAGCGATGGTGGTTCTGGACCCTGGCCGGGGTCGCCGTCACCGGCGTCGCGGTGGGCACCTATTTCGCCACGCGCCCGGAGCCGACGCGCCCCGCCATCGACGGAGGCACCCTCGGGTGGAAGGTCGAGCTCTGATTAGCACCCCCGGCGCGCTCCGCGCCCGCCGACCCGTCCGAGGAACTGCGTTGGCGCGCCGGGGGGTACGATCAGAGCGCCGCGCACAATCCCAGCGAAGGCGCCTCCGGAAAGTACGGGGCGTCGCCCCCCTTCCAACAACGGCCTCCCGCGCAGTCGTCGTCGCTGCAGCAATATTTCACGCAGCCCGCGTCCGGGCCGAACATGCAGGTCGAGCCCGGCGCACAGAACGGCCCTGCGCTCGGGTCGCAAGCCGCACACAAGGCGGCCTCGTTCGGAGGTGGAAAGCAGGAGAACCCATCCTCGTCCGCGTCACAGGCGAATGAAGGGTCCGGGCATCCTTCGTTCGTCACGGGATTGCACTGCACCGTCCCTTCAATCGCCACGCAGGGACCTTCGGCCGGGAGCGCCGCGCCAGCCCGACAATCCGGCGCGAACAGCACCGCTCCGCAGGCCCGTGAGCACGCGTCGAAGGCACATCGCGACGCGGCCACACCGAAGAGCCCCCCGTCCTCGAGAATGGCCCCGCAGCAGCGCTGCTCCGCGCACCGGTCGCACGCGTCGAGGCCACCCTCGAGGAAGCCGGCGCAGCCCGGCTCTGGCGGCGCCCCCGCGTCTGGGCGCGCACACCGAAAGCCGATGAGCGGCGAGGAGAACCCGGACCAGCGCGACGCGGCCCGCGTCCAATGCGCCGACATCAGGAAGTTGCCGCCGCGAATGGCGTGGTACGGGCTCGCCGCGCTCGCCTCGCGGCACACCGGATCGACAGCGAGGCGCGAGCCCGAGACGGGCCAGCAAGGCTCGGAGACCTCCTGGAACATGTCCGCTGCCCACTCCGAAAGGTTTCCCGCGAGGTCCCAGACCGTGCCCTCGGAGAGGACGAGCGCGTCCCGACCGGGACGAAACCCGCCGTCGTCGAGCACCAGCGCCTCCGGCAGCGGGGGGGCGCCTTCCTGGTGACAATCGCCCGCGACCTCCGGGTCCTCGGGCACGGAAGGGAGCTTTCCGAACACGGTGTCCTCACAGCTCGGCTCGTCGTAGCCCCACGGGAACGGCGCCGACCTCAGGCTTCCTCGCGCGTATTCGTGCTGCGCCTCGGTCGGGAGGGTCGCGCCCTTCCTTCGACAATAGGCCTCGGCCCCGCCCGGCGGCACGCAATTGACAGGCAGGGGGTCGTGCGCGTCGTCTACCTGCTTCGTGAACGTGCAATAGTCTTGGAGATTGCTCGCGAACGGTCCATCGTAATCTCCGCTCCATTCGAGCGCCCCTACCCCCTTGCCATCTCGATATTCCTCGACCGTCACTTCCTCCGAATCCAGCCAGAAGGGCGCAACCACTACCAGCCGCTCCCCGCGACGGCTCACGTCGAAGTCCGCGCCGATCGCGAGACGGTCTCCCATCCAGAAGGCGCCCCCTGGAACGCACACCTCTCCCGCGTGAGGCGCGCCCGAGCACGGCACCCGCGTCGCCCCCGGCCAGGTCCCGGCGTGACCTTCTCCGCTGAAACCGAGCGTGGGAGCTTCCGGAGCGTCGAGTGAGCCAATCGGGACCCCCAGCGCGTCGGTGGGGAGGAACGCCGTCACCTCCGCCGCTCCCTCCGAAGGGAAAGCCGGCAACGAGACATACAGCTCGACGGCGGGGTCGGGCTCGCCAATCACGCCCTGACTCCGATACATTCGCAATCGTACGGTAGGGGGGGTGCTCCCCACGTCGCCGGGCACGATGGTCATCGAGGCCCCGCGCCGCACCGTCTCCTCGTCCAGATCGAGATCGCGCGAGCAGCCTTCGCACGGCCCCCGCTCGCCGGCTCGAATGATGTCCACCCGCACCCGATCGAACAGCGGCGGAGGCGCCGAAGGGTCGCGCACGACCCCAGGCGCGCTCGGCAGCGGCGCGTCCGTGTCGATGTACAGCACGACGTGTCCCTCCGGGGGCAGCTCATCGGCGCACGCGGACGCGCACGCCACGGCGGCGAAGGCGAAAGCGAGCCCGCGCTGCCGCTTCATCTCGAGCCTCCCAGCGCGGGGCGCGCGCATCGAAGGCCGACGTGCGGAAAGAGACGCGTCACCGGCGCTCGCGCTGGCCGCACCGAAGAGAGCATCTCGAAGGCGCCGACGGACCAGCCGCTGCCGCGATACTCCCGATGGTCCGCGTCGTCCTCGACGCAGGCCGGGTCGACGAGGCCGAGCGATGCCCAACAGCGCGCATCGTATGGCTCGGGAGCGTCGAGGACCCACTCGCTCACGCTGCCACCCATGTCGTGGACCCCGAGCGGCGTCACATCGTCTAGCCCCGTCCCCGGCGGAGCCGGTCCGTAGCCGACGTCCTCGCAGACGTCGGTCAATGGCCACTCCGGCCGACCATAGATCTGGCCCTCGCAAGAGGGGGGGTCGTCCCCCCACGGATAGAGCGTCTCGCCTTCGTCTCCCGTCGCGGAGGCGACGAGCTCCCATTGCGCCTCCGTCAACAGATCGCCGCCATGAAACCGACAGAACGCGCGCGCCTCGTCCCACCCCAAGCAATTGACCGGTAGCGCTTCCCGCGAAGGAGACAGAGGCTCCGTGCTGTATGTGCAGGAGTCGGGGAAGGACGGCGGCCCCCCCGTCGGGAGCGGGCCGTCGTTGGCCACCGGCTCGTAAGGAGGCTCGAATCCCTCCGCTTCGGCCCGCCGCCAGCGACCGACCGTCACCTCGTATCGATCGACGAGGAACGGCGACATGCGCGCGACCCGCTCGGGGACGGACGGATATGAGAAGCTCAGAATGCCGGAGACGTCCTTGTTGCCGAGGACGAAGACCCCGCCCGGCACACACACCTCCTCGTCGTACATCGGCGAGCCGTCCGGCCCGTACGAGCCGGCTCGCGGGCTCACCTCGCACGGAGCTTGGCCAGCCATGGCTCCGACGACCGACGGGGCAGCGATCTCCTCGTCCGTGGCGGGCGACGACGAAACGACGTCGACGCGCTCGTTCTCTTCGTCGACGCACGTCCGGCCCGCGCCGTCGAGATCCGCCATCGTCCCGAAGCACGCCCCGCTCAATGTGATTCGATAGGTCGCCTTTACCCCTGGGGACAAGTCGATCCGCACGAGCCTATCGATGGCGAGCTCCGGGATCGGCTCCGATGCCGGTGTCACGTCGAGCCCATCCTCGACGAGGCGAGGCCCCTCGCCTTTCGTGGGCTCGGGCCAGCCGACTCGCTCGCCAGGGGGATCCTTGCCGGGACGTTCCATGAAGCGCTCGCCCCGATAGTCGCGCACCGCGCCGTCGCGGAACGCCCGCAGCCTCACCACCACGGATCGCGCCTCGTCGGGGCTCTTCCCGTAGACGCTGAAGCTCGCCGGCCAATCCGCAGCCTCCCGCCTCGGGATCTCGCGCGTCTCGATCCACACCCCGCGCTCGTCGAAGAAGTCCACCCGCAAGCGGTCCACGAGGTGCGGGACAGGCGCGTCCGTGTCGACGATGACGACCGCCTCCGGCAGTGGAGGCAGCTCGTCCGAGCACGCCGCCACCCATAGCGACAGCGACATCGACAGCGCGGCGCCGGCGCGGCAAGCCCCCCTTGAACCGCGGGGTTTGACACCCCCCTTGCGCTTCGCGCACCCCCCTCTCAATTCAAGGGGGGGTTTGACACCCCCCTTGCGCTTCGCGCACCCCCCTCTCAATTCAAGGGGGGGTTTGACACCCCCCTTGCGCTTCGCGCACCCCCC